>NZ_CP154630.1:385000-1010357 GCF_039555535.1 Stenotrophomonas maltophilia | reverse complement strand
TGTCGGTCTTGCACTTCTCGCGAACGCGCTCGGGCCAGTAGTTCATGGCGAGCATCGCCCAGTCGTAGTCGCCTTTTTCCAGCTTGGCCCAGGTGTCTTTGAGCACCTTCTGCCAGGGCTTGTGGCGGAACAGCGGCCACAGCGGCGCGGCGCTGATCTGCACGCCATCATCGTGATTGGGCTTGTAGGTTGGCGCGAGCTTGAGCAGGGTGTCACGTAGCTCGATCAACTCCAGCTCGAAAGCTTGCAACGTCTCGAACTGCTTTTCGTCGTCACGGGTCCGAGCAGAACCCTTGTTGCGCAGAGCCGTCACGTCAGCGCCGACTTGTTTGAGCTTGGGTTCGACGAAGTCGTTGATCGCCGTATACAGTGTCTGGCTGCTGAGGCTGGGGTAATAAACCCACAGCGTGTAGCTGCCAGATGCGGTGGACAGCGGCCAGTAGATAGGCGCTTTGCGGCGGCTCTTGGTGTAGCGCTGCAGGTGGAAAGCAAAGAAATCCCGTTGCAGCCAGCGACGCACGTCTTCCGGCACCGCGATATCCACGCGAGCCAATACCTCCTCCACCAGACGCGCGAGGTCATGCGGGTGCCCTTGGTCGTCCACCAGGATGCCTTCGTGCACATGGAAGGGCGCGGCCCCGCCCGGCAGCATGCCTGGGCTCTTGGCAGGCAGTGGCTCGAAGGGTTCCGGCTCGGCAGGTGCGGCGCGCTCGCCGATGGCCAAGCGCCAGTCGAAACGGCCAAATGCCACGCCGACAGTCCAACTTAACAGGCCCGCCGTGTGGTCGCCCGGCGCTACGCGGTCTTCGTCGTCGGCCTCCTCGTCGAGGAGTTCGTCCGCTGCGCTCGCCGCCCCCTGGCTGGCCTGTACGGCGGTGCGGTCGGTATCGGAAAAGCCATAGAGGTCGAAGGCGATGGCGTCGATCTCAGCCTGAATGCGGGCAAGCTCTGCTTCAATAGCGGGAGGGTCGTAATCGCCCAGGCGAGAGCGCAGCGCGGCAGGCAGCGCAAACGCATGAGAGGTCTCTTCGATGGTGTCCAATGTGCGCTTGAGGGACCAGGCGCGGCACGACAATCTTGCCAGCTGAGATGATTGTGCATCTCCAATCGAGGGCCAGGGAAGCAACTGCAAAATACCGACGATAAACTCGGGGAACCCAAAGCGACCTAGAGCAACCTTAAAGAGATAATCAAAGGCTTGACTATTAAATAACGCCAGCGCTATCAATTCATCTCCCTCTGGGAAGAATGCGCAGTATCCACGGGCTGAAAAGCTACTTGCGCTCGCCAGTGCTTGAGGTGAAAAGCTTCGCGATCGCAGCGGCCACGTCAACCCCTTGCGACCGAAATACTCATTACCGTCAAGCCGTGTGCCAGCGATCGCCTTTGTTTGATAGCCAGCCCGCAACTCGCCCCCTTCATCCACCCATTTCAGGAGGAGCTGTTGGTCCGCATAGTAAGGTGAATGACTGCCGCCTTTTGCAAACGGCAACCACCCATCAGGGTTCATAGATTCCCACCATGCCCGCAGGAAACGATCGTCGTTTCCAGTCGTAAGCCCGTGTTTTACAAACCGGCCATCACACTCAAATCTGTCAAATTGGCTGAACTTTTCACGTACCTCTCCGCTCACCCAATAAGCGAATGGCGAGCCCGGTACTGCCCGGAACGATTCCGGCGCCACCTGAAATGACCGCGCATCACTCTGTCCTGTACGCAAGGCGCTGCAACTGGCCAGCAAATTAGTGGCTTTATCTTTATCCGCTAGCAGGCGTAGAAAGATTGTCATGCCTGTTTCTCCAATACATAGGCAGCAGCCTCGACCATTGCATCGTCCATTACTCCAAGCCCAAGGTCGGCCATCACTTCGGGGCGGGCAACGCCCAGCACCACATCCTCCCGCCACTTCTGAAAACTAGAGAGGAAGAAGCAAGTGCGCGATGTAATGGCGCCAATGCGCCCTCCAGAGCGCAGCAGTTCCAGGCCACGCTCGACCATGATGGCCAGCAGGTCGTTCTTGCTGCGCGGGTAGGCTTTGGCGAGCTGGTTCTTTGTGTTGGCAGCCAGTGCGCCAAAAGGCGGATTCATCACCACGACATCGAACACTTCACGGCATAGATCGATGAGCCGGAGACCTTGCAATGCGTCCTGTGCAAAAAGCCGCCCTTGGTAGGTGGATTTCGCCGCCTGGGCAAACTCGGTCAGCGCCTCACGCAGGCGCGCCTCCGCTTGCTGCCAGTTCTCTTGCTCCTGCGCAGCAAACAGGCCGGTGCCTTTGCCGACATAGACCTGGCGAATCAAGTTCGGCAGTTCGCGCTCGACCTGGAGCAGCACACCCAGCTCCGGCAGGCCCTTGAGCAGTTGCAGCGTCTTCTCGAATAGCTCGGCGTCGCGCTGATCGAGGTTGGCCGCAAACTGCTGGCGCAACTCACGCTCTGCCGGCGGCGCAATGGCGGCCACCACATGGCCCCGCCCGATCAGCGGGCGGTCTTTGGCCTTCACTCCTGCGTCGTGCCAAGCACGTTGCGCCCGCAGCCACAGCGCCAGCGAGGCGATCTGCGCGGCGCGCGGGTCGATGTCCACGCCATAGATATTGTGCTCGATGATCAGGCGCGGCACGTCGCACAGGAATGCCGCTTCGTCCTCATAGGTCTGGCTCAGTGGTTTGAGCGCAGCCTGGGGCTGGGTCGAGACTTCCAGCGAGCCCGGCCCGTGCTGTTGTTCCCAGGCCCAGGCCTCGCGATAGATCTCGGCAAAGAGATCGAAGGCATACAGGCCGAAGTGCATGGAGCCGCAGGCCGGGTCCAGCAGTTTGAGGGTGCGCGGGTCGCGCAGCTTGGTGGCTGCTTGAAGCGTTTCGTCGGGCTTGACCAGCAGGTACTGGCAGCGCTCCCGAAGGCCGGTGACCCCACCGGTCGCGTTGAACCAGAGACGCCCGAGGGTGTTGTCCACCAGAAACTCCACCACGTAGCGCGGAGTAAAGAACTGGTTGCGCACGGCCAATTCGCGGCTGTTGCGCGGCGCCTGGCTGGCATCGCGCATGGCTTTGCGCTCTTCTTTGGAGTTGAAGTACTGGTAGATCCAGCCGATGGTTTCGTCCTCGCTCCACAGTGGGGCGATGTCGGCATCGTTGATCAGGTTCAGCACTTGCAGCAGTGCCGCCTCGCGCGGGAACAGGCGGCCCTGCGGTGAGTAGCGGTCGAACAGGCCCGGCAGGTCTTGCGCGAGTTCATCAAACACACTGAACAGGTACACACGGTAGGCATCGCCGGTTTCACCCAGGCCGGTGCCGGCCAGTCGCGCATAGAGCTGAAAGCCCTTGGCCTGGAAGCCGTTGCCCACCGACTCGATCAGCAGCCCCCGCGCTTCCGCCATGCGCAGCGCTGCCAGGCGGTTGAGCACGGTAAAGGCCTGCTCGCGCACGATGCGATCCAGCCCCTGCATGGCGTTCATGTCGCCGCTGGCTGTGTAGTGCGCCAGGGTGTCGCGCAGGATGCGGGCAGTTTCGCGCTGCGCGTCGTTGATATGGCGCAGGCTGGCTAGCTCCGCCACGGTGCCCGCGTTGGGGTCCATGCCGTAGTCGTTCTGCAGCTGGCGGGTGAATTCCTCTTCCAGCACGCGGCGCGCGTCGTTGACGAAGCGCTGGAGGCGGTTTCTTGTTGTTTGGTCGAAGGCCATGGATTAGCGCGCTCCAGTATCGTAGGCGGCGAGATCTCGATCCAGCGACCAAATCAACACACGCGACATGGCATGGCGGTCGCGAGTTTGCTCCCATTCTTTGATGATGGAGAGGTCACTGAGGCTGACGCCTTCACGAGTTTGACGGTCTGACTTATTGCGTTGCGCATAGCCAGGGAAATCGCCAAGCCAGCGTAGAAAGACTTCGCTATCGGGAAAATAAGTTGTTCTAAAGGGCGCCTTGTTATTGAACGCCTGTGTAACTTGCTCGACGAGTGACTGAGCAAACTGGCGACGCAGACGGCCATCGACCAGGTCGGCAATATGATCACCAGTCTCCCAAATGGTAGCCATTGGCAAAAGGAAATAATCGCCTTGCTCAACCCGGACTACAAATTCGTCCAAGATGTTGCCTCGATCTTGATTGAAGCCTGGCACGTCCAAAACATTCAGATACACCGACGTATCCAGCAAGACGATGTCACTCATTGCTGGCTCCCGAACGCATCTTGGCCAGCCAATCCAGCGCACGCTGTTTGCGTGCATCACCCGTTGGGTGATACTTGACGAAGCGCTCCAACGCACCAGAGGTCATCAGGTGGCCCAGGGTGCCTTGAGCTATCAGTTCTGGATAGTCAGGAACATCGGCCAGGCGCACCAGGCGGCTGGCGCCGTCTTCAGGGTGGCGATAGCAAAAAACCACATCAGGTACAGCACTGTCCGGCAACGCATCCAGCATGGCTGGATTGTGGGTAGAGAGCAGTACGCGCAGGTTGCGCTGGCTAGCGATGTTTTGAATTTGTTGCAGCAGGTGGTGAGCCCGGCTGGGGTGTACGCCATTGTCGATTTCTTCGATCACCACCAGACTGCCTTCCGGGGCTGACAACATCGCAGCGGCAATAGCCAGAACGCGCAAGGTGCCATCGGAGAGCAAAGAAGCATCTCGCTGATCTGTCCTGCCACCAAAGGTCTCGGTGAGCTGAACCATCACGCCACCGCGCGGCTCCTCTAGGAAGGACAGGCCGGCGATATCTTGCTCGGGCAAGCTCTGAATGAAACTTAGAATGGCGACACGGTTGCTGGCATGAGGCTCATTCTGAGCTTGTTCCTCACGCCCCCACAGATTGAATAACACCGCCGAGACGTTGCGGCCGTTGCCTTGCAAGTCTTTGTCAGAGGGAAACGCATACTCACGCATTTGTGCTGGCACGGGATCGAGAAAAAGAATGGCAGCAAGCAATTGCTCCAAGTCTTTAGTAATCGGAGGAATTCGCTCTCGCGATGTTTTGTGCGCCGCGTCGAAAGTAGCTGGGCTCGTTAGCTGCGTGAATATTGCCGCTTGGTCAGTGCACGTCACACGTGGCTTTCTGCCGCCTTTTGCGAAGTTGTTGTACGCCACTCTGGCGTCAGTGCCCTGGCCATTTGAGGGTTGATCCATTGTGTACAGCGGCACAGAAGCACCTGTGTGAGTCAGGGTTTCCTCTGTGATATGCAGACCATCCGTGCGGCGGCCAATTCGCATACTGAGCTGATTCCACTCGGTGGCATTCGTATACGCGCCCAAACCAAAGGACTCGCCACGGTGATAAGCCAAATCCTCAAGCTTACCGCGCACGACTTGATCACCGCTTTGCACAGCAAACCGGATAGCCGAAAGTTTTTGCCCTTGAGCCAGCCAGGACAAGAGTCGCAAGCATTCGATGACATTGCTCTTACCTGAGGCATTAGCACCGATCAGTACCGTCAGTGCAGACAGCGGTAATGTTGCCTGTCGGTAGCTTTTGAAGTCTTCCAAAGTGATGGCCGTGAGCATGGTCACTCTCCTTTGAGCGCAAATGACACTTCGATCTCGGCATACAGCGCGAGCTGAGCCTTGATCTCGTGGAGCTGTTGAATCAGCGCGTCGATGTCTGCCGCAGAGGTCATCTTCACCGGCACGGCAATTGACTTGGTGAGCTTGACCGGTCCTTTTCCGCCGGTCTTGGCGCGCTCTTCTTCCATGCGCTGGCGAAGCCGTTCCTGACCCTGGCGTTGAATGAAGCGCTTAAGGTCTTCGAGAGTGCTGTTGATGTCGTAGTCGCGGGCCAGTAGCTTCTTGAGTCCGGCCAGATCCTGTGTAGCAGCCAGGGCGAGTCCGTCCAGCCGGTTCACGGCGTTGCCGCGCTCCTCCTGGGTGAGCTCTTCCCACTCGGGGATGCGCTGCAGATCCTCGACACCTTCCTTCAAACGCAGTTTTTGCTGGTCGGAGAGCGTGATGACCGCATCGCGCACGCGGCCCTTCAGATGGGTGAGCTGCGAATTGAAGTCGGCGGTGTGTTTGTAGAAGTCTTCTTTGCCCAGGCGCTCTGACAGGGTTCCCAGATCTTCGGCAAGTTCGCGGCGCAGCTCCCCTGGCACACCGGTATCCGGCAATGCCTCGATGTCGCGGCGATGAGCTTGCAAATCACGTAGGGTGGCGTCGAGCCCGTTGTCGAGCACCCGCTTCACTTCGAGGGCCCACTTGAGATTGTCGTAAATGGCGGAGGTTTCGGCACCCAGGCGCTGCGGGGCGTCGGAGGCATCGGTGAACAGGACATCGGCAATGTCCTGGTTCAAAGTACGGATGCGTTCGCTACCCGCCAGCCCAAGGCCGCTGAGCTTTTCAGCCAAGGAGCCGTAATCGTGCTGGAAGCGCGGGAAGTGCTTGGCCGCCGCCTTGCTGATCTCTTGCTCAAGCGGGATCACCATGTCACCGACCAGTTCAGTGAGCCGCTCTGCCGCCCGACCGAGCATTTCGATGGACGGGCGCTCGTCGCGCAGGGCCACGCCGATCTGCTTGAAGGAGTTGTTGGTCTTCAGGGCATCGATGGCCTGTTGCCCAGCGGCCGTGACTTCGCGTCCCGAGACCTTGAGCTTGATCTCTCCAGCCATAAGCATGGCCGCGACTATGTACCGCGTGGTGTCCGGCGACCACCCGAACGGGGCGCTGCTGAAGTCGTCGAGCAGGCGCTTGCCATCGACCGTGCCGCGCTTGTCGATGTAGTCGCGGATGCTGATCATCGCTTTATGGTCGGTTTTGAACGAGGCACGACCGGCCACGGTTTGCACCAAACCGAGCGGGTCCAGTGCACTGCTGATGGCTGCGGGGTTGGCGACTTTCAGGAACTTCTCGGCGGTGTCGGTTCCGGCGCGTACTGGGGCTTCGACATAGCGGTCGAAGACTTGGTCGGCCACATCGGAGAGCAGCTTCTTGGCGGCCTCCAACAGATCAGCATCCAGCGCCGATACCGCCGTAGCCTGGCCCCGGAAGACAAACGAGCCCGCTTGCAGGGTTTGCTTGATCTTGCTCTGCAGTTGGGTCGCTAGCTTGGCGGCGCGGTCGAGCTGGCCGGTGCAGTAGTCCTTGACCTCTTGGTCGGGCTCGTTGCGGTGCAGTTCGGCGATGCGCTGGCAGCGATAGATTTCGTTTGCCAGATCGTCGAGTTCGGAATTGGCGCGAGCCAAGAGCCCGATGACATTCCGGCCCGCGCGGCTGCGGGAGTCATCCAGCATCCGGTTCTTGGCGGTCTCGTAGTCGCTGGCAGGCACCAACTCGACAACGGTCTGGATGGTGCTCTGATCACCGGCCAGACTGGTGATGGCGCTGCCGGCCTGGACCTTCAGGCCCGTTGCGACGGCCATCGTGCCGTGGAGGGTGACACGGGGCAGCGGATCGAAGGTCTCACGCAGTGCATCGTTGAAGATGCGTTTCACGTCGACAGTGCGCAGTGCAATGGCGCCGCGCTCCTGTTCGATATCTCGCAGCTTCTCGCTGAGGAATACCAGGCTGCCATCCTTTTCGCCCAGCGGCACATGCACGTCGCCCAGCATTTCTTCAACGGCCTTCTTGACCGTGTCGAGCTGCGAAGCTGCTGTGACGGAGGGATGCATCAGGCTGGCGACGTTCTGCACTGACACCGGCAGGTTGCCCAGAATCTGCAGCACGGCGACGGACTTGGCGATGTCCTGATGGAGCTGCGAATCCGGGAAGCGAATCTGGACCTTGCCAACCGCTTGATGAATAGACGTGAAGGCGCGGCGGATATCCTTTTCCAGCTCGTCGTACAGGGTGACCGTGGTGGCGAGCCAGCCCACGGGCTGATCGGCCATGGCCTTGGAGCCGCCTTCACCCTTGAGGACATCCTGGATCACCTTGATCGCAGAGCGCAGGCCGATACCGCCAGTGGACTTGGCCAGTGCACCCAGCAGGTGCAGCAGGATGTCGAAGTGAGCCGGCAGGAATGGGTAGAGATTGGTGAAGCTCTCTTTGCTGAAGTCCGCGTCGTAATACTTGGCGTCTTGCAGCTTGGTGTTGTGCCGCAGCGCCTGGCCGTGGGCTTCGAACAGCTTGCCCAGCTCAGTCTCGCCAGCCGGTGATTTGCCGAGCAGACGTCGGTAGCAGATCTCTTTGATGTCGCTCGATTCCAGGTCGATCTGAATCGGAAAGCGGTCTTTCAGCTTATAGAGCTTGTCCGAGTTCAGCGCTGCGCGAGGATCGTCCTCAGTAAGGGTCTGCTGCGCAGTGGAGATGATCCAGGCCTTGCCATCGCCCAGCCTCTTGAGGTTCTTGGCCAGACCATCGAGGTTTAGGATCAGGTTGTCGCGCGAGGCTACGTACTGCCCAACTTCGTCGACGATGAAGATGATGTTCTGCTTGCCGCTCTTCTCGCGGACGATGTCGATCATCTCTTGCACGCGCTGGTCTTCGAACTGGAAGAAGCCTTCGGTGCTGGACGAGAATGACTTGGCCTCCGGGAAGAGTGCCGGGTACATCTCATGGGCGATCTTCGGGATCAAGCCATCGATGGCCAGTGGGTTGTTCTGCACGCGAGCCCAGGTGGCACCTGGTAGCGCCTGGGCGATGCGCTCATGGAGTTCGGGCGTGCGGCCGTCCTTCTCGACCATACGCTCAAAAGCGGCAACCTTCAGGTTGCGCGAGTAGCCGGCCCACTGCAGCACCTTGAAGTAGAGGACGGTGGAGACGTCTTCCATGGTGGCGCCGGCGAGCATTTCACTGGCCAGGTCCAGCATGACCACGGCGGCCGGGAAGCGCTGCGCCACGGTGCTGAGGAGAGCCTTGGTCTGCGGCTTGTGCAGGCGGTCCTGCAGGTATTTGATGAACGGAGTGCCGTCGATGGTGCGCTGATCATCAAACGCCAAGCCGAGGTACTTGGTAAACGAGCTCTTACCGGAGCCGTAAAAGCCCGAGACCCAAACGCCCACCTCATTCTCGCCACCGGACTCCATCGCGAGCTGCATGCGATCGAGGAGCTTGCGAAACTGCTCCTCAATGCTCTCGGTGACCACGTACTCGGAGATCTCAGCCTTGAGGCGGCCTTCTTGCGAGGCGCCATAGGTGATGACCTTCTCGATGGTCCGGTAGATGTCCTTGCTTGGGTCGAAGAGTGAGCGAATGGTCATATGGTTTGTCCCAGGGTTCTTTTGTCTGTTCAGCCGCCGACGTGAACGGAGCGGTAATTGCCGTCTTCCGGGTAGAAGCCGAGAAACTTCAGGCGTGTCTTGCCGGTTCGCACGCCGGGGTACAGAAAAATCGTCGGCACGTGAAACTTGCCCTGGAGCTGGCTTTCGATGGCGCCGATGCGCATAAACGGATGCAGTGCCTCAAGATCCGTTACCAACAGCAGCGCGTTCTGCTGGCCTTCGAGCGGCTGCAGGGCATCCTCCAGCCGCTTCAGCAGGCCGTTATCCGCCGTCAGGATGTCCGCCAGCGCCTTGTTGGTACGTGGCCAATCCAAGGGCGCTGACTTGTCCTCCATCACGCACAGCGACCAGAACGGGTCGTCTTTCAGTAGGGCCCAGATCTGTTCAGCGATGGAGAACGTGTGCACATCCCAGCCTTCCTGGTGCAGCTTGGCCACCCAAGCGGGCGTTTGCCGCTTCACCTCGAGGATTTGTTCTGGCGGGAAGACGAGGTAATAGATCGGTTCGAAGCTCGCATGACCGAGCTCACGCCCGTGGCGGATGCGCTCGCGCAACTCGTCGAAATCAGCTTTGAGTGAGGACATCGCAGAGCGCCTCCATGTCTTGTTGTTTCCAGCTGATGCGAATCACGTCGCCAGCAGCCTGGACGATGAGCAACCCCTTCAGCGAGAGCCGTTTGATTTCCTCCAGCACGTCTTCGCGCGCCAAGCCAAATAACTGCCAGTCTTCGTGAGTCAGCAGGGCGTTATCACCGACACAGGAAAAATGCAGTTCGTAGGCCAAGTACGCGGCCACGGCTGGCGAAATACGGAACGGCAGGATGCGACGGCTTGAGCGCAGTCCACGTTCGAGCATTCCGTAGTCGGCGCAGCATCCGGTCAGATAGGCGGAGACACGCCGTACAGTGGTTTCCGACCAGCGCTTGATGGTCTTGCCGTCATCAATGCCGCGCTCGACAAAGGTCCGCGCGTCTTCATTGGTGATCTGTGTGTATCCACCGGCGTATCGAGCCCAGTAAACATGGCGCACGAAGTCGCCAAGGATCGGGTTGGCCCGACTCGTAAAAACGAGCATGAGCTGCGTCAGGTCAGCCGTGGATATCGTTGCGGACAGCCGCTTGAGATGTGCTGCTGGTGCACCACCTGCCACGAGATAGCGTGGAGCGAAGCATTCGACGACGATGTTGCGAAGTCGGCGCGCGGTAACGGTGGGGAATCGACCCGATTCCAGTGCGACCTGATGCAACTGGTTCGCCGACATGCCAGGCGACCACAGGTCGAGCAGCGTCTTGGTTTCGTTGACGAGCCCAAGGCCTGCTTGCAACTGAGTCGTGTAGGGCGTGTTGTCGGCCACGATCACCCCACCAGATACGGATAAGTTTTGGCGTTCTGTGTGAACGCCGATAGATAGGCCGCAGCGATAGCCTTCAGTGTGTCGGTGGAATCGAGATCCTTGATGCCCCCGACCGCCGTTGGACCCACGCTGGAAGTGCCGCCCGTGGCAGCCAATCGCTTCAACGCATCAAGCGCAGCCTCTTTGCTTTGTGGCGCCTGGCTGGCGAGTTCTTCTCCCACGCTACTTTGCACGGTCGCGTGCAGGTCTTGCTCGACCTCTTCGGGCAACCGGAACAGGTGGTAGCTACCCACGCTCAAATGCTCGTCGTGCAATCGTCTGGCTGCTTCCAGCACACCGTGGTACTGAGCGAGGCGAGACGTTTTCGAGAAGACCGGCTCCAGGAAGAGCTTGTTTGATGCCTCATAGAACGCCGTTGGCCACCAGGCGTACTGAGCACGCTCGCCAAGGAAGCCGACAAGCATCCTCATCTGCAGCAATGTCGGTAGGTAGGATTCTTTCATCTCAATTCTCGTCATTCGTTTGTTCTACCGACGCGACCGGCGCCGGCAGTGGTAGCTATTGTTCAGTCACATTCCGCTCCTGCTCGGGCCGCATCCAAGGGTGCATACCCTGGTGCCAGCACGGCGTTCTTGACGCCGTACAAGGCCAAGTGGTCCTTCAGCCATAGTCTGTACTCCGGCCCACGAAGGCTGTGGTCTGCGGTGCAGTCGACGCTCCACTTGCGCAGGATGTAGCCGGCAGTCGCTGCCCGAAGCTTCATCTTCACCATGCCGCCAGTCATGCCGTAATCCATCTCCGCGATCTCGGGACGGGGTTGATTGGGGTGCGGCACCAACTCCAGTTCCACGATCCTGGTCCACTGGATGTCCTGATCACTCATCTCGTGGGGCGCCACTAGCTGCGCCTTAAGCGCCACCGGGCGCTTGATCCGAGTGATGACGAAATCCCGGAACTCCTGCGACTTTCGGTCGAATGCACGGACGTGCCAACGGAGGCCGTTGTCGATCAGCGCGAACGGGACGATCTCCCGTTCAGTGCGGCCACTGGAGATGGAGTGGTACTCGATGCCGAGCGGACACTCCTGGTGAATCGCACGGGTCACGCTCGCCAGCACATCCAGATCCGGATGCGTGAGCCGTGACGGGCTCTCGCTCATCACCCACGCCTTGAGCCGCATCGGCTCACCATCGCCAAAGCCCTGGGTCAGCCACGACAGCACCCGCTCTGGGGGAAAGTCGAATACGGGCCGGAAGTCCGGCCCCAAGACGTAGGACTTGCCCTTGGGGTCGTAGTCGATGTTGCCCGGGGCCAACTTCTTGTACAGCGCCAGATCCCTGGATGCGGCGGCGGACTGGATGCCAAACCGCGTGACCAAGTCCTGACGGCGTATCTCCCCGATGAAGCGCACGCGCAACTCCACAAACGCGAGCCGGTCGCGTTGTGGCTGGGTTAGATCTGCAAGCTGTTCGTTCGTCATCCGTGCGATACCGGGGAAAGATCACTCATCCGGGTCAGTAATTCCTTGTACGAACTCTAGGGGAAAGCCTGCGGTCTACCGGCAACCCCCGAACACTACCATCATGATCACACAAGGGCTGCATTTTAATAACCATCTCCGTTCGAGGCAGCCCATCCACCTGCAGATCTCTGCAGAGCGGCCATCAGGACGCTACGGCACCAAGATCACCACCATAACCAGCTGCTGCCGATGGCCCTCATCGCAACAGGGAGTCTTGAGCTTGTAGAAAAGTTGAAGCGATCGTACAGCACGCTTTGCAGCACAGATCCAACGCATCTGTGTGCCACATCGATATAAGTGCTTCGAGGGACCGCGTCCTGCCCGCTTGGCTCCTATGGCATCCAAACGCTCTGACCAGCAAGGCAGACGCGCCCCCGTCCAGATGGATCCAGCAGCAGCCAGCCCCCGATGGCATACCAGATGGCATACCAGCCAGGCCACAAATGAAAAAAGCCCTTGAAATTCAAGGGCTTAGTTCAAGTATCTGGCGGAGAGGGGGGGATTCGAACCCCCGAGGCGCTATAAACGCCTGCCTGATTTCGAGTCAGGTACATTCAACCACTCTGCCACCTCTCCGGGTGGTCCCCGGCGGACCGGGGACGCGCATCATACGAGGAAGTGAGGCCGACGACAAGTGATTCTGGCCAACGAAGTGTAAATTTCCTGGGCGCATGCCTTGCCGGATGCCTGCGGCCACCCGATGATGCCTGTCTCCCCCGGCAATACCCCGCCCTGCCTACCATGATCGAATTCGGACACCTCACCCACCCCGGCATGCGCCGCGAGCTCAACGAGGACACCTACTACGGTGACAGCGAGCTGGCCCTGTGGCTGGTGGCCGATGGCATGGGCGGGCATGCCTGCGGCGAAGTGGCCAGTGCACTGGCGCGCGAAACCATCGTGCGCGAGATCCGCCGCGGCGCACCGCTGGCACAGGCCATCCGCACTGCCGACGAAGAGATCATCCGTGCCTCGCGCCGGCGCAACGACACGTTGCCGATGGGTACCACCGTGGTCGCCGCGCGTGTGCAGGGCAACCGCTATGAAGTGGCCTGGGTCGGCGACAGCCGCGCCTACCTGTGGCGCGACGGCCAGCTGGCGCAGCTCAGCCAGGACCACAGCGTGGTGCAGGAACTGGTCGCGCAGGGCAACCTGACCGCCGAGCAGGCCCGCGCGCATCCGCACCGCAACGTGGTCACCCAGGCACTGGGCGTGACTGATCCGGCCCACCTGAACGTGGCCACCACCAGCGGTGAGCTGCGCCCGGGCATGCAGCTGCTGCTGTGCAGTGACGGTCTCACCGAGGAAGTGGATGACCGCGGCATCGCCCACACCCTGGCATTCGAAGATGCCAGCGCGCAGGAATGCGTGGATACGCTGGTCGCCGCCGCACTCGACGGCGGTGGCCGCGACAACATCAGCGTGATCCTGGTGCGCTGCCACTGAGCCTCGCGCATGAGCCGAGCATGGCTCGGCTCTACAGCAGATCCACGCCATGCGTGGATGATCAGGCGCTGGCGGGCTCTTCCACCTTCGGGCCATCCCACAGTGCGTGCCCGGCCTTCTTGCGCAGCCGCTCCAGTCGCGCGGTGTGCGCTTCCAGTTCCGACGGTGTAGCCACCACGCGCGGACGCGGCAGCAGCTTGCTGGTATCGAAAGCCTGCAACCCCGCGCCGGCGCCGCCGCCATCTTCATCGCCCAGGCCGAAGCCGATCTCTTCCTGGCCCGAGGTCAGCGCGATATAGACATCGCCCAGGATCTGCGCATCGAGCAGGCCACCGTGCAGCGCACGGTGCGAGTTGTCCACGCCCAGCCGCTTGCACAGCGCATCCAGCGAGTTGCGCTGGCCCGGGAAGCGCTCACGCGCCATCGCCAGGGTATCGATCACCGTACAGCGATCGGTGATCTTTCCGTACTGCGGCCCCAGCAGTGACAACTCGTTGTCGAGGAAGCCGAGGTCGAACGCCGCGTTGTGGATGATCAGCTCGGCGCCATCGATGAACGCCAGGAACTCATCGGCAATCTGCGCGAATTCAGGCTTGTCATCGAGGAACTCCAGGGTCAGGCCGGTGACTTCCTGCGCGCCCTGTTCGAACTCGCAGTCCGGCTTGATGTACTGGTGGTAGTTGTTGCCGGTCGGGCGGCGCTTGAACAGCTCCACGCAGCCGATTTCGACGATGCGGTTGCCCTTCTTCCACTCCAGGCCGGTGGTTTCGGTATCGAGGATGATCTGACGCATGGGCTCAGTTTACCGGGCTGGCGTCGCGGACCTGGATCGCCGCGTTGCGGGCCAGGGTATCCACCCGCTCATTGTCCGGGTCGCCGGAGTGCCCCTTCACCCAGCGCCAGTCGATCTGGTGCCGCAGCGTGGCCGCGTGCAGGCGCTCCCACAGCTCGCGGTTCTTCACCGGATCACCGCCGGCAGTCTTCCAGTTCTTGCGGATCCAGCCGGGCATCCACTGGGTCAGGCCCTGCCGCACGTACTGCGAGTCGGTGTAGAGCACGATGTTGCACGGCTCGGTCAGCGTCTCCAGCCCGGAAATGGCCGCCATCAGCTCCATCCGGTTGTTGGTGGTGTGCGCCTCACCGCCACTGAGCTCGCGCTCGTGGCCCTTGTAGCGCAGCAACGCGGCCCAGCCGCCGGGGCCGGGATTGCCGAGGCAGGATCCGTCGGTGTGGATTTCGATGGTTTTCAATACAGCTCCAGAATCAGGTAGCAACGGTGCCGTGCCAGCGCACCGGCAACGGTTTCGGCCCGGGCAGGGCCAGCGTGCGTTTTTCCGCATGGAACAGGCAGGCCGCGCGCAATGGCGCCCAGCCCCCCGCACGACGGCTGCCGGCACCGCGCCAGAGCGGGCCGAGGTAGCGCATATCGTCGCACTCCAGGCCATGGCGGCCGAGCAGCAGGCGGATCCGCTGCGGCGTACGCACCACCAGCCCATGCTGCCGCCAGTGCGTGCGGTACGGGCTGAACGGATTGAGGCTGCTCAGCCACAAATGCCCGCCCGGCATCAATACGCGCTCGCACTCGTCGAGCAGCTGGTCGGCATCGCCTGTGGTGACATGCTGCAGCACGATCGCATTGACGCTCTCGTTGGCCAGGGGCAAGGGCAGCCCGCAGCGGGTATCGCCGCCATAGCCCGGCCCCTGCCGGTACAGGCGCAGGCCGCGCCCACCCAGCTGCGCATCCTCCAGCCAGGCCGCACTCGGTGCGATCCACAACCAGGGTTGCGCGGGCAGCACCGACAGCTGCGGAAGCAGCAACTGCCGTTCCAGAACGCGCAGGGCCGCCGCCGGCTCACTGTCGAACCACGGGGTCTGGCTCGCTTGACGGGTGCTCTGCAGCGCGGGCATGGTCCAATTCTATGCGACTGACTGCCCTGCCCGCATTTGCGGATAACTACATCTGGACGCTGATCGACGACGAGGGTGCCGCCGTGGTCGTTGACCCCGGCGACGCCGCGCCGGTGCTCGCGCTGGCCGATCAGGGCCTGCGCGTGGATACGATCCTGCTCACCCACCACCACGACGACCACATCGGTGGCGTGCCTGCCCTGAAAGCACGTTTTCCCGATGCGCGGGTGATCGCGCCGGTCGAAGAGCGCATTCCCACGGCGACCGAGCGGGTCGGCGAAGGTGAACGCGTTCAGGCACTGGGCCGGACGTTCCACGTACTATCCGTGCCCGGGCATACCCGCAGCCACATCGCGTTTCACACTGCTGAACATCTTTTCAGTGGAGATTCTTTGTTCAGCCTGGGCTGTGGACGTCTGTTCGAAGGTACGCCGTCCCAGCTGCTGGCATCGATGCGCAAGCTGGGTACCTTGCCCGCGCAACTGCTGCTTTGTTGCGCCCACGAGTACACCGTGTCAAATGCCGTCTTCGCGCGGCATGTCGACCCCGCCAACGCTGCCCTGTGGCAGCGCCAAGAGGAGGCTTTGGCCATGCGCCGCGATGACCGTTCCACCCTGCCGGTAACCCTGGCCAACGAGTTCGACTGCAATCCCTTCCTGCGTGTGCACGCGGCGCCCATCCGTGCGTCGGTGTCGGCACACCTGGGCCGTGACGTCGTTGACGACGTCGACGTGATGGCCGGTCTCCGGCATTGGAAAGACGGCTTCCGCGCATGATGCGCCGAAGTCTGCCGCTGGCCCTGGGCCTTGCCCTGGGGCTGGCCGGAACCGCGGGCGCACAGTCGCTGGGCGCCGGCATCAGCCAGAACCTGACCGCTGCCGCGGCCCTGCCACTGGATCCGTCCTCGCTGCCAGCGGCCTCGGTGCGCAACGGCCAGGAGATCTTCACCAGCTTCCGCGACGGCCTGGCCGAACCCAGCTGCGACGCCGAGGCCACCAGCCCGCGCTGGCAGAAGCAGTTCGCCCACGCCCCCTCGCGCCTGGCCAACCAGGATGACGATGCGCTGGTGCTGTTCGGCTACGTGGTCGAAGAGCTGCGCAAGGCCGACCTGCCCACCGAGTTCGCGCTGATTCCTTTCGTGGAAAGCGGCTACCGGCCCAATGCCCGCAACGGCAGCGGCCCGACCGGGCTGTGGCAGTTCATCGCCACCACCGCGCGCAACCACCGCGTGCCGATGACCAATGGCTATGACGGCCGCCTGTCGGCGGTCGATTCGACCCAGGCCGCAGTGCGCTACCTGAAGACCCTGCACGGCATGTTCGGCGGCGACTGGCGCTTGGCCACCATGGCCTACAACGCCGGCGAGTACCGCGTGCTGCAGTCCATGCGCAAGGCTGGCATGAACGCGCAGAACGCCAAGCCTTCGGCGTTGCCCGGCCTGTCGCCGGTCACCCATGCCTACGTCGAGAAGCTGCATGCCCTGGCGTGCGTGCTGGAAGACGTGGAAGACCAGCCTGGCGTGATGGCCTCGCTGGACCGCACCGTGCCGGTGCTGAAGGACCACACGCTGCCTGCGGGCACCAGCGTGCAGCAGTGGGCCGCACAGCGCGCCCTGGACCCGGCCAGGATCGCCCGCCTCAACCCGGCCCTGGCCTCCGGTGGCCGCCCCTCGGGCACCACCCGCGTGCTGGCACCGGTCTCGGCCGCAAATGCGACGGTAACGGAGGCAGCGACCACGCTGGTCGCCAGCGCCGCACCGGTGGCGGCCGCTGTACCCGCGCCGCAGGCCAGCAGGACCGTCGCCGCGATCGCCGACCGTCCGCGCAGTCGCCGCCACACCGTGCGTGATGGCGAGTCGGCCTGGACCATCGCCCGCCGCTACGGCATGCCGGTGAAGGCCCTGCTGTCGCTGAACGGCCTGAGCGGCAGCAGCGTGCTGAAGCCTGGCGCGGTACTGCGCGTGGAGGACTGACGCGCAGGCCAAGCGCCTCCCCATGTAGCCGAGCCCATGCTCGGCTTTTTTCTTGCCTGCGACGTGTCGGGGTTCATGACAAGCCGAGCGTAGGCTCGGCTCTACAGTTCAATTTCCAGCATCGCTCCCAATAAAAAAGGCCCGGCATTGCCGGGCCTTTCTCGTCCTGTCCACCGCGAGGCTTACAGGTTCGCTTCGGTGGTCTGGATCACGAACTTCTTGCGCATCGCCTCGACGTAGGCCTTGGCCGCAGCCATGCCATCGATCTGGCTCAGCTGGTCCTTCAGCTGCTTCTGCTGCTCGGCGGTCACTTCCTTCACGTCGCCCGGGTTCACCTTGTTCACCGCGAACAGCAGCGCGTGGCCGTTGACGTCGACCTTGCCGTAGCTCGGCTTGCCCTCGGCCGGCACCGGCGCGCTGAAGATCGCGCGGTTGATTTCCGGGGTCGGCACCGGCTGGCTGCGCGGCAGGCCCGGCATCGGGCTCAGCTGCAGCTTCTCGCTGGCCGCCAGCGACTGCAGGGTGGCGCCCGCCTTCAGCTTGGCCAGCACGGCATCGGCTGCCTTGTCGCTGGCCTGGCGCTGGCGGTCGGCACGGATCGCGGCGATCACCTGCTTGCGGGCCTTGTCCAGCGGCATGGCCTGTTCCGGGGTGTGCGCGGCCACGCGGATGACCACGCTGTGGTTGGTCGCGCCGCCCAGAGCGATCGGGTCGCTGGCGGTCCCGTCCTGCACCAGCACGTCGGAGAACGCGGCACGCAGCACGGCCGGGTCGGCGGCGATGCCACTGGCGGTGGCGCGGGTGATCGGGCCCAGGGTCTGCAGCGGCAGGTTCACTTCCTTGGCCGCAGCAGCCAGATCGCTCGGGCTCTTGTTGATGGCGTCGACCAGACGGCCGGCCAGTTCGTTGAAGCCGCGCTCGCCATCGGCCTTCAGCTGCTCGGCAGCCAGCGTGTCACGCACTTCCTCGAAGGACTTGCCCTGGCCACCACGGACCGCGGCAACCTTGATGATGTGATAGCCGAATTCGGTCTTGACCGGACCAATCACGTCACCGGCCTTGGCGGCGAACAGCGCATCTTCAAACGGCTTGACCATCGCGCCGCGTTCGACCCAACCCAGGTCCCCCCCCTGCCCCTTCGAACCCGGGTCTTCCGAGTTGGCCTTGGCCAGTGCAGCGAAGTCGGCGCCGGCGGCCTTGGCTTCGGCGGCAATCTTGTTCGCCTTGGCTTCGGCACCGTCGCCGGTGATCAGGATATGCGAGGCCTGGCGCCGCTCCGGCGTGGTGAACTTCGCCTTCTCGTCTTCATAGCGCTTGCGCAGGGTGGCTTCATCGGCTGCGGTCGGTGCCGGCAGGTTCGCGCCATTGATCTCGACGTACTCCAGCGAGACGCTCTCGGCCTGGCGGAAGTCCTTGCCGTGGCTGTCGTACCACTGCTTGATCTGCGCATCGGTCACCGGCGCGGTATCGGCCGGCACTTCCGGCAGCGCGGCCAGTTCGACGTCGCGGGTTTCGCCCAGCAGCTTCAGCAGGCGCTCGGTCTCGGACTGGGTAACGAAGCCGGAGTTCTGCAGGCCCGACGGAATCACCGACTGCTGCAGGCTCTCACGCACCAGTTCCTGGAACTGGGTCGGGGTACGCGGCGGATTGCCACCGGCCAGCGCCAGGCGGTAGTTGTTCTCGTTGAACTTGCCGTTCGAATCGAGGAAGGCCGGGATGGTGGCGATGTACTCGCGCACCGCGCCATCGCCGATCACCACGCCGGCCTGCTCGCCGACCAGGCGCACGACCTGCTCGTCGATCAGCTGGTCGAGCACGGCCAGCTTGTTCTGGGTGCTCTCGAACGCGCGCGGGTCGAAGTTCTCGCCCTGCTGCTGGCGCTCACGCATGCGCTCCTGCTCGAAGCGGGTGCGGAAATCCTGCGCGCTGATCTCATGGTGCTGCCACAGCATGCGCACCGGCCACCACGACGGTGCCGAACGCCACCAGGTCGGGGGCGCGGAAACCTTGGCCACGTTCTGTGCGCCAACGCCACCCAGGTAGCTGTTGTCGATCACGAACAGGAACGGAATCATCAGCAGCCCCAGGATCACGGTGACGATCCAGCCTGAGGTCTTGTCGCGGAGTTTCTGCAGCATGGTGAGGAATCACAAGGCCTGATTGGCGAGCCCGGCAGTGTAACCCGCTTCGCCGCAGGGACCAAAAGCAGCACCGGCGTGGCCTGCGCACCGCTTCGCGACGACACAAAGAAAAAGCCCCCGGCTTGCGCCGAGGGCTTTTAAAGTTGGCGGAGCGGACGGGACTCGAACCCGCGACCTCCGGCGTGACAGGCCAGCATTCTAACCAGCTGAACTACCGCTCCGCGCTGAAACTTTGCAGGCGCCCAGTATATCCGAAGACTTCCTGGAAACCCAGCCCGATGAACACTTTTTTCAAAGTTTTTTCACAGGGACTTAAGAATTCTGCAATGGCGGAGCGGACGGGACTCGAACCCGCGACCTCCGGCGTGACAGGCCAGCATTCTAACCAGCTGAACTACCGCTCCGTTCTTGCAAAAACCTTTTCGCCTTCTTCCCGAACCTTCCGGGGAGAAGACAAGGCCCCCGGCTTCAGGCCGGGGGCCTCGATGTAGTGGCGGAGCGGACGGGACTCGAACCCGCGACCTCCGGCGTGACAGGCCAGCATTCTAACCAGCTGAACTACCGCTCCGCATTGTTGCTTTTTTTGCTTTCCAACCAGCCTGGACCGGGAAGAAAACAAAGCCTCCAGCTTTTGGCCGGAGGCCTCGTTGAATGGCGGAGCGGACGGGACTCGAACCCGCGACCTCCGGCGTGACAGGCCAGCATTCTAACCAGCTGAACTACCGCTCCACACTCAAACTTTTACCGCGGTGCTGTGGTGGGTGCTGAGGGTTTCGAACCCCCGACCCTCTCCGTGTAAAGGAGACGCTCTACCGCTGAGCTAAGCACCCCAGCGAGCCGCTTAGTTTACAGCATCCTTCAGGGCCTTACCAGCCTTGAACGACGGATTCTTCGAAGCAGCGATCTTGATGGTGTCGCCGGTCTTCGGGTTGCGGCCGGTGCGTGCAGCACGGTCGCGGACCTGGAAGGTACCGAAGCCAACCAGGGTGACCGCATCGCCGTCCTTCAGCGCCTTGGTGACGGCAGCAACGACGGCATCGACAGCGCGGCTGGACTCGGCCTTGGTCAGGTCGGCAGCTTCAGCAACGGCATCGATCAATTCGGTCTTGTTCATTCTCTACAACTCCTTTGGCGGTGGGTTCCGCTTATTCGACAGGGAAGCAACCGCATGCCTTCTGCATGCGGCCGCCATGTGGAAACGGTTCGCCGATTCAGTCATCGCTGACAGCGATCACTCATTCGCGAGTGCTGCTTTTATACCAGTGGCCCTACCCCCACGCAAGCTGGAAAGCCAGCAACGACGCGGGTTTCGGGCCATTGGACAGCGCGCATCAATGCTTGACGCGCGCGCTTCCACTCGGTTTGGCCTTGCTGCGCACCGTGACACGCTGCGCACTCTTGCGCGCCCTCTTCGGTGCCAACGGACGCTCCAGCGCCAGGTCCAGGACTTCTTCGATGTACTTCACCGGCACGATCTTCAGATCGCGGGTGACGTTGGCCGGAATGTCGGCCAGGTCCTTACGGTTCTCTTCCGGGATGATGACCGTGCGGATGCCACCACGCAGTGCCGCCAGCAGCTTTTCCTTCAGGCCACCGATCGCGGTGACGCGACCACGCAGGGTGATCTCGCCGGTCATCGCAACATCGGCACGCACCGGCACCTTGGTCAGCATCGACACCAGCGAGGTCACCATCGCCGCGCCGGCACTTGGGCCGTCCTTCGGCGTGGCACCATCCGGCACGTGCAGGTGCACGTCATGCTTCTGCAGGAAGTCGCTGTCGATGCCGAAGCCGACCGCGCGCGAACGCACCACCGACAGTGCCGCCGACGCCGATTCCTTCATCACGTTGCCGAGCTGGCCGGTCAGGATCAGCTGGCCCTTGCCCGGCACCAGCGTCGATTCGATCTGCAGCAGATCGCCGCCGACCTCGGTCCAGGCCAGGCCGGTGACCAGGCCGATCTCGTTCTCTTCCTCGGCACGGCCGAAGTCGAAGCGACGCACGCCCAGGTACTTGTCCAGGTTCTTGCTGGACACGCTCACCAGCGCCTTCTTCTTCGCACCCTTCTTCGCCTTCGCCGCCGGCTGCGGGCCGGCCAGCGCGATCTCCTTCACCACCTTGCGGCAGATCTTGGCGATCTCGCGTTCCAGGTTGCGCACGCCCGATTCGCGCGTGTAGTAGCGCACGATGTCCTGGATGGCATCGCTGCCGATCTCCAGCTCTTCCGGCTGCAGGCCGTTGGCCTTGATCTGCTTGGGCACCAGATAACGGGTGGCGATGTTGAGCTTCTCATCCTCGGTGTAGCCGGGGATGCGGATCACTTCCATGCGGTCCAGCAGCGGGCCCGGAATGTTGAGCGAGTTCGAGGTGGCCACGAACATCACTTCGGACAGGTCCAGGTCCACTTCCAGGTAGTGGTCGTTGAAGGCGTTGTTCTGTTCCGGGTCGAGCACTTCCAGCAGCGCCGAGGACGGATCGCCACGGAAGTCCATCGACATCTTGTCGATCTCGTCGAGCACGAACAGCGGGTTCTTGCTGCCGACCTTGTTGAGGTTCTGCACGATGCGGCCCGGCATCGAACCGACGTAGGTACGACGGTGACCACGGATCTCCGCCTCGTCGCGCACGCCGCCCAGCGACATGCGCACGAACTTGCGGTTGGTGGCCTTGGCGATGGACTGGCCCAGCGAGGTCTTGCCCACGCCCGGCGGCCCGACCAGGCACAGGATCGGGCCCTTCATCTGCTTCACGCGCGACTGCACCGCCAGGTATTCAAGGATGCGTTCCTTGACCTTCTCCAGGCCGTAGTGATCGGCGTCCAGGGTGTCCTGCGCGGCCTTGAGGTCCTTGCGCACCTTGCTGCGCTTCTTCCACGGCACGCCCAGCAACCACTCCAGGTAGTTGCGCACGACGGCCGCTTCGGCGGACATCGGCGACATCTGCTTGAGCTTGTTCAGTTCGTTGCGTGCCTTGGCTTCAACGGCCTTCGGCATGCCGGCTTCGGCGATCTTGCGGGCCAGCTCTTCCAGCTCGCCCGGTGCGTCGTCCAGGTCACCCAGTTCCTTCTGGATGGCCTTCATCTGTTCGTTGAGGTAGTACTCGCGCTGGCTCTTCTCCATCTGCGACTTCACGCGGCCGCGGATGCGCTTCTCCATCTGCTGCACGTCGATCTCGCCGTCGACCAGGCCGACCAGCATCTCCAGGCGGTCGCCCACGGCCAGCGTTTCCAGCAGCCGCTGCTTGTCGGCCAGGCGCACGCTGATGTGCGCGGCGATGGTGTCGGCCAGGCGCGCGGGCTCATCGATGCCCGACAGCGTCTGCAGCAGTTCCGGCGGCAGCTTGCGGTTGGTCTTGACGTACTGCTCGAACAACGACATCAGCGAGCGTGCGATCGCCTCGACCTCGCGCGCTTCGCGCTCGTCGGTGGCGTCGATCTCCACGGCCTGGCCGTGCAGCGAGCCGTTGCGCTCGTCGACGTGGGTGACCTGCACGCGCGACAGGCCTTCGACCAGCACCTTGATGGTGCCGTCGGGCAGCTTCAGCAGCTGCAGCACCTGCGCCAGCGTACCGACCTGGTAGAGGTCGGCCGCATGCGGGTCGTCGGTCTCGGCCGACTTCTGCGCCAGCAGCAGGATGCGCTTGTCCGATTCCATTGCCTGTTCGAGCGCGTGCATGGACTTGTCACGGCCGACGAACAGCGGGATGACCATGTGCGGGAACACCACTACGTCGCGCAGCGGCAGGACCGGCAGGTCGAGGGTTTCACTTGGGGAACGGGCCATGGGGGCTCCAGGGAAGGGGAAAACCGCCTCCGGGAGGGCATCTTCCGGAGACAAAAAAAGCCGATGGCCCCGTTATGGGGCCATCGGCTTTCAGATGCAAGGCATTCCTTGAAAATCCTTTCCAATCAACAACCTGGAAGGATCACTCGGCGCCTGCGGCCTTCTGTTCAGGGGCCGCCGGGGTCTGGTAGATCAGGTACGGCTCGGACTTGTGCTCGATCACCGACTCGTCCACCACCACCTTGCTGACGTTTTCCTGCGACGGCAGGTCGTACATGGTGTCCAGCAGGACCGATTCGACGATGGTGCGCAGGCCACGGGCACCGGTCTTGCGCTTGAGCGCCTTGCGGGCAATGGCCGACAACGCGTCCGGGCGGAACTCCAGCTCGACGTTCTCCATCTCGAACAGCTTCTTGAACTGCTTGGTGATGGCGTTCTTCGGCTCGGTCAGGATCTTGATCAGGGCCGGCTCGTCCAGCTCCTCCAGGGTCGCCACCACCGGCAGGCGACCGACGAACTCGGGGATCAGGCCGAACTTGATCAGGTCTTCCGGCTCGACTTCGGCCAGCACCTTGCCCACTTCCTGCTTGCGCTCGCTGCTCTTCACCTTGGCGCCGAAGCCGATGCTGCCGACGTCGGTGGAACGGGCCTGGATCACCTTGTCCAGCCCGGCGAACGCGCCGCCGCAGATGAACAGGATGTTCTTGGTGTCCACCTGCAGGAATTCCTGCTGCGGATGCTTGCGGCCGCCCTGCGGCGGAACGCTGGCCACGGTGCCTTCGATCAGCTTCAGCAGGGCCTGCTGCACGCCTTCGCCGGACACATCGCGGGTGATCGACGGGTTCTCGCTCTTGCGCGAGATCTTGTCGATTTCATCGATGTAGACGATGCCCTGCTGCGCCTTCTCGACGTCGTAGTCGCACTTCTGCAGCAGCTTCTGGATGATGTTCTCCACATCCTCGCCCACGTAACCGGCTTCGGTCAGCGTGGTGGCGTCGGCCATGGTGAACGGCACGTTGAGCAGGCGGGCCAGGGTCTCGGCCAGCAGGGTCTTGCCCGAACCGGTCGGGCCGACCAGCAGGATGTTCGACTTCGCCAGTTCGACGTCGTCGTTCTTCTGCCGGCTCTCGATGCGCTTGTAGTGGTTGTACACGGCCACGGCGAGGGTGCGCTTGGCGCGGTTCTGGCCGATCACGTACTGGTCGAGCACCTCGAGGATCTCGCGCGGCTTCGGCAGCGAACTGCGCGCCGACTGCGCCTTTTCCTCAAGCTCCTCGCGGATGATGTCGTTGCACAGCTCCACGCACTCATCGCAGATGAACACGCTCGGACCCGCAATCAGCTTGCGCACTTCATGCTGGCTCTTGCCGCAGAAAGAGCAGTAGAGGATCTTGCCGGTGTCCGTGGAACGACCTTGGCGGTCTTCGCTCATGCTTCGCTTACCCAGTTACCCCACCCGCTGAACGGGGGTTCGATTCGAGAATAGCACAGGGCCGAGGGGACACCAGTCCCGCCCGACCCTGCAGGAACGGGGCCTCCATGGCCCCGTGAAGGCCGGTCAGCCGGCCTGGATCGACTCATCCGGACGACGCTCCAGGACCTGGTCGACCAGACCGTAGGCCTGCGCCTCGAAGGCGCTCTTGAAGTTGTCGCGCTCGGTATCGCGGGCGATCGTCTCCAGCGACTGGCCGGTGTGCTTGGCCAGCACCTCGTTCAGGCGCGAACGCAGGGTCAGGATCTCACGCGCGTGGATGTCGATGTCGGTGGCCTGGCCCTGGTAGCCGCCCAGCGGCTGGTGGATCATCACGCGCGAGTTCGGCAGCGCATAGCGCTTGCCGGCTTCACCCGCGGCCAGCAGCAGGGCGCCCATCGAGGCGGCCTGGCCGATGCAGGTGGTGCTCACATTCGGCTTGATGTACTGCATGGTGTCGTAGATCGCCATGCCGGCGGTGACCACGCCACCCGGCGAGTTGATGTAGATGTTGATGTCCTTTTCCGGGTTTTCCGATTCCAGGAACAGCAACTGCGCCACCACCACGTTGGCCATGTGATCGTCGATCGGGCCCACGAGGAAGATCAGGCGCTCCTTCAACAGGCGCGAATAGATGTCGTAGGCACGCTCGCCGCGGCTGGTCTGCTCGACCACCATCGGAACCAGGTTCAGGGCTTTGGTTCGGTTGTCCATTACGTGAGGTACCTATCTTGGGGGGCTACAACCCCGCGCCGGCAAAGGCGCGGGGCATCCGGTGATCCGCCCGGGCTTACTGGCGGATCGCGTCCTGGAACGACAGCTTCTCTTCGGTGTGCTGGGCACGCTCGGCGATCCAGTCGATCACCTGCTCTTCCATCACACGGTTCTGCAGGCCAGACATCAGCTGGGGGTCGTTGCGGTACATCTCAATGACCTGGTCCGGCTCTTCGTAGGTCGAAGCGATCAGACGCATCGTTTCGTTCAGGCGCTTGGCTTCCAGGCGCAGGTCGTTGATGCGGGCCACTTCACCGACCAGCAGGCCGACCAGCACGCGCTTGGCGGCGGCGTCCTTGAAGCCTTCGTGGGCGTCGGCCGGGATCTCGCCGACGTTCTGGCCGTTGCGGCGGATCTGCTCGACCTGCTGGGCCAGCATGGCGCGGGCTTCGTTCTCGACCAGGCGCGGCGGCATTTCCACCGAGGAATAGGCGGCGATCAGCTGCTCGCCCACTTCGCGGCGCAGGCGGTTCATCAGGGCGCCCTTCAGCTCGCGCTCCAGGTTGGCGCGGATGTCGCTGCGGAACTGCTCCACATCGCCACCCTTCACGCCGAAGCTCTTGATGAAGGCTTCGTCGACCGCCGGCACGACCGGCTCGGAGACTTCGGCAACCTTGACGGTGACCTGCACGGTCTTGCCGGCCAGCACCGGCACGCGCCAGTCAGCCGGGAACTCGACGTCCAGGGTCTTCTCTTCACCCTTGGCCAGGCCGACCAGGCCCTTTTCGATGGTTTCGAACATCATGCCCTGGCCGAGCACGATCGAACCCTTCTCGGTGCCTTCGGCCGGCAGGCGCTCTTCGCCGGCCTGCGACCAGGTTTCCACCGCGACCAGGTCACCGTCCTGCGCGCCACGGCTGACCGGGGCCCAGGTACGACGCTGGTTCTGCAGGTTCTCGATCATCTGGTCGATGTCGGCGTCGGTGATCTCGGCGCTGTGGCGCACCACGGTCAGCTTGCTGACGTCGATGTCGCCGAAGTCCGGCACCACTTCCACGGTGGCCACGAAGGAGAACTCACCCTCGTCGCCCTTGTCGATGCGCGGGCTGCCGACGATGCGCAGGTCGTGCTCGCGCACGGCCGCGTCGAAGGTTTCGCGCAGCAGGCCGTCCAGCGCCTCGCCACGGACCTGCGCGCCGAAGCGCTGCTCGATCACCTTGGCCGGCACCTTGCCCGGGCGGAAGCCCTTGATGCGGGTGGTACGGGCGATTTCGCCCAGGCGGCCGACGATGTGGCTCTGCAGACGCTCTTCCGGCAGCGAGAAGCTCAGGCGGCGTTCCAGATTGCCGGTGGATTCGATCGAAGCTTGCATGTTGACTCCTGCCACCGGTGGCCTACGCCCCCGGCTCGATGATTGGGATGAAACGGTTGTAAGGACACGGCGTCTGGGACGCGCCTGCTTGCCGCAGCCCTTTAGTTTCGCCCAATTTGGCCTGCACTGCCAGCGCGTGCCGGTCAAGGGGTGCAGCGGGCCCGATCTGGGCGGGGAGACAGGCCGGCACTGGTGCGAAAGGGGGGACTCGAACCCCCACGCCTTGCGGCACTGGAACCTAAATCCAGGGCGTCTACCAATTCCGCCACTTTCGCGTGGCCGGCACAGGCCTTCATTGTCGCAGGCGGGGGCCGGAAGCGAAAGGTCTGCACAAAGCTGAATCTGCTGTCCCGGACGACCGGCAGCCGCCCGGGACGGCCCTGGATCAGGGTTTCAGGGGTGCGGCGGGCGCTGCGTCAGCCCCCTGCCCGTCCGCTGCGTCCACGTTGCGGATCTCGATGCCACCGCCATCGGTCCGGCGCAGCTGCACCGCTTCGGGCTGGGTCACGCCTTCAGTCGGCGCCGCCGGCTGCATCTCCATCGCCTCACCGACAGGAGGTGCGGGAACATGCTGCGCATCGGCATCGCGCTGCACGGTCTGCGCCGGGTCGCCCGGCGGGCTGCAGGCAGCGAGCGCCACCAGCGCGAGCGGAACCATCGCCCATGAAACGCGTCGGTTGATATCGGCCATCAGATTCTCCTTCATGCATGCGCCATCGGCGCGGAAGAACCATTGGGTGCGATGCAGGACACGAAGCGGTGAGAAGCAGCGCACAGCATTGAAAACACTGATGACGCGTATGACCCCGGTTTCATCACCGCTTCAGTAGATCCACGCCATGCGTAGATGCGGCCTCCGCCTTCTCCACCCATGGCGTGGATCTACCGGCTTAGCGACTTGGCGCACTCAGCCAGGCCACAGGCAAGAAAAAAGCCACTTGGCTGACCAAGTGGCTTTCGTCTGGTGGGCTGTCAAGGATTCGAACCTTGGACCTATTGATTAAGAGTCAACTGCTCTACCAACTGAGCTAACAGCCCGAAATCGGGGCGCGAATTATGACCCGATCCGCTCGGTGGGTGCAAGCACTTTTTTCAACATCGTTGAAACCAGCGCTGCGGTCCCGCTGCCGCTGCAGCGGCCCCGCCAGGCGGAGCGCTTCAGCGCGTGATCCATCGAAATGATGGGGTCACACTTATAAGAAAAAAGCCACCTGGCGTACCAGGTGGCTTCCGTCTTGGTGGGCCGTCAAGGATTCGAACCTTGGACCTATTGATTAAGAGTCAACTGCTCTACCAACTGAGCTAACGGCCCGTGAAACTCAGACGCACATTGTAGCGTGCGTTCTGTTTATTGCAATACCGTTTCGGCAGCGCCGATGCGGTTGAATCAGTGGGGTGGCTGAGGGGATTCGAACCCCCGACCACCGGAATCACAATCCGGTACTCTAACCAACTGAGCTACAGCCACCACTGAAACTTTCGCCCCACCGCCGCTACTGCCGACGCGGGAGCTTCAAACCTTTGCCTGGAGACTGTCACCGAAGTTCCGGTCCGCCGAAGCGAGTCCGATATTCTGGTGGAGTCTTTACGCTTTTGCAAGCACTTCTTCACATCCGTCGATGCGATCCCAGTGCCTCGCCAATGGCGCGCCCGACAGGAATCGAACCTGTAACCGCCGGCTTAGAAGGCCGGTGCTCTATCCAGTTGAGCTACGGGCGCCCGAACCGGAACGGCGTCCAATCCGACGTGATGTGGGATTGGTCGGGGTAGAGGGATTCGAACCCCCGACATCCTGCTCCCAAAGCAGGCGCGCTACCAGACTGCGCTATACCCCGGTCTTGCAATCCCCTCGGGCCAGGCCCGGGGAGCTGGTCATTGTGGCCAAGCGCATCATGAACTGTCAACGCGGCGATCCGGACCCGACGCGTGGCACGGCGCCACGCGCAGCCATCGGCTATGCTCCCGGTCATCGGCCGGATGGCCGTCCAGCCCCTCATTCGCACGGAGAACACGCATGCGCAGCGGCAACCCGGCTCTTTCCGAGTCGACCTTCCTCGACCTCGCCAGTGGCTCGGTGGTGACCAGCCCCGACCAGGTCATGACCCTCAACGGCACCGCCAACAAGACCGGCATCCTGCTGCTGCTGACCGTGCTGACCGCGGCGTTCGCCTGGAGCCAGTCGGTCGATGAGTACGGCCAGATTTCCGGCAGCGCGAGCCTGTACGCCATCGGCGGTGCAATCGGCGGCCTGGTGCTGGCGCTGATCACCATCTTCAAGAAGGAATGGTCGCCGGTCACCGCACCGATGTACGCGCTGGTCGAAGGCCTGTTCCTGGGCGCCGTCTCGGCCCTGTTCAACATGAAGTACCCGGGCATCGTATTCCAGGCCGTGCTGCTGACCTTCGGCACCCTGGCCGCGCTGCTGTTCGCGTACCGCAGCGGCATGATCAAGGCCACCGAGAACTTCAAGATGGGCGTGGTCGCCGCCACCGGCGGCATCGCCCTGCTCTACCTGGCCTCGTTCGTGCTCGGCTTCTTCAACATCGATGTGCCGGTGATCCACGACTCCAGCTGGTTGGGCATTGCTTTCAGCCTGTTCGTGGTGGTCGTCGCCGCGCTGAACCTGGTGCTGGATTTCGACTTCATCGAAACCGGCGTGGCCCAGCGCGCGCCGAAGTACATGGAGTGGTATGGCGCATTCGGCCTGATGGTGACCCTGGTCTGGCTGTATGTGGAGTTCCTGCGCCTGCTGTCGAAGATCCAGCAGCGCTGAGCCCCATCAGGTCGTAAACGACAAGCCGTGGTCCGAGAGGGCCACGGCTTCTTTTTTGGAACCCCACCCCATGTCCCACACCTTCCACAGCTATCGCCCGGCCGACGGCCACCGCCTGCCGCACGACCCGTTCAACGCCATCATCGGCCCACGACCGATCGGCTGGATTTCCAGCTGCGACGGCGAAGGAACATTGAACCTGGCGCCGTACAGCTTCTTCAATGCGTTCAACTACACCCCGCCGATCATCGGCTTCTCCAGCCAGGGCCGCAAAGACTCGCTGCGCAACATTGAAGCGACCGGTGAGTTCGCCTGGAACCTGGCGACCTTCGACCTGGCCGAAGCAATGAACGAAAGCTGTCGTGCGGTCGGGCCGGAGGTCGACGAGTTCGCCCTGGCCGGGCTGACGCCACTGGCCTCCACGCAGGTCGCGCCACCCCGCGTGGCACAGAGCCCGGTAAGCATGGAATGCCGCTGCACCCAGATCGTGCGCCTGCGCGATGCCGCCGGGCAGGACACCAACGGCTGGCTGGTGCTGGGCGAAGTGGTCGCAGTGCACATCGATACCCGTTTGCTGGTCGATGGCATCTACGACACCGCTGCAGCGGCGCCGATCCTGCGCGGCGGCGGCCCCGCCGACTACTTCCGCATCGGCGCCGAACAACGCTTCCGCATGTTCCGCCCGGCCTGAGTCTCAGGCCGCCGGCGCGCGTGCCAGCAGCGCCGGCAGCGACGAGGCCAGCAACGCGATGCCTGACGCCGTGAGCAGGCTCAGCACGACCTGCCGGAAACGCGCTTCGCTGATGCCGATGTAGACCCGCGCACCCAGCAGGGTCGGCGCCAGCATCGCCGGCGCCACGATGGCGAAGTACGGCAGCATCTGCCGCGTCACCAGTCCACTGCCAACATAGGTGGCCATGGTCACCGCCAGCATGGCCAGGTTGAAGTTCTGGATGACCGCGCGCTGCTCGTCCTTGCCGAAGCCGCGCAGCGTGCTCCACAACGTCGGCACCGGCCCGGCGAAGCCACCGATGCCACTGAGCACGCCACCGGCCATACCGGCAATGGCGTCACCCACGCGCCCTCCGATCGTGATCGGCGGCAACGAGCGCGCCATCAGCATCACCGGGCACCACAGCGCCAGGAAGCCGCCCAGCAAAGCCTTGAACCAGTCCATGTCCAGCTGCGGCAGCACCATCACGCCCAGCGGAATGCCGGCCAGCCCACCCAGCACGAAGGGCAGCAGCAGGCGCAGGTTGAAGCCACGGCGCACGGTGAACACCGCCACCAGCTGGCCGACCAGCGCGCCGAACACCGACAGTGTGGCCGCCAGTCGCGGCTCCAGCCCCCATGCCCAGAACGACATCGCCACCATGCCGAAGGCGAAGCCGGACAGCCCCTGCACGAACCCGGCAACGATCGCGCCAAGCGCAACCAGCAGATACACCGACTCCATCACCACCTCGGTTGCAACCGCGCGGCTACCCTGCCGCGCCCATCTGCGCAGCGTAGTGCGCTACAAGGTGCTCGACCAGCGCGCGCACTTTCGGCGCCAGCGCACGTGCATGCGGATACAGCGCGAAGTAGCGGCGCTGCCCGGCATGCCAGGCCGGCAGCACGCGGATCAAGCGGCCCGCGCGCAGGTCCTCCTGGACGGTCAGCGCAGTGAACAGGCTGATGCCCATTCCGGCCAGCGCGGCGGCATACAGCGCAGGCGTGGCATCCACGCGCAGGCGCTGGCCGGCCTCGATGCTCACGCAGGTACCGCGCGGCCCCTGCAGCTGCCAGGGCGGCATTGACGGCGTGGGACTGAATCCCAGCAGCGTATGTTGTTCGAGATCCGCAGCCTGCCGCGGCAGACCACGACGTGCCAGATAGGCCGGCGCGGCCACCAGGATGCGCGGGCAGCTGGCCAGTTCGCGCGCGACCAGCTGGCTGTCCGGCAACGAGGGCGCGATGCGCAGGGCCAGGTCGAAACCGCCCCCCACCACATCGACCAGTTGATCATCGGCTGACAGGTCCAGCGAGACCTGTGGGTTGCGCTGCAGGAACGACGGCAGCCACTGGGGCAGCTCCTGGCTGGCGACCACCTGCGGCACGCTGATGCGTACGGCGCCACTGGGCTGCGCCTGCCCGGCACGCGCGCGGTCATCCGCCTCCTGCAGACGATCGAGCAGCACGCCCGCCTCCCGGTAGTAATCGCGTCCGGCTTCGGTCAATGACAGCCGGCGGCTGTTCCGATCGAGCAGGCGTACCTGCAGGTGGTCTTCCAGTTGCCGCAGCTGCCGTGACATCGCCGAGTGGGTCGTGCCCAGGCGTTCTGCCGCAGCGGTGAAGCTGCCTGCGTCGACGATGGCGCGCAGCGCACGCAGGGCAGCGAAATGATCCATCAGCGAGCGGTTCCCCCTGGCAGGGCCCACGGCATGCGGGCCCTGCCAGCTTATCAAGCGCCGTCGCCGGCTTTGCGCACCGGCAGCGCCAGGATCGCATCGGTACTCAGAACGTCACCGAAGGCGTCCTCGATCTGCGCCAGCGAGGCCTCGTGCAGCACGCGATGATCCATGCGCTGGCCGCTGGCCAGATCCAGGTCGCGACTGGCGCTGGCATCGGACGACACGATCACCCGGTAGCCACGCGGTGCGGCGGCTGCATCGCGGGCCGCACCGGCCACGCAGGCATGGGTTTGCAGGCCGGTGACGATCAGCGTGTCGATGCCGGCGTCCTTCAGCACGGTGTCCAGCACGGCAGCCGAAGCACCAGCGAACACGCTGACGTTGTCCTTCTGCACCACGGTTTCGCCCTTGCGCGGCAGCAGGTCACGATGGAAGGCGGCGTTGACGCTGCCCTGCGCAAACAACGGCGCGCCGGCCGGCAGCACGTGTTGCACATGGATCACACGGATGCCATGCGCATCGGCGAACTCGACCACCCGCTTGGCCTGGCGCAGCGCCGCCATGCCATCGGGAATGACCATGCGGCCACCGGCAAAGCCCGGTGCAGCGCTGGCATCGAAGTATTCGTTCTGGAAGTCGATCACCAGCACGGCGGTCTTCGCGGCATCCAGCGAGGCCGCGACCGGCACGCCGGCCATGTCGCGGATGGTGGAATGGGACGGCTCGGCAGCGGCAACCGGGGCGGTGGCGGCCATGCCGATCAGGCTGGCCAGGCCGAAGGCGGTGAGGTTCATGGAAGGGTTCCTGTGTGGTGGGTGTGGGGGCACAGGATGCGTAGCGATTGGCGCACGGACCAGCCGTGCGGCGGTACATGATCTGTGCGGAAACCGCACAACCGATCATTCCGTCATCCACGCATGGCGTGGATATACCGGAAAACGCAACGGGGCGCCCGAAGGCGCCCCGTTGGGTTCCAACCGAGGTCGACCGGCCGCTTACAGGCGGGTGGCGATGGCCTTGGCGAAGCTCATGGTGGTACCGGTGCCGCCGAGGTCGCCGGTCAGCGAATCCTTGGCTTCCATCGTTGCGACGATGGCCTTGCGCAGGCGCTCGGCGTTTTCCGGCTGACCGATATGGTCCAGCATCTGCGCGGCTGCCAGCAGCAGCGCGCACGGATTGGCCTTGCCCTGGCCGGCGATGTCCGGCGCGGTGCCGTGCACGGCTTCGAAGATCGCCGCGTCCTTGCCGATGTTGGCACCCGGGGCCAGGCCCAGGCCGCCAACCAGGCCGGCGCACAGGTCGGAGATGATGTCGCCGAACAGGTTGGTGGTGACGATCACGTCGAACTGTTCCGGACGCATCACCAGCTGCATGCAGCAGTTGTCGACGATCATTTCCTGGAACTCGATGTCCGGGTACTGCGCGGCCACTTCACGGGCGACGTTCAGGAACAGGCCCGAGGTCGACTTGATGATGTTGGCCTTGTGCACGGCGGTGACCTTCTTGCGGCCGACGCTGCGGGCCAGCTCGAAGGCGTAGCGCACGATGCGCTCGGAACCCTTGCGGGTGATGCGGGTGCCGGAGAAGGCGGTCTCGCCGTCGGCCGACACTTCCTGGCCTTCGGCCAGGTACGCACCTTCGGTGTTCTCGCGAACGGTGATCAGGTCGACGTTGTCGAAACGCGACTTGGTGTTCGGGAAGGTGTGGGCCGGACGCACGTTGGCGTACAGGTCGAAGTGGCGCCGCAGGCTGACGTTGATCGAGGTGAAGCCACCACCGACCGGGGTGGTCAGCGGGCTCTTCAGCGCGACCTTGTTGCGCGCGATCGATTCCAGGGTCACCGCCGGCATCAGGTCGCCGTGCTTTTCCAGGGCCACCAGGCCGGCGTCGGCGTCTTCGTACTCCAGGCCAGCGTTCAGCTGGTCGAGCACGAACAGGGTGGCGTCCATGATTTCCGGGCCAATGCCGTCGCCGCGGATGACCGTAATTTTCTGCGTCATTGATCGATGTTCCGAACAGGGGGAAAAACGCCGTCCGGACGTGCCCGGAAACGCCGGCGCAAAGGAAGTTTCACCGGCAATTATGCCTGAGCCGGGGCCGAGGTCCCAAATAGACCATGGTCCCAGTCCCCGGCTCAGGCAGAATTGCCCGCGCATTCCACCTTATCCCCGCGCCTGTCGGCGCGCCCCCTTGAACAACAAGGGGGCTCCAGGACTGTTGGATCGCGGGGCAGGCCCCCTCGCGGGCCCGGTAGTGCCGGCCGCTGGCCGGCAACCCCGGCCATGCCGGATTCAGGCGATGCCGGCCAGCGGCCGGCACTACCCCTCAGTGCTCGTGCGCTGCCGGGGCGGCGGCGCCGCCTTCGAGCTGGTCGAGGAAGTCGACCGCGCGGCGCAGGTGCGGGATCACGATCGAGCCGCCGACCACCAGGCCGACCGAGAAGGTCTCGAAGAACTCCTCTCGGGTCACCCCGGCGTCCTTGCACTGGGCCACGTGGTAGCTGATGCAGTCGTCGCAGCGCAGCACCATCGAGGCCACCAGGCCCAGCAGTTCCTTGGTCTTCACGTCCAGCGCGCCGGCCTGGTAGGTCTGCGTGTCCAGTGCGAAGAAGCGCCGCACCACCTGGTTCGGTTCGCCCAGGATGCGCTCGTTCATGCGCTTGCGGAAATCGGTGAACTCGGCGATGCGGTCCTTGCTGCCGTCGTCGGCCGCGCTCATGCCTGGCCCTGCCCGGCCAGCAGCGGCTCGAGCTTGCCTTCACGGTGCAGGGCCATCATGTCATCGTAACCGCCGACATGGACATCACCCACGAAGATCTGCGGCACGCTGGTCCGACGGGTCAGCGCCATCATCTTCTCGCGCTCGACCGGGTCCAGGTCGATGCGGACCTCGGTCCACTGCTGGCCCTTGCTCTTCAGGAAGTTCTTGGCGGCCACGCAATACGGGCAGACGGCGGTGGAATAGATGGTGATGGCGGGGGCACCGCCGGCGGTCTGGGCTGTCACGGGAAACTCCACGATGGATCGACGGTCTACATATGGTACCGGTGCGCTGGAATTTCCACGCCACCGACGCAACACTGTGGATTAACGAATGGTTGCCCCCTGCCCTGCCACGCTTGGCGCGCCCTGCCCGAGGATCTTCTGCTTGCGAGCCCTGCTGCTGACTACCGCCGTCACCCTGGCCCTGGCCATGCCGCTGGCCCAGGCCCAGGAGAAGCTGCCCGACATCGGTTCCTCGGCCGGCGAGCTTCTGACCCCGGCGCGCCAGGCCGAGTACGGCGCGATGATGCTGCGCGAGCTGCGCAACTACGGCTACCTGCTGGACGACCCGCTGGTGAACGACTGGTTGCAGACCATGGGCACCCGGCTTGGCTCCAACAGCGACCAGCCGCGCCAGCCCTACACCTTCTTCGTGATGAAGGACCGCCAGATCAACGCCTTCGCCACGCTGGGCGGCTACATCGGGGTCAATGCCGGCCTGGTGCTGACCGCCGAACGCGAGGACGAGGTGGCTGCGGTGCTGTCCCACGAAATCGCCCACGTCACCCAGCAGCACGTGCTGCGCGGGGTCGAGCGCGCCCAGCGCGACCAGATTCCGATCCTGCTGGGCATGCTGGCGGCGGTGGTGGCTGCCCAGGCCAGCAACAGCACCTCCTCGGGCAATGCGACCATGGCCGCGATCAGCTCGGGCATGGGCCTGATGCAGCAGCGGCAGATCAACTACACCCGCTCCAACGAATCGGAGGCCGACCGCCTCGGCATCCGCACCCTGTCGCGCAGCGGCTATGACGTGGACGCGATGGCCGGCTTCTTCGAGCGCATGTCGGCGGCGATGCGCGGCAACGAGGGCGGCTACAGCGTGCCCGAGTTCCTGCGCACCCACCCGGTCAACATCACCCGCATCAGCGAGGCCAAGGCCCGCGCCGAGCAGATGAAGAAGGACACGGTGCTGCTGACCACCAGCACCCCCAGCGGCGAGCGCAAGGAACGGGTGAATCCGGCCGACCCGGGCTTGGCCGAGCCGCTGCTGCGCGGAAACAACCCCCTGCTGCCCAGCAGCGTGCTGCGCATTCCGGTCGGCCAGCTGGCCCGTGGCGCCAGCGGCGACTTCGAGTGGGCACGCGAACGCCTGCGGGTGCTGAGCGCCGATTCCACCGCCGAGCTGGAGCGCGAATACGCAGATATGGCCAAGCGGCAGAAGGACGGCCTCAACGATGCACAGCGCTACGGCCAGGCGCTGGCGGTCATGCGCGGCGGCCGCAGCGGTGCCACGCAGGCCCGGCAGACCCTGGCCAGCCTGCTGCAGACCCGCCCGGACAACCTGTGGCTGGCACTGGGCCTGGGCGAGGCCGAATCGCGTGCCGGGCTGGGGGCGCAGGCCAACACCCGTTTCGAGCAGCTGCTGCGCGAGCACCCCAACAGCCGGCCCGTGGCCCTGACCTATGCCGAGATCCTGAACGAACAGGGCACCCGCGAGGCCGGCCAGCGCGCACAGGCCATGCTGCGGCCCCTGCTGTCGCAAAGTGGTAACGATCCGGTCTTCCAGCAGCGATACGCCCGTGCCAGCGAGCTGGCCGGTGACAGCGTGCGCGCCAGCGAGGCCTATGCCGAGGCCGCCTTCCTCAGCGGCCGCCCGGAGCAGTCGCTGATGCAGCTGCAGGCGCTCAAGCGCAACCCGGCGCTGGACTATGTGGGCCGGGCGCGGGTGGATGCGCGCATCGAGGCGATCACCCCCACCGTGCTGGAGCTGCGCCGCCAGGGCGTGCAGGACCCGGACCTGGACCGCCGCTGAGTGCTGCATGACCGGTCGATGGCAATCCCGACCGGTTCCGGCCAGGCAGTCACAAACATGTCATCATCTACTGGCACCACTCCAGTAACCGAGCCCTACGGTGTCCTCGTGCAGAAACGCATCCTGATCGTCGATGACGAGCCCGCGATCCGTGAAATGGTCGCCTTCGCCCTGCGCAAGGGCGATTACGAACCGGTCCACGCCGGCGACGCCCGCGAGGCCCAGACCGCGATCGCCGACCGCGTTCCCGACCTGATCCTGCTGGACTGGATGCTGCCCGGCACCAGCGGCCTGGATCTGGCCCGCCGCTGGCGCAAGGAGACGCTGACCCGCGAAGTGCCGATCATCATGCTGACCGCCCGCGGTGAAGAGAACGACCGCGTGGGTGGCCTGGAAGCCGGTGTCGACGACTACGTGGTCAAGCCGTTCTCGGCGCGCGAACTGCTGGCCCGCATCCGTGCGGTCATGCGCCGCGCCCGCGAGGACGACGAAGACGGCAGCGTGGCGGTGGGCCCGATCCGCATCGACGGCGCCGCCCATCGCGTGTTCGCCAACGACCAGCCGGTGCCGATCGGCCCGACCGAATACCGCCTGCTGCACTTCTTCATGACCCACCCCGAGCGCGTCTACACCCGCGCCCAGCTGCTGGACCATGTGTGGGGCGGCAGCGTGTACGTGGAGGAGCGCACCATCGACGTGCACATCCGCCGCCTGCGCAAGACGCTGGAACCGTTCAACGCCGAGAACATGGTGCAGACCGTGCGCGGCGCCGGCTACCGCTTCTCCACCGCCACCTGAGTCTCGTCGTGCCGGCGCCACGCACCCGCGGGTGCCGGCGCCGGCAACTCTGCTATAACCCTCGGTTCACCCCAGTGAACCGCCGCACCTCAACGACGAGATCGCAATGCCCCGCCACATCCGCTCTGCCTGGTTGAAGACCCTGGCCACCGTTGCCGCGGTACTGCTGTTCTCCGGACTGGTGGGGTGGTTCACGGGTCACCTGTGGTTGTGCATCGCACTGGGCGCGCTGGCCACCCTGGCCTGGCATTACTGGCGGCTGCGCAGCGTGCTGCGCCGGCTGACCGCGCGCCAGCGCTGGGACACCGCCGAGGAAGGCACCGGCGTCTGGAACGAGCTGGACCGCCTGCTGTACCGCAACCAGGTGGAAATGCGCGTTCGCAAGCGCCGCCTGCTCGACATGCTGCGCAGCTACCGCGCCGCCGCCGCCGCGCTGCCCGACGCCGTGGTGGTGCTGGACCGCAACAGCCAGCGCGTGCAGTGGTTCAACGAAGCGGCCACCGCCCTGCTCGGCCTGCATCATCCGGGCGACCTCGGCGAGGCCCTGGTCGAACGCCTGCAGCCGATGCCGCTTGCCCACTGGCTGGCCGGCGGCCGCAATGCCGAGCCGATCCTGGACGTGCCCTCGCCGGTCGATCCGGCGATCCGCCTGAACCTGCGCCTGATCCCCTATTCGTCGGACTACTGGCTGCTGATCGCCCGCGACGTCAGCAAGCTGCTGCGCCTGGAACAGGTGCGCCGCGACTTCGTCGCCAACGTTTCACACGAACTGCGCACGCCGCTCACCGTGGTCCACGGCTACCTGGACATGATGGACCCGGAGGATTTCCCGGGAACCGGACCGATGCTGGAAGAAATGCGCAAGCAGAGCCAGCGCATGGCCCAGCTGGTGGAAGACCTGCTGACCCTGTCGCGGCTGGAATCGCAGGAACACAGCGAGGAAGAGACCGTGGCCATGCAGCCGATGCTGGCCACGCTGCGCCGCGAGGCCGAAGCGCACAGCCAGGGCCGCCACCAGATCAGCATCGACGATCAGGCCGGCGTCGACCTGCAGGGCTCCACCAAGGAACTGCACAGCGCCTTCTCCAACCTGGTGACCAATGCGGTGCGCTATACCCCGGCCGGTGGCCGCATCGCGGTGGAATTCCGCCGCGAAGGCGACGGCGCGGTGCTGGCGGTGCGCGATTCCGGTTACGGCATCCCGGCCACCCACCTGCCGCGCCTGACCGAACGTTTCTACCGTGTCTCCAGCAGCCGTTCCCGCGAAAGCGGCGGTACCGGCCTGGGCCTGTCCATCGTCAAGCACATCCTCGGCCTGCACCACGCGCGGCTGGAGATTGAAAGCGAGGTCGGCAAGGGCTCGGTGTTTTCCTGCCATTTCGATGCCGACCACGTGCGCCCGCGCGAGTCCGCCCCCCTGACTTCCATCGAAGAATGACGCCATGAGCAGCCTCGGATCCCTCCCCCTCCCCGTGAGCCCGGACAACGATCCGTTGCGCGACCCGGCGCTCTACATCAACCGCGAACTGTCGCAGCTGGATTTCAACTTCCGCGTGCTGGCCCAGGCGATGGATCCGCAGGTGCCGCTGCTGGAGCGCCTGCGTTTCATGTGCATCTCCTGCACCAACCTGGACGAGTTCTTCGAGATCCGTGCCGCCGCCGTCCGCCACGCGCAGGAGTTCGGCCTGCCGCCGGCACCGGACGGGATGAGCCCGCAGGCCATCCTCAACGCCATCCACGACCGTGCCGCCGAACTGGTGGACCAGCAGTACCGCTGCTGGAACGAGACGCTGCGCCCTGCACTGATGGAGGCCGGCATCGGCGTACTCGGCCGGCATTCGTGGAACCACCGCCAGAAGCGCTGGCTGCGCGCGTACTTCCGCAACGAGATCATGCCGGTGCTGTCGCCGCTGGGCCTGGACCCGGTGCACCCGTTCCCGAAGATCCTCAACAAGTCGCTGAACATCGTGGTGGTGCTGAAGGGCACCGACGCGTTCGGCCGCGCCGGCCATCTGGCCATCGTGCGTGCGCCGCGCTCGCTGCCGCGCATCATCCAGCTGCCGGAGAAGCTCGGCGGATCGCAGAACTTCGTGTTCCTGTCGTCGGTGCTGTCCACCTTCGTCGATGAGCTGTTCCCGGGCATGGAAGTCCAGGGTGCCTACCAGTTCCGCGTTACCCGCAATTCCGAGCTGGTGGTGGACGAGGAGGAAGTGGAGAACCTGGCGCTGGCACTGCGCGACGAACTGGTCGATCGCGGCTACCGGCCGGCGGTGCGGCTGGAAATCGCGCAGGACATGCCGCGCGAGATCGTGCGCACCCTGCTGCAGAACTTCGGCCTGACCGAGAACGCGGTGTACCGCATCGACGGCCCGGTCAACCTCAACCGCATCATCCAGCTGTACGACCTGATCGCACAGCCGGACCTGAAGTACCCGCCGATGACCCCGCGCACACTGCGCGACAGCGACGGCATCTTCGAGACAGCCTCGCGCCAGGACCTGCTGCTGCACCACCCGTTCGATGCCTTCACCGCGGTGCTGGACCTGATCCGGCAGGCGGCGGTCGATCCCAACGTGCTGGCGATCAAGCAGACCCTGTACCGCACCGGCAAGGACTCGCTCATTGTCGACGCGCTGATCCAGGCCGCACGCAACGGCAAGGACGTGACCGTGGTGGTCGAGCTGCGCGCGCGCTTCGACGAGGAGGCCAACCTGGGCCTGGCCGATCGCCTGCAGGAGGCCGGCGTGCAGGTGGTGTACGGCGTGGTCGGCTACAAGACCCACGCCAAGATGCTGCTGATCGTGCGCCGCGAGGGCCGCAAGCTGCGCCGCTACGTGCACCTGGGCACCGGCAACTACCACAGCGGCACCGCCCGCGCGTACACCGACATCAGCCTGATCACCGCCGATGCGGACATCGGCAACGACGTGCACCTGCTGTTCCAGCAGCTGTCCGGGCTGGCGTCGAAGATGAAGCTCAAGCGCCTGCTGCAGTCGCCCTTCACCCTGCACACCGGCATCCTCGGCCGCATCGAGCGCGAAACGCGCATCGCCGCCGCCGGCCGCCCGGCGCGGATCATCGCCAAGATGAACGCTCTGAACGAACCGCAGGTGGTGCGCGCGCTGTACGCCGCTTCGCAGGCGGGCGTGCAGATCGACCTGATCATCCGCGGCGCCTGCACCCTGCGCCCGGGCGTACCGGGCATCTCGGACAACATCCGCGTGCGTTCGATCGTCGGCCGCTTCCTGGAGCACAGCCGCGTCTACTGGTTCGGCAACGACGGCGCACCGGAGATGTACTGCGCCAGCGCCGACTGGCTGGAACGCAACCTGCTGCGCCGGGTGGAAACCTGCTTCCCGATCCTGGACCCGGAGCTGGCCAAGCGCGTCTACCGCGAAGTCCTGCAGAACTACCTGGACGACAACCTCAACGCCTGGGAACTGGATGCCGACGGCATCTACCACAAGCGTGCGCCGGCCCACGACGAAGCCCCGCACTCTGCGCAGATGGCATTGATGCAGGGTCTCTGACCTGGTGTGTCGACCAAGGTCGACACCCACCATCAGATCGCAGAGAACTGTCGAAGGCGGGGTGGGTCCGGTGGCAGGGGTGTGAGCCGCATGGGCCCGAGGCATGCCTCGGGCGGGTTGGGCAGGACGCCCAACCCCGGTCTTGCCGTGTGCGCAGGACTGCGCACACGAGCAAGCGGCGACCAAGCCCCCATGGGTGAGGGCGCTTTGCTTGCGAAGCACTGCTTCGCGAGCGCCCGAACGCCCAGCCGCCAGCGGCTGGGCCGGCCTGGGGGTTCACGGCGTCCCCTGCCATCGGACCCACCCCGCCATCCCACGGATAGCCCGCTGTTGCTGTTGCCGTTGCTCTGGCCTCTGCAGGTGCAGGGCGCAGCCCTGCCGCACTCCCTCTTCCAAAATGTGAAGGCCACGCGGTGACGAGCACACCGCCCCTTCGGCTAACATTCGCCCATGCCGCATACCACCACGACTCCGCCCGCATTGCAGGATGGCGACCTGCTGGCCGCCATCGACCTTGGCTCCAACAGTTTCCACATGGTCATCGCGCGCTACACGCTCGGCCAGCTGCGGGTGATCGACCGCCTGCGCGAGACGGTGCGCATGGCCGACGGCCTGGATGGCAAAGGTGGCCTCTCCGCCGCTGCACGGCAGCGCGCGCTGGAATGCCTGGCCCGTTTCGGCCAGCGCATCCGCAATGTGCCGCCGCACCGGGTACGCGCATTGGCCACCAACACCGTACGCCAGCTGCGCTCGCCGCAGTCGTTCCTGGTCCCGGCCGAAACCGCGCTGGGGCATGCCATTGAAGTGGTCAGCGGCCGCGAAGAAGCACGCCTGATCTACCTCGGCGTGGCCCACGCGCAACCGCCCAAACCCGGCCAGCGCCGCCTGGTCATCGACATTGGCGGTGGCTCCACCGAGTTCATCATCGGCATGGGCATGCAGACCCTGGAGCGCGAGAGCCTGCAGGCCGGCTGCATCGCCAGCACCCGCCGCTTCTTCCCGGGTGGCAAGCTGAGCAAGAAGCGCTGGAAGGATGCGCTGGCCGAGATCGGCCGCGAGTTCCAGCCCTTCGCCAGCAAGTACCGCGCACTGGGCTGGCAGGAAGCCCTCGGCTCCTCGGGCACGCACAAGGCGATCAGCGAGATCTGCGCAACGATGAAGCTGAGCAAGGGCGCGATCACCGCCGAGGCCCTGCCCCAACTGCGCGACGAACTGCTGAAGGCCAAGAAGATCGACGACATCCAGTTGCCGGGCCTGTCCAGCGACCGCCGCCCGATCATTGCCGGCGGCATCCTGGTGCTGGAGGCCGCCTTCCAGGCACTGGGCCTGCAGAAACTGCTGGTCAGCAAGGCGGCGATGCGCGAAGGCATCCTGTACGACATCGTCGGCCGCGCCGGTGAGAACGACCTGCGTGACGAATCGGTGGCCGCGCTCAGCCAGCGCTACGGCATCGACACGGTACAGGCCGACCGCGTGCAGGACACCGCGCTGTCGCTGCTGGAGCAGGTGCAGGAGCGCTGGAAGCTCGACGCCGACGACGCACGCATGCTCGGCTGGGCCGCGCGCCTGCACGAACTGGGCCTGATGATTGCCCACAGCGGCTACCACGTGCATGGCAGCTACGTGCTGGAGCACTCGGACATCGCCGGCTTCTCGCGGCAGGAGCAGCAGATGCTGGCGGCACTGGTACGCAGTCATCGCCGCAGCGTGACCAAGACCGCCTTCGACCCCCTGCCCGAGCGCCTGCTGCTGACTGCACGCCGGCTGGCCGCCCTGCTGCGCCTGGCGGTACTGCTCAACCGTGCCCACGAGGACGATCCGCTGCCGGCATTGGAACTGACCGCCGACGACAACCGCCTGTCGCTGATCGTGCCGCAGGCCTTCATCGACGCCCGCCCGCTGCTCCGCGCCGACCTGATCGGTGAGACCGACGGCCTCGCCGGCCTGGGCATCCAGTTCCGTCCGTTCGTGGCCTGATCCCTACTGCCAGAGCGGCGCGTCAGAACGCGTCGCCTTAGGCCTCCTCCGCGCGTGTTCGACAAGCTGTTGAAGCTCTACGACCACGGCCCTTCGGGGCCGTGGTTTTTTTCTGTTTCCGCGCAGGTTGTCGCTCCCTGCAATTGCCATGACGCTTTCAGTCCAGAGTCGAGGCGAGGATGCTTCGTCCGTCGCTCCCACGTCGATCAGATCAATCGATTGATTCACTTCCGGTTTGTGCGGAAGCGTCATGCCGTGCCATGGCGATTTCGTCCATTTCCCATACCTCTCCCCCTCCTCCTTCACTAGGTTCGAACAACCACCGCCTGCGGTGGCGTTGGCGCAGCCCGCTTGGCCGCGCACCGAAGACTTCGAAGACTGAGAGAGAGAGAGAGACCCATGACCATCCGTATTCCCGAACTCGGGTTGGCGATCCGTCGTGCACTTGCGATGACGGCAACCACTGCCCTGGCGGCTCCTGCCTTCGCGCAGCAGGCCCCCGAAGCCACCACGCTGGACCGCATCGAGATCACCGGCTCACGCATCCGCCAGGTCGACCTGGAAACCGCACAGCCGGTGCTGACCGTCAGCCGCGCCGACATCGAGCGACAGGGCTTCAACTCCGTTGCCGACATCCTGCAGAACCTGACTGCGACCGGCAGTCCGGCATTGAGCCGCGCCAGCCCACTGAGCGCCGGCGAAGCCGCCGGCGGCAGCTACGTGGACATGCGCGGCCTCGGTGCGCAGCGCACCCTGGTGCTGGTCAACGGCAAGCGGCTGGGCATGACCACCAGCGGATACCAGGACATTTCCAGCATTCCCGCCGCTGCGGTGGAACGCATGGAAGTGCTCAAGGACGGTGCCTCGGCCATCTACGGGTCCGATGCGATGGCCGGCGTGGTGAACATCATCACCCGCCGCAACGTCGAAGGCGTCACCGCCAACGTCTATCACGGCCAATACAGTGAAGGCGACGGCGCACGCACCCAGTACGACGTGGTTGCCGGCTGGTCCAATGACCGTGCTTCCATCAGCATTGCTGCCGAACATGTCGAAGAAAAGGGCGTCTGGGCCAGGGACCGTGGCTTCAGTGCCTATACCTATACCGACCGCCACGCGGATGACGGCTGGACCACGGTCGGCCAGTGGGGCCGCATCACCGGCTTCAAGGGCCCCGGCTGCAGCAACAGCCGGGGCTGCAGCTATTCGCTCGACCGTGGCAGCCTGCCGGGTGGACCGGACAGCTTCCACCTCAGCGACAACACACCATTCACCGGTGATGTCAGCAACAGCAACGAGCAGATGCATCTGCAGACGCCGATCAAGCGCGATTCGATCTTCGTCGATGCGCGCGTGGATCTGAACGACCAGGTCCGTTTCAACACGCAGCTGGCCTACAACCGGCGCACCACCACGCGCCAGATCGCCGGCTACCCCTTCCAGTCCGGCCCAGCCGGCATCACCCCGATGTCCGCCGACAGCTGGTTCAACCCGTTCGGCAGCCACCACGGCTACGACACGCCCAGTGATGTGCATTGGAACCGCCGTACCTGGGAAATTCCTCGCGTCAGCACCAGCGATCTGACCACCTGGCAGGCCGTCGCGGCATTCGAGGGCAACTTCGAATTCGGCGGTCGCGACTTCGACTGGGAAGCGGGCTACCAGTACAACCGCAGTGAGCTGACCCAACGTGCCACCGGCAACCTGCACAAACAGCGCGTGGCCGATGCCACCGGCCCCTCGTTCTTCAACCCGGAAACCGGCAGGGTTGAATGTGGCACCCCGGAAGCACCGATTGCCGGCTGCAAGCCGTGGAATCCGCTGGTTCCGGAGGGCCAGAATGATCCTTATGGGCTGACCGGCAATCCCGAACTGCAGGAGTGGCTGTTCCCGGAAGAACTCACCCGCGGGCGCACCACCACCCGCAATCTGTTCGCCAACCTCAGCGGCAGCCTGGCCACTCTGCCGGCAGGTGAACTCGGCTTCGCAGTGGGCGCGGAGAGCCGTCGTGAGGACGGTCGCTTCATCCCCGACCCGCTGGCGCAGACCGGTGCCACCACCAACCTGGCAGCCGGCCCGACCGGCGGCAGCTACCGTGTCGACGAAGCCTACCTGGAGCTGAGCGTGCCGGTGCTGCGCGACCTCGCCGGTGCCCGCGAGCTGACCCTCAACGCGGCCACGCGGTACTCGGACTACTCCACCTTCGGCGGAACCCTCAACAGCAAGTTCGGCGTCACCTGGAAGCCCATCGATCAGCTGCTGGTCCGCGGCACCTGGGCCCAGGGCTTCCGCGCGCCAACCATCGCCAACCTTTACGGCGGCGGCTCGGAGACGTTCACCACCGGCTTCCGCGACCCCTGCGACACGGTCTACGGTGCAGCGGCCAGCAGTCCTGAAGTGCGCGCGCGCTGCGCCGCCGACATCGCCAATGCCGACACCTACCGCCAGCTCGGCCAGGGCAATGAACCCATCACCGGTAGCAGTGGACAGACGCCCCTGCCCTTCACCAACGGCTCCAATCCGGACCTGCAGCCGGAAACCTCGACCAGCCGCACGCTGGGCCTGGTCTGGAGCCCGACGTTTGCCGAAGGGCTGAACATCGCTTTGGACTGGTGGAGGATCCGCATCGACAACACCATCGTTTCCGATCATCCCAATGACATCCTCCGCGACTGCTACGAGCTGGGCATCGCCGAGCGCTGCGGCAGCTTCACCCGCGATCCGGAGCTGGGCATTGTCAACAAGCTCAACTACGGCAACCGCAACAGCGGCTTCCGCCAGGCGGAAGGCTATGACCTGGAGATTGGCCACAAGGTCGAAACCCGCTGGGGCACGTTGAGCGCCGACTGGAAGACCACCTATGTGGTCAACGCCGAAGAGAAGACCACCAACGAAGCCGGCGTACCGGCCATCCCCAGCAACGGCATCGCCACCAACGGCGGCATCGGCTTCCGCGTTCGCTCCAACGCATCGCTGGGCTGGGAGCATGGCAATCTCGGCCTGACCTGGGGACTGCGCTACTTCTCCGCGGTCAAGGAACGCTGCCTGGGCGCGGAGGATTATCCGAACGAGTGTTCCCACCCCGGCCAGCGCGCGCCGTGGTTCAGCGGTACGCACGACTACAACCGTCGTGGATCGGTCACCTTCCATGACGTGCAGGCGCGCTACAACCTGCCATGGGACGCCACCGTTTCGATCGGTGCCAACAACGTGTTCGGCCGCCAGGGGCCGGTCATGTACAGCCAGCCGAGTTCCAACTTTTCCTATTACGGCGGCTTCGACATCGGCCGTTTCATCTATATGAAATACCAGCAGCGCTTCTGATCCACGCACCAAACACGGTGCCCACCATGGCCCCTCGGGGCCGTGGTGGCGAGGGCCCCCGACCGCGTCATCTACTGGTCGCAAAGCGGTCATATCGGCTACATCGCCAGACCCGAGCATGCCGGAAACCCGGAGGCCCGCCATGCGCTATGCCATCGTCACCGAGACCTATCCGCCGGAAGTTAACGGCGTTGCCCTCACCGTGCAGGGACTGGAGCAGGGACTGCGCAACGCCGGCCATGAGATCGACCTGATCCGGCCCCGCCAGGCCAACGAAGCGTTGGACTCCGCCCCGGGCACCCTGTTGGTTCCCGGCGCCGCCCTTCCGCGCTACCCCGGCCTGCGCTTCGGCATGCCGGCACCGATCCGGCTCGGCCGCCATTGGCAGCAGCAACGCCCGGATGCCGTCTATGTCGCCACCGAAGGCCCACTGGGCTGGTCGGCGGTGCGCACCGCACGGCGCCTCGGCATCCCGGTGGCCAGCGGCTTCCACACCCGCTTCGACGAGTACCTGCCCGATTACGGCGTGGCCTGGCTGCAGGCCGCCGCGATGCGCTGGATGCGCCGCTTCCACAACCAGGCCGATGCGACGCTGGTACCCACCCGCGAACTGCAGCAGTTCCTCGGCGAACAGGGTTTCGAACGCGTACGCCTGCTGGCACGTGCGGTCGACAGCCAGCAGTTCGATCCGAGCCGCCGTGACCCTGCGCTGCGCGAGGAGTGGGGCGTGGACGGCAACGGCCTGGTGGCGATCTACGTCGGCCGAATCGCCGCCGAGAAGAACCTCGGCCTGGCGGTGAAAGCATTCCGCCGGCTGCAGCAGATCCGTCCCAAGGCGCGCTTCGTGTGGGTGGGCGATGGCCCGGCCCGCGAAAAACTGGCGCACGAGAATCCCGACTTCATCTTCTGCGGCATCCAGCGTGGCGAAGCCCTTGCACGTCATTTCGCCAGCGGCGATCTGTTCCTGTTCCCCAGCCGCAGCGAGACCTTCGGCAACGTGACCCTTGAAAGCATGGCCAGTGGCGTGGCAACGGTGGCCTTCGACTACGGCGCTGCGCGCGAGTACCTGCGCAATGGCGAGAATGGCGCCGCAGTGGACAACGATGAGCAGTTCATCGAAGCGGCCGTGCAACTGGCCGCGGATGACGCACAGCGCCACGTGCTGGGCAACAACGCCGCACGCGCCATGAAGCGTCTGCATCCGCAGCAGGTGGTGGCGGAGTTCGACGCCCTGCTGGCCGAACTGGCCCAGTCGCGGAGGACCGGCCATGCGCACAACGCGGCTTGAACTGCTGGCCGACCGCGAGGCACGCCTGTGCCGGCGGGCCAACCACTACTGCCGACGTCGCCGCGTGCGCCGCCTGTTCGCGGTCATCAGCCGGCTCGGTGATGGTGTGTTCTGGTATGTGCTGATGGGCGCGCTGGTGCTGCTTGATGGCTTCGACGGCCTGCGCGCATCCGTGCACATGGCCGCCACCGGCCTGGCCGCGCTGTTGCTGTACAAGGGCCTCAAGCGCTGGACCCGGCGACCGCGCCCGTATGCCGCCGACCTGCGCATCCGCGCCTGGGTGGCACCGTTGGACGAGTTCAGCTTCCCTTCCGGGCATACCCTGCACGCAGTGTCGTTCACCATCGTGGCGCTGGCCTACTACCCGTGGCTGGCGCCACTGCTGGTGCCGTTCACGGCGGGCGTGGCGCTGTCGCGGGTGGTACTGGGCCTGCACTACCCGTCCGACGTGCTGGCCGCCACCGGCATCGCCATCGGGCTGGCCTCGGCCAGCCTGGCCTGGTTGCCGTTGCCGGTGTAGCCCCCGGGGGCAGATCCCTTCTCCTTTGGAGAGGGTTCTGGCCCCACGATGCCGGCGTCGCTGCCGTCATCGTTGATGCCCTAGAATGCCCGCATGACCACGCTGTTCATTTCCGACCTGCACCTGGACCCCAGCCGTCCGGAGATCACCGACCTGTTCCTGCGCTTCCTGCGCGAGCAGGCACCCGGCGCCGATGCGCTGTACATCCTCGGCGACCTGTTCGAAGCCTGGATCGGCGACGACACGCCCTCGCCCGCCGCCGATGCGGTGGCCGATGCACTGAAGGTACTGTCCGACAGTGGCGTGCCGGTGTACTTCATCCGCGGCAACCGTGACTTCCTGCTTGGCGAGGACTACGCGCGTCGCGCCGGCCTGCGCATCCTGCCCGACCCGTGCATGATCGACCTCTACGGTCGCCCGGTGCTGCTGCAGCACGGTGACCTGCTGTGCACCGATGACATTCCTTACCAGCAGTTCCGTGCACAGACCCGTGACCCGGTGTTCCAGGCACAGTTCCTGTCACAGCCGCTGGCCGCGCGTATCGCCTTCGCGCAGAAGGCGCGCGAAGCCAGCCAGGCCCGCCAGTCGGAAATGAAGCAGGGTGATCGCGCGCAGTTCGAGACCGTCACCGACGTGGCTCTGTCCGAAGTCGATGCCACCTTCGTGCGCCATGGCGTGGACACCATGATCCATGGCCACACCCATCGTCCGGCGATCCACTCGCTGCAGGCGGGTGGTCGCGCCTGCACCCGCATCGTGCTGGGCGACTGGTACGAGCAGGGTTCGGTGCTGCGCGTGGACGCCAGCGGCTGGTCGCTGGATACCCTCGCCCGCGGGTAATTCCCGCCGGCAGGAAATCCGCGGCCGCGCAAGGCGGCCGCGGACCGTACGGACTCAGCGGAAGGCCGCGATGGTGGCCTTGGTGTTGACCAGCACGCGTTGGTTGTCGGCGGTACTGGCGTTGCCCATCGGGATGCCGTTGTAGCTGATGTTCGGGTTGGACCAGTAGTTCAGGCGCGGGCAGCTGCGGGTGCAGTTGTAGGCCATGATCGTGCGCCAGCCGGTGCCGGTGGCCGGTTCATAGCGGTAGCCGTGGCCATAGGCGTAGGGCGAGGTGCTGGAGTCGGTGGCGATGTCATGCCGCGCGCTCTGCAGGTGGCCGATCTCGTGCGCGAAGGAGTAGTACCCGGTCGCGCAATCCCAGTACACCGCTGCGAACGCGGTCGATGCGGTAGAGCCAATGCCCGAAGCGAGGCCACAGTAGGCACTGTTGTTGATCAGCAGTACACCCACGTCGGCCGCCGTGTTGTTGCGGCTGGTGTGGATGCTGTCCATGAAACCATCGCTGGTGCCGCGGAAGCGGGTTAGATCAGTGGTGAAGTTGCCGGACTCGGTGTAGCTGGTGGTCTCGTAACCGGCCAGTTGCAGGGTAAGGCCAACGTTGCTGTTGGTGTAGCCCTGGTTGGACTCGGCCACCGCCAGCTGCACCAGCGACTGCATGTTGCCGCCATAGGCAGTGACCGCGGCATTGGTCGCCACCACCAGCACGCGGATCGTCGCCGGCGTGCCGGACGAAGCCTGCGCGATGCCGATGTGGTCGTTGTCGGCCATCGGGATCTTCGGCAGCTGGTTGTAATCGGCCGGGTGATCGGCCGGCATCCGCGATTCGTCCACTTCCACCAGCACGTGGCGGTTGCCCAGCGGACGCAGGCGATAGAGCTTGCCGTCCTTGCGGATCGAACCGGTGATGGTGTCGCCCGAACGCACCAGGATCAGCGAATTGCCCGGATCGTCCTGGCCGTTGGAGGTGGCCGCGGTCAGCCGGTCGGACGGCGAACGGAACTGGCCGTACCAGATGCTGCCGCCGTCGGGCAGCGCTTCGACCTTGCTGCGCACCGCCTGCACGCGCTTGCCGAGCAGCTCGAATTCCAGCTGCGGCTGCGCGGTGGCCGCCGCGTCGACACGCACTTCCTGCACCGTCGCCGTGGACGGGGTGGCCAGCAGCTTGCCCAGGGCAGGCTCACTGTTTGCCGATGCGCGGCTGATGACCGTTACCGGTTCGAACAACGGTGCCGCATGCGCGGCCGCTGCCACCGACAAACCCAACACGAGGCCACCTGCCGCTTTGCCAATCGATCTGGACAACATTGCGTCGCTCCTTGAATGATGTGAACAGCGTTGATGCAGCACGCCCGGTTTGCCGGGTTTGGCCATATGGCCTGCGCGGGTCGTGTGAATTCAATAGAAGATGGGAATGAAAATCAGGAACTGTGATCGACCGCATCTGCGTTCAGTGAGGTCAATAGCGTCACTACACTTCGCCAATACACCGCTTTCGCGCTACCGTGACGCAGCCACGACGGGGAATGCACATGGCACCATCGCAGGACACGGACGAAGATGTCGGCTTGCTGCGGATCGGCCTGTTCTTCGACGGCACCCGCAACAACGCACACAACCTGGCGCGCGGTCGCCCGCAGGTCCCGCAGCCGCGGCCGGCGCAGCTGCGGGCCGATGATGATTCGACCTACCAGAGCCGGCTGACCAGCAGCTACGACAACGGCCTGACCAACATCGCGCGCCTGCAGCAGCTGTATCCCGACAGCCGCCGTGATGCGGTGGCCGCCCCCTCGTTGTCGATCTATGTCGAAGGCGTGGGTACCCGCGATGATGCCGACGACGATCTGATCGGGCTGGCCTTCGGAGTCGGTGCCAGCGGCGTGCGGGCGAAAGTGCAGCGCGCGCTGCAGGTGCTGCTGCCGACCGCACTGGCGGAACTGTCCGCACGCTGGCAGCGACCGCTGCAGGGGGTGCAGCTGGACCTGTTCGGTTATTCACGCGGTGCTGCTGCCGCACGTGACATCGCCAACCAACTGCAGGGCTGGGACAGCGTGCGCTGGCGCCAGCTGCTGCAGACCGCCGGCCTGTCCTGCACTGCGAACTTCGCCCCCGCCACACCGGTGCTGCGCTTCATCGGACTGTTCGACACCGTAGTCGCAGTCAATGTTGGCCGCGCCGACGAGCAGCCGCAACTGGCTCTGCGCAGTGGCATCGCACGCCACGTCGTGCAGCTCACCGCGCGTGATGAACATCGCCAGCACTATGCGCTGACCAGCGTGGCACCGCCGTTCACCGAGATCGCGCTGCCCGGCGTGCATGCCAACATCGGTGGTGGCTACAACCAGCTGGAGGAAGGCCCCAAGCTGCTCAGTCGTCCACGCCGGCAACAGCTGCGTCGGCCAGCAGTGGCTGACTACCAGACGCCACCGCTGGCCCTGCTGCAGGCGACCACGGCCTACGCTGAAACTCAGGCCGATGCCGAGCGCTGGCGGCAACAGCTGGGCGTTGGGGAAAAAGAGATCTGGGTGGATGTCTGGCACCAATGGCAGCAGCAGCGCCGTGCCGGCAGCCGCAGCGTGCTGCTGTCACCGGTGCTGTATGTGACCGCTGCAGTAGTGCTGCGCCGGAGGATCGACTGGCGCTACCAGCTGATCGCACTGCAGGTGATGCAGCAGCAGGCCATCAATGCCGGCGTGCAATGGACCGCCAATGCCGCCGAAGTTCCCGGGTGGGAGCTGCCGTCGGCCCTGCAGCCGATCGCACGGCGGCTGGTCGACGGACAGGCACTGACCCAGACCCAGGAAATGCTGCTGCGCCGCCGCTACCTGATGCAGTCGGCACACTGGAATTTCGATGCGCTGGGCGACACCGCACTGACCTACGCCGCCGATGCCGGCGTCAGCGAACTGCCGTACCGGCCAGGGCCGGGGTTGTTCTACATCAATCGGCCGACCGTGGACGGCAAGCGCGTGGTGCTGCCGAATGCTTAGGAAAAGGGGGACGGAGGGGATTAAGTCGTTTGTGGCATTAACGACTTAATCCCCTCCGTCCCCTTTTTCTCAACCCGCCTGCTCGACCAGGTTGGCGAGCTCATCCGCATCGAACCCTGCCAGCAGGCGCGCTTCGATGTTGAACGGCCCGTGCAGGTAGCCGCCGGCGTACTCCACCAGCAGTTCCTTGAAACGTGTGCGCGGTTCGACACCGGCGCGATCGCAGTACCAGCGGTACCAGCGCGAACCGGCAGCGACGTGCGCCACTTCCTCGCGCAGGATCACTTCCAGCACATCGGCGGTTTCGCCATCGCCGACATTGCGCAGCTTCTCGATCATGCCCGGCGTCACGTCCAGGCCTCGCGCTTCCAGCACGCGCGGCACCAGCGCCATGCGTGCCAGGCCATCGTGCGCGGTCTTTTCGCACATTTCCCACAACCCGTTGTGCGCGGGGAAGTCGGCATAGTCGTGGCCATGCACCTGCAGGCGCTCGCGCAGCAGCATGAAGTGCCGCGATTCGTCGTCGGCGCAGCTGACCCAGTCGGCATGGAATGCCGACGGCAGGCCGCGGAAGCGGTATACCGCATCCCAGGCCAGGTCGATCGCGTTGAGTTCGATATGCGCGATGGCGTGGATGAAAGCGGCCCGCCCTTCCACACCACCCAGTCCGCGCCGCGGCACTTGGCGCGGGTGCACCAGCACCAGCTGCGTCGGCCGGCCCGGCATGCGGATCGGCTCCGGCGGTAGCGCGTCGGCGGCCACCTTCAGGCGGCCGGCACGGAACGCAGCGGCGTAGGCCTGGGTCAGCGCAACCTTGCGCAGAGGTTCGGCTTCGGCCAGGCACTGCTGCGCAGCGCGCAGCAGGTCGCCACCAACGTCGGGCACATCAACCACGCCTGGACCTCAGGCGCGGCGCTTGTGCTTGGCGTCGTCCGAACGCAGCTGCTGGATGCGCTCGAAGTAGCCCGGTTCGATGCCGGTCGGGTAATGGCCGTTGAAGCAGGACGAGTCGAAGTTGCGCAGCGCCGGGTTGCCCTCGCTCACTGCCGCTTCCATGTCTTCCAGGTCCTGGTAGATCAGCCAGTCGCAGCCCAGGTGGGCTTCGATCTCTTCCACGCTGCGGTTGTGCGCGACCAGTTCTTCTGCAGCCGGCATGTCGATGCCGTAGATGTTCGGGTAGCGCACCGGCGGCGCGGCGCTGGCCAGGTAGACCTTGCGTGCGCCCGCATCACGGGCCATCTGCACGATCTGCTGGCTGGTGGTGCCGCGCACGATCGAGTCGTCCACCAGCAGCACCACGCGGTTGCGGAACTCCAGGTGGATCGGGTTGAGCTTGCGACGCACCGACTTCACGCGTTCGCCCTGCCCCGGCATGATGAACGTACGGCCGATGTAGCGGTTCTTGATGAAGCCTTCGCGGTACTTCACCCCGAGCACGTTGGAGATTTCCAGCGCGGCATCGCGCGAGGTGTCCGGGATCGGGATGATGGTGTCGATGTCGTGGTCCGGGCGCAGGCGCAGGATCTTCTCGCCCAGCTTGATGCCCATGCGCATGCGCGCCTTGTGCACCGACACGTTGTCGATCATCGAATCCGGGCGCGCGAAGTACACGTACTCGAAGATGCACGGGGTGTGCTCGGCCGGCTCGGCGCAGATCTCCGAGAACAGCTCGCCGCGCGCGGTGATCACCAGTGCTTCGCCCGGCTGCACGTCGCGCACGCGCTGGAAGCCCAGCACGTCCAGTGCGGCCGATTCGGAGGCGACGATGTACTCGTCCCCTTCGGCATGGCTGCGCTTGCCCAGCACCAGCGGGCGGATGCCATGCGGGTCGCGGAAGGCGACCAGGCCCAGGCCCAGCACCACGCTGACCACCGCATAGCCACCCTTGCAGCGGCGGTGCACGCCGGCCACGGCACGGATGGCCGCTTCCGGGCTGAGCTGGCGCTGCTGTTCCAGTTCGTAGGCGAACACGTTCAGCAGCACTTCGCTGTCCGAATCGGTGTTGACGTTGCGGCGGTCCTGTTCGAACACCTGCTGGCGCAGCGCCTCGGTATTGATCAGGTTGCCGTTGTGGGCCAGCGCGATGCCGTACGGCGAATTGACGTAGAACGGCTGCGCCTCGTCCATGCCTTCCGAACCGGCGGTCGGGTAACGCACATGGGCGATGCCGACGCTGCCTTCCAGGGTGGACATGGTGCGGGCATCGAACACATCGCGGACCAGGCCGGTGGCCTTCTGCACGCGCAGGCGGCTGCCATTGGCGGTGGCGATGCCCGCCGCGTCCTGGCCACGGTGCTGGAGGACGGTCAAGCCGTCATACAACTGCCCGGCGACGTTCTGGTTGCCGACGATTCCGACGATGCCACACATGGTGCGAGGTCTCCGCTGGGCTGTGCCCAGTTACAAGGAAGGTGGCCGTACCTGGCCGCGGTGGTCGCCGCGCCTGCGGTCGACATTGGCCGGATCGTCCGGCTCGATACTGTCCGGCAGTGCTGGGGCGTCCGGACGCACTTCGGCCGGATCGTAGGAATCGCCCTGTTCCGCTTTTGCAGGCCGCAGCCATCCGCTGCCTGCCACTACCTGGTTGAGGATGCCATTATCGCCTGCCGCGCCCGGCTTTCCCAACCCGGCGCCTGCGTTCCTGCCCAACTCCATCAATGCAGATGGGGACAGCGCGTCGGTCGGCAAGGCCTTGGGCAGCAGATCGGCCCCGGGAACCTCCCAGTGCGGCAGCTTGCTGTTCATCCAGGCAACAGTGGGGTTCAGCAGTGGGCGCACTGCCGAACGCTGCCAGGAAGGCTCGGCGGTCAGCGGGGTGAAACTGCCCAGCAGCAGCAGGATCGCGGCGATCAGGCCGCCACGGACCACGCCCAGCACGCCACCCAGCAGGCGATCCAGGCTCGTCAGCATGCTGCGGTGGACCAGGGCCTTGATGACCATGCCGACCACGGCGACCACGATCATCACGCCGATGCCCACGCCGAGGTAGCCACCAACGAAGTGTTCACCGCCCGGTGCGGCCGGCGCGGCCCACCAATGGGCCGCGTCATTGCCGAAGGCGAAGGCCGCCCACGCGGCCAGCAGCCACGACAGGGTGCCGATGACGATGCCGACGAAGCCGCGCAGCATCCCCAGCAGGGCCGAGGCGGCGATCACGATCAGCAGCACCACGTCGATCATGGCGCCCCGCTCCTTCGGCGGCGCTGGCAACGGGGCTGCGCGTGGGTCATGGGTGCGGTCGCACCATGCCGGCCACGCCGACCTTGGCGGCGACCTGCGCCTTCAGCTGCTCGGCATCGGCGCGGTTGGCCACCGGCCCGACGCGGACGCGATGCAGGGTGCCCTTTTCAGTGCGCACCTGCTCGACAAAGGCGCTGAAGCCCGCGGCCCGGACCTTGTCGCGCAGGGCGTTGGCATCGTTGGCCTGGCCGAACGCGCCCAGCTGCACGGCAAAGCCGACGCCGCTGGCCGCCGGTGCGGCGGGCGTGGTCGGGGCGGTTGCCGGCTTGCTGGCGGCGGCATCCGTCTTCGGCTCCGGCTTCGGGGTTTCGGGCTTCGGCGCCGGCTTCGGCGGCTCCGGCTTGGCGGCCGGGGTGGTCGTTGCGGTCGGCGTACTCGGCGGCAGGCTTTCGCTGCGCACCGGGTTGCTGCTGGCCGACGGCGCGGTGGCTGCGGACGGGGTGCTGGCGCCTGGCGTGGCCGGTGCCGGGGTGGCTGCCACCGGGGCGCTGCTGCCCGCTGCGGCATCCAGGGTGATCACTTCGGCCTTTACATCGGCGCGGATCTTCACCGCCTGCAGGCGAGCCGCCTCGGCCTGTGCGCGATCGGCATACGGCCCGACACGCACGCGCCATGCCTGGCGGCCGTTGATGGTCGTCGTTTCAGCGAAGCCCGGCAGCTGCGAGCGCTTCAGGTAGGCGATCACTGCGTCGGCGTCGGCCTTGCTGCCGTAGGCACCGAAGGTGACCGCATAGTTGCCGGCGGCAACCGCCGGCGAGGTGTCCACGGTCGGCGGCGTGGCAGGCGCTGCGGCCTCCGCAAGCGGTTTGGCCTGGCCGGTCTGCAGCCCCGTGGCACCGCCCGCCGGGGCCACCAGCGGCAGTTCACGGGTTTCGAACTGGCCATCGGCCGGTGCATCCGGCGCGGCGATCGGCACACTGGCGACGCCGCTGTCCGGTGCGGGTCCCTTGACCAGCATCGGCAGGAAAATCACGGCCAGTGCCACCAGCACGATGGCACCAATCAGACGCTGTTTCAGAGGCGTATCCACGTGAGGCAGGCAACTGTCCGGAGATTGCCATGGATTATACGGGTGCCGGACCGGACGGCGTCGGCGTTGGCTGAACGCGTATCAGGTGGCGCCCTGCAGCCATTGCAGGGCGGCGGCGGCGGTATGGAAGGAGCCGAACACCAGTACCCGGTCCCCACGCTCGGCCTGGGCCAGCACCTGCGCCAGCGCCTGTTCGACGCTGTCAGCCAGCAGCGCCGTGGCGGCGGCAGTGCCGGCCAGGCGTGCCTGCAGCTGGGCGGCGCTCTGCCCACGCGGGCCTTCCAGCCCGGCCAGGGTCCACTCGCCCACCACGTCCTCCAGCGCCTGCACCACGCCCGCTGCGTCCTTGTCCTGCAGCGCGGCGTACACCGCCAGGGTGCGCCCGGCCGAGACCTCGGCCTTCAGCGCACGCGCGAGCTGGCCGGCGGCCTGCGGGTTGTGGCCCACGTCCACACGGATCTGCACGCCATCGCGCTCGAATGCCTGAAGCCGGCCGGAAATGCGCGCCGCTGCGACACCGGCGGCCCACGCCGCGCGCGGCACCGGCTTGTCCAGCGCGCGCAACGCGGCGATGGCGGCACCCGCGTTGGCAAGCTGGATCGGGCCGGCCAGCGCCGGGGTCGGCAGTTCCATGCGCAGGCCGACATCGCGCCAGCGCCAGCGCTGGGCATCGATCGGCTCGTAGAAATAGTCGCTGCCGCCACGGATCGCATTGGCGCCGACCAGATAGGCACGGCGCAGCACGCTCGACGGCGGATCGGTCTCGCCCAGGATCACCGGCTTCCAGCCACGGATGATGCCGGCCTTCTCGGTCCCGATCGCCTCGCGATCCTCGCCCAGCCATTCGGCGTGGTCGATGTCCACGGTGGTGATCACGGCCACGTCGGCGTCGATGATGTTGACCGCATCGAGGCGACCGCCCAGGCCCACTTCCAGCACCGCCAGGTCCAGCCCGGCGTCGGCGAACAACTGCAGCGCGGCCAGCGTGCCGTACTCGAAATAGGTCAGCGTGGTCTCGCCACGCGCGGCCTCGATGGCATTGAACGCAGCGACCAGCGCGGCATCGTCCACGTCCTGGCCGTCGATGCGCACGCGCTCGTTGTAGCGCAGCAGGTGCGGCGAGGTGTACGCGCCGACCTTCCAGCCGGCGGCGCGCGCGATGGCTTCGATGAAAGCCACGGTGGAGCCCTTGCCGTTGGTGCCACCGACCACGATGGTGCGCTTGGCCGGCGCGCCCAGGCCCATCGCCGTGGCCACGGCGCGCACGCGCTCCAGGCCCATGTCGATGGTCGCCGGGTGCTGGCGTTCAATGTAGTCCAGCCAGTCGGCCAGGGTGGTCGGGGTGTTCGTCACGGCAGCGGTTCCAGCAGAAGCAGTTGATGCGGGGGGATGGATCAGAGGGCGCGGTGCTTGGCTTCGCCGAAGAACGGCGTGTGGTGGGCGCAGTCGTTCAGGCGCACCACTTCCAGGCTGTCCAGGTCGGGGCCTTCGAGCAGGTTGAGCGTGGTCGGTGCCTGGCGGAAGGTCCACAGGCGGGAGATCGGCAGGCCCAGAACCTTGCACAGGATCACGCGGTTGACCGCATCGTGCGCAACCACCAGCAGGGTGTCGTGTTCGCCGAGGCCTTCGGTGGCACGCGCCAGCCCACGCCAGCTGCGCTCCAGCACCAGGCGCAGCGATTCGCCGCCGGGCATCAGCACGGTATCGGGTTCCTCGCGCCAGGCCTGCAGGCGCGACGGATCCTTTTCGTTGATTTCGCTGGCCAGCAGGCCTTCCCACTCACCGTGGGCGATTTCCTGCAGCTCCGGCTCGGTCAGCAGCATGTCGGCACGGGCGGCGCCGAGTGCCAGCTGCGCAGTGCGCTGCGCGCGCGACAGCGGCGAAGCGACGGCACGGGTGATGTCCACCGAGGCCAGCCGGGCACCCAGTGCCTGGGCCTGGGCTTCACCGATCGGCGAAAGCGGGATGTCGATCTGGCCCTGGTAGCGGCCTTCGGCGTTCCACGGCGTTTCGCCGTGACGGGCAAGCAGGATGCGCATGCGAACAAGGGGTCCTGGGGGGAGGAGGTTTCCGCGTTTCGTTCACATCCTGTGAAGTACGCGGAACAGGGATGATACCTGTTCGGCGCACCGGGCCGGGCCGGGCATGAAAAAACCCCGCGACGTGGGTCGCGGGGTTGGTAGATCCACGCCACGCGTGGATGAATTGCGCACCGGGCGTGCCGGCGTTGCCGGCCAGCGGCCGGCACTACCTTACTTCGCCAGGTTCAATTCCTTCAGCAGCTCCGGTGCCGGCGCCACCTCCTGCATGATCCACTGCATGTAGCGGCTGTCGACCGAGATCATGCGGGTCATCACCGGGTCGAACACCCAGTTGGAGCTGACCGATTCCCAGTTGCCGTCGAAGGCCAGGCCGACCAGCTTGCCGTTGGCGTCCAGCACCGGCGAACCGGAGTTGCCACCGGTGATGTCCAGGTTGGACAGGAAGTTCACCGGCACCGAGCCGATCCGCTTGTCTTCCAGGCCGCCGTAGCGCTTGGCCTTGACCGCATCGAGCAGCGCCTTGGGCGCATCGAACGGATCCACGCCGGTGTCCTTGGCGACGATGCCTTCCAGCGTGGTGAACGGGGTGTAGGCCACGCCGTCCTTGGGCTCATAGCCCATCACGTTGCCGAAGGTGATGCGCAGCGACAGGTTGGCGTCCGGGTACACGAACTCACCCTGGCTCTTCTTGTAGTCGGCCAGTGCCTGCAGGTACAGCGGGCGCGCGGTCAGCGACTCGCCTTCGCGGATCTTCTTCTGCTCTTCCTGCTTCAGCAGCGACGGCATGATCGCCACGGCGTACTGGATGGCCGGATCGCTGCTGGCTTCGAACGCGGCGCGGTCGGCCTTGAACCACTTCAGGCGCGCGTCCAGGCTGCCCAGCTCGGTGCCCGACAGCTTGGTGACCAGCGCCTTGACCGCGTTGGCATCGCTGCCGCCCAGCCAGGTGTTCAGCACGTCATTGTTGCGCTGTGCGGCCGGCAGGGCGACGTACTGGTCCAGCCAGTAGGTCTGCAGCTGCTGGTCCATCTTCGCCACGTAGCGGCGGTCCATCTGCTTCAGGCCGCCTTCCAGGGTCGGCAGGTCGCGCTGCTGGTAGCCGACTTCGCGCTCGGCGTCCGGCTTGGTGCGCTCGATCGACAGGCGATACAGGCCGATGGCGGCGCTGACCGCCTGGGTGTTGTTGAACTGGCCGACGAACAGGTCACGCTCGCGGGTGGCCTTGCTGGTGTCCAGGTGCTTGACCAGCTGCGCGTGCGCGGCCAGCGCCGGCTTGCCGGCGGCGCCCTGCTTCTTCAGCCACGCCAGCACAGCGGCTTCTTCCGCCTGCTTCTGGCCGGCCGCGTCGATGCGCTTGAAGCCTTCCAGCTGGCCCGAGTAGTTCTTGGCCACGTTGTTCATGCTGGCGGCGGTGGCGGCGTACTTCACCTTGACGTCGGCGTCGGCCTTGCCGGCCTCGTCGATCATCTTCAGCACCGCGTTGTAGTGCTTGGCGATGGTCGGGTAGGTCCAGTTGGCGGTTTCGTTGAATTCGCCGGCCAGTGCGTAGCGGTTGGTGCGGCCCGGATAGCCGGCCACCATCACGAAGTCACCGGCGCCCAGCGGCTGGTCGGTGAACTTCAGGAAGTGCTTGGGCTGGTACGGCACGTTGTCGGCCGAGAACGCCGCCGGCTTGCCGTCCTTGCCAACGTAGGCGCGGTAGAACGAGAAGTCACCGGTGTGGCGCGGCCACATCCAGTTGTCGACGTCGCCGCCGTACTTGCCGACGCTGCCCGGGGGCGCGTAGACCAGGCGCACGTCCTTGATTTCCATGTTGCGGAACAGGCGGTAGGTGTTGCCGCCGGAGAAGGTGTACAGGCGGCAGCGGAAGCCTTCCTCGGCTTCACAGGCGGCGACCTGGGCCTTGTCGAAGGCGTCCAGCGCGCGGCTGCGGGCCAGCGGGTCGTTGCCGGCGGCGGCAATCGCGGCCTTGGCCTGCGCGGTGACGTCGGTGATCTGGTCGAGCACGTAGACGCGGGCGTTCGGGCCGGCGCTCAGTTCATCGCTGTGCTTCGGGGCGTTGAAGCCGTCCTTGATCAGGTTCTTCTGCGCGGTCGAATTCAGCTGGATGGCGCCATAGGCGCAATGGTGGTTGGTCACCACCAGGCCCTGCGGCGAAACGAAGCTGGCGGTGCAGCCGCCCAGCGCAACCACCGCGCCCATCGGGTCGCCGGTGAGGTTGGACAGCTGCTCCGGGGACAGCTTCAGGCCGGCCTTCTGCAGCGGGCCGGCGATTTCCGGCAGCTGCTGCGGCACCCACATGCCTTCAGCGGCATGGGCGACCTGGGCCAGCCCGAGGCTGGCGACGATGGAAAATGCAAGCAGGTTCGAGCGCATGGAGCGGCCCCTGGTAGTGGAACCCTCGATTGTAGCCCGCCGCCCTGCCCCGGCCCGAACCCCGGAAGTCATGGGCCTGCTTCTTGCTCTGCCACGCGCACGCCGGCCGCGCACACGGAAATCGTCCAGAGGGGGCGTGGTCACCCTGGACGGGACCGTTGGCGCCATGGATGGCGCCATCGAGCACCATGGATGGGCTTTTGCGTGTCCCGGCCAGGGTGACCACGCCCCCTTTCCCGGATCAGGGAGGCGCCGCTGTTCGCAGTACGTTCGAAACGCCCGCCGGCGCACGCCTTTCGTTCCGCCACTGCACCCGCAGCGCAACATGGGAAATCCGCGCGGCACCCTATAATCCGCGCTTTCCCCCTGATGAGTTCCACCCCGATGGCGCAGCAAACGATGAAGGCCCTGGTCAAGCGCGAAGCGGCCAAGGGCATCTGGCTGGAAGAAGTTCCGGTTCCGACGCCGGGCCCGAACGAGGTCCTGATCAAGCTCGAGAAGACCGCGATCTGCGGCACCGACCTGCACATCTACCTGTGGGACGAGTGGAGCCAGCGCACCATCAAGCCGGGCCTGACCATCGGCCATGAATTCGTCGGCCGCATCGCCGAACTCGGCTCGGCCGTCACCGGCTATGAAGTCGGCCAGCGCGTCTCGGCCGAAGGCCACATCGTCTGCGGCCACTGCCGCAACTGCCGTGGCGGCCGCCCGCACCTGTGCCCGAACACCGTAGGCATCGGCGTCAACGTCAACGGCGCCTTCGCCGAATACATGGTGATGCCGGCCAGCAATCTGTGGCCGATCCCGGACCAGATCCCGTCGGAGCTGGCGGCATTCTTCGACCCGTACGGCAACGCCGCGCACTGCGCACTGGAGTTCGACGTGATCGGCGAGGACGTGCTGATCACCGGTGCCGGCCCGATCGGCATCATCGCGGCGGGCATCTGCAAGCACATCGGCGCGCGCAACGTGGTGGTGACCGACGTCAACGACTTCCGCCTGAAGCTGGCCGCCGATATGGGTGCCACCCGCGTGGTCAACGTCGCCAACCAGTCGCTGAAGGACGTGATGAAGGAACTGCACATGGAGGGCTTCGACGTGGGCCTGGAAATGAGCGGCAACCCGCGCGCGTTCAACGACATGCTCGACTGCATGTACCACGGCGGCAAGATCGCCATGCTCGGCATCATGCCCAAGGGCGCCGGCTGCGACTGGGACAAGATCATCTTCAAGGGCCTGACCGTGCAGGGCATCTACGGCCGCAAGATGTACGAGACCTGGTACAAGATGACCCAGCTGGTGCTGTCCGGCTTCCCGCTCGGCAAGGTGATGACCCACCAGTTGCCGATCGACGACTTCCAGAAGGGCTTCGACCTGATGGAAGAAGGCAAGGCCGGCAAGGTCGTGCTGAGCTGGAACTGATTCACCGTGCCCTCGGCACGTTGAATCAGTCCGCGCATGTTTCCTTATCCCCGCGCCATTGGCGCGCCCCCTTGAACAACAAGGGGGGCTCTCCCCCGGATGGGATCAAGAACACTGCGGAATTGAAAAAGGCGCCCGATGGGCGCCTTTTTCGTGAGGCGTGCCAGGCAAGCCTGGCACCCACCCAAGCAAGGGTCAGTTGCCGATGGCCACGGTCAGCAGCACGCGGCTGTGGGCCAGCTTGCCGGAGTTGTCGCGGCCATTGCCGTCGGTGCCGTAGTAGCCCAGGCCGACGTTGAACAGGCCGAACTGGCGGCTGACGCCGACGTTCCAGTCGGTGTAGTCTTTGGCCAGGCCCTTCTCGAAGCTGCTGCGGCCGACATTGGCATTGAGCGTGAACTCCTTCGGCAAGCCCCACTGGCCGCCGACACCGTAGTACCAGCCGTCGGTGCCGCTGTTCCACTGGTCGTTGGTGTAGGCCACGGTCAGCTTGTAGGTCTCGTCCAGCGTGGTGGTGGTGACCAGCTCGTTGTAGTTCTGGTGGCTGGCACCGATGTAGGTGTAGCGGTTCAGCAGCACATCGAAATTAACGCGCGGGGTGACGTCCACGCCGTAGCCGATCTGGTAGTCGACCTCGGTGTTCGGATCACCCGGGCCGAAGTCCACGCCCGAACCCCAGACACCGGCGTACAGACCCACCGGCGAGGTGTAGGTGAAGCCCGCCTGCAGCGTCGGCTTCTCGTCAGTCTGCGACACACCACGGAACAGGTAGTCCGACACGGCGGTGACGTTCCAGCTGTACGGCGATTCGTTGTCCTGGGCGCTGGCGGCGAACGGCGCGAGGGTCAGGGCGGCGGCAATGGCGAGGCAGGCACGGGCGTGCTTCATGGGCGTCTCCGAGGGTGGCGGGGGCGGGAAGGGGGGAGCGGGCAACCGGTGCCAGACAGGCGCGGTTCACGAATTTTTAACCCGTTTGCTATTGCGATGCAACATGTGCCGCCCGTGGCGGTGCCCCGCCCGGCACGGTCGATGGCCGCCGTTGCCCGGTAGAATCGGCGGTTTCCCGTGCTGAGCCGTGCCCACGCCATGACCGACGCCTCCTCCGCCCTGACCCGCCACTATGCCGAGGAACTGGACGCCATCCGCGCCCAAGGCCTGTTCAAGTCCGAGCGGATCATCACCAGCCCGCAGTCGGCCGAGATCACCCTCGACGACGGCCGCAAGGTGCTGAACTTCTGTGCCAACAACTACCTCGGCCTGGCCGACCATCCGGACCTGATCCAGGCCGCCAAGGATGCGCTGGATACCCACGGCTTCGGCATGGCCTCGGTGCGCTTCATCTGCGGCACCCAGGACCTGCACAAGCAGCTGGAGAAGCAGATCGCCGACTTCTTCGGCAAGCAGGACACCATCCTGTATGCGGCCTGCTTCGACGCCAACGGCGGCCTGTTCGAACCGCTGCTCGGCGAGAACGACGCGATCATTTCCGATGCGCTGAACCATGCTTCGATCATCGACGGCGTGCGCCTGTGCAAGGCCAAGCGCTTCCGCTACGCCAACTGCGACATGGCCGACCTGGAAGCGCAGCTGCAGGCCGCCGATGCCGCCGGCTGCAAGACCAAGCTGATCACCACCGACGGCGTGTTCTCGATGGACGGCTTCATCGCGCCGCTGGACGAAATCACCGCGCTGGCGAAGAAGTACAACGCGCTGGTGCACATCGATGAGTGCCACGCCACCGGCTTCCTCGGTGCCACCGGCCGCGGTTCGGCCGAGGTCAAGGGCGTGCTGGAGAAGATCGACATCATCACCGGCACCCTGGGCAAGGCCATGGGTGGTGCGCTGGGTGGCTTCACCTGCGCCAGCGCCGAGGTGATCGAACTGCTGCGCCAGCGTTCGCGCCCCTACCTGTTCTCCAACTCGCTGCCACCGCACGTGGTCGCCGCCGGCATCAAGGCGTTCGAGATGCTGGCCGCCGCCGATGACCTGCGCGACACCCTGGTGGAGAACACCCGCCACTTCCGCGAGAAGATGGTCGCCGCCGGTTTCGACATGAAGCCGGGCGTGCATCCGATCAGCCCGGTGATGCTGTACGACGCACCGCTGGCGCAGAAGTTCGCCGAGCGCCTGCTGGAAGAAGGCATCTACGCGATCGGCTTCTTCTTCCCGGTGGTGCCCAAGGGCCAGGCGCGCATCCGTACCCAGATCAGTGCCGCGCACACCCGCGAACAGCTGGACCGCGCGATCGATGCGTTCACCCGCATTGGCGTCGAGCTGGGCGTGATCAAGGGTTGATCCCAGCGGTCAAAGCGTGCCGACCAAGGTCGGCACCTATCGGAGCTTGAGGGCGTGCCGACCGAGGTCGGCACCTTCCCGGCATCACTTCTTTTTCTTCTTGCCCTTCGGCTCGTCCTTGCTGGCCACCACCACCGGCTTGGCGGCAGCGTCCTGCGCGTTGCCCTTGGCCACGCGGATGCCGTTGGCCTTCATCCAGGCATCGAACTCGTCGGCGGTCATCTTCTGGTCGCCGTTGCTCATCATGAAGCGGTAACTGCCGCGACCATCCAGCTCCGGGGTCTTCACTTCCACCACCGGGGTCTCGGCCGGCGTTTCCGCCTTGGCCACCTTTTTGTGGCCGCCGCACGCGGTCAGCAGCACCATCGGCAGCAGCAGGCCTGCGCAGCGCAGGGTTTGATTGAGGGTCGGGTGGTACATGGGCAGGCTCCGTTCGGGAAATTCAACAACCAGGCGCCCCCTAGGCCTGGAACGGTGGCCGGCAGCTGCCGGCCGCGGGCGATGATCAGCCCGGTGCAGCGGCCCCCAGCCGCTGCTGGTCGCTGACCTCCAGCACCCGCCACTGCCCCTTGCCGAGATCGCCGAGCTGCAGCCCACCGATCGCGACCCGGACCAGGCGCAGCACCTGCAGGTCGAAGGCCGCCAGCAGGCGGCGGATGTGGCGGTTGCGGCCCTCGTCGAGGACCACCTCCAGCCACGCGGTCTTGTCGCCGCTGCGCAGCACGCACACGGCCTGGGCGACGAGGAATTCGCCCTCGTCCTCGACACCGGCGCGCAGCGCAGCCAAGGTGTCCTCGTCGGGCAGGCGGTCCACCTGCACGTGGTAGGTCTTCTGCGGGCCGGTTTCCGGATCGGTCAGGCGCGCGGCCCACTGCGGATCGTTGCTGAACAGCAACAGCCCCTCGCTGGCCTTGTCCAACCGCCCGACCGGTGCGATCCACGGCAGGCCTGCGCCATCGAAGCAGCGATAGACGGTGTCGCGGCCACGCTCGTCCTGCACGGTTGTCACCACCCCGCGCGGCTTGTTGAGCATCAGGTACAGGCGCTGCGGCGCGCCCAACGGCTGGCCGTCGACCTCGATCGGCGGCGCCGGCTGTGCAATCGGAAACTCGGGGTCACGGACGATGCGCCCGGACACGCGTACGCGGCCATCGGCGATCCAGCGCGCGGCCTCGCTGCGCGAGCACACGCCGGCCTTGGACAGCACGCGCGCCAGGCCATGACGGACACCGGCGGCTGCGGCAGCGGGAGTCGCACGCCCACGCGGTGCGTGGGAGCGGGCGGCGGGGGCGGCAGGTGGGCGGCGCGTGCGCAAGCCTCTGCTCCCCGCAGCGCTTACTTCTTGTCGACCGGCTTGGTCTCAGCCGGTGCTTCGGCCGGAGCCGGGGTGGTGGCCGGAGCCGGACGCGCCTTGACCACGCGCACGCCGCGCGCCTTCATCCAGGCGTCGAACTCTTCGGCGGTCATGCGCTTGCCGTTCTGGCTCATGTCGAAGCGCCAGGGCGTGTTGTCGAATTCGGTCTGCGGCTTGTAGGCCGCCGGATCGTTCGGCTTCACCGCCGGTGCGCTCGGAATGGCCTTGGCGATGTTCTGGCAGCCGTCGATGCGCAGGCGCTGCAGCACCTGGTCCAGCGACTGCGACGGATCGTAGTTGCTGCTCAGCACACCGGCCGGCATGCCCAGCTGGTTGCCACGGATGTACAGCTCGTCGGCCACCGGCGCGATGGTCGTGGCCGGCAACGGCAGCGGCGAGGCGCTGGCGTTGACCGAGCAATCGACCGCAGCGTGGGCGGCGGGAACCAGGGCCAGCGCCAGGAAGGCGGCCGATGCAGAGCGCAGCATGAGGGGCATCCACGAAAGGAAGTGACGCGGCGAGTTTAGCAATGCCACGACAGCTTTCAAGCGCCACTTTCAATGAATACGGCAACTCATTGGTTTTACGGACAAAAACCCGACGAACGGTTGCTCCCGGGCCCAGCACTACCTGGATTCCGGGCCGCAGAAACAACAAGACCCGGCCGAAGCCGGGTCCTGCTGTGTCCTACTGGCAGAGCGTCAGAACTTAGTTCTGGACGTTCAGCTCGGTACGACGGTTCTTGGCGCGACCTTCCGGGTTGTCCGAACCATCCGGGTTGGTGTTCGGAGCAATCGGACGGCTCTCGCCGTAGCCGATCGGGCCGACCAGGCGACCGGCGTCAACGCCGTTCTTGGTCAGGTAGTTGTACACGGCGGTAGCACGACGCTCCGACAGCTTCTGGTTGTAAGCGTCGGTACCCTTCGAGTCGGTGTGACCGGCGACTTCAACGCGCAGATCCGGGTAACGCTTCAGGATCTCGGTGGCTTCGCTCAGGATCGCCACGGCGTCCGGACGCAGGTTCGACTTGTCGAAGTCGAAGTTGACGCCCTTCAGGTCGATGGAGACCGGGACCGGGCAACCGTCCGGACCGATGGTCTGACCCGGCTGCGAGTTCGGGCACTTGTCGTCGCAGTTGTTGACGCCGTCACCGTCGTCATCCAGGTCGGCGCAGCTCGGGGCAACCGGAGCCGGGGCCGGAGCAGCCGCGACCGGAGCCGGGCCCAGCGGGATCACGACGCCGACCGAAGCCAGCACGTCGCCGAACCAGCTTTCATCGTTGCCGGCACGCTTCGGGTTCACGCTCTGGTCGTCGAAATCAGCGCGGTAGGCGACTTCGGCGCGGACAGCAACGCGCTTCTCGAAGGTGGTCTGCAGACCGACGCCGACCTTGGCGGCAAAGTTGCCGTCCTTGCGGTCAGCCAGGCTACCGCTGATCGGGTTGTACTCTTCTTCCGACTTCTGGTAGCCCAGGCCGGCCAGCAGGTACGGGTTCCAGCCGCGGCCTTCCTTGATGAAGTGGCGACGCAGGTCCAGCGAGACGCCGTACTGCGACCAGTTCATGTCCTTGTTGGCGTCGAAGTTCGGGTTCTGGTAGTTCAGCTCACCGTCCAGCGACCAGTTCGGGCTGATGAACTTGCCCAGGCCCAGGGTGACGAACGGAGCGTCATTGGTCAGGCGGTCGCTGTCCTGGAAGTTGAAGCCGGCCGAACCGGTCAGGTACCAGCGGTCATCGAACTCCTGCGCGGACGCAGCCTGGGCGAAAGCCAGACCACCCAGCAGCGCGGCAGTAAGGATCTTCTTGTTCATTGAGTACAGCTCCTATTTCGGGGGTATGAAACCGGTAGAGGCATGGGCCAGCACTAGTGCGTCGATGTTCGACAGCCGATTCAGCACGCCACCGCCGCGAACATTATGCTCAGGCGGGTGAAGGTCATGTTAACAGTCCCGTAACATGTGAAGTGTTGTGCCCGACCCTCCACCGGTCCGACGTTGAAACCCTATACAGGATGATGAAAAACCGCAAGACCCTCACACCGCAAGGGTTTGACGGGGTTTAGGTGCGGAATACGACATATTGCGCAACAGGTTGCTCCACGCGATTCAGCGCATCTGCTGAAACGTGAGGAACTCTATGATGGAGCCACGAACCCAGCCGGAGCCGAGATGAAAGCCGTCGCCCTGAGTCGTGAATCCGCCCCCGCCCTCTGCGATATCCACCTGCCTCCGCCGCTGCCTCCGGGTGGCCGCGACCTGCTGATCCGGGTCGAAGCCGTCTCGGTGAATCCGGTCGACGGCAAGCAGCGGGCGGCCACCGATCCAGCCACGCTCGAAGCACCCCGCGTGCTCGGCTGGGACGCCGCCGGCGTGGTCGAAGCGATCGGCGAGGACGCCAGCCTGTTCGCGTCCGGCGACGAGGTCTACTACGCCGGTGATGTCACCCGCCCGGGCTGCAATGCGCAGTTCCATCTTGTGGACGAACGGCTGGTAGCGCGCAAGCCGACCACGCTCGACTTCGCCGAAGCGGCCGCCCTGCCACTGACCACGCTCACCGCATGGGAACTGCTGTTCCAGCGCATGCCATTGCAGCTGGATGACCGCCGCCATGCCGGCCAGCACCTGCTGGTGATCGGCGGAGCAGGCGGCGTTGGATCGATGGCGATCCAGCTGGGCCGGCATGCAGGATTCGAGGTGATCGCCACCGCCTCGCGCGAGTCGTCGATCGACTGGTGCCGGCAGATGGGTGCCCAGCATGTGATCGACCACCGGCAGCCGCTGCTGCCCCAGCTGCAGGCATTGGGCATCGACGCAGTACAGGTCGCCCTCAACCTGGCCGACACCGACCATTACTGGGACGCATTGGGCCAGCTGCTGGCGCCACAGGGCCATGTCGGCCTCATCGTCGAACCGCGCGGTGCGCTGCGCATCGGTGATCCCTACAAGGCCAAGTGCATCGGCATCCACTGGGAATTCATGTTCGCGCGTTCGCGCTTCGCCACTGCGGACCGCATCGAACAGCACCGCATCCTCAGCCGCGCGGCCAGCATGATCGACGCTGGCCAGCTGCGCGGCACTCTCAGCGAAACGCTGGGCACGATCAATGCGGCGAATCTGGACATCGCGCATCAGCGCCTGGCCAGCGGACGCACGGTCGGCAAGCTGGCGCTGGCGGGCTGGGGCGATTGAGCCAGGCTGGAACGCCGGTGTAGAGCCGAGCCCATGCTCGGCTGCTTTGCCTGGCATCGCCAGCCGAGCATGGGCTCGGCTCTACAGGTCCCGCCTGTGGCGGCGGATTGGCCGGCATCTGTATCTATGGCGACGGATGAATCGGGATTACGGTGGAAACAGATCCCCCTCTCCCCGAGCGCCGCCATGCCCACCGCCCTGCCCCTGCGTCTGCTGCAACTGATCATCGGCCTGTTCCTGTATGGCTTCGGCGCCTCGCTGATGATCCGTGCAGCGATCGGCGTGGCCCCGTGGGACGTGTTGTCGCAGGGCATCGCCGCACAGACACCGCTGTCGTTCGGCCTGGCCACCAATGTGATCGGCGCGCTGGTGCTGCTGCTCTGGTGGCCATTGCGACAGAAGCCGGGCGTCGGCACCGTGCTCAACGTGATGCTGATCGGCCCGTCCGCGCAGTTCGGTCTGTGGCTGCTCCCCCCGGCGGTCGGCCTTGGCTGGCAGCTGGCGATGTTCTGCGCCGGCATGCTGCTGGTCGCCCTGGCCACCGGCCTTTATATCGGCGCCAAGCTGGGGCCCGGCCCGCGCGATGGCCTGATGACCGGCCTGCACGCCCGCACCGGCTGGCCGATCTGGAAGGTACGCAGCCTGATCGAGGGCAGCGTGCTGCTGCTGGGCTGGTGGCTCGGCGGCAACGTCGGTGTCGGCACCCTCGCCTTCGCCCTGCTGATCGGCCCCCTGTGCGGGGTAACGCTGGGCTGGTTCGGGATTGGCCGGCCGCTGCCAGCGGGTAGCGCCGGGCCACGCCCGGCGAGCGCGCAGCGCGGCCACGGGTAGCCGCGTCGCCGGGCATGGCCCGGCGCTACCGATTCGCCAGCCCCTTGCCCCGGCCGCCGTTTCCCGGCACGCTTCGCGCTTCCGTACGCAAGCGTATCGACCATGTCGCCAGCCAACGAAAGCGCCTATCCCCATCTGTTCGCCCCGCTGGACCTGGGGTTCACCCAGCTGCGCAATCGCGTGCTGATGGGTTCGATGCACACCGGCCTGGAAGATCGCGCCCGCGACTTCCCGCGCCTGGCAGCCTATTTCGCCGAGCGCGCCGAGGGCGGTGTCGGCCTGATCGTCACCGGCGGCTTCGCGCCCAACGTGGTGGGCTGGCTGAAGCCATTCGGCGGCAAGCTGTCCTGGCCCTGGGAAGTACGCCCGCACCGGCAGCTCACCGCCGCCGCACACCAGCATGGCGCGAAGATCTGCCTGCAGCTGCTGCATGCCGGCCGCTATGCCTACCATCCGCTGTCGGTGGCACCGTCGAAGCTGAAGGCGCCGATCAACCCGTTCACCCCGCGTGCGCTGTCGGCCAGCGGTGTCGAGCGGCATATCGCCGACTACGCACGCAGCGCAAAGCTGGCCCGCGAAGCCGGCTACGACGGCGTCGAAGTGATGGGGTCGGAGGGCTACCTCATCAACGAGTTCATCGCCCCGCGCACCAACAAGCGCTCCGACCGCTGGGGTGGCGACGCCCACCAACGCATGCGTTTTGCGGTGGAGATCGTGCGCCGCATCCGCGAGGCCTGCGGGCCGGACTTCATCATCATCTACCGCCTGTCGCTGGTGGACCTGGTGGAAGACGGCAGCAACTGGGAAGAGATCGTGCAGCAGGCGCAGGCCATCGAGGCCGCCGGCGCGACGATCATCAATTCCGGCATCGGCTGGCACGAGGCGCGCATTCCCACCATCGCCACCTCGGTGCCGCGCGCGGCCTTTGCCGGTGTCACCGCCAAGCTCAAGCCGCATGTGAAGGTGCCGCTGGTGGCAACCAACCGCATCAACATGCCCGAGGTCGCCGAGCGCATCCTGGCCGATGGCGGCGCCGACATGGTGTCGCTGGCGCGCCCGCTGCTGGCCGACCCGCAGTGGCCGAACAAGGCCCGAGCCGGTCGCCCCGAGGCGATCAACACCTGCATCGCCTGCAACCAGGCCTGCCTCGATCACGTGTTCGAGAACAAGCTGGCCAGCTGCCTGGTCAATCCGCGTGCCGCACACGAGACCGAGCTGGTCTACCACCCTGCTGCCACGCCGAAAAAGGTCGCGGTGGTCGGCGCCGGCCCGGCCGGCCTGGCCTGCGCCACCGTGGCCGCCGAGCGCGGCCACCAGGTCACCCTGTTCGATGCCAACGACGAGATCGGCGGCCAGTTCAACGTGGCCAAGCGCATCCCGGGCAAGGAAGAGTTCCACGAGACCCTGCGCTATTTCCGCCACAAGCTGGCTGAAACCGGAGTGCAGCTGCGCCTGGGCACGCGAGCGGATGCGGCCAGCCTGGCCGGCTTCGACGAGGTGGTGCTGGCCACCGGCATCACCCCGCGCAGGGTCGACTTCCCCGGCGCCGACCACGCCAAGGTGGTCAGCTACCTGGACGTGCTGCTGGGCCGGGTCGAGGTGGGCGCCAATGCAGCGATCATCGGCGCCGGCGGCATTGGCTTCGATGTCGGCGAGTTCCTCAGCCACGCCGGTGAGTCCCCCTCGCTGGACCCACAGCGCTGGATGGCCGAATGGGGCGTGGACAGTACCTTTGAGACCCGCGGCTCCCTGGCGCGGGCGCGGGCGCAGGCAGAGGCCTCGCCGCGCCGGCTGTGGCTGCTGCAGCGCAGCCCGGGCAAGCCCGGTGCGCGGCTGGGCAAGACCACCGGCTGGATCCATCGCGCCACGCTGAAGGCCAAGGGCGTGCGCATGCTCGGCGGCGTCGAGTACCTGGGTGTTGACGATGAAGGCCTGCGCATCCGCGTTGAGGGCAGCGAACAACTGCTGCCGGTCGATCAGGTGGTGATCTGCGCCGGGCAGGAACCGAATCGTGCGCTGCAGGCGGAACTGCAGGCCGCTGGCATCAGCGCGAAGTTGGTCGGCGGCGCCGATGTGGCCGCAGAACTGGATGCAAAACGGGCGATCGACCAGGGCAGTCGGGTCGCCGCCGCGCTCTGATAAGTGCCTGAATGGGGGGCGGAATGTGATTTCCGTCACCTCCGTTGAACCTGAATGTCAAGCCGAGCGGTTCACGATGCGTTCGGCTATCCCCCCCTACCTTGCGCCATCTTCCGCTCACCAGCCAGTTTCCGGTGAGCCGGTGCGGCCCCCTCGATCGGTACTGATCGTTTCTTTTGGGGCCGCCCACGGGGCGGCCCCGATGGCCGCCTCCCCATGACGCCAAGTCGTACCCCGCGTCCTGTCGCCCCCGCGACCGGAAGTGGAGAGTGCGGCCCATACGGAGCAAGGAGTTATATGAAACTGGCCTGGATTCTCTGGCTGTCGCAGTTGTTGCCGCAGCCGGCCGCTGATTCATTGTGTTTGAGCACCACCGTTTACCTGGAAGCCCGTGACCAGACCCTGCGCGGCCAGCAGGCCGTTGCCGAGGTCGCCCTGCGCCGTCTCGACAGTGGCCTGTGGGGCGACTCGATGTGCCAGGTGGTCACCGCGCGCAAGCAGTTTGCACCGACGATCGTCTCCCCCGGCACCCAGTTGGGCAACGACGCGGCCTGGAGCGAGGCGATGAACGTGGCCTTCGACGCCGAGCGCAACTGGGCGCTGCCGGCCGGCGAGCGCCGCGAGATCGTGCCCGGTGCCAGCCACTTCGCCGCGTTGTCCATCGCCAGCCCGAACTGGCGCAACGCCTACCAGGTGGCCACCATCGGCGATCACACCTTCTATAAGGTGCAGAACCTCAAGCCGCGGCAGTCGTAACGATCCGTGCTGGCGGCAGCGTTGCCGCCCGCCGGCAGGCTCTGGGATAGTGGGCGTTTCCCGCCCGCATCACCTGGAGTTCCCATGAAGCTGTACAGCAAGCCCGGTGCCTGTTCCACCGCCGACCACATCGCCCTGCAGTGGACCGGCCAGCCGTTCGAGGTCGAACTGCTGAACAAGGACACCCTGAAGGGTCCGGAATTCCTCAAGATCAATCCGGCCGGCGCGGTGCCCGCGCTGGTCGATGGCGACTTCGTGCTGCTGCAGAACGCCGCGATCATGGGCTATATCGCCGACACCTGCCCGCAGGCCGGCCTCGGCGGTGATGGCAGCCCGCGACAGCGTGCCGAAGCCACCCGCTGGCTGGCCTTCGTCAATTCCGACGTGCACCCGGCCTTCTCGCCGCTGTTCGCACCGGGCAAGTTCATCGCCGACGAAAGCCAGTTCGATGCGATCCGCGCCGCCGCACACAAGCGCCTGCGTGGCCTGTTCGAGACCGCCGACAAGCAACTGGCCGACAAGCCGTGGCTGGCCGGCTTCCGCAGTTTCGCAGACCCGTACTTCTACATCACCCTGCGCTGGGCCGCCGGCACCAAGGTCGACCTGTCCGGCCTGGACAACCTGGCCGCCTACAAGGCACGCATGGACGCCGATGCCGGTGTGCAGGCCGCGCTGAAGGCCGAAGGCCTGGCCTGAGGCTTATCTGGGGTCAACGCCGTTCGCGTGGCGAACGGATCCGACCTCATCGCCCTCGGAGTCGGGGTCGGATCCGCCTGCACCGCAGGCGGCTCTGACCCCATCAGTTCCATCGTCACACTCAGCCAATCTGGCGAATCACTTCACCGTTGGCGTCGCGCAGGTAGGTTGGCACTACTTCGATGCGCAGCGCTCCCGCCACCGGGTAGATGCCACGTTCGGCACGCACGCCTGCCAGGGCCTGCAGCCCCGTCTCGTCCAGGGCCCAGCGCGCGCTGTCGGCCGACACTTCGCCCACGTCACCGCGCCCGGCTGGAATGAACTCCCACTGCCGCTCGCGGCTGGCCAGTTCCAGCGACTTTCCGTGGCGCAGGCGCAGCGGCAGCAGTTCGCAGACGCTGGCGACCTGGCCCGCGCCGAGCACCAGGGTGGTGACGCCGGCCTCCTGCCTCCAGTCCAACGTCTCGATGAACAGCATGCCGGTGCTGGAGCCCTCGCGCTCGCTGCCGGCCTGCACCTGGGCTGCCAGTGCCGGATCCTCCAGCAGGTTGCGACGGTGCAGATCACTGATCCACAGCGGCATCGCCGGCTGCAGCGCCTGCAGCACACCGCGCGTCGACCAGCGCTTGACCGCCTCCATCTCTTCGTCGGTCAGGCCGACCAGTTGCAGGAACTGCAGGTGGCCATTGGCGGTGTCGCGCGCAGGCAACTGCGGATCGGCAATGAAGGCCAAGTGGCACAGGCGCGTATCGGTCTCCAGCGCGATCGGGCCGTTGGCATTCAGATGGTGACCATCCTCGAACACGTTGCCGCTGCCAAACACGTAGCGCGCCAGGTTCTGCAGCAGGTTCATCGGCCACACCGGCGGCGTGCTGCCGGCGTGTTCACCGGCTTCGGCAGCGAGGCGGAAGGTCAGCTCGAAACCATAGCCGCTGGCGGCGGCATCACTGCTCTCCTTGGTGTAAAGCTCGGAGAAGCCGTAGGTGATGTAGTGCCAGTGCGGTACCGGCGCATCCACCCAGTACACGCTGATGCCATCCAGAGGATCCTGGCCGCCGAGCGTGTAAGGCAGCGCGGTGCCGAAATGACGCGGCTCCTGCCCGGCATACAGGGGCGCCAGCGCCGCATTGATCGCGTCCCAGCCGGGGGTATCGGTGTCGTCGTGGTCGTCCTGCACGCGGGACTCCTTGTGGGGAAGTGAACCGATCACTTTACGCGGTGAGTCAGGCCTGCACGACCTCATTGCCAGCGTTCACCACCGCCGCCTGGGTTTCCTGCCACCAGCGCTGCGCCAGCGCCGGGCTGCGCGCCTTCCCCACCGCGGCCAGCAGCTCCGGGCACAGGCGTTCCAACGCCAGTGCATCGGCGCAGCGTTCAATCTTCAACTGCATGAAGTAGCCCTTCAGGCCGAGATGGCGCCGCACCGCCTCGCTCATCGCGTCGTACAACTGCTGGTACAACGCCGGATCCTGTTCGCGGCCGGTGCTGATTCCACGTGCCGGTGCCACCTCGGCATTGCCACCGATCACTTCGATCAGGCCCTGCACTTCCAGCTGCTCCAGTGCATCGGCCGGTGCGCGCAGGCCTTCGAACAGGCCGCGCAGTTCGGTGTCGTCGCGATGGCCATCGACCATCAGCAGGATCGAGCGCAGTGCTGCCGGCAGGCGCCGGCCACGGTCTTCGATTTCCTGACGGCCAGCAGCCGTCTTGGCGTGCAGCAATGCCATTGCATCCCCCCAATCCTTGATGCGCTTCACCTGCGCGCCCTGGCGGGCGCGCTCCCCTGGGGCCGAGCTTAGCGCACCGGTTGCCGGGAGGAAGCTGCGGTGCAGCAACACCCTCCTCTGTAGAGCCGAGCCGATGCTCGGCTGCTTTGGCGAGGCATGCGGAGCCGAGCATCGGCTCGGCTCTACAGAAGCAGGTCAGCGCCCCAGCGCCCGGCGGATCTCCTCCAGTGCGCTGGGATCATCCAGCGTCGACAGGTCACCCGGATCACGCTGCTCGGCCAGCGCCTGCAGCGAGCGCCGCAACAACTTGCCCGACCGGGTCTTGGGCAGTGCGTTGACCACATGCACATGCGCCGGGCGCGCGACCGCGCCGAGCGAGGTGGTCACCGTGGCCATCATCTCCGCCACCACCGGCGCCGGATCCTCACCGTTGAGCCCCTGCTTGAGGGTGACGAACACCAGCGGCACCTGCCCCTTCAACTCGTCCTTGACCCCGATCACCGCCGCCTCGGCCACGCGCGGATGGCTGGAAATGGCTTCCTCGATCTCACGCGTGCCGAGGCGATGCCCGGCCACGTTGATCACATCATCAGTGCGCCCCAGGATGAAGGTGTAGCCATCGTCGTCGCGGATCGCCCAGTCCAGCGAGCTGTACAACAGTTCCTTGAAGTGGCTGAAGTAGCTCTGCAGGAAGCGGCTGTCATCGTTCCACACGGTGCTCATGCAACCCGGCGGCAACGGTGGCGACACCACCAGCACGCCCTTCTGCCCCGGCGCGACCTCCTCGCCGGTGTTCTCGTCGATCACCTTCATCCGGTAACCGAGATTGGGGAAACCGGGCGAACCGAAGCGCACCGGCTTCATTTCCAGGCCCGGCAGCAGGGTCAGCGCCGGCCAGCCGGTTTCGGTCTGCCAGTAGTTGTCGATGATCGGCTTGCCCAGCGCCTCACTGATCCAGTGCGCGGTGGGTTCGTCCAGTGGCTCGCCGGCCAGGAACAGGTACTTCAGTGCGCCCAGGTCATGCCGGTGGATGAAGTCCGCGTCGTGCTTCTTCAGCACGCGGACGGCGGTAGGCGAAGAGAACATCGTACGCACGTTGTACTGCTCGCACAGCGCCCACCAGATGCCCGGATCGGGGTTGGTCGGCAGCCCTTCGTACAGCAGCGAGGTGCAGCCACCAATCAGCGGACCGTAGACGTTGTAGGAATGGCCGACGGCCCAGCCGACATCGGAGGTGGAAAACATCACCTGCCCTGGCTTGCAGTCGAACACGGTTTCCATCGACTGCGCCATCGCCACCGCATAGCCACCGATATCACGCTGCACGCCCTTCGGCTTGCCGGTGGTGCCGGAGGTATACAGCAGGTAGCTCGGCTCGCTCGCTTCCAGCCACTGCACCGGTACATCGACCTCGCCGATCTGCGCGCGCAGCGTGGCGTACTCCACGTCACGCCCCGGCACGCGCGGTTCGGCTGCGTCCAGTCCGCGCGACACGATCAGCACGTGCGGTGGTGGCGAGGCCGCTTCGGCGCAGGCGGCGTCGACCATCGGCTTGTACGGAATCAGCTTGCCACCGCGCATGCCGGCATCGGCCGCGATCAGCAGCTTGGGCTTGGCGTCGTCGATGCGCAGCGCCAGGTTGTGCGCGGCGAAGCCACCAAACACCACCGAGTGCACCGCACCGATGCGTGCGCAGGCCAGCATCGCGAACACGGCTTCGGCCATGTTCGGCATGTAGATCACCACGCGGTCACCGTGGCCGACACCGAGGTGCTTGAGCACTGCGGCGAAGTCGTTCACTTCGCGGTACAGCTGGCGATAGGTGATCTCGCGTGTGCTGTTGGTCTCGGTGGAGACGGCGACCAGCGCGAGCTGGTCAGCGCGCTCGGCCAGGTGGCGGTCGACGGCGTTGTAGCAGAGATTGGTTTCGCCGCCGACGAACCAGCGCCGGAATGGCGGGTTGCTGTAGTCGAGCACCTGCTGCGGCGGTTTGTGCCAATGGATGCGCTTGGCTTCCTCGCCCCAGAAGGCCTCCGGCTCGTCGATCGAGCGACGGTAGGTTTCCTCGTAGTTCATGACGCAGCCCTCCCAGACAAAGTCATGGGGTCGAGGATAGTCCGGCGCTGGCGTGCGGGCCGCCCTACCTTGGTAGGGGGTGGGGTTTTCTTCTGCAGGGCTTGCAGCCATGCACCTGCAGAATCAACGTCAACGTCAAAAGCTGGGCTACTGGGGAATGGCGGGGCGGATCCGGTTGCGGGAGACGCCGTAAACCCATCCCTGGGGGCTTGGCCGCGGCATCCATGCCGCGGACACTCCCGCAACCGGACCCACCCCGCCTTCGACAGTTTCCCGCGACCTGTCGGAACGACATATTGTTCTGGTCGGTGTCGACCTTGGTCGACACGGTAGATCCACGCCATGCGTGGATGACTCATTCGATATCTGACAGAAAAATCGTGTCGACCAAGGTCGACACCTACCAACAGCCGTGCGGAACAACGGCCGCAGTTGCCAACAGCCGCGGGAATCTGTCAGAGGCGGGGCGGTGTGGGTGGGCAGGACCGTTGGCGCCATGGATGGCGCCATCGAGCCCCCATGGATGGGTTTACGGCGTGTCCTGCCCACCCATACCGCCCCGCCAACCCACGGACAGCCCGCTTTTGACGTTGATGTTGATGTTGATGTTGATGTTGACGTTGATTCTGCAGGTGCAGGGCTGCAGGCCCTGCCGCCTCCCCCCCTAGAACGGAGCCGCGGACTCGAACGCGAGCGCCTCGCCCGTCAGCGGATGCGTAAACCGCAGGCCGCGCGCATGCAGATGTACGCGTTGCGCCGGCGCCGCGTCATACAGCACGTCGCCGACGATGGGATGGCCGAGGCTGGCCATGTGCAGGCGCAGCTGATGGCTGCGGCCAGTGATCGGTTCCAGCGCCACGCGCGTGCGCTGCGCTTCAGCATCACGGGCCAGCACGCGCCAACGCGTCAGCGCCGGCTTGCCGCGCTCATGGTCGATCATCTGCTTCGGCCGGTTCGGCCAGTCCACGATCAATGGCAGGTCCACTTCGCCGGCATCGCCCTCAAGCAGGCCCTGCAGAACGGCTTCGTAGCACTTGCCAACCTGGCGCTGCTCGAACTGCATCGACAACGCCGCCTGCATGTCCTTGCCACGCGCATGCAGCAGCAGCCCGGAGGTCACCTGGTCCAGGCGGTGCACGGTCAAGGCATCCGGATACAGCGCCTGCAGGCGCGCGACGACACAGTCCTGGTTCTCGGCGCTGCGGCCAGGCACGGACAGCAGGCCGGCGGGCTTTTCAGCTACCAGCAGCGCGTCGTCGATGTAGTGCAGGTGGATCATGCGGTTCCAGGAATTCCAAATGAAAACGGGGAAGCCGAAGCCTCCCCGTCTTCTGCGTACCGACCCACGGTCGGTACCTACCGGCCGAGGCCCGTATCAGCCCAGCAGGTGGGCGACGCCGGCGCGCTCTTCTTCCAGCTCGGCCAGGGTCTTGTCGATGTACTTCTGGCTGAAGTCGTCGATCGGCAGATCCTTCACCAGGGTGTACTTGCCGTTCTCGGTGGTCACCGCGAAGCCGAAGATCACGCCTTCCGGAATGCCGTAGGAACCGTCGGACGGCACGCCCATGGTGACCCACTTGCCGTTGCTGCCCAGCACCCAGTCACGCACGTGGTCGATGGCGGCGTTGGCGGCCGACGCAGCCGAGGACGAGCCACGGGCTTCGATGATCGCCGCGCCGCGCTTGCCGACGGTCGGGATGAAGGTGTTGGCGTTCCACTCCTGGTCGTTGATCGCATCGGCGATCGACGCACCATCGGCGGTGGCGAAACGGTAGTCCGGGTACATGGTCGGGCTGTGGTTGCCCCACACCACCAGCTTCTCCATGCCACCGACCGGCTTGCCGAGCTTGGTCGACAGCTGGCTCAGCGCGCGGTTGTGGTCCAGGCGCAGCATGGCGGTGAAGTTTTCCGGCTTCAGGTCCGGGGCCGACTTCATGGCGATGTAGGCATTGGTGTTGGCCGGGTTGCCGACCACCAGCACCTTCACGTCACGGCTGGCGACCTTGTTCAGCGCCGCGCCCTGGGCGGTGAAGATCTTGGCGTTTTCCAGCAACAGGTCCTTGCGCTCCATGCCCGGGCCGCGCGGACGCGCGCCGACCAGCAGGGCGATGTCGGCGTCCTTGAACGCGACTTCGGCGTCATCGGTGCCGACCATGCCGGCCAGCAGCGGGAAGGCGCAGTCTTCCAGCTCCATCATCACGCCCTTCAGGGCGGCCTGGGCCTTGTCGACCGGCAGTTCCAGCAGCTGCAGGATGACCGGCTGGTCCTTGCCCAGCATTTCGCCGGAGGCGATGCGGAACAGCAGGGCATAACCGATCTGGCCGGCGGCGCCGGTCACGGCAACACGAACGGGTGCTTTCATGGGGGTTTCCTCTTGCTTGCAAGCGTTTGATGGGACGCCGCGGGCGGAGCCACGCAGGCCTGGCGGGCGGCGGGGAACAGGGAAACGGCCACCCGTGGGTGGCCGTTTCGAAGGGGAATCAGGCGGCGAGGTGCTTGTTCCACTCGGCGACGCGGTCGGCCTGGGCGGCCAGCACGGCGTCGACGTCGCCTTCCAGGGTGATCGAATGGATCACGTCACCCTGCTTGACCGAATCGACGATGGCCTGGCCTTCCAGGACCTTGCCGAAGACGGTGTGGCGGCCGTCCAGCCAGTCGGTCTTGATGTGGGTGATGAAGAACTGGCTGCCGTTGGTGTTCGGGCCGGCGTTGGCCATCGACAGCGAGCCGACCTCGTGCTTCACGCCATTCTTCTCGTCTTCGAACTTGTAGCCCGGGCCGCCGGTGCCACGACCCTGCGGGCAGCCGCCCTGGATCATGAAGTCGGCGATCACGCGGTGGAAGATCAGGCCGTCATAGAAGCCGTGCTTGACCAGGTTCACGAAGTTGGCCACGGTCAGCGGCGCCTTGTCGGCAAACAGCTCGACCTTGATCGGGCCCTGGGTGGTGTCGAAAGTGGCGATGAGGGACATGAAGATCCTTGATGCAAAGGGGAATGCGTCTAGCCACCTAGTTTACACCCGCCTCGTGTCGGCGGCGGCTTCGACCATTGGTGAAGCGCCCCGCTTCAGCCCACGGACGGGGAGCCGCGCAGCGGGGTCCTGGCGGCCTCGGCCGGCGCGGCGGATGGCCAGCTGAATGGGCCCCGTGACAGGCGTGAAATCCACCTTTTCGCGAATCGTCAAGTTCGACGTATAATGTTGGACTTCTTTTTCCAAATCCGGCGCCGACTGGCCCCCTTTCGTATGTCCATCGAAAATCTTCGCAACATCGCCATCGTCGCCCACGTCGACCATGGCAAGACCACCCTGGTCGACCAGCTGCTGAAGCAGTCCGGCACCCTGTCCGAGCGTACCGTCCTCGCCGAGCGCGTGATGGACAGCAACGACCAGGAAAAGGAACGCGGCATCACCATCCTGGCCAAGAACACCGCCATCACCTGGGAAGACAAGAAGACCGGCATCAAGAACCGGATCAACATCGTCGACACCCCCGGCCACGCCGACTTCGGTGGCGAGGTCGAGCGCGTGCTGTCGATGGTCGACACCGTGCTGATCCTGGTCGATGCGATGGACGGCCCGATGCCGCAGACCCGCTTCGTGACCCAGAAGGCCTTCGCGATGGGCTTCAAGCCGATCGTCGTGGTCAACAAGGTCGACCGTCCGGGCGCCCGTCCGGAATGGGTGATCGACCAGGTCTTCGACCTGTTCGACAAGCTCGGCGCCACCAACGAGCAGCTGGACTTCCCGATCGTCTACGCCTCGGGCCTGAACGGCTATGCCGGCCTGGAAGACACCGTGCGTGACGGCGACATGACCCCGCTGTACGAAGCGATCATGCAGCACGCGCCGCGTCCGGAAGTGGACCCGGAAGGCCCGTTCCAGATGCGCATCAGCCAGCTGGACTACAACAACTTCGTGGGCGTGATCGGCATTGGCCGCATCCAGCGCGGCACCCTGAAGAAGAACATGCAGGTCGCGGTCATCGACCGTGAAGGCAAGAAGCGCAACGGCAAGGTCCTCCAGGTGCTGGGCTTCATGGGCCTGGAACGCATCGAGCAGGATTCGGCCGAGGCCGGCGACATCGTGGCCATCTCCGGCATCCAGGAGCTGACCATCTCCGACACCATCTGCGCACCGGACTTCCCGGAAGCGCTGCCGGCGCTGACCGTCGACGAGCCGACCATCTCGATGACCTTCCAGGTCAACAACTCGCCGTTCGCCGGCAACAAGGACCTGTCCGGTGGCAAGTTCCTGACCAGCCGCCAGATCAAGGACCGCCTGGATCGTGAAAAGGTCCACAACGTGGCCCTGAAGGTCGAGCAGCTGGAAGACGCCGACAAGTTCCTGGTCTCCGGCCGTGGCGAACTGCACCTGTCGGTGCTGATCGAGAACATGCGCCGCGAAGGCTACGAGCTGGCCGTGTCGCGCCCGGAAGTGATCATCAAGGAAATCGACGGCCAGATGATGGAGCCGATCGAGCAGCTGGTGGTGGACATCGAAGAAATCCACCAGGGCGGCGTGATGGAAAAGCTGGGCACCCGCAAGGGCCAGCTGAAGAACATGGAATCGGACGGCAAGGGCCGCGTGCGCCTGGAATACTCGATCCCGGCCCGTGGCCTGATCGGCTTCCAGAACGAGTTCAAGACCCTCACCCAGGGTTCGGGCCTGCTGTTCCACGTGTTCGACCACTACGGTCCGAAGGAACAGGGCGCGATCGCCAAGCGCATCAACGGCGTGATGATCGCCAATGCGCCGGGCACCACCCCGGCCTACTCGCTGGGCCCGCTGCAGGAGCGCGGCAAGCTGTTCGCTGCTGAAGGCGACAACGTGTATGAAGGTCAGCTGGTCGGCATCCACTCCAAGGACAACGACCTGACCGTCAACGCGATCAAGACCAAGCCGCTGACCAACATGCGCGCTTCGGGCAAGGACGATGCGATCCAGCTGACCCCGGCGATCAAGTACTCGCTGGAACAGGCCCTGGACTTCATCGAAGACGATGAGCTGGTCGAGATCACCCCGAAGGAGATCCGTCTGCGCAAGAAGTTCCTGACCGAAAGCGACCGCAAGAAGGCTTCGCGCGGCGGCTGAGCCAGCACCCCGTGAACCAGAGCGGCTACAACCCGGATCCGCACCGGCATCCGGGTCTCCACGTCATCGCCCTGCTTGAAGCGAGCAAGGCGATGCTGGCGCTGTTGGCCGCCACCGGGCTGGAAGTGCTCGGACCGCAGCCGCTACGGCACGGCATCATGGCCCTGATCCGGCGTTTCAGCCTGGATCCGGACCATGGCACCCTGCCCTCGCTGCTGCACATGATCAGCCCCGATGCGGTCCACCTGGCCGCGGCGGGGATGATCGGCTACGGCCTGCTGCACCTGGTCGAGGCCTGGGGCCTGTGGCGGGCCAAGGCCTGGGCCTCCTGGCTGGGCTGCCTGACCGCCTCGCTGTACCTGCCTTTCGACATCTTCGCGATCATCCGCCATCCCGGCTGGCCGTCGTGGACCATCCTGGCGATCAACCTGATCGTGGTCTACGTCCTCGCCCGCGACCTGCGCAAGCGCCACCGCTGAGCACCGGCTACACTGGGGGTTGGAGCCGACCAAGCCGCCCCATGCGCCCGTCCTTGCCGCCTCTGCTGACCTGCCTGCTCGCCGCGCTGCCTGCGCTGCTTTCGGCTGGCTGCAGCCCGGCCACGCCCAGCGCGCATGCGGCCGAACCTGCGAGCCGCAACGTGCCGTTCCCGTACGCCGAAACCGATGTCGCCGACCTGCAGGCGCGGATGACCGCCGGTGAGCTGGACAGCACCACCCTGACCCAGGCCTACCTGCAGCGCATCGCCAGCCTCGACCGCACCGGGCCACGCCTGCGCGCGGTGATCGAGCTCAACCCCGATGCCCTGAAGGAAGCCGCCGCGCGCGACCGCGAGCGCCGCGAAGGACGCCTGCGCGGTCCGCTGCATGGCATCCCGCTGCTGCTGAAGGACAACATCAACGCCGCACCGATGGCCACCAGTGCCGGCTCGCTGGCCCTGCAGGGTTTCCGCCCGGACGACGCCTATCTGGTGCGCCGGCTGCGCGACGCCGGCGCCGTGGTGCTGGGCAAGACCAACCTCAGCGAGTGGGCCAACTTCCGCGGCAACGACTCCATCTCCGGCTGGAGCGCGCGCGGTGGCCAGACCCGCAACCCCTACCGCATCAGCCATTCACCGTGCGGTTCCAGCAGCGGCAGCGCGGTGGCCGTGGCCGCCAACCTGGCCAGCGTGGCGATCGGCACCGAAACCGACGGCAGCATCGTCTGCCCGGCGGCGATCAACGGCGTGGTCGGCCTGAAGCCGACGGTCGGGCTGGTCAGCCGCGATGGCATCGTACCGATCTCCTTCAGCCAGGACACCGCCGGACCAATGACACGCAGCGTCGCCGATGCTGCTGCCGTGCTGACCGCGATCGCCGGCCGCGATGACGCCGATCCCGCCACCGCGACCATGCCCGGCCGCGCCGTCTACGACTACACCGCACGCCTGGACCCGCAGGGCCTGCGCGGCAAACGCATCGGCCTGCTGCAGACGCCGCTGCTGAAGTACCGCGGCATGCCGCCGCTGATCGATCAGGCGGCGATCGAGCTGCGTCGCGCCGGTGCCGTCGTGGTACCCGTCGAACTGCCCAACCAGGGCGCCTGGGCCGAGGCCGAGCGCACGCTGCTGCTGTACGAATTCAAGGCGGGCCTGGAGCGCTACTTCAGCACCCATCGCGCCCCGCTGCGCAGCCTTGCCGAGCTGATCGCCTTCAACCAGGCCCACAGCAAGCAGGAACTGGGCCTGTTCGGCCAGGAACTGCTGGTAGAGGCTGACGCCACCGCTGGCCTGGCAGACCCTGCCTACATCCGCGCGCGCAGCGATGCGCGCCGGTTGGCCGGCCCGGAAGGCATCGATGCCGCCCTCTCCGCCCATCAACTCGATGCGCTGGTGGCGCCAACCACCGGCGTCGCATGGGCGATCCGCAGCGAAGGCGACGACTTCCCCGGCGAGAGCTACAGCGCCGCTGCCGTGGCCGGATATCCCAGCCTGACCGTGCCGATGGGGCAGATCGACGGCCTGCCGGTCGGCCTGCTGTTCATGGGCACCGCCTGGAGCGAGCCGAAGTTGATCGAGATGGCCTACGCCTACGAGCAGCGCACGCGCGCGCGGCGGCCGCCGCACTTTGATACTGACGCACTGATCGACGCTGGCGAGCCTTGATCGCGTTTATGTAGAGCCGAGCCCACGTTCGGCTTCATCGGAAAATCGAAGGCAGCCGAGCATGGCTCGGCCCTACAGAGGCTGGTCGGGCTCCATCGGCACGATCGCGGCTTCGCCATCTTCAGCCCCCGGCGACCGCACATCCGCGGTACGCGCCCGCGGACCGCGCGGCCTATCCAGCTCATCATCGTGCTGCACACGTGCACGTACCTGCGGCAGCGCCTGCGGATGCTCGCGCGCAAGGAAATCGAGCATGCGCTCACGCACCAGGCAACGCAGGTCGAAGGCATCGCCGGAACTGCGTGCGCTGACCAGCAGCCGCACCTGGATCGCGCGTTCGCTGGTTTCGGTCACCTGGGTCACGCAGACCCGACCATCCCACAGCGCTTCGCCACGACAGATGCGCTCCAGCTCGGCGCGGATCGCCGCAATCGGTGCCCGGTAGTCCAACCACAGGAAGGCCGTGCCGAGCAGATCGGCACTGCGCCGCGTCCAGTTCTGGAACGGGTTCTCGATGAACCAGGTCAACGGCACCACCATCCGCCGCTCGTCCCAGATGCGCACCACCACGTAGCTGCTGCCGATCTCCTCGATGCGTCCCCACTCACCTTCAACGATCACCACATCGTCCAGCCGGATCGGCTGCGTCACTGCGATCTGCAGGCCAGCGATCAGATTGCCGAACACCGGCTTGGCCGCAATGCCGGCCACCAGGCCGATAAGACCCGCCGAGGCCAGCAGAGCCGTGCCGATCTTCTGCACCATCGGAAAGGTCAACAGCACCAGCGAGGCGCCGAGCACGATGATGCCCCCCATCAACACGCGGCTGAGCACCCGCGTCTGGGTCTGGATGCGGCGCGCTTCCAGGTTGTCGGAGACATCGATGGGATGGCCGCGCAGGATCGCGCGCTCACCCGCCGCCACCGCGCGTACCAGCAACCAGATGAAGCAGGCGGTCAGCGCGATGTGCAGCACATGCTGCAGATTGCCCAGCACGGGATCCTGCAGCGGCGTGGCCTGCAGCGCGGGGATCAACAGCAGCAGTGGCCACGCGGTCGCCATCGGCAGGCCAAGCACGCGACCGATGCGCGCGCGCCGACGATCACGCCCTTTCAGCCGATGATAGATCCAGAGGATCAGCCACGCGCCGATGCCACCCGCTACTGCTGCCAATCCCAACGGCCATGCGTAGGCCTGCGCGCTTTGCCAGTGCACCGTTGCTACCTCCACTCGAACAGCCTAGCGGACAGCCTCGCGCATGGCGCATGAGCGTCACGTCAGCCGTTCGTAAGCAGGGTGTTGGTCGGCAGGGCTTGCAGCCCTGCACCTGCTGCGAACCGAAGCAACAGCAACAGCCGAAGCAGAAGCGGGTTTCCTGTGGGATGGCGGGGTGGGTCCGGTTGCGGGGGACGCCGTGGATCCATCCATGGAGGCTCGGTCGCCGCATCCATGCGGCTCACTGATCTGGCCCCCGCAACCGGCCCCACCCCGCCTTCGACAGTTTCCTGCGATCTGCCAGCAAAGTCTGGGGTCAGATCCGTTTTCCAGAGGAAAACGGATCTGACCCCATCTTCTGATTTCGAAATCTGACAGACATTCATCCACGCATGGCGTGGACCCACCGTGTCGACCAAGGTCGACACCTACCAACAGCCGCAGGGATCTGTCAGAGGCGGGGCGGTGTGGGTGGGCAGGACCGTTGGCGCCATGGATGGCGCCATCGAGCCCCCAAGGATGGGTTTACGGCGTGTCCTGACCACCCACACCGCCCCGCCATCCCACGGAATGCCGCATCGGCTTTTGCTTTTGCCGTTGCCGTTGATTGCAGCAGGTGCAGGGCTGCAAGCCCTGCCGAAAAACCCTTACCGCACTTGTTCCTGCTTGCGCACGATCGCCATCGCGATCTCCAGCGACTGCTCGTAATTCAACCGCGGATCCACCGTCGAACGATACGCACGCTCCAGGTCACGCTCGGTCAGCTCGCGCGCGCCACCGGTGCATTCGGTCACGTCCTCGCCGGTCAGTTCCAGGTGCACGCCACCCAGGCGCGTGCCTGCCGCGGCATGCAGGTCGAACGACATCTCCACTTCGCCACGCACGTTGTCGAAGCGGCGCGTCTTGAACCCGTTGGCGGTGCTCTCGGTGTTGCCATGCATCGCATCGCACACCCACAGCACCCGACGACCATCGCGCTTGACCGCGTCCAGCAGCGGCGGCAGCTTCTCGGCAATCTGCGCGGCGCCCATGCGGTGGATGAAGCTCAGGCGGCCCGGCTCGTCATGCGGGTTGAGCACGTCGATCAGGCGCAACAGCTGGTCCGGCGTCACCGACGGGCCGACCTTGATCGCGATCGGGTTGCGCACGCCACGCAGGTATTCCACGTGCGCGCCATCGAGCGCGGCGGTGCGCATGCCGATCCACGGGTAATGCGTGCTCAGGTTCAACCAGCCCTGCTGGCGCGGCACCTGCCGGGTCAGCGCCTGCTCGTAGGGCAGCAGCAGCGCTTCGTGCGAGGTGTAGAAATCGATGCGGTTGAGGTTGTGCACGCGAGCCCCAGCCAGGGTCTCCATGAAGTGCACCGCGTCGCCGATCGAGGCCACCATCTTCTGGTACTCGGCGGCCAGCGGCGAGTGGCTTACCCACTCCAGGTTCCAGTATTCGGGGTGGTGCAGGTCGGCGAAACCACCGTCGATCAGCGCGCGCACGAAGTTCATCGTCATCGCCGAATGCGCGTGGGCCTGCAGCATCCGCTTCGGGTCCGGCAGGCGTGCTGCTTCGGTGAAGGCCGGCGCGTTGATCACATCGCCGCGGTAGCTGGGCAGGGTCACGCCGTCGCGGGTCTCGGTATCGGCCGAGCGGGGCTTGGCGTACTGGCCGGCGAAGCGGCCGACGCGGATCACCGGCTGGCGCAGGCCGTGCACCAGCACCAGGCTCATCTGCAGCAGCACCTTCAGGCGGTTGGAGATGGTGCCCGATTCGCAGTCGCTGAAATTCTCGGCGCAGTCGCCCCCCTGCAGCAGGAAGCGCTTGCCCTCCTGGGCCTCGGCCAGCTGCTGCTTCAGCGCCAGGATCTCCCATGAGGTGACCAGCGGCGGCAGCCGCTTCAGCTCGTGCAGGGCCGCGTCCAGCGCCACCGGGTCTGGATAGGTCGGCATCTGCAGCGCGGTCTTGCCACGCCAGCTCTCCGGCGACCAGCCAGCGCCAGCAGCGGTCGCGGCAGGATCGGGGACAGGCGAAACGGCTGACAGACTCATTGCAGACTTCCGGAGGTGGGGGACGTTCATGGTCGCAGAGCCGACCGCTGTCGCAAAGGGTCGAACGCCGTCTGCACATGACTGAACGCCGGGGAAAGGGCATCGCGATCGGCCAAAAGCCGCATGCCCAAGGCCAGCCGGACAGGCGCATGATTCGCCACGAACTGTTACGAAGTAACACTCAATCCCCATTGGCCCCTTCCACAGCCTATCCGCCATGAAGCCCTCGCCCCTCGCTACCGGCATCACCTTCGCCCTGGCCCTGGCCAGCCTGCCCGCCTTCGCCTTGGCAGCCGACGACACCTCTTCGTCCGTCAAGGACCTGGACGCGGTCACCGTCCACGCCCAGCTCGACCAGGCCCGCAACACGCTGTCGCCGGACATCGGCAGCAGCCAGTACCAGATCACTGCCGAGGACATCCAGAAACAGCCGTTGGGCGCCTCCGCGCCGCTCAGCCAGGTGCTGCTGCAGGCCCCGGGCGTGGTCCAGGACTCCTATGGCGGCGTGCATGTGCGTGGCGACCACGCCAATCTGCAGTACCGCATCAACGGCGTGCTGCTGCCCGAATCGATCTCCGGCTTCGGCCAGACCCTGGACGCGCGCACCATCAAGAGCATCCGCCTGATGGACGGCGCGCTGCCGGCACAGTTCGGCGAGCGCACCGCGGCGGTGGTCGACATCACCACCCGCAACGGTGCCGAGCTGGGCAACGGCGGCAGCGCGGGGCTGACCACCGGCTCGTTCGGCAAGGTCAATCCGAATGCCTCCTGGTGGGGCAGCCAGGGGCGCTGGAGCTGGTTCCTGACCGGCAACTACGATCAGAACGATGTCGGCCTGGAGAATCCCACCAACACGCGCAAGCCGTTGCACGACGACACGCACCAGGGCAAGGCATTCGCCGACCTGACCTACCTGGTCAATGAGAGCACCCGCCTGAGCGTGTTTGCCGGCTTCGCCAACAACCGCTTCCAGATTCCGGTCAATCCAGGTCAGGCGCCGCAGTTCGGCTATCTCGATACCTCCACCTTCGATTCCAGCCAGCTGGATGAAACCCAGCGCGAGACCACCCGTTTCGGCATGCTGGTACTGCAGGGCTCGCTGGGCAGCACCGCCTATCAGCTCTCGGCCGGGCAGCGTTACAGCGATGTCGGCTTCAATCCCGATGTCATCGGTGACCTGGTGTTCAGTGGCGTCGCCTCGCAGGTGCTGCGCAGCAATCGCGCCACCACCCTGCAGGCCGATTTCTCCACGCCGCTGGGCAACGACCACACGCTGCGCTATGGCCTGTACGGCAACTACGAGAACGCGCGGGCCAGCAGCAACAGCTGGGTTTTCCCGGTTGACGACAACGGCCAGCAGTCCAGCACCACGCCGCTGCTGATTGCCGATCGCAGCGCGTTCCACGCCAGCACGCTGGCACTGTACGTGCAGGACGAGTGGAAGATCGGCGAGGACTGGACCGTGAACTACGGCCTGCGCGGCGACCGCTACAGGGCCTTCGGCCGCAGCGAGGGCCAGCTCAGCCCGCGCGTGGGCGTGGTCTGGAATGCCAGCGACAGCACCACCGTGCACGCTGGCTATTCGCGCTACTTCACGCCACCGGCCAGCGAGTTGATCGCCAGCAGCGACATTGCGCTGTACGACGGCACCACCAACCAGCAACCCAGTGGCGGCAACAACACACCGCTGGCCGAGCGCAGCGACTACTACGACATCGGTCTCTCACAGCAACTGGGCGAGCACCTGACGCTCGGCCTGGATGCCTACGATCGGCGCGTCGCGCGCCTGCAGGATGAAGGCCAGTTCGGCGCCGCCTACATCTACTCGACCTTCAACTATCGCCGTGGCCACATCCGCGGCCTGGAGTTCAGCGCCGACTACAGCAACGGCCCGTTCAGCGCCTACTTCAACGCGGCCTACAACAAGGCGATCGGCACCCAGGTCATCACCAGCCAGTACAACCTCGATCCGGATGCCCTGGCCTATGTGGCCGATCACTGGATCCACCTCGACCACGACCAGAAGCTGACGTCGTCGGGTGGCCTCAGCTACGCCTTCGCCGGGCACAACCGGATCGGCGCCAACTACGTGTTCGGCAGCGGCCTGCGTTCGGACATCGAGGGCGTGCCCAACGGCGGCGAGCTGCCGTCGTACCTGCAGGTGAACCTCAGCGCCGGGCATGACTTCAACGCCGACAGCGGGCATCCGCTGCATGTGCAGCTGGCGGTGATCAACGCGCTGGACCGCAGCTACCAGCTGCGCGACGGTGGCGGCGTGGGTGTGTTCGCCCCGCAGTGGGGACCACGCCGCGGTGCCTACCTGAGCCTGCAGCAGGATTTCTGATCAGACAGGGGTCAGATCCCTTTCCGCAGGAAAGGGCTCTGCCCCCGCACCGGAAATGGGGTTGGGAAAGGGGTCAGATCCCTTTGCGATGCAAAGGGATCCGACCCCGTCCTGCCTTCAGCGCCTGACCTTGCGCAGCGACACCACCAGCGCCCACAGCGCCAGCAGCACGAACCACACGCCCGACCACATCGGCATGGTCAGGCCCAGGAACGTCCAGTCGATGTTGCCGCAGTTGCCGGTACCGGTCAGCACCGTGCGGAACACTTCCAGCGGCCCCATGGTCTCACTCAGGAAGGCCAGCGGCGGGCCACAGGTGGAACCCATTTCCGGCGGCAGCATCTGCACGTAGACGTGGCGCGCGGCGATGCCGACACCTACTGCCGCGGCAATGAAGGCCAGCACGCCATAGGTCGCGCGTCCCGGGCGGTTGGACGGACCATGCAGTGCACCGATCAGGAACAGCAGGCCCAGCGCGGCGAACGCCAGGCGCTGGAAGATGCACAACGGACACGGCTCCAGGCCCATCTTCAGCTGCAGGAAGATGGCGTAGCCAAGCAGGCCCGCGCAGATCAGGAAGCCCAGGAAGAACTGGGCGCGGAAGGGCCAGCGCAGTGGATTCATCGTCAACGCTCGAATGGATCAGGCGCCAAGCGTAACCGAGAGTGCGCGCCATTCGAACCGCTACAGGTGACGCCTGTCGGAACGGTGCGGGTCAGATCCCTTTGCGAATGCAAAGGGCTCTGACCCGCGGTACTGCCTGCATGGGGTCAGAGCCCGTGCCTGCGGCACGGGATCCGACCCCGCAGAAACGCAAAAGCCCGGCGGAGGCCGGGCTTTCGCTGTGTCGCGTTGGAGCGGTCCGATTACTCGGCCACTTCCTCGGCCACAACCGGACGGTCGACCAGTTCGACGTAGGCCATCGGCGCGTTGTCGCCGGCGCGGAAGCCGCACTTCAGCAGGCGCAGGTAGCCGCCCGGACGGTTCGCGTAGCGCGGGCCCAGGATGGTGAACAGGTTGCCCACGGCTTCGTTGTCGCGCAGGCGGGCGAAGGCCAGACGGCGGTTGGCGACGGAGTCGACCTTGGCCAGGGTGATCAGCGGCTCGGCAACGCGGCGCAGTTCCTTGGCCTTCGGCAGGGTGGTCTTGATCAGCTCGTGCTTGAACAGCGAGGCAGCCATGTTCTTGAACATCGCTTCGCGGTGGGCGCTGGTGCGGCTGAACTTACGGCCAGACTTCTGGTGACGCATGGTGATATTCCTTGGTTAATGATGAGGCTGTGTGGATCGTTGTCGCCATCCTGGCGTTGCTGCGCGGACTGCGGTTGGTCCTGGCCATCCATCCTGGACGACCTGCCCGCGAACCTTGGGTTCGTCGTGGCATGTTGTGTTGCGTTGAAGGCTCCACCGCGAACGGTGGAGCCCTCAGGCATTACCGATATCAGCCCAGCATGCCGTGGCTGGCGACGCCGGCCGGCGGCCAGTTCTCCAGCTTCATGCCGAGCGACAGGCCGCGCTGAGCCAGCACTTCCTTGATCTCGGTGAGCGACTTCTTGCCCAGGTTCGGGGTCTTCAGCAGCTCCACTTCGGTCTTCTGGATCAGATCGCCGATGTAGTAGATGCTTTCAGCCTTCAGGCAGTTGGCCGAACGCACGGTCAGCTCCAGATCGTCGATCGGGCGCAGCAGCACCGGATCCACGCCGTTGTTGGCCGGCTTGGCCGCACCGCGGTCGCGGTGGGTGAAGTCACCGAACACCGACAGCTGGTCGCTGAGGATGTCGGCGGCGGTGCGCACGGCTTCCTCGGCATCGATGGTGCCGTTGGTCTCGATATCGATGACCAGCTTGTCCAGGTCGGTACGCTGTTCGACGCGGGCCGCTTCCACGGCATAGGCGACGCGGCGGACCGGCGAGAACGAGGCATCCAGGACCAGGCGGCCGATGGCACGGGTTTCTTCGTCCGGACGACGACGCGCGGCAGCCGGCTGGTAGCCGAAACCACGTTCGATCTTCAGACGCATGTTGACTGCCGTGTCCTTGGTCAGGTGGCAGATCACATGGTCGCCGTTCAGGATCTCCACATTGTGGTCGACCTTGATGTCGGCAGCGGTGACAACGCCCGGGCCCTGCTTGGACAGGGACAGGGTGGCGCTGTCGCCGGAGTGCATACGGATGGCCACGTCCTTGAGGTTCAGCAGGACTTCGAGCACGTCCTCCTGCAGACCTTCGACCGTGGTGTACTCATGCAACACGCCGTCGATTTCGACTTCCGTGATGGCGAAGCCCGGGATGGACGACAGCAGCACGCGACGCAGGGCATTACCCAGCGTATGCCCGTAACCCCGCTCCAAAGGTTCGATAACGACCTTTGCACGGGTGTCGGTAAGGCGTTCGATCTGCGGACCGCGAGGACGCAGAACCTGGTTGGCGGTAACCGTCATGTTGCGGGTTCTCCTAGTGAACCCCCGGCCGTCGCCGGGGGCTCTCCAATGTGAATTACTTCGAATACAGCTCGACGATCAGCGCTTCGTTGATGTCCGCAGGCAGATCCGAACGATCCGGAACAGCCTTGAAGATACCGGTGAACTTGCCGGAATCCACTTCAACCCACGACGGGCTCAGGTCATGCTGGGCGGCGACGGTCAGGGCTTCCTGGACGCGCAGCTGCTTGGCAGCCTTTTCAGACAGGGCGATGGCGTCGCCAGCCTTGACCTGGTACGAAGCCAGGTTGACCGACTTGCCATTCACGGTGACGCCGCGGTGCGACACCAGCTGACGGGCAGCCGGACGGGTCACGGCGAAGCCCATGCGGTAGACGACGTTGTCCAGGCGGGTTTCCAGCAGCTGCAGCAGGTTCTCGCCGGTGTTGCCCTTCTTGGTCGAGGCCTTCTTGTAGTAGTTGCGGAACTGACGCTCCAGCAGGCCGTAGATACGCTTGACCTTCTGCTTTTCACGCAGCTGGGTAGCGTAGTCGGACAGCTTGCCCTTGCGGGCAGTGGCGCCGTGCTGGCCGGGCTTCTGCTCCAGCTTGCACTTGGAGTCCAGCGCACGCGCCGGGCTCTTCAGGGACAGGTCGGCGCCTTCGCGACGGGCGAGCTTACAGGTAGGACCGATATAACGAGCCATTTCTTATCGCTCCCTTTAGACGCGACGCTTCTTCGGCGGACGGCACCCGTTGTGCGGGATAGGCGTCACGTCGATGATGTTGGTGATCTTGTAGCCGACGTTGTTCAACGAACGCACGGCCGACTCACGGCCCGGACCCGGGCCCTTGATGCGGACTTCCAGCGACTTCACGCCGTAGTCCAGCGCAGCGCGACCGGCCTTTTCAGCAGCCACCTGGGCAGCGAACGGGGTCGACTTGCGCGAACCGCGGAAGCCAGCGCCACCGGAGGTCGCCCACGACAGAGCGTTGCCCTGGCGGTCGGTGATGGTGACGATGGTGTTGTTGAACGAAGCGTGGACGTGGGCAACGCCGTCGGTGACGACGCGCTTGATCTTCTTCTTGGTCTTAGCAGCGGGCTTAGCCATTTCTCAGTCCCTTACTTCTTGATCGCCTTGCGCGGACCCTTGCGGGTGCGGGCGTTGGTACGGGTGCGCTGGCCACGCAGCGGGAGGCCACGACGGTGACGCAGGCCGCGGTAGCAGCCCAGGTCCATCAGGCGCTTGATCGCGATGCCGATTTCACGGCGCAGATCGCCTTCCACGATGTACTTGCCGACTTCGGCGCGCAGGCGCTCGATTTCCGGCTCCGACAGATCGCGGATCTTGGTGGTCGAAGCAACGCCTGCGACTTCGCAGACCTTCTTCGAACGGGTACGGCCGATGCCGTAAATGCTTTGCAACCCGACCCAGACGTGCTTCTGGGCTGGCAGGTTGACGCCTGCAATACGCGCCATGACGCGGTTCTCCAGCTGAGTGATGGCCGACAGCGCGCCTCGGGCACGCCAATCCGGCAGGATGGATCAAAAAAGTGAACTAGCGATACTAACAAGGTTCCGGTTTACATGGAAGCCCGTGAAACCATTGGTTTCATGAACCCGGCCTGGGGAGTGTGCCCAGGCTCCGGCGCCGGATGGGGTTGGACCTGGGGTTCCCCCGGGGCCGCCCACGCTACTCCAGCGCGGGACCACCTCATCACACCCCCACCCGGAACCGCTGCGGGGGCCGCCCTTCGTTTGTGTGGCCGGAGTCCGCGAAGCGGAGGGACCATCACGTCAGGAAGACGAAAGTATAACAGGCCAATCAGCCGCGGGCAAAACCGCCGCGGTTGCCGCCCTTCAGGTTGGCCTTCTTCAGCAGGCTCTCGTACTGGTGGGACATCAGGTGCGCCTGCACCTGGGCGATGAAGTCCATCACCACCACCACCACGATCAGCAGCGAAGTACCGCCGAAGTAGAACGAGGCGTTCAGCTGCGTGCGCATCAGTTCCGGCAGCAGGCAGACAATCACCAGGTAGGCCGAACCCGCTGCGGTCAGGCGGGTCAGCACGCCGTCGATGTAGTCGGCGGTGGCCTTGCCCGGACGGATGCCCGGAATCAGCGCGCCGGACTTCTTCAGGTTGTCGGCGGTTTCCTGCGAGTTGAACACCAGCGCGGTGTAGAAGAACGCAAAGCCGGTGATCAGTGCGGCGAACACGATCATGTGCAGCGGTTCGCCCGGGCCCAGGGCATTGGCGACCTTCTGCAGAACCTGGCCGAAGCTGCTCTGGTTGGCCGCCTGGCCGGACCACATGGCCAGGGTGGCCGGGAAGGCCAGCAGGCTCGAGGCGAAGATCGCCGGGATGACGCCGGCCATGTTGAGCTTCAGCGGCAGGAACGAGGTCTGGTTCATGTACGCGTTGCGACCGCCCTGGCGGCGCGCGTAGTTGACCGTGATCCGGCGCTGGCCACGCTCGACGAACACCACGAAGAAGGTGAAGGCGAGCACGACGATGGCGATCAGCAGCAGCTGGATGAACTGGATGTTGCCGTCGCGGTAGGCGTCGAAGGTGTGGATGACCGCACCCGGCAGGCCGGCGACGATACCGGCGAAGATGATCAGCGACACGCCGTTGCCGATGCCGCGCTCGGTGACCTGCTCACCGACCCACATCAGGAACATGGTGCCGGCGGTCAGCGCGACCACGGCGGTGAGCACGAAGCCCATGCCCGGTGCGTACACGACCGGTGCGCCCGACGGCGAGACCTGGCCCTGCAGGGCCAGCGCGATCGAGCCGCCCTGCACCACTGCCAGCAGCACGGCGCCGATGCGCGAATACTGGGTGATCTTGCGGCGGCCGGACTCACCTTCCTTCTGCATCGCCTTCAGGGCGGGGAAGATGTGCACGGCCAGCTGCATCACGATCGATGCCGAGATGTACGGCATCACGTTCAGCGCGAAGATGCTGAAACGGTGCAGGGCGCCGCCCGAGAACATGTTGAACATGTCCACGATGCCGCCGCCCTGCTGTTGCATCATGGCAAGCATGGCATCGGGATTGACGCCCGGCACCGGCACGTAGCAGCCGATGCGATAGACGATCAAAGCCCCGACGACGAACAGCAAACGTTGGCGAAGTTCAGTGAACTTGCCCATTCCGCCCGCGAGGTTACCGATGCCAGCTTGCGCCATGATTTTCTTACTCCGTTACGCTGCCGCCGGCAGCTTCGATCGCGGCCTTGGCACCAGCCGTGGCAGCAATACCCTTCAGGGTGAACGCCTTGGTCACTTCGCCCTTGACGACGACCTTGGCCTTCTTGGCAGTGCTCGGGACCAGCTTGGCAGCACGCAGGGCGGCGAAGTCGATCTCACCGGCCGGCAGCTTGTCCAGCGCGTACAGCAGCACTTCAGCGGTGTCCTTGGCGATCGGCGAACGGAAGCCGATCTTCGGCAGACGACGCTGCATGGGGGTCTGGCCGCCTTCGAAGCCAGCCTTGATCTTGCCGCCACCCTTGCGGGCGAACGAACCCTTGTGGCCGCGGCCGGCAGTCTTGCCCAGGCCCGAGCCGATACCGCGACCGACGCGGGTACGCTCGGTGCGGGCGCCCGGTGCCGGGCTCAGTTCATTGAGACGCAGAGTCATGGTCGATTACTCCTCAACCTGGACGAGGTACTGAACCTTGTTGATCAGGCCGCGCACCTGCGGGCTGTCCTTCAGTTCACGCACATCGTTGAGCTTGTTCAGGCCCAGGGCACGCACCGACAGGCGGTGACGCGACTGGGTGCCACGCAGGCCACGCACCAGGCGGACCTTGACAGTCTTGTTGGACTCATTAGCCATGGTTGAGTTCCTCCACCTTCTTGCCGCGCTTGGCCGCGATGCGGGCCGGCGACTGCGCAGCAGACAGGCCCTTCACGGTGGCACGCACCAGGTTGATCGGGTTGCGCGAACCGGTGGCCTTGGCCAGCACGTTCTTCACGCCAACGGCTTCCAGCACGGCGCGCATGGCACCGCCGGCGATCACACCGGTACCTTCCGAAGCCGGCTGCATGAACACGCGGGCTGCGCCGTGACCATCCTTGATGGTGTGCCACAGGGTGCCGTTGTTCAGGTCAACGCTGACCAGGTTCTTGCGGGCCTGTTCCATCGACTTCTGGATGGCGACCGGCACTTCGCGGGCCTTGCCATAACCGAAACCGACCTTGCCTTCGCCGTCGCCGACAACGGTCAGGGCGGTGAAGGTGAACTGGCGGCCACCCTTGACGGTCTTGCTGACGCGGTTGACCGCGACCAGCTTTTCGATCATGCCGTCGTCGATCTTCTCTTCGCGGTTACGGTCGCGATCGCGACCCCGCTGCTGACGCTCTTCTGCCATGTTGATTCCTTGGTTGTTTGGGTATGTACGGCTCGAGGCCGCTTATGGTTGTGGAATGTCGCGTTGTTCCGGTGAACCACTGCAGAAGAGTGGCGCCGTCCCGCCTCACTCAGGCGGGCGAGCAGGCGGGCAGGAGACCACAGGTCCCCTGCCCTTATCCCTTAGAACTGCAGGCCGGCTTCGCGGGCGGCTTCTGCCAGGGCCTTGATGCGGCCGTGGTAGCGGTAGCCCGAACGATCGAAGGCAACCTTCTCGACGCCGGCGGCCTTGGCGCGCTCAGCGACGATACGGCCGACCTTGGCGGCGGCGTCGGCGTTCTTGCCGTTCTTCAGGCCTTCCTTGACGTCGGTCTGGGTGGTGTTGGCGGCAGCCAGCACCTTGGAACCGTCGGCGGTGAAGACCTGGGCGTACAGGTGCTGGCCGGTGCGCAGCACCGACAGGCGGGCGACGCCGAGCTCACGGATGTGGGCGCGGGTCGACTTGGCGCGACGCAGGCGGGCGATGTTCTTGTTCATTTTGATTATTCCTTGAAAGCTGAAGGAAGAGCTTTTCCCTGAGAAGTCCGCACAGGGATGTGCGGGCTCTTGCGAGGGACTCGCGCTTATGCCTTCTTGGCTTCCTTACGGATGATGACTTCGTCGGAGTACTTCACGCCCTTGCCCTTGTACGGCTCCGGCTTGCGGAACGCACGGATCTTGGCGGCAACTTCACCGACGACCTGCTTGTCAGCGCCCTGGACCAGGATCTCGGTCTGGGTCGGAGTGGTGATGGTGATGCCTTCCGGCGCCACGAACACGACCGGGTGCGAGAAGCCCAGGGACAGGCTCAGGTCCTTGCCCTGCATGGCAGCGCGGTAACCCACGCCGACCAGCTCCAGCTTGCGCTCGAAGCCTTCGGACACGCCCTTGACCATGTTGGACAGGATCGCACGCACGGTACCGGTCAGTGCGACCAGCTCGGCGTTCTCGGTGCTCAGGGTGGCAACGCCGTTGTCGACGTTGATGGCAATACCGGCCGGCTTGGCCAGCGACAGGGTACCCTTCGGGCCCTTGGCGGTGACGCTGTCCGACTGGACGTTCAGTTCAACCTTACCCAGGGTAATCGGCTTCTTGGCTACGCGGGACATAGTTCTACTCCTTTCGCCTTAGGCCACGAAGCACAGGACTTCGCCGCCGACGCCCAGCTGGCGCGCCTGCGCATCAGTCATGATGCCCTTGGAGGTGGAAATGATGGAGATACCCAGGCCGTTCATGACCTTCGGCAGCTCGCTCTTGCCGCGGTACTGGCGCAGGCCCGAACGCGAGAAGCGCTTCAGGGTCGCGATGACCGGCTTGCCTTCGAAATACTTCAGCACGATTTCCAGCTCGGACTTGTTGTTTTCCAGCTGGGTCACGCGCAGGTCGGTGATGTAACCCTCGTCCTTCAGGACCTGGGCGATCGCAACCTTGATCTTGGACGACGGGGCCTTCACCGTCTGCTTGCCTACCGCGGCCGCATTCTTGATGCGGACCAGCAGGTCGGCGATGGGATCAGTCATGCTCATATGAGTACCTTTGAGTGCACCGATATCCGCTTTCGCGAAAATCTGTTGTCTCCTGGAAACGGGCCAGGTCCCTTGATGCAGCGGGCCGGAAGCCCACTCCTACGACCCCGTTTGCGCAGGGCAAGACGCGGGAGTATACGCCAAAAGAGCCCGGCTTGCGCCGGGCTCTTCGGTTTTTTTGCGTCGGGAAAGCTGAATGCCTCCCCTGCCCGGTTCAGGAACCCCCGAAGGGGCTCCTGATCGCAGGGCCGGCTGGGATTACCAGCTGGCCTTGCGCAGACCCGGGACGTCGCCACGCATGGTGGCTTCACGCAGCTTGTTACGGCCCAGGCCGAACTTGCTGTAGACGCCACGCGGACGACCCGACAGCTCGCAACGGTTGCGCTGGCGGCTCGGCGACGAATCGCGCGGCAGCTTGGCCAGCTTGGTTGCGGCGTCGATCTTCTCTTCGTAGGTCGCGTCCACGGAGGACACGATCTTCTTCAGAGCCGCACGCTTTTCAGCGTACTTCTTTGCCAGCTTTTCCCGCTTGATGTCGCGGTTGACCATGGAGGTCTTTGCCATTTCGGTTTCCTCGACAGATCAGTTACGGAACGGGAACTTGAACGCTGCCAGCAGCGCCTTCGCTTCCGCGTCGGTCTTCGCAGTGGTGGTGATGGCGATATCCATACCGCGGATCGCGTCGACGGCGTCGAAGTCGATTTCCGGGAAGATGATCTGCTCCTTCACACCCATGTTGAAGTTGCCGCGGCCGTCGAAGGAACGACCGGAAACACCACGGAAGTCGCGCACGCGCGGCAGCGAGATGTTGATCAGGCGATCCAGGAACTCGTACATCTTGTGGCGACGCAGCGTGGTCTTGCAGCCGATCGGCCAACCATCGCGGATCTTGAACGACGCAACCGACACGCGCGACTTGGTGACAACCGGCTTCTGGCCGGAAATCTTGGTCATGTCGCCGACGGCGTTTTCCAGGATCTTCTTGTTGGTGGCCGCTTCGCCGACACCCATGTTCAGGGTGACCTTGACCAGCTTCGGCACTTCCATCGGATTGGTGTAGCCGAACTGCTTCATCAGCGCCGGCACCACTTCGTCCTTGTAGAACTTTTCGAGACGGGAACTCATCTTCTCATTCCTCAGGCGTCGAGCGCCTCACCGCTGGAGCGGAACACACGCAGTTTGCGTCCATCCTCCAGCACCTTGAAGCCAACGCGTTCGCCCTTGCCCGAAGCCGGGTTCAGAACATTCACGTTGGAGATATGGATCGAAGCTTCGCGCTCGACCACGCCGCCGGCAACACCTGCCTGCGGGTTCGGCTTGGTGTGGCGCTTGACGATGTTCACGTTGGCGACGACCACACGGTCGCCATCGACGCGGACGACTTCGCCCTGCTTGCCCTTGTCCTTGCCAGCGTTGACGACAACCTGGTCGCCCTTCTTGATACGGTTAGCCATGATTATCTCCTGTCGCTCACAGCACTTCGGGAGCGAGCGAGACGATCTTCATGAACTTCTCCGAACGAAGTTCACGAGTCACCGGCCCGAAGATACGGGTACCGATCGGCTCCTGCTTGCTGTTCAGCAGAACGGCAGCGTTGCCGTCGAAGCGGATCAGCGAGCCGTCGGCGCGACGCACACCCTTGCGGGTACGCACCACGACGGCGTCATACACTTCACCCTTCTTGACCTTGCCGCGCGGAATCGCATCCTTCACGGTGACCTTGATGATGTCGCCGATGCCGGCGTAACGGCGCTTGGAACCACCCAGCACCTTGAAGCACATCACCTGCTTGGCACCCGAATTGTCCGCGACGTCAAGGTAGCTCTGCATCTGGATCATGATTCAGACTCCTTATTCAGCCGCACGCGTGATGACTTCCACCACGCGCCAGTTCTTGGTCTTGGACATCGGAGCAATCTCGGTCACGCGGACGACATCGCCTTCCTTGCAGGCGTTGTCGGCATCGTGGGCGTGCAGCTTGGTCGAGCGCTTGATGTACTTGCCGTACAGCGCGTGCTTGACCTGACGCTCAACCAGGACGGTAACCGTCTTGTCCATCTTGTTGCTGACGACACGGCCTTCGACCGTGCGCAGCGTCTTCTTTTCAGTATTGTCGCTCATAGCGGCCATCCTTACTTCGTGCTGCCGAGCAGGGTCTTGACGCGAGCAATCTCGCGACGGACCCGGCGAATGTCGTGGGTCTTCGGCAGCTGGCCGGTGACCTGCTGCATACGGACAGAGAACTGTTCCTTACGCAGGTCGATCAGATGGGCCTTGAGTTCGTCAGCCGACTTTTCACGGAGAGTTTTGATATCCATCAGCGCACCGTACGGGTCACGAAAGTGGTGGTGACCGAGAGCTTGGCGGCGGCCAGGCGGAACGCCTCGCGAGCCACTTCCTCGGAAACACCCTCGATTTCATAGATCATGCGGCCGGGCTGGATCTGGGCCACCCAGTATTCCACGTTGCCCTTACCAGAACCCATTCGGACTTCGATGGGCTTCTTGGTGATGGGCTTGTCGGGGAACACGCGGATCCACATCTTGCCGCCGCGCTTGACGTAGCGGCTGATCGAGCGGCGGGCCGCTTCGATCTGACGCGCGGTCAGCTGACCGTGTGCGGTTGCCTTCAGGCCGTATTCGCCGAAGCTGACAGCGTTGGCGCTCCAGCTCAGGCCATCGTTACGGCCCTTGTGTACCTTGCGGTACTTGGTTCGCTTGGGTTGCAACATTGTCGTTACCTCGCTTCACGGGCCGGGCGCTGACGGTCACCACGGTCGCCGCGATCGTGACGATCGTTGCGCGACGGGGTGTCGTCCTGCTTTTCCTGGCCAACCTGGGAGAAATCGAAGACCTCGCCCTTGTAGATCCAGACCTTGATGCCGATGATGCCGTAGGTCGTCTTGGCTTCAGCGAAGCCATAGTCGATGTCGGCACGCAGGGTGTGCAGCGGCACGCGGCCTTCGCGGTACCACTCCGAACGGGCAATTTCTGCACCGTTGAGGCGGCCACCGACGTTGACCTTGATGCCCAGGGCACCCAGGCGCATCGCGTTGCCGACCGAGCGCTTCATTGCACGGCGGAACATGATGCGACGCTCCAGCTGCTGGGCGATCGACTCGGCAACGAGCTGCGCGTCCAGTTCCGGCTTGCGCACTTCGGTGACGTTGATGTGCGCCGGGACGCCCATCATCTCGCTCACTTCCTTGCGCAGCTTCTCGATGTCCTCACCGCGCTTGCCGATCACCACGCCCGGACGGGCGGTGTGGATCGTCACGCGAGCGGTCTTGGCCGGACGCTCGATCAGGATCTTGCTGATGCCGGCCTGAGCCAGCTTCTTGCGCAGCATTTCGCGCACTTTCAGGTCGGCTGCCAGGTAACCAGCGAACTCGGCCTTGTTGGCGTACCACTTGGAGTTCCAGTCCTTGGAAATGCCGAGGCGGATACCAATCGGATGAACTTTATGACCCATGGTCTTTTCCTTATCCGCTTACTTGGCGGCGCCCACAACCACAGTGATGTGGCTGGTGCGCTTGAGGATGCGGGTACCGCGGCCTTTCGCCCGCGCCATGAAACGCTTCAGGGTCGGACCTTCATCAACCATGATGGTCTGAACCTTCAGCTCGTCGACGTCGGCGCCCTGGTTGTTCTCGGCATTTGCAATAGCCGACTCCACCACCTTCTTGATCAGGTGGGCAGCCTTCTTGTCCGAGAACTTCAGCAGGTTGACCGCACGCTCGGCCGGCAGACCGCGCACCTGGTCAGCGACCAGACGAGCCTTCTGCGGGGAGATGCGCGCAGTGCGCAGGATGGCTTTCGCTTCCATTGTCATCTCTCCTTACTTGCCCGACTTCTTGTCACCACCGTGACCCTTGAAGGTCCGGGTGATGGCAAATTCGCCGAGCTTGTGGCCGACCATGTTCTCGTTGACGAGAACCGGGATGTGGTTCTTGCCGTTATGCACGGCAATGGTGACGCCTACCATGTCAGGCAGGATCATCGAACGGCGCGACCAGGTCTTGATCGGCTTCTTGCTGCCCGCAGCGGCCTCCACCTTCTTGACGAGGTGGTGATCGACGAACGGGCCCTTCTTGAGTGAACGTGCCATGGTCGATTAGCCCCTACGATCGCGGACGATGAACTGCTGAGTGCGCTTGTTATGGCGCGTCTTGTAACCCTTGGTCGGGACACCCCACGGGGTGACCGGATGCGGGTTACCCTGGCCGGCCTTGGCCTCACCACCACCGTGCGGGTGGTCAACCGGGTTCATGGCAGCACCACGAACGGTCGGGCGGACGCCGCGCCAACGCTTGGCACCGGCCTTGCCCAGCTTTTCCAGGCTGTGCTCGTCGTTGCCGACCTCGCCGATGGTGGCGCAGCACTCGACCGGAACCTTGCGCATTTCACCCGAGCGCAGGCGCAGGGTGGCGTAGATGCCTTCGCGAGCCACCAGCTGCACGGCCGCACCGGCGGCGCGAGCGATCTGAGCGCCCTTGCCCGGCTTCAGTTCGATGCAGTGGATGGTGGTGCCGACCGGGATGTTGCGCAGCGGCAGGGTGTTGCCAGCCTTGATCGGGGCATCCGAACCAGCGATCACCTGATCACCAGCCTTCAGGCCCTTCGGGGCGATGATGTAGCGACGCTCACCGTCGACGTAGCACAGCAGAGCGATGTGGGCGGTGCGGTTCGGATCGTATTCGATGCGTTCCACGCGCGCCGGGATGCCCAGCTTGTTGCGCTTGAAGTCGATGATGCGGTAGTGCTGCTTGGCACCACCACCGACGTGACGCACGGTGATGCGGCCATGGTGGTTACGACCACCCGAGCGGCTCTGCGACTCGACCAGCGCGGCGTGCGGAGCACCCTTGTGCAGGTCGGGAGTGACCACGCGCACGGCCGAACGGCGGCCGGGGGAAGTGGGCTTGAATTTCATCAATGGCATGGGATGTACCTCAGGCCTTGGCCGTTACATCGATCGACTGGCCATCGGCCAGGCGAACGTACGCCTTGCGCCAATCGCCGCGGCGGCCAGCACGGTTACGGAAGGACTTGTTCTTGCCCTTGACGTTGACCACGTTGACGGCTTCGACCTTGACGTCGAACAGCTGCTCAACCGCGGCCTTTACATCGGCCTTGGTGGCTTCGTTCGAAACTTCGAAGACATACTGGTTGGAGAGTTCCTGCAGGCGCGCGGTCTTTTCGGAGACACGCGGGGCACGCAGCACGCTGAAGATTTTTTCGTTGCTGTTCATGCCAGCCACTCCTCGACCTTCTTGACCGCGTCAGCGGTGATGACGACCGTGTCGGCACCCACCAGCGAGACCGGATCCAGACCCTGGACGTCACGCACCTGCACGTACGGCAGATTGCGGGCGGACAGGTACAGGTGCTCGGACGCTTCTTCGGTGACGATCAGCGGGCGCTTGCCCACTTCCAGGCCGGCCAGCTTGGCGATCAGACCCTTCGTGTTGGTCACTTCGACGTCGAAGGACTCCACGATGGTCAGACGGCCCTGACGGTTCAGCTCGGACAGGATCGCGCACATGGCGGCACGGTACTGCTTGCGATTGACCTTCTGCTCGAAGCTGCGCGGCTTGGCCGCGAAGGTGACACCGCCGCCGACGAAGATCGGAGCCGTCAGTGCGCCATGACGCGCGCCGCCGCCCTTCTGCTTCTTCGACTTCTTGGTGGTACCAGCCACTTCAGAGCGAGTCTTCTGTGCCTTGGTGCCGGCGCGACCGGCGTTGCGGTAGGCAACGACGACCTGGTGGACCAGATCTTCGCTGAAATCGCGACCGAACACGGCTTCGGAGACCGAGACCTTGTTGTTGCTACCCGTGATAACGAGTTCCATCGTCATCTCTCCTTATGCCTTGCTCGCCGGACGGACGATCACATCGCCACCCGCCGCGCCCGGAACGGCGCCGCGAACCGCGATCAGACCGCGCTCGACGTCGACCTTGACCACTTCCAGGTTCTGGGTGCTCTGCTGCACCGCGCCCATGTGGCCCGACATCTTCTTGCCCGGGAAAACGCGACCCGGGGTCTGGCGCTGGCCCAGCGAACCCGGCGCGCGATGCGACAGCGAGTTACCGTGGGTTGCATCGCCCATACGGAAGTTGTGGCGCTTGATGGTGCCCTGGAAGCCCTTACCCTTGGTGACACCCTGGACGTCGACGATCTGGCCGACTTCGAAGATGTCCGCCTTGACTTCGCCGCCAACGGCGAAATCGCCGAGCTGCGCGTCTTCAACACGGAATTCCCACAGGCCACGACCCGCTTCCACCTTCGCCTTGGCGAAGTGGCCGGCTTCCGGCTTGTTGACCAGGGCAGCGCGACGCGCGCCGACGGTCACCTGCACGGCGCTGTAGCCGTCGGTTTCGACGGTCTTGATCTGCGCGATGCGGTTCGGGGTTGCTTCGATCAGGGTCACCGGGATGGAGCGGCCATCTTCAGTGAACACGCGGCTCATGCCAGCCTTGCGGCCCACGAAGCCCAACGAATACTTCTTCGTCATGGTCGTAGTCCTCAGGTCAGCTTGATCTGAACGTCGACGCCGGCAGCCAGTTCGAGCTTCATCAGCGCGTCCACGGTCTTGTCATTCGGGTCAACGATATCGAGCACGCGCTTGTGCGTGCGGGTCTCGTACTGGTCACGCGCGTCCTTGTCGACGTGCGGGGAAACGAGAACGGTGTAACGCTCGATCTTGGTCGGCAGCGGGATCGGGCCACGCACTTGCGCGCCGGTCCGCTTTGCCGTTTCAACGATCTCGCTGGCCGAACGGTCGATCAGACGATGATCGAACGCTTTCAGCCGGATCCGGATCTTTTGGTCCGCCATGGCGGTAGGTTCCTTCGTTAAAAGAGCGACAGACAAAGCCTCTGGGTTGCTTTGCCCCATGAAATTCCTGAATACGGACGGCCCACACTCCTGCAGGCCGACAAGGTCACTCCATAGACCTCAAAAACGTAGGCAGACCCGTCCCCAGGCCTGCCCAGACGTAGAAGCATAATGGCACGCAAGGCAGCTGTCAACAGTCGCCTGTTGACGCCGCCTGAATGGCATTGACCCTTCCTGGTCCGGGGAACACAAGGCACATCCTGTGCCTGCTTTCCCATTTGATACGCCCCGATGCCCTACCCAGGCAACATCGGGGCGCAGATACTACCAGATTACTCGATGATCTTCGAGACCACGCCGGCGCCGACGGTACGGCCACCTTCGCGGATGGCGAAGCGCAGGCCTTCGTCCATTGCCACCGGGTTGATCAGGGTGACGACCATCTTGACGTTGTCACCCGGCATCACCATTTCGACGCCTTCCGGCAGCGCAGCTGCGCCGGTGATGTCGGTGGTGCGGAAGTAGAACTGCGGACGGTAGCCGTTGAAGAACGGGGTGTGACGGCCGCCCTCGTCCTTCGACAGGACGTAGACTTCGCCTTCGAACTTGGTGTGCGGCTTGATCGAACCCGGCTTGGCCAGAACCTGGCCACGCTCGACGTCGTCACGCTTGGTGCCGCGCAGCAGCAGGCCAGCGTTGTCGCCTGCCTGACCCTGGTCCAGCAGCTTGCGGAACATTTCAACGCCGGTCACGGTGGTCTTCTGCACCGGACGGATGCCGACGATTTCGATTTCGTCGCCAACCTTGATCACGCCGCGCTCGATACGACCGGTCACCACGGTGCCGCGGCCCGAGATCGAGAACACGTCTTCCACCGGCATCAGGAACGGCTTGTCGATCGCACGCTCCGGCTCCGGGATCCAGCTGTCCAGGGCGTCGACCAGCTTCAGGATGGCCGGCACGCCGATGTCGCTCTGGTCGCCTTCCAGCGCCAGACGGGCCGAACCAGCGATGATCGGGGTGTCGTCGCCCGGGAAGTCGTACTTGCTCAGCAGCTCGCGCACTTCCATCTCGACCAGCTCGAGCAGCTCGGCGTCGTCAACCATGTCGGCCTTGTTCAGGAACACGACGATGTACGGCACGCCGACCTGACGCGACAGCAGGATGTGCTCGCGGGTCTGCGGCATCGGGCCGTCAGCGGCCGAGCACACCAGGATCGCGCCGTCCATCTGGGCGGCACCGGTGATCATGTTCTTGACGTAGTCAGCGTGGCCCGGGCAATCGACGTGGGCGTAGTGACGGACCGGGGATTCGTATTCGACGTGCGCGGTCGAGATCGTGATGCCACGAGCCTTTTCTTCCGGAGCGGCGTCGATCGAGGAGTAATCCTTGAACTCGCCACCGAAGCGCTCGGCACCGATCTTGGTCAGTGCAGCGGTCAGCGTGGTCTTGCCGTGGTCGACGTGACCGATGGTGCCGACGTTGACGTGCGGCTTGGTGCGCTCGAACTTACCCTTTGCCATTGTTCTATACCTTGATTGTTCGTAAGTGGTTTCAAGAGAGGCTGAGCGAGGCTCAGCCCTTCTTCATGACGGCTTCGGCGATGTTGGTCGGCGCCGGCTCGTAGTGATCGAATTCCATGGTGAAGGTGGCGCGGCCCTGGGTCTGCGAACGCAGTGCAGTGGCGTAACCGAACATTTCACCCAGCGGGATCATCGCGTTGATGATGCTGGCCGAACCGTCACCGGTGGTGTCGGAACCCTGCAGCACGCCGCGACGACGGCTGACGTCGCCCATCACGTCACCCTGGTAATCCTCCGGGGTCACGATCTCGACCTTCATGATCGGCTCCAGCAGCACCGGCTTGGCCTTGGCGAAGCCCTGCTTGAAGGCCATCGACGAAGCCAGCTTGAACGCCATTTCCGAGGAGTCGACGTCATGGTACGAACCGAACACCAGCTTCACCTTGACGTCCACGACCGGGAAGCCAGCCAGCGGACCGCTGGTGATGGTTTCGCGCAGGCCCTTTTCAACCGACGGAATGAATTCCTTCGGGATCACGCCGCCGGTGATGTCGTTGATGAACAGGAAGTCGTCCTTGATGGCCGGAGCCAGCTTCGGATCGGCACGATCTTCAGCGGTGATCGGCGACAGCTCGATCACGACGTGACCGTACTGACCCTTACCACCGGACTGCTTGGCGTGCTTGTAGTCCGACTTGACGTCGGCCAGGGTGATGGTTTCGCGGTAGGCCACCTGCGGCGCACCGACATTGGCTTCAACGTTGAACTCGCGCTTCAGGCGGTCGACGATGATGTCCAGGTGCAGCTCGCCCATGCCCGAGATGATGGTCTGGCCGGATTCTTCGTCGGTCTTGACGCGGAACGACGGATCTTCCTGCGCCAGACGACCCAGCGCCAGACCCATCTTTTCCTGGTCCGACTTGGTCTTCGGCTCGACGGCCATCGAGATCACCGGCTCCGGGAACGTCATGCGCTCCAGGATGATCGGGGCGTCCACGGCGCACAGGGTGTCACCGGTGGTGGTGTCCTTCAGGCCCACGGCCGCGGCGATGTCACCGGCCAGAACTTCCTTGATTTCCTCGCGGTTGTTCGAGTGCATCTGCAGGATGCGGCCGATGCGCTCCTTCTTGCCCTTCACCGAGTTCAGCACGGTGTCGCCACCGTTCAGGGTGCCCGAGTAGACACGGAAGAAGGTCAGCGCGCCGACGAACGGGTCGGTGATGATCTTGAAGGCCAGCGACGAGAACGGCGCCTTGTCGTCCGACTTGCGGGTCATTTCGACGGTGTCGTCGTCAACGTCCACGCCCTTCACGTCCGGCACGTCGACCGGCGACGGCAGCAGCTGGATCACGCCGTCCAGCATGGCCTGCACGCCCTTGTTCTTGAAGGCCGAGCCGCAGTACATCGGCACGATCTCGGTGGCCAGGGTGCGGGTACGCAGCGCGTTGATGATTTCGGCCTCGGCCAGCTCTTCGCCGCCCAGATACTTTTCCATCAGCTCTTCGCTGGCTTCGGCAGCGGTCTCGACCATGAACTGGCGAGCCTCTTCCGCAGCCGCCTGCAGATCAGCCGGGATGTCGCTGTACTCGAACTTCATGCCCTGCGAAGCCTCATCCCAGTGGATGGCCTTCATCTTCAGCAGGTCGACGACGCCCTTGAAGTTGTCTTCAGCGCCGATCGGCAGCTGCATCGGCACGGCAACCGCGCCCAGCTTGGCCTTCAGCTGGCCGACAACCTTCTGGAAGTTGGCACCGGTGCGGTCCATCTTGTTGACGAACGCGATGCGCGGCACGTGGTACTTGTTGGCCTGGCGCCACACGGTTTCCGACTGCGGCTGCACGCCACCGACGGCGCACAGGACGAAGACGGCACCGTCGAGCACGCGCAGCGAGCGCTCCACTTCGATGGTGAAGTCGACGTGCCCGGGGGTGTCGATGATGTTGAAGCGGTGCTCCGGCAGGGACTTGTCCATGCCCTTCCAGAACGCGGTGGTGGCAGCGGACTGGATCGTGATGCCACGCTCCTGCTCCTGCTCCATCCAGTCCATGGTGGCGGCGCCGTCATGCACTTCACCGATCTTGTGGCTCTTGCCGGTGTAGAACAGGATGCGCTCGGACGTGGTGGTCTTGCCGGCATCGATGTGAGCCATGATGCCGAAGTTACGGTAACGCTCGATGGGAGTGGAACGGGCCACGGGAGCCTCTCAGATTTCTTGGATTTCGGATGGCCGAACGCCGCCTTTCGGCGGCCTTCGGATTGGCGCAGTCTTTCTGGGACCGCGAGGCAGCACGCACCGAAGTGGTGCTGCCCTGCCTGTTTTACAAGGCCGTCAAACTCACCAGCGGTAGTGGGCGAAGGCCTTGTTGGCTTCGGCCATGCGGTGGGTTTCTTCGCGCTTCTTGATGGCGCCACCACGGTTTTCCGAGGCGTCGATCAGTTCAGCAGCCAGCTTCTTCGGCATGGTGTTCTCACCACGCTTGCGCGCGGAGTCGATCAGCCAGCGCATGGCCAGGGCCATCTTGCGCGACGAGCGCACTTCGACCGGCACCTGGTAGGTCGCACCACCGACGCGGCGCGACTTGACTTCGACCGCCGGAGCGACGTTGTCCAGAGCCTTCTGCACCAGTTCAATGGCGTTGGCGCTGCTGTTCTTCTCGGTGATCACGTCCATGGCGCCGTACACGATCTTTTCGGCGACGGACTTCTTGCCGCTCTGCATGACCATGTTGATGAAGCGGGCGATGGTTTCGCTTCCGTGCTTCGGATCGGGCAGGACGGAACGCTGCGGAGTATTACCCTTACGCGACATAGTGCTCTCTCCTTATGCCTTCGGACGCTTGGCGCCGTACTTGGAACGGGCCTGGCGACGCTTGGCAACGCCGGCGGCGTCGAGCGAGCCACGAACGGTGTGGTAACGCACACCCGGCAGGTCCTTGACGCGACCGCCGCGGATCAGGACCACGGAGTGCTCCTGCAGGTTGTGGCCTTCACCACCGATGTAGGAAATCACTTCTTCCTGGTTGGTCAGGCGGACCTTGGCAACCTTGCGCAGAGCCGAGTTCGGCTTCTTCGGAGTGGTGGTGTAGACACGGGTGCAGACGCCACGGCGCTGCGGGCACTTGTCGAGCGCCGGCGAGGCACTCTTGTAGGTGGTCGCTTGCCGCGGCTTGCGGACCAGCTGGTTGATCGTCGCCATCAGTAGGTTCTTCTGATTGGTGGCCGGAAAATCCGACCAGAGATGCGGAAATGTTAAAGCAGGCCAAAATTCTGGCCTGCTGAGACAGACGATTGTAGCAACCTGCCAGGAAAGCAGTCAAACGCCTCCTGTCAAGCCCGTTCCTGATCCCGGAACGTTACTGGGGGGCCTCCATGTACCCCGTTCAGGTTGGCGGGGTGAACCGTGAGTGGCCCACCCTGCCCTTTCCCAATCCCATCGATGAACCGATGGGTGGTCCGGCCTTGTGGCCGGACCGGATACCTCATTCTTCGCCCGAAGCCTGTTCAGCTTCAGCTTCAACCACCGGTGCCTCGACCGCGGCCGGGGTGCCGGCCAGGGTCTGCATTTCCGACTCGGTGAGACCGGAAGCGCCGCGACGGCGGTTGCTGTGGTACGCCAGGCCGGTACCGGCCGGAATCAGGCGACCCACGATGACGTTTTCCTTCAGGCCACGCAGGTTGTCCGAGGTGCCGCGGACGGCCGCTTCGGTCAGCACGCGGGTGGTTTCCTGGAACGACGCGGCCGAGATGAACGATTCGGTCGCCAGCGAGGCCTTGGTGATACCCAGCAGGACCGGATCGAAGTGCGCCGGCAGCTCGTTGCGGGCTGCAAGGCGGGCATTCTCCTCGATAACGCGCTGGCGCTCCACCTGTTCGCCGTTCAGGAACTTGCTGCTGCCCTGGTCGGTGATCTCGACCTTGCGCAGCATCTGGCGGGTGATCACCTCGATGTGCTTGTCGTTGATCTTCACGCCCTGCAGGCGGTACACGTCCTGGATTTCCTTCACCAGGTAGGCGGCCAGCGGTTCGACACCCAGCAGGCGCAGGATGTCCTGCGGGCTCGGCTCGCCGTCCACGATGGTTTCACCCTTGGTGACATGCTCGCCTTCGAAGACGATGACCTGGCGGTACTTCGGGATCAGCTCTTCGTGCTCCGAACCATCGGTGTCCTTGATGATCAGGCGCTGCTTGCCCTTGGTGTCCTTGCCGAAGCTGATGATGCCCGAACGCTCGGCCAGCACCGCCGGATCCTTCGGCTTGCGCGCTTCGAACAGATCGGCCACGCGCGGCAGACCACCGGTGATGTCGCGGGTCTTCGACGCTTCCTGCGGGATCTTGGCGACCACGTCACCCACGCCGACGGCAGCGCCGTCCTGCAGGTTGACGATCGAGCGCGGCGGCAGCAGGTACTGCGCCGGCAGGTCGGTGCCCGGAATCGACAGGTCGTTGCCCTTGGCGTCGACGATGCGCACGATCGGGCGCAGGTCCTTGGCCTGGGTGCCACGACGCTTCGGATCGGTGATTTCGCGCGACGCCAGGCCGGTCAGCTCGTCGGTCTTCTCGATGACGGTGATGCCGTCGACGAAGTCGATGAAGCGGATGAAGCCGGCCACTTCCGACACGATCGGGTGGTTATGCGGATCCCAGTTGGCCACGGTCTGGCCAGCCTTGATCGCATCACCGTCCTTGGACGTGATGGTCGCACCGTACGGCAGCTTGTAACGCTCACGCTCACGGCCGTGGGCATCGAGCACCGAGATTTCGCCCGAGCGCGACACTGCCACCAGCGAGCCGTTGGCATGCTCGACGGACTTGAGGTTGCTGAACTTGACCGAGCCGGTGGTCTTGACGGTGATGTTGTCGACCGCAGCAGCTCGCGACGCCGCACCACCGATGTGGAACGTACGCATGGTCAGCTGGGTACCCGGCTCACCGATGGACTGGGCGGCGATGACGCCGACCGCTTCACCGATGTTGACCAGGTGGCCACGGGCCAGATCGCGGCCGTAGCAGCGCGAGCAGACACCGAAGGCCGATTCGCAGGAGATGGTCGAGCGGACCTTGATGGTCTGCACGCCGGCATCTTCCAGCTTGGCAACCCAGGCTTCGTCCAGCAGGGTGTTGCGGGTGACGATCGGATCTTCGTCGTTGCCCGGCAGGAACACGTCCTCGGCAACCACGCGACCCAGCACGCGGTCCTTCAGCGGCTCGACCACGTCGCCGCCTTCCACGATCGGGGTCATGATCAGGCCTTCGGTGGTACCGCAATCCACCTCGGTGATCACCACGTCCTGCGCGACGTCGACCAGACGACGGGTCAGGTAACCCGAGTTCGCGGTCTTCAGCGCGGTATCGGCCAGACCCTTGCGGGCACCGTGGGTGGAGTTGAAGTACTCCTGCACGTTCAGGCCTTCGCGGAAGTTCGCCTTGATGGGCGTCTCGATGATCGAGCCGTCCGGACGCGCCATCAGGCCACGCATGCCGGCCAGCTGACGGATCTGCGCCTGCGAACCACGCGCACCGGAGTCGGCCATGATGTACAGCGAGTTCATCGACTTCTGGTCGATGGTCTCACCCTTGGCATTGACCACCTTCTCGGTACCGATGGTGTCCATCATCGCCTTGGCGATGCGCTCGTTGGTGCGCGACCAGATGTCGACCACCTTGTTGTAGCGCTCGCCGGCGGTGACCAGACCCGACTGGTACTGCTCCTGGATTTCCAGCACTTCGGCTTCGGCCTCGGTGAGGATGCCCTTCTTCTCGTCCGGGATCAGCATGTCGTCGATGCCGATCGAGACGCCGGCGCGGGTCGCGTAGGCGAAGCCGGTGTACATCAGCTTGTCGGCGAACACGACCGTGTCCTTCAGACCCAGCTGGCGGTAGCTGGAGTTGATCAGGCGGCTGATGTTCTTCTTGGTCAGCTCGGTGTTGGCCAGCGCGAACGGCAGGCCTTCCGGCAGGATTTCAGCCAGCAGGGCGCGACCGATCGTGGTGTCCACGATCGAGGTCTTGTTCTGCTTGACGCCGTCTTCGTCGGTCACCACTTCGGTGATGCGGACCTTGACGCGCGCGTGCAGTTCCACCACGCGGTTGTCGTAGGCACGCTTCACTTCGGCGATGTTGGCGAAGGCCATGCCCTCGCCCTTCTTGTTTTCCAGCGAGCGGGTCATGTAGTACAGACCCAGCACGACGTCCTGCGACGGCACGATGATCGGCTCGCCGTTGGCCGGCGACAGGATGTTGTTGGTCGACATCATCAGCGCACGCGCTTCCAGCTGGGCTTCCAGCGAGAGCGGCACGTGGACGGCCATCTGGTCACCGTCGAAGTCGGCGTTGAACGCGGTGCAGACCAGCGGGTGCAGCTGGATGGCCTTGCCTTCGATCAGCACCGGCTCGAACGCCTGGATGCCCAGACGGTGCAGGGTCGGCGCACGGTTCAGCATCACCGGATGCTCGCGGATGACCTCTTCCAGGATGTCCCAGACTTCGGCTTCTTCGCGCTCGACCAGCTTCTTGGCGGCCTTGATGGTGGTGGCCAGGCCACGGCGCTGCAGCTTGGCGAAGACGAACGGCTTGAACAGCTCAAGCGCCATCTTCTTCGGCAGGCCGCACTGGTGCAGGCGCAGGTACGGGCCGACCACGATGACCGAACGGCCCGAGTAGTCGACGCGCTTGCCCAGCAGGTTCTGGCGGAAGCGACCCTGCTTGCCCTTGATCATGTCGGCCAGCGACTTCAGCGGGCGCTTGTTGGTGCCGGTGATGGCACGGCCACGACGGCCGTTGTCCAGCAGCGCATCGACCGATTCCTGCAGCATGCGCTTTTCATTGCGCACGATGATGTCCGGCGCGCTCAGTTCGAGCAGGCGGCGCAGGCGGTTGTTGCGGTTGATGACGCGGCGGTACAGGTCGTTCAGGTCGGAGGTCGCGAAGCGGCCGCCATCCAGCGGGACCAGCGGACGCAGGTCCGGCGGCAGCACCGGCAGCACGGTCATGACCATCCATTCCGGACGGTTGCCCGATTCCAGGAAGGCTTCGATCAGCTTGATGCGCTTGGTGAGGCGCTTGAGCTTGGTTTCCGAACCGGTAGCAGCGATTTCCTCGCGCAGGCGGGTCATTTCCGACTGCAGGTCGATCGTGCGCAGCAGTTCGTACACGGCCTCGGCGCCCATGGCGGCGTCGAAGTCGTCACCGTGCTCCTGGCGGGCCTGCAGGTACTGTTCTTCGGTCAGCAGCTGGCGGCGCTCCAGGGCGGTCAGGCCCGGCTCGGTCACCACGTAGGCTTCGAAGTACAGCACGCGCTCGATGTCGCGCAGGGTCATGTCCAGCATCAGGCCGATGCGCGACGGCAGCGACTTCAGGAACCAGATGTGCGCGACCGGCGAGGCCAGGTCGATGTGGCCCATGCGCTCGCGACGCACCTTGGCCAGGGTCACTTCGGTGCCGCACTTTTCGCAGACCACGCCGCGGTGCTTCATGCGCTTGTACTTGCCGCACAGGCACTCGTAGTCCTTCACCGGGCCGAAGATGGCGGCGCAGAACAGGCCGTCGCGTTCCGGCTTGAAGGTACGGTAGTTGATGGTTTCCGGCTTCTTCACTTCGCCGAAGGACCACGAACGGATCAGGTCCGGCGAGGCCAGCGCGATCTTGATCGCGTCGAAGTCCAGCGTCTGGCGCTGCTGGTTGAAGAGGTTGAGCAGGTCTTTCATGGTGTTCTCCAGAAGGAGGAATGCTGTGTCGATGGGCTTTCAGTTGACTGCCAGCGGCGCGGCGGTTGAGGCCGCCGCGCCGGCATGGATCAGTTGTCTTCCAGTTCCATGTTGATGGCCAGCGAGCGGATTTCCTTCACGAGCACGTTGAAGGATTCCGGCATGCCCGCGACCATCTCGTGCTCACCGTCGACGATGTTCTTGTACATCTGGTTGCGGCCCTGCACGTCATCGGACTTCACCGTCAGCATTTCCTGCAGGGTGTAGGCCGCGCCGTAGGCTTCCAGCGCCCAGACTTCCATTTCACCGAAGCGCTGGCCGCCGAACTGCGCCTTGCCGCCCAGCGGCTGCTGGGTAACGAGCGAGTACGGACCGGTCGAACGGGCGTGCATCTTGTCGTCGACCAGGTGGTTCAGCTTCAGGTAGTGCATGTAACCAACGGTGGTGTGGCGATCGAACGCTTCACCGGTGCGGCCGTCGTACAGCTGGGTCTGGCCACTGCTCGGCAGGTCGGCCAGTTCCAGCATGCGCTTGATTTCCGCTTCGGTGGCGCCGTCGAACACCGGGGTGGCCATCGGCACGCCGTCGGTCAGGTTGCGGGCCAGGCGCAGCAGTTCCTCGTCGCTGAACTGCGACAGGTCGACACGGTTGGCCACGTTGGTGTCGTCGTGGTTGTAGATGTCGTCCAGGAACTTGCGCAGGTCGGCAACGGCGGCCTGGGCTTCCATCATCGCCTGGATCTTGCGACCCAGACCCTTGGCCGCCCAGCCCAGGTGCACTTCCAGAATCTGGCCGATGTTCATACGCGACGGCACGCCCAGCGGGTTCAGCACGATGTCCACGGTCTCGCCCGAGGCCATGTACGGCATGTCCTCGACCGGCACCACGTTGGAGACCACACCCTTGTTGCCGTGGCGGCCTGCCATCTTGTCGCCCGGCTGGATGCGGCGCTTCACGGCCAGGAACACCTTGACCATCTTCAGCACGCCCGGGGCGAGGTCGTCGCCGGCGGTGATCTTGCCGCGCTTGTCGGCGAAGCGACGCTCGAATTCCTTCTCGTGCGCCTGGATCTGCTTCTGCGCGCGCTCGATGGCTTCCGAAGCGTCTTCGTCCTTCATGCGCAGGGCGAACCAGTCAGCCTTCTTCAGGCCGTCCAGGAAGGCGTCGGTGATCACGTCACCCTTCTTCAGGCCAGCGCCACCGTTGACCACCTTGCCCACGATCTGCGAACGCAGACGCATGTAGATGGCCGCTTCCAGGATGCGGAACTGGTCGTCGAAGTCCTTCTTGACGCGCTTGATTTCAGACTCTTCGATCTGGCGGGCGCGCTTGTCCTTCTCGATGCCGTCGCGGGTGAAGACCTGCACGTCGATGACGGTGCCGTCCATGCCCGGCGGAACGCGCAGCGAGCTGTCCTTAACGTCCGAAGCCTTCTCGCCGAAGATCGCGCGCAGCAGCTTCTCTTCCGGGGTCAGCTGGCTTTCGCCCTTCGGGGTGACCTTGCCGACCATGATGTCGCCGGCGCGGACTTCGGCACCGATGTACACCACGCCGCTCTCGTCCAGGCGGTTCAGCGCCTGCTCGGAGACGTTCGGGATGTCGGCGGAGATTTCCTCCGGCCCCAGCTTGGTGTCACGCGCGACGCAGGTCAGCTCTTCGATGTGGATCGTGGTGTAACGATCCTCTTCCACCACGCGCTCGGAGAGCAGGATGGAGTCTTCGAAGTTGTAGCCGTTCCACGGCATGAACGCGATCAGCATGTTCTGGCCCAGGGCCAGTTCGCCGATGTCGGTGGACGGACCGTCGGCCAGCACGTCGCCGCGGGCGATGACGTCACCCACCTGGACCAGCGGACGCTGGTTGATGCAGGTGTTCTGGTTCGAACGGGTGTACTTGACCAGGTTGTAGATGTCCACGCCTGCGTCGGTGGCGCCAACGATCTCTTCCTCGTTGACCTTGACCACGATGCGGGCCGCGTCGATCTGCACGATCTCGCCACCACGGCGGGCGTTCACGGTCACACCGGAGTCACGCGCCACGGCGCGTTCGATACCGGTACCGACCAGCGGCTTCTGCGCACGCAGGGTCGGCACGGCCTGACGCTGCATGTTGGCGCCCATCAGTGCACGGTTCGCGTCATCGTGCTCCAGGAACGGAACCAGCGCGGCCGCGATCGACACGGTCTGCATCGGCGAGACGTCCATGAAGTGGACTTCCGCCGGCGGCTTCAGCAGCGATTCGCCCTGGAAGCGGCACGGAACGAACTGCTCGGTCAGCACGCTGTCGGCATTGGTCAGGGCGTTGGCCTGCGCAATGACGTACTCGTTTTCTTCGATGGCCGACAGGAACTCGACTTCGTCATAGACCTTGCCGTCCACGACCTTGCGGTACGGGGTCTCGAGGAAACCGTACTGGTTGGTGCGGGCGTACACGGCCAGCGAGTTGATCAGGCCGATGTTCGGGCCTTCCGGGGTTTCGATGGTGCAGACGCGGCCGTAATGGGTCGGGTGCACGTCGCGCACTTCGAAGCCGGCGCGCTCACGGGTCAGACCGCCCGGGCCCAGGGCCGAGACGCGACGCTTGTGGGTCACTTCCGACAGCGGGTTGTTCTGGTCCATGAACTGCGACAGCTGCGAGGAGCCGAAGAACTCCTTGATGGCAGCGGCGACCGGCTTGGCGTTGATCAGCTCCTGCGGGGTCAGGCCTTCGGACTCGGCCATCGACAGGCGCTCCTTGACCGCGCGCTCGACGCGGACCAGGCCGACGCGGAACACGTTCTCGGCCATTTCGCCGACCGAACGCACGCGACGGTTGCCCAGGTGGTCGATGTCGTCGACCACGCCGCGACCGTTGCGGATCTCGGTCAGGACCTTGATCACGTCCAGGATGTCGGAGCTGTCGCCATGGGCGGCGACCAGGCGCTTGGACTCTTCGTCGTTGCGCTCACCGAAGTACTTGCTGTCGTACAGCACGGCTTCGCCGGTGGTTTCCTTGCGGCCCACGCGACGGTTGAACTTCATGCGGCCGACCGCGGACAGGTCGTAGCGCTCGAAGGTGAAGAACAGGTTGTGGAACAGGTTCTGCGCGGCGTCCTTGGTCGGCGGCTCGCCCGGACGCATCATGCGGTAGATCTCGACCAGCGCTTCCAGCTGGGTCTTGGTCGGGTCGATGCGCAGGGTGTTGGACAGGTACGGGCCACGATCCAGGTCGTTCACCCACAGGGTGCCGACCGCATCAACACCGGCCTTGCGGAAGTTCTGCAGCTGCTCGTCGCTGATCTCGTCGTTGGCCTGCGCCAGCAGTTCGCCGGTCGAGGCATCGACCACGTCGTGCGACAGGATGCGGCCGACGATGTAGTCGTCCGGCACGGCCAGGGCAGCGATGCCCGAGGCTTCCAGCTGCTTGATGTGGCGCGCGGTGATGCGCTTGCCGGCTTCCACGATGACCTTGTCGCCGTCGGCCAGGTCGAAGCCCAGGGTCTCGCCACGCAGGCGCTCCGGCACCAGCTCCAGCTGGACGCCTTCGTCCGGGTTGATGTGGAAGGTGTTGATCTCGAAGAACTCGGCCAGCATCTCTTCGTTGCTGTAGCCGAGCGCGCGCAGCAGGATCGACACCGGCAGCTTGCGGCGGCGGTCGATACGGGTGAACAGCGCGTCCTTCGGGTCGAACTCGAAGTCCAGCCAGGAACCGCGGTAAGGAATGATGCGGGCGCTGTACAGCAGCTTGCCCGAGCTGTGGGTCTTGCCACGGTCGTGGTCGAAGAACACGCCCGGCGAGCGGTGCAGCTGCGAGACGATGACGCGCTCGGTGCCGTTGACGATGAAGGTGCCGTTCTCGGTCATCAGCGGGATTTCGCCCAGATAGACCTCCTGCTCCTTCACGTACTTGATGGCCTTGGTCGACGACTCACGGTCGTAGATCACCAGGCGCACGGTCACGCGCAGCGGGGCGCCGTAGCTCATGCCACGCTGGCGGCACTCGCGCTCGTCGAAGACCGGCTCGCCCAACTTGTAGCCGACGTATTCCAGGGCAGCATTGCCGCTGTAGCTGGCGATCGGGAAGACCGACTTCAGCGCAGCGTGCAGGCCGTGGTCCGTGCGCTTGGCCGGATCGACGTTTTCCTGCAGGAATTCACGGTAGGAATCCACCTGGATGGCGAGCAGGAACGGCACTTCGAGAATCGAGCGCTGCTTGCCGAAATCCTTGCGGATACGCTTTTTTTCGGTGAACGAATAGGACGTCATGAGGTCTTCCACCTTGTTGTGCGGGCCGTGCGTCCACGACCCAGAAGGAAACTTGAAATTGTCAGTTGGAAGTCGCTGGTATTGCCGGCACCAGCACGCCTTCTCCCGCTACTTCCAACTGCCAACTCGTCTGCTACCACGCCCCTGCTGCCGCGCGCTGCGCTGGCCGGCCGGGGTTTGACTGCAGCCCGTGTTGGGCTTTTTGCTGCTTCTTGCATCCACGCATGGCGTGGATCTACCGATTACATCCACGCATGGCGTGGATCCACAACACCGCAACAACGACCAAAGGCCGGGGGCTTACGCCCCCAGCCTTGGCTGCATCGCCGTGAATCGGTGACGATGCAAGGTAACTGCTTACTTGACTTCGACAGTCGCGCCAGCAGCTTCCAGGTCCTTCTTCATCTTCTCGGCGTCTTCCTTCGAAGCGCCTTCCTTCAGGACGCCACCGGCTTCGGCCAGGTCCTTCGCTTCCTTCAGGCCCAGGCCGGTGATGGCGCGGACAGCCTTGATGACTTCGACCTTCTTGTCGCCGGCCGACTTCAGGGTGACGGTGAACTCGGTCTGCTCTTCAACAGCAGCGGCCGGGCCAGCGGCAGCAGCCACGGCAACCGGAGCAGCGGCGGAGACGCCGAACTTCTCTTCGATGGCCTTGACCAGCTCCATCACTTCCATCAGGGACTTCTCGGCGATGGCGTCGACGATCTGTTCGTTGGTAAGGGACATGATTAATACCTTTGGATGATTTTCTGGGTTGAGGTTCCGTCAGGAACCACGGTAAGTCGAAACTCAGGCGGTCTCGGCGGCCGGCTCGGCAGCGTCAGCGGCGACATCGCCACCACCCTGCTTCTCGCCAACGGCCTTGATGGCGCGGGCAAACATCGTGACCGGCTCGGTCAGGACGCGGGCCAGCATGGCCAGGGCCTGATCGCGGGTCGGCAGCGAGGCCAACACGTCGACGTGGCTTGCCGGGAACACTTCGCCACCGATGGCGACGACCTTAGCCTTCAGCTTGTCGTTGCCCTTGGCGGCTTCCTTGATCAGGCGACCGGCAGCGCCGGGCTCCTCGAGCGAGAACGCGTACAGCAGCGGACCAACCATCTGGTCCTGGGCGACTGCGAACTCGGTGCCTTCAACGGCACGCGAAGCCAGGGTGTTCTTGACAACCTTCAAGAAAACACCGGTTTCACGAGCCTGCTTGCGCATCGCGGTCATCTGGGCGACCGTGGTGCCAGCGTATTCGGCTGCGATCAAGGAGTGGGCCTTGGCGGCGACGTCTGCCAGCTCGGCGACTACTTCTTGCTTCTGGGACAGATTGAGAGCCATTGCACTCCTCCTATTGAACTCCGCTTACGGCTCCTGCCGTGTGCGGTCCTGTGCGGCATCCGTCCTGGACGCCGGGAACATCGGGATGATGTTCCGGGGGGTGGGCCGTTCCAGACCTGGAGGCAATCAGGGAAATCCCAGACATGCGTGAACCAGAAAAACTCCAGAAGGGCACCATCTACGCAGGTTGATTCCGGGGAATCGATTAAGCGTTCGTGACGGCTCCGGCGGCGACTCCTTGCCAGATCGAGCTTCCGTGCCCGTCGCCGGTAGTGCCACGACCGCGCCTGCGGTCTTTGACGGCTACCGCGGGCGATGCACTGCCAGCGATGCCTTCAAATGTCACGGTCACGGCACCAGGGGCGCCGTGACCGCTTCAAACAATTACTTCAGGGTCAGCGACGACTGGTCGACGGTGACGCCCGGGCCCATCGTCGAGCTGACCGAAACCTTCTGCAGGTAGGTGCCCTTCGAGGTAGCCGGCTTGGCCTTGATCAGGTCCAGCAGCAGCGCGGTCAGGTTCGACTTCAGCGCGTCTTCGGCGAAGTCGGCCTTGCCGATGGTGCAGTGGATGATGCCGGCCTTGTCGGTGCGGTAACGGACCTGACCCGACTTGGCGTTCTTCACGGCTTCACCCGGGTTCGGGGAAACGGTGCCGACCTTCGGGTTCGGCATCAGGCCGCGCGGGCCCAGCACGGTGCCCAGCTTACCGACGACGCGCATGGCGTCCGGGGTTGCGATGACGACGTCGTAGTTCAGATCGCCGGCCTGCATCTTCTCGGCCAGATCATCCATACCGACGGCTTCGGCGCCAGCGGCCAGGGCTTCATCAGCCTTGGCACCGGCCGGAGCGAACACGGCGACGCGGACCGACTTGCCGGTACCGGCCGGCAGCACGGTGGAGCCACGGACCTGCTGGTCGGACTTCTTCGCATCGACGCCCAGGCGCACAGCGACGTCGATCGACTCGACGAACTTGGCCTTGGTGGCGCTCTTCAGGATATTGATCGCGTCCTCGAAGGCGTATGCCTTGCCCGGAACGACGGCGGCCTTGATGGCCTTCTCACGCTTGGTCTGTGCCATCTTATTAACCCTCCACCACGAGGCCCATGGAACGGGCAGAGCCAGCGATGGTACGCACGGCGGCGTCCAGATCGGCGGCAGTCAGATCCGGTTCCTTCGCCTTGGCGATCTCTTCCAGCTGCTTACGGGTGACCTTGCCGACCTTCTCGGTGTTCGGGCGCTTGGAGCCCGACGAGATGCCAGCGGCCTTCTTCAGCAGGGTGGTGGCCGGGGTGCTCTTGGTGATGAAGGTGAACGTACGGTCCGAGTAGGCCGTGATGATCACCGGAACCGGCAGGCCCGGCTCGAGCTTCTGCGTGGCAGCGTTGAACGCCTTGCAGAATTCCATGATGTTCAGACCGCGCTGACCCAGCGCAGGACCGACCGGCGGCGAGGGATTGGCCTGACCGGCCTTCACCTGCAGCTTGATGTAACCGACAACTTTCTTTGCCATGAGTATGCTCTCCGGGTGCTAGCGCCTTTCGACAACAGGCTCCCCATCGGACCGGGAATCACGCGTCCCGGCATCGCGTTTTGAAATCATGCTGAAGGCCACCTTGCGGCGGCCTCGTCCTGCTGGCTTCCCAGCGGGGAGCCGCGCACTATATCAGGTTTTTCCTTCACATGCCTGAAGCGGCACGTAAACAGAAGAAACCGGGCAAGGCCCGGCTCCCTTTGTAGAGTCGAGCCATGCTCGACTGCCACACCATCCAGACCCTGGAGTCGAGCATGGCTCGACTCTACAGGACGGGTCAGACGGCCTTTTCGACCTGGCCGAACTCGAGCTCGACCGGGGTGGCACGGCCGAAGATCAGCACCGAGACGCGCAGACGGCTCTTCTCGTAGTTGACTTCTTCGACGACACCGTTGAAATCGTTGAACGGGCCATCGGTGACACGAACCATCTGGCCCGGCTCGAACAGCACCTTCGGACGCGGCTTCTCGACACCTTCCTGAACACGGTTCAGGATGGCCTCGGCCTCGGAATCGGCGATCGGCAGCGGGCGGTCGGCAGTACCGCCGATGAAGCCCATCACGCGCGGGGTTTCCTTGACCAGGTGCCAGCTTTCGTTGTCGATGCGCGGAATACCGGCTTCTTCGTGGGTCTCGATCTGGACCAGCACGTAACCCGGGAAGAACTTGCGCTCGGAACGGCGCTTCTGGCCAGCGCGCATCTCGACCACTTCTTCGGTCGGGACCAGGACATCGCCGAAGCGCTCTTCCATGCCGTCACGGACGATGCGATCGCGCAGAGCCTGCGCCACCGACTTCTCGAAGCCCGAATAGGCGTGAACGACGTACCAACGCTTCATGCAATTCTCCTTAGCGGCTCAGGAACAACTGAACCAGCCACTGAATGACGTAATCGAACCCACCCAGCAACAGACTGAGAATGGTCACCACCACCATCACGACCCAGGTCATGCGGATGGCTTCCTGGCGCGTCGGCCAGACCACCTTGCGCAGTTCGAAGCGCGACTCGGAGAGGAATTCGCGGGTGTCGCGCCCCTTGCCGGTAAGCATGAACACGCCGATACCGCCAACCAGACCGACTACGACCGCCAACGCACGCAGCTGACCCGCCCACGCACCCAGCTGGGTTGCGCGACCGGAGTCGGCGGAGAACCAGAACCAGACGAACAGACCGGCCAGCACCAGCAGCGATGCGGCGACATACTTGACGATATCCCCACCGTTGGCGGAGTTGTCCTTGGAGTGTTCGATCTTGCTATTCATCAGGCTGTGTCTGCTTTAGCGGCCCAGGCCGCTGGATAAGGTGGGCAGATGGCACGCCAGGAGGGACTCGAACCCCCAACCTGCGGTTTTGGAGACCGCTGCTCTGCCAATTGAGCTACTGGCGTACGTTTTGAAACTTGCCTTCCCTTAGACGGCGAAGGCGGACCGAGGTTCCCGGCCCGCCATTCGCGTAACCGGCGGCGCTATGCAACCACCGGTACTGCAGGCTTACTCGATGATCTTCGAGACCACGCCGGCGCCGACGGTACGGCCGCCTTCGCGGATGGCGAAGCGCAGGCCTTCGTCCATTGCCACCGGATTGATCAGGGTGACGACCATCTTGACGTTGTCACCCGGCATCACCATTTCGACGCCTTCCGGCAGCGCAGCTGCGCCGGTGATGTCGGTGGTGCGGAAGTAGAACTGCGGACGGTAGCCGTTGAAGAACGGGGTGTGACGGCCGCCCTCGTCCTTCGACAGGACGTAGACTTCGCCTTCGAACTTGGTGTGCGGCTTGATCGAACCCGGCTTGGCCAGAACCTGGCCACGCTCGACGTCGTCACGCTTGGTGCCGCGCAGCAGCAGGCCAGCGTTGTCGCCTGCCTGACCCTGGTCCAGCAGCTTGCGGAACATTTCAACGCCGGTCACGGTGGTCTTCTGCACCGGACGGATGCCGACGATTTCGATTTCGTCGCCAACCTTGATCACGCCGCGCTCGATACGACCGGTCACCACGGTGCCGCGGCCCGAGATCGAGAACACGTCTTCCACCGGCATCAGGAACGGCTTGTCGATCGCACGCTCCGGCTCCGGGATCCAGCTGTCCAGGGCGTCGACCAGCTTCAGGATGGCCGGCACGCCGATGTCGCTCTGGTCGCCTTCCAGCGCCAGACGGGCCGAACCAGCGATGATCGGGGTGTCGTCGCCCGGGAAGTCGTACTTGCTCAGCAGCTCGCGCACTTCCATCTCGACCAGCTCGAGCAGCTCGGCGTCGTCAACCATGTCGGCCTTGTTCAGGAACACGACGATGTACGGCACGCCGACCTGACGCGACAGCAGGATGTGCTCGCGGGTCTGCGGCATCGGGCCGTCAGCGGCCGAGCACACCAGGATCGCGCCGTCCATCTGGGCGGCACCGGTGATCATGTTCTTGACGTAGTCAGCGTGGCCCGGGCAATCGACGTGGGCGTAGTGACGGACCGGGGATTCGTATTCGACGTGCGCGGTCGAGATCGTGATGCCACGAGCCTTTTCTTCCGGAGCGGCGTCGATCGAGGAGTAGTCCTTGAACTCGCCACCGAAGCGCTCGGCACCGATCTTGGTCAGTGCGGCGGTCAGCGTGGTCTTGCCGTGGTCGACGTGACCGATGGTGCCGACATTGACGTGCGGCTTGGTGCGCTCGAACTTACCCTTGGCCATGGCTGCTTATCTCGAATTCGTCTGAGAGGTGATGCTTAAGATGGTGCTCACGAAAGGAATCGAACCTTCGACCTCTTCCTTACCAAGGAAGTGCTCTACCGACTGAGCTACGTGAGCCGAGTTTTGCATTATGACATGAACTCGATAATATTCAAAGTTCATTCAATGGAGCGGGAGACGGGAATTGAACCCGCACCATCAGCTTGGAAGGCTGAGGTTCTACCATTGAACTACTCCCGCGCCGGGAATGTCACAACGTGAAACTGGTGGAGGGAGGTGGATTCGAACCACCGAAGGCGTAAGCCAGCAGATTTACAGTCTGCCCCCGTTGGCCGCTTGGGTATCCCTCCTTACCACCCCATTCCGTTGCCGCCGAAGCGTTGCGGTGTGTGGTGGTGAGCCGCTTATTCTGCTGATGGGACGGGGGGCTGTCAACGCTTTTTTCCATCTTTTTCACACGTTGTCGCAAACCCATTGATACGCAAGGTTATTGACCGGGGACCGGCAGGGTCTCGCTGGCGAAAATTGCGACATGGGGAACTCCGTCGGCGCCGATCCAGCCCCGATACATGCCCTGGGTGTTGAACGGCGTGGCCATTTTTCCGTCTGCGGCGAGCACGATCGCACCACCATCGCCGCCCATCTGCGGGATCGTCTCGTTGATCACGCCCTTGCCGGCCTGCTCCGGGCTCTGCCCCTGGTAACGCATGCGTGCGCAGATCTCGTGCGCGGCAGCACTGCGGATGTAGTACTCGCCCCAGCCGGTGCCAGACACCGCGCAGCGCGCGTCAGCCCAGGTACCGGCGCCGATGATCGGCGAATCACCCACACGTCCATACCGCTTGTTGGTCATGCCGCCGGTGGAGGTGCCCGCCGCGAGATGCCCCTGCGCGTCCAATGCGACCGCACCCACGGTACCGAAGTGCTTTGCGGTCTCCAGGTCGGCATGCGCCTGGCCGCTGGCCTCTTCCTTCAGCGCGCGCTGCAGCTGCTGCCAGCGCTTGTCGGTGCGGAAGTACGCCGGATCAACCAGGGTGATGCCCTGTTCCACCGCGAACGCCTCTGCGCCCTGCCCGACCATCATCACGTGCCTGGATTTCTGCATCACGGCCTGCGCCAGCAGGATCGGGTTGCGCACCCGCTGCACGCCGGCCACCGCACCCGCGGCCTGGGTGGCGCCATCCATCACCGCCGCATCCAGCTCGTTGCGGCCGTCGTGGGTGAACACCGCCCCCTTGCCGGCATTGAAGGTGGGATCGTCCTCCAGCACGGTGATCGCCGCGGTGACCGCAGCGAGCGCCGGGCGACCCGCGGCCAGTTCGGCATGCCCCTTCAGCAGCGCCGCCCGCAGCGCTTCACGTACCGCCTTCTCTTCGGCCGGTGACAGGTCCTTGCGCTCGACGCCGGCGCCGCCATGGATGACCAGCAGCGGCGAGGTGGCCGGTGCGGCCTGGGCGAGCAACGGCAGGAACAGCAGCGCGGACAGCGCCAGGCGCAGTTTCATCGGGTACGTCTCCAGCAGGTGTAGTGATTGGAATGCACGGGCAGCGCCGGGCCATGCCCGGCGGAAGGCACAGCGCGGCAGGGCCGCCGGGCATGGCCCGGCGCTACCGCGGCTATTGACGGACGACTTCAATCTCGCCGTCGCTGACGTCGGCCACGGCCTGGTAATCGGCCTCGGCCTGGAAATCGTCCAGGCGCATGCGGCTGCCGCTGGCGACCACCGTCACCGGCACTGCATGGAAGCGCAACGGCTCACCTTCGACCAGGCGGTCCGCATCACGCCCGGGGCTGACCACCCAGACCTTGCCTTCGCCGTCGGCACTGTAGACCTGGGCCTGGCCATCCGGTTCGACGCAGAGAGCGGTGTCCTCGTCGACCCCGATGCCGACGATATCGGGGTCGCCACTGTCCTGTGCGGCGCGCGCCACGAACACGATCAGGCGACCGAGCCGGTCGCGCTTGTCGAAGTGGGTGTCGGTGACTACGCGCTGCAGGTAGGGCATCTGCAGGAAGCCACTGTCCATGGTCACCGCGCTGCCCATCGGGTCCGCCAGGGCTCCGGCCGAGGTGATGCTGCCACCATCCATCGCGCCGTAGGCATAGCCACCGAGGATCGCCAGTCCGGCGCTGGTACCGGCAATCGGCTTGCCTGCACGCACATGTGCGTTGAGCGCGCGGTTGAGCGCGGTGCCCTTCCAGAAACGGATGTAGCGTGACTGGTCACCGCCGGCGATGAAGATGGCATCGGCCGCGGCAACCACGCGCAACACGGCAGGATCGTCCGCACCGCGGCGACTGTCGAAGACCAGGGTCTGCACCGCGGTGGTCCCACCGATCTCGCGATAGAGCCGGTCCTGCAGCTCATCGTCACCGGAAGCGCGCAGGATCAGCACGCGGCCGTTGCCGGCCTGCCGGAGCCACCATTGGAAGGCCTCGGGCACCCATTCGCCACCGCCCATCAGCATCATCGCCGGTGCGCGCGGACCGGGCCTCGGCGCCTCCAGGTCACCCACTTCGTAATAGGCAAAGCCAGGCCCCTGCAGATCCTCTGCAAGGGCCGCAAGGGGCCACGCCAGAACCAGCAGTGCCAGCCAGAGGAAGCGTCCGCGCAAGGGGCTATGGGGGCGTCGCATCTTGATCTCCCTGAACAAAATCGACTTGCAAGCGTTTTCACTCTTTGCCAGATAGAGACCCAGTAGTCAAGGACATGAAAAAGGCGTTAAATGCGCGCGCCCATTCCGGAAATCTGAATGGGGGACATGGCCCCTCCTCTGCGGGCCGGCTTCATTTCCGAGAATTCCTCATGCGTAGAAAGGCGATGGCGTGGTCGATCCAGCTGGCGTTGATGGGCGTGGCTGCTTCCGCGGCGGCCCAGGCTCCGGCTTCCTCTTCGGTTCAACAACTGGACGCGGTGCAGGTCACCGGTTCGCGCATTCCGCGTGCCCAGGTGGAAGGCCCCGCCCCGATCACGGTGATCAGCGCCGAGCAGATCCGCTCCAGCGGCTTCACCACCGTGCCGGACGTGCTGCGCGCGATGACCCAGAACGGCGGTGAGACGCAGAGCCAGCAGTCCTCCAGTGGCGCCGACTTCTCGCCGGGCGCCCAGCAGGTGGACCTGCGCGGCCTGGGCCCGAACCACACACTGGTACTGGTCAACGGCCGCCGCATCGCCGACTTCCCGATGCCGTTCAAGGGCCGCAGCAACTTCACCGACGTCTCCAACATCCCGCTGGGCATGATCGAGCGCATCGAAGTGCTGACCGGCAGCGCCTCGGCCATCTACGGCTCGGACGCGATCGCCGGCGTGGTCAACTTCATCCTGAAGAAGAAGGCCGACGGCACCACCATCGACATGCGCGTGGGCACCACCAGCGAAGGCGGTGGCGAGTCGTTCGACATGAGCCTGGCCAGCGGCTTCAGCCGCGGCAACTTCAACGCCGTGTACAGCGTCGAGCTGCAGTCGCAGACCCCGCTGTGGGCCTATGAGCGCGACATCCAGGATTCGACCCAGGACGGCCCCAGCGAGGGCTCGCGCATCGCGCGCCGCGCTTACCTGCGCACCGACTACGACGACAACTACCTGGACCCGGGTGCCGCCACCTGCGAAGCCCTGGCCGGGCAGAACCAGGGCAGCACCTACCGCGCCTACCGTCCGAAGTACGGTTACTACTGCGGCAGCGACGCGTCGATCGGCTACGGCACCATCCTCAGCAAGCGCCGTGGAGCCAACGGCTACGCATCGCTGAGCTACGACTTCGACAATGGCCAGCAGTGGTTTGCCGACGTGCAGCTGGGCTACCACACGATGTCGCTGATGCGCGATGTCACCAAGTGGGGCCGGATGGATGCCAACGGCGATGAGTCGGGCTATTTCAACAACCAGGCCACCGGCGAGATCGAGTTCTGGCAGCGCCAGTTCTCGCCCGAGGAGATGGGCGGCCTGCGCAATGCGATGGTACGCAGCACGCAGAAGACCTTCAGCGTGACCACCGGCTTCAAGGGCAACCTGACTGGCAACTGGGACTACGAAGCGGCACTGAGCCACTCGCAGTACCAGTCACGGATCAGCTGGGCGCAGATCATCGCCGCCAAGGCCAATGACCTCTTCCTGGGCCCGCAGCTGGGCGTGGACGATGACGGCTTCCCGATCTACAACGCAGACCCGTCGCGGCTGTACCGGCCGCTGACCCGCGCCGAGTACGATTCGATTGCCGCACGCACCACCTATTCGCCGAAGTCGCGCACCGAGACGGCAGCGTTCACCCTGACCAACTCGTCGCTGTTCGGCCTGCCGGGCGGTGATGCCGGTTTTGCCGCGACCGTGGAAGTGGGCCAGCAGGCCTACGCGCTGAATCCCGATCCCCTGGCCACCCAGTACTACTACTACAGCTGGAAGGACTCGGACGGCCAGGGCTCGCGCAACCGCTGGGCGACCGCCGCCGAGCTGCGCATGCCGCTGCACGAGACGGTCAACCTGAGCGTGGCCGGCCGTTACGACCAGTATCGCTATTCGGGCCACACCATCGGCAAGGCGACCTGGAGCGGCGGCCTGGAATGGCGCCCGATCGACACCCTGCTGGTACGTGGTTCGTATGGCACGGCGTTCCGCGCACCGGACCTGCACTACGTGTTCGCCGGCCCCGGCAACGACGAGACCACTGCCGAGGACCTGTACAGCTGCCGTGCCGACGGCGCCAGCGACTGCTCCGACTACGAGCGCAACCTGATCCGCAGCCGCACCGGCAACCGCCAGCTCGACCCGGAAACCAGCACCTCGTGGAGCGCTGGCTTCGTCTGGTCGCCGGCGATCGGCCTGGACCTGTCGGTGGACTGGTTCGACATCGACATGCGCAAGCAGGTGCAGGACATGGATGTGCGCACCATCCTGGCCAACGAAGCGAACTGCCGGCTCGGCAGCGCGGACATCAACTCGCCGACCTGCGTGGATGCACTCGACCGCATCACCCGCACCAGCGACGGCCGCCTGTATGGCGTGCGCGTGGCCCCGATCAACGTTGCCCGCGAGTCCACCTCCGGCATTGATGTCGGCCTGCGCTACCGCGTGCAGACAGGCATCGGCGACTTCATCCTCAATGGCACCCACACCTGGGTGAAGAAGCACGATTTCCAGCGCTACCCCGGCGATCCGACCCTGGACCAGTTCGCGGTCAACAGCGGCTTCGACATCCCGCGCACCAAGACCAGCCTGAGCGTGACCTGGGAGAAGGACGCGTGGTCGGCCACGGTCTACGGCTCGCGCCTGGGCAAGCTGCCGACTTCGGACAACTACGACCAGTCGTTCGACTGGGACAGCGGCGACAGCCCGTACGTGAAGGCGACGTACCGCTACAACGCCTCGGTGCAGTACCGCTTCGACGACCATTCGCGCCTGTCGCTGGCAGTGGTCAACGTGTTCAACAAGATGCCGCCGAAGGACGCCACCTACACCGCCTACCCGTACTACGACGTGTCCTGGTTCGACAGCATCGGCCGCACCATCAACCTGCAGTACACCCACAAGTTTGGCGGCAGCGCGTTGTAAGGCACGCCGCACTGCAGAACGTGGACGACAAGGCCCGCCATTGGCGGGCCTTGTTGTTTGGGAACCTGGCTCTGGTAGATGCCCATCTTGGTGGGCACTGATCTGCCACGCGCCCACCCAGGTGGGCGACTACCGGAGCGGTCCACGCGGGTTTTCCACACTGCACGTGGAAAGCGATGGGAACTTGGTGTGGACAAGTGGGCGGAAGCATTCCGCCGCAGGCGTTTCCGGGCGCGGCTATTTTTTGTCCACGGCCCCGATTGTTTTCCACACGATACGTGGAGAGCGATGGGAACTTGATGTGGACAAGTGGGTGCGAGCACTGCAGCGCAGGCGTTTCGAAGCGCGGTGAAATTTTGTCCAGGTCGCGCGGACAAGCCCCTTGTAGAGCCGAGCCCACGCTCGGCTCCAGCTGGCATCAGCCGAGCATGGGCTCGGCTCTACAGCGATACGGGGTTTTCCACACCCGACGTGGAAAGCGATGGGAGTTTGCTGTGGACAAGTGCCGGCAAGCGTCACAGCGCAAGCGTTTCGCAGCGTGGTGTTTTTTTATCCACCTGCGGAAACGCGAACGCCCCGCACAAGGCGGGGCGCTCGGGGTCGATCCGTTACCGCTGGATCAGACGTTGAAGCGGAAGTGCAGGATGTCGCCTTCCTGCACGCGGTATTCCTTGCCTTCCAGGCGCAGGCGACCGGCTTCCTTGGCGCCCGCTTCGCCCTTGTACTTGATGAAGTCGTCATACGCGATGGTCTCCGCGCGGATGAAGCCCTTCTCGAAGTCCGTGTGGATGACCGCGGCAGCCTGCGGAGCGGTGGCGCCCTTGCGCACGGTCCACGCGCGGACTTCCTTCACGCCGGCGGTGAAGTAGGTCTGCAGGCCCAGCAGGCTGTAGGCCGCGTTGATCACGCGGTTCAGGCCTGGCTCGCTCAGGCCCAGGTCGGCCAGGAAGGTGTCTCGGTCTTCGTCGTCGAGCTGCGACAGCTCTTCTTCGATCGCGGCCGACACCGGCACCACCTGCGCGCCTTCGGCTGCGGCGTGCGCGCGCACGGCTTCCAGGTGCGGGTTGTTCTCGAAACCGTCTTCCAGCACGTTGGCGATGTACATCACCGGCTTCAGGGTCAGCAGGAACAGGTCACGGACCAGCGCCTTCTCTTCTTCGTCCAGGCCCACCGAGCGACCAGCCTTTCCGTCCGACAGCGCGGCCTGCAGCTTGGCCAGCACCGGCTTGCGCGCCGCTGCATCCTTGTCGCCGCCCTTGGCAGCACGCTCGGCACGGTTCAGCGCCTTCTCGACGCTGTCCAGGTCGGCCAGCGCCAGCTCGGTGTCGATGGTTTCGATGTCCGAGATCGGGTCGACCTTGCCGGCCACGTGCACGATGTCGCCGTGCTCGAAGCAGCGCACCACGTGGGTGATCGCATCGACTTCGCGGATGTGCGCCAGGAACTTGTTGCCCAGGCCTTCACCGCTGGCGGCACCGGCCACCAGGCCGGCGATGTCGACGAACTCGACCGCGGTCGGAATGACCTTCTGCGGGTTGATGATGCCTGCCAGTTCGCCCAGGCGCGGATCCGGCACCGGCACGATGCCGACGTTCGGTTCGATGGTGCAGAACGGGAAGTTCGCCGCGGCGATACCCGCCTTGGTCAGCGCATTGAACAGGGTCGACTTGCCGACGTTGGGCAGGCCGACGATGCCGCATTTGATACCCATGGGTGACAGCTCTCTGGGGTGAAAGTGATTGGTGAAACAGCGCGCGCGCTGCTTGGCCAATCCATCTCGGTGTCGATCATTGTGTGCCAACCAAGGTTGGCACACACCGGAATCGGGAAGGTTGGCACCTACCCAAAGCGGGTTACTTCGGAGTGTGCAGGCGCTTCATCGCTTCGCTGAAATCGCCCTGTACCGCCAGCGGCATCACGTCGATCGCATCGTCGATGGCACGCGCGATCAGCACGTCGTCGTCCTTGGACGGGCGGCCAAGCACCCAACCCACCACGCGGTCCTTGTGGCCGGGATGGCCGATGCCCACGCGCAGGCGATGGAACCTGCCGTGACCGAGCAGGCGGATGGTGTCGCGCAGGCCGTTCTGGCCGCCGTGGCCGCCGTCGAACTTCAGCCGCGCCACGCCGGGCGCCAGGTCCAGTTCGTCGTGGGCCAGCAGGGTCTCTTCCGGCTCGATCTTCCAGAACCGCTGCGCGGCGGTGACCGACTTGCCACTGAGGTTCATGAAGGTGGCGGGCTTGAGCAGCCACACCGTCTGACCGGCGATCTCGACCTTGGCGGTCTCGCCGAACAGCTTGCTGTCCACATTCCATCGCGCGCCGGCTTTTTCCGCCAGGGCCTCAACGAAATGAAACCCGGCATTGTGCCGGGTCCGGGCGTGTTCCGATCCGGGATTGCCCAGACCGACGATCAGTCGCAGTCCTGCCATGGTTCCTTCCAGTACGGTGCCTGCCCGGAGGCAGGCACCGTAGCGGTATTACTCGGCGGCAGCCGCTTCTTCGTCAGCCGCGTCGGCCTTGCCGGCCTTGGCGGTGACGATGGCGTCGTCGTGGTCCTTGCCCAGCGCCAGGGCCGGGATTTCCACGCCCTTCGGCAGCTTGATGTTGGACAGGTACACCACGTCACCGGCCTTCAGCTCGCCCAGGTCGACTTCGATCGACTCCGGCAGGTCCTTCGGCAGGCAGGTGATGGTCACTTCCTTCAGTTCGTGGGTGACCACGACGTCGGCAGCCTTGCCGGCCGGCGAGGTGTCTTCGTTGATGAAGTGCAGCGGGACCGAAGCGGTCAGGGCTTCGTTCTCGTTCACGCGCTGGAAGTCCAGGTGCATGATCAGCTGCTTGTACGGGTGGCGCTGCATGTCACGCAGAAGAACCTTCTGCACCTGGCCGTCCAGGTTCAGGTCCAGGATCGAGGCATAGAACCACTCGTTCTGCTGGGCCAGCCAGATTTCGTTGTGGTCCAGGCTGATGGCGACCGGCTCGGCGTTGCCGCCGTACACGATGGCCGGGATCACACCAGCGTGACGCAGGCGGCGGCTCGCACCCTTACGCTGCAGTTCACGCTTGGTGACCTTGATTTCATGGGTCTTCGACATTTTCGACTACTCAGGTTGTTGCCGCGCCTTGCGGCTTGGCGGTTGAAGATGCTTCCGCGACCAGAAGCACCCGGGGTATGCCCCCACCGTTGCCGGCGAGGGCGAAAAACTCAATCGACGTACAGCGAGCTGACCGACTCGCCGAAGGCGATGCGGCGCATCGTTTCGGCCAGCATTTCCGCCACGCTCAGCTGGCGGATCTTGCTGCACACCCGCGCGGCGTCCTTCAGCGGGATGGTGTCGGTCACCACCAGCTCGTCGAGCTGGGAATTGGTGATGTTGTCCACTGCCGGGCCCGACAGCACCGCGTGGGTGCAGTAGGCGGCGACCTTGAGCGCACCGCGCGCCTTCAGGGCAGCGGCAGCGGCGCACAGGGTGCCGGCGGTATCGACAATGTCATCGACCATCACGCAGGTCTTGCCTTCGACGTCACCGATGATGTTCATCACGGTGGAGACGTTGGCACGCGGGCGGCGCTTGTCGATGATCGCCAGGTCGGCGTCATCCAGGCGCTTTGCCACCGCACGGGCGCGGACCACGCCGCCCACGTCCGGCGACACAACGATCAGGTTCTCGGTGCCGTAGGCGCGCCAGATGTCGGCCAGCAGCAGCGGGGACGCATACACGTTGTCCACCGGAATATCGAAGAAGCCCTGGATCTGGTCGGCGTGCAGGTCGACGGTCAGCACGCGATCAGCGCCAGCGGTGCTGAACATCTTGGCCGCCAGCTTGGCGGTGATCGGCACGCGCGAGGAACGCATGCGGCGATCCTGGCGCGAGTAGCCGAAGTACGGCACCACGGCGGTCACGCTGGCCACCGATGCGCGCTTGAGCGCGTCGATCAGCACCAGCAGTTCCATCAGGTTTTCCGCGCTCGGCGCGCAGGTCGGCTGGATCACGAACACGTCCTGCTTGCGGACGTTCTCCTCGATCTCCACCTGCACTTCACCATCGGAGAAGTGCGAGACCAGCGCCTTGCCCGGGCGAACCCCCAGTTCCTTGCAGATGTTCTGCGCCAGACGTTTGTTGGCGTTGCCGGAAAAGACCAGCAGGTTCGGGGACTCTTGCATCATGATTGTCTCGGGCGGGGACGAGTGGCGGGGATCCGGAGTCGGCAAGGACCCCGATGGACCCTTGCTGCTGACAACACCGCGGTTGTATCCACGTCCCGCGCGGGCGATGCGCTGGAAGGCGCGGACACAGCCGCTATTGGCAGGGGCGGTAGGATTCGAACCTACGAATGCCAGGATCAAAACCTGGTGCCTTGGGCCTCTTGGCGACGCCCCTGCATTGATAAATCAGTGTTGCTCGAGTGCATCCAGCAGTGGCGAACGCGCAACGCCCGCTGCCACCCTTGCCCGCAACTCCTTCGGCAACTTCGACCGTCCCTGCTCTGCGGCAGACTGCGATGCGAACTCGACGAAACAACCACTTCCCGAACCGGTCAGCCGCGCCGTGCCGATGCCGCTCAACGCAGCGAGCGCGGCCTCGACGGCAGGCTCACGGCGGCGCAGCACCGGTTCGAACGCGTTCCCGACCAAGGTCCCGGAAGCGAAGTCCTCTATTTTCGCCACTGGGCTGTCGCGCGTCAAATCCGGGTCTGCAAACAGGACCGGCGTGGGAACATGAACGCCCGGTTCAACCACCACATACCAGGCCGGGGCCAGGGTGATCGGCTGCAGGCGCTCGCCCACGCCTTCGGCCCACGCATTGCGGCCGCGCACGAACACCGGCACGTCGGCGCCCAGGCGCAGGCCCAGCGCGGCCAGGGCATCTTCATCCAGGCCGGCACGCCAGAGCCGGTTCAGCACCACCAGCACGGTGGCCGCATCGGAGGAACCGCCGCCAAAGCCACCACCCGCAGAAACGTTCTTTTCGACGATGATGTCTACGCCTTGCACGATATTGGCCGCGCTTTTCAGAAGACGCGCGGCGCGTATCGCCAGATCATCCGCCTCGGCAACGCCGACCAGCCCCTCGCCCTCACGACGCACTTGCCCGTCTTCACGCAGGCGCAGACCAATGCGGTCGCCCCAGTCCAGCAGCCGGAACACCGTCTGCAGCTCGTGGTAGCCATCGGCGCGGCGGCCGGTGATGTGCAGGAACAGGTTCAGCTTGGCCGGGGCCGGCCACCAGGACCAGCCCGCGTCATCGCGCCCGGCACTCATGGGGCGCCCTGACCCCACTGGTCCACCAGCAGGCGCACCTTGGCGTCACCATTGCTGGCCTCGATCCGGCGCGGCAGCGCCGGGCGCCCGGCCTCGGCCGGATACCAGTCCAGGTACTGCACCTGCCAGCCCATCTGCTGCATGCGGCGCGGCCGGCCTTCACCGTCGCGCTCGACCTTCTCCGGACCGGCAGCATCGCCGGCCACCAGGCCACGGATCCACTCCGGCAGCTGGTTGACCGGGATGTCCCAGCCGGTCGCCTCCAGCAACAGCTGCTGGGCGTCCTCGCCGTCGCGCGGGCCTCCCGCCAGTCCTTCCAGGCGGCCGGCTCCGGAATGGGTGTCGCCGGTCAGCTTCCAGCTCTGCCGGGTCACCGGCGCGCTCAGCTCGACCACATAGCGCCGGCCTTCCTGCTTCCAGTCGATGCGGCCACTGCCGCCGTCCTTGCCCTTGCTGACCGCGACCCGGCCCTGGAACGCCCAGTCCGGCTGCGCGTGCAGCGCGGCCACGCGCGCGACCTCGGCCTGCGCGGCTTCGGCGGAAACGGTCTCGACCACCGCCGGTGGCGGGGTCTTCTGCGTGCCCACGGTGGTACAGGCGCTGACCGCCAGGGTCACGGCCGCCAGCAGCAGCGGCCGGATCATCGAAACACTCATGGATTGAACTTCTCGCGGGCGCGCAGCAGCGCGCGGTTTTCGGGATCGAGCTTGGCCGCTTCCTCGAAGAAGTGGCGCGCCTCGTCGTGCTTGCCCAGCACCCACAGTACTTCGCCCACATGTGCGGCGATCTCCGGGTCCTTGGCCAGGGTCCAGGCACGGCGCAGCTGCACCAGCGCTTCTTCCTTGCGACCCAGGCGATACAGCACCCAGCCATAGCTGTCGACGATGGCGGCGTTGTCCGGCTCGGCCACGCGCGCGCGGTCGATCAGTTCCAGCGCTTCCTGCAGCCGGCCGGTACGGTCGGCCAGGGTGTAGCCCAGCGCGTTCAGCGCCGGCACGTTCTCCGGGTCGGTCACCAGGATCTTGCGCAGGTCGGCCTCGGCGCGCGGAATGTCGTCACGGCGTTCCCATGTGAGCGCGCGGGCGTACAGCAGGCCATTGTCATCCGGGTAGGCGGCCAGGCCGCGGGCCAGCGCGTCCAGCTCCCCGGCACTGTCGTCGGCGCGCTGGCGCAGTTCGGCTTCCAGCAGGTAGGCGTCGCGGCGCACGTCGTCGTCGACCACCGCATCGGACTGGATCGCGTGCACTTCATCCAATGCCTGCGGCAGGCGCCCGGCCAGGGCCTGGGCGTTGGCCGCGCGCAGGCGCGCCTCGCTCAGCTCATCGCCACCGGGCACGCTGTGGTACCACTGCACGGCCTCGGGGTAACGCTTCAGGTATTCGGCGATCTTGCCCAACAGCAGGCGCTGCGCCGGGTCCGGCTTGGCCGCCTGTCGTGAAAGTTCGTTGTAGAGGTTGGAGAGCGCGGCCTTGTCGCCCTGCTTGGCCAGCAGCGAGGCGCGCATGCCCCAGGTCTGCACGTCCTGCGGGCCGAACGCCAGCACGCGTTCGGCTGCGGACGGCTGGCCGAGACTGTCGTAGGCAATGGCCACTGCATTGCGCAGTTCCGGGTCCTGTCGGGTCTTCGGCTCGACGTCATGCAGCAGCGACAGCGCCTTGCCGGTCTCCCCGGCCTGCTGCAGCTGGCTGGCCCGCAGCAACGCCACGCGCGGTTCTTCGGGGAAACGCTTGACCACTTCATCGATCATGCGCCGCGCCAGTTCGGGTTTGTCCATGCGCAGGGCCAGGCGACCGAACTCCTGCCAGGCCTCGATCTTCGGCGGGATGGCGTTGGCATCGACCAGCTCCCCCAGCACCTGCGCCGGTACCGCCGGGTCGCGGCCGCCGCCGATCAGGGCGGCCAGGGCGAACTTCCAGCCGCGCTCGTCGGGATCGGCCAGCAACGCCTGCAGGTCCCCACGCGCAGCCTTCACATCGCCCTGGCGCATGGCCAGCGCGGCAGCGGCACTGCGCATGGTCAACGAACTGGGCGCACGCTGCTGCCACAGGGCCAGGCCCTTGGCGGCACTGGCGTCGTCGTTGGCCAGCATGGAAATGCGGGTGGCACGCTCGGCCAGGCCGGCGTCGCCGTCGGTCTGCTGGGCCGCCTGCAGGTACCAGCGCGCGGCCTCGGCCAGCTTGCCGGCCTGCAGGGCGAATTCACCGGCCATCACCGGTTCCAGCGCCAGTTCCTCAGTGGCCGGGGCCCGTACGGGGGCCTTGGCCGGCACCGCTGCCAGGGCCTGGGCACAGGCCAGGGACAGCAGCAGAACACTGGGGATGCGAATCAATGCGGGCATCGTCGGCATCGGGGCCTTAAAATGTCGTCCAATGGCCAGCAGCTTATCGCAAGCAACTGAACAATGACCCTGTGGGTGCTCGGACTGAATCACCAGACCGCACCGGTGGAGCTGCGCGAGCGCGCGGCCTTCGCCGGTGAGGCGTTGCCGCGCGCGCTCGGTTCGCTGCGCGATACCCCGCAGATCGCCGAGGCGGTGCTGCTGTCCACCTGCAACCGCACCGAACTGTACGCCGTGGCCGATTCGGCACAGGCACTGGACCAGTGGCTGCACGCCCAGGCCGGCGACCTGCAGGGCTACCTGTACCAGCATGCCGATGCAGAAGCCGTACGCCACCTGTTCCGGGTCGCCACCGGGCTGGACTCGATGGTGCTGGGCGAACCGCAGATCCTTGGCCAGGTGAAGGATGCGTGGTCGACCGCGCGTGACCACGGCCTGCTCGGCCAGCGGTTGGACCGCCTGTTCCAGCAGACCTTTTCGGTCGCCAAACGTGCGCGCACCGACACCCAGGTCGGCGCCAATCCGGTCTCAGTAGCCTCGGCCGCGGTACGCCTGGCGCAGAACGCCTTCGCGCGCCTGGACGATTCCACCGTGCTGCTGGTCGGCGCGGGCGAGACCATCGAACTGGCTGCACGCCACCTGAGCGAGGGCAAGGTACGGCGGCTGCTGATCGCCAACCGCACCCTGGCCCACGCGCAGGAACTGGCCAGCCGCCATGGCGGCGTGGCACTGCCGTTGACCGAACTGGACCGCCACCTCGGCGAGGCCGACGTGGTGTTCTCGGCCACCGCCGCACGCGAACCAGTGATCCACCGCGAGATGGTGGCCAAGGCCCTGCGCGCGCGCCGGCACAAGCCGATGCTGCTGTTCGACCTGGCCGTGCCGCGCGACATCGAAGCCGAGGTCGGCACCCTCAACGACGCCTTCCTCTACACCGTCGATGACCTGGAACGCGCGGTGGAAGACAACCGTCGTGGCCGCCGCGAGGCCGCCGCCGAGGCCGAGGCGATCATCGACCTGCAGGTGTCGCGTTTCATCGAGACCCAGCAGGCCAGCGCCCACCAGGCCCCGCTGCGGCAGCTGCGCGCGTTTGGCGAAGCCACCCGCGCCGAGCTGCTGGAGCGTGCGCGCCAGCAGCTGGCCAACGGCAAACCCGCCGACGAAGTGCTGGAACTGCTGGCCCATGGCCTGACCAACCGCCTGCTGCATCCGCCGACCGCCGCCCTGCGCGCGGCCGCGCTGAGTGGCGATGCCGACCTGACCCGCGCCGCCGAGCGCCTGTTCCCGGCCACGCCGGGTTACCGCCACCCACCCGTGAGACCCGATGACGCCGACCCTGCGCCGTAAGCTGGAAGCGCTGGCCGAGCGCCGCGAAGAACTGGAACGCCTGCTCGCCGAACCCGACGTGGTCGCCGACAACACCCGTTTCCGCGACCTTTCGCGCGAATTCGCCCAACTTGAACCGATCGCCATCGCCCTGGCCGATGAATCCCGTGCCAAGGCTGATCTGGCCGCCGCGGAAGGCATGCGCGCCGACCCCGACCTGCGCGAGCTGGCCGACGAGGAAATCGCCGCCGCGCAGGCGCGCCTGCTGGAACTGGAGCAGGAGCTGGCGCTGCTGCTGGTACCGCGCGACCCGCGCGACGAAGGCAACCTGTTCCTGGAAGTGCGCGCCGGCACCGGTGGCGATGAGGCGGCGATCTTCGCCGGCGACCTGTTCCGCATGTACGCCCGCTATGCCGAGCGCCAGGGCTGGAAGGTCGAGATCGAATCGGACAATCCCGGCGAACACGGTGGCTACAAGGAAGTGGTGGCACGGGTGGTCGGCCGTGGTGCGTTCTCGCGCCTGAAGTTCGAATCGGGCACGCACCGTGTGCAGCGCGTGCCGGCCACCGAATCGCAGGGCCGCATCCATACCTCGGCGGCCACCGTGGCGATCATCCCGGAGGCCGACGAAGTCGATGACATCGTCATCAACCCGGCCGACCTGAAGGTGGATACGTTCCGCTCCTCCGGCGCCGGTGGCCAGCACGTCAACAAGACCGAGTCGGCGATCCGCATCACCCACATACCGACCGGCGTGGTGGTGGAATGCCAGACCGAACGCAGCCAGCACGCCAACCGCGACAAGGCGATGAAGCGCCTGAAAGCGCAGCTGCTCGACGCCGAGCGCCAACGCCAGGACGCGGCGCAGGCCGAGTCGAGGCGCCTGCAGGTCGGCAGTGGTGATCGCAGCCAGCGCATCCGCACCTACAACTTCCCGCAGGGGCGCATCACCGATCACCGCGTGGAGGGCCTGACCCTGTACGACCTGCCCAACATCCTGGCCGGCGACCTCGATCCGCTGCTGCAGCGGCTCAGCCACGAACACCAGGTCGACGCCCTGGCCCAGCTGTCGGCAGGCTGAGCACGATGTCGGCCTGGCAGCAGCGACAGCAACTGCAGCAAGCGATCGCCCGCCAGCCCGACGACTTCGTCGCCTGGGTGATGCTGGCCGACGTGGAACTGGAAGCCGGCGACATCGCTGCCGGCGAACAGGCCGCGCGACGTGCGCTGCAGCTGCGCCCGAATCACCCCGAAGCGCTGGCACGGCTGGGCCGCGTGGCGTGGATGGCCGGTGCACATGGCGATGCGGCCAAGCTGCTCGGCCAGGCCTCGGCATTGGCACCGCAGCATCCCGGCATTGCGCTGTGGCTGGGCCATGCACTGGAAGATGCCGATGATGCCGAAGGCGCGTCGGCGGCCTATCGACGCGCGCATGGGCTGATGCCGGCCGAGCCGTACATCGCCGCCCAGCGCCTGGCCTGGCAGCGTCGCCTGTGCGATTGGCAGGACCTGGACACGCTGGCGGCACAGGTGCGCGCCGCCGTTGCCAGCAGCCAGGGCGTGGTCGAGCCGTTCGCCTTCCTCAGCGAGGACGCCAGCGCTGCCGAACAGTTGGCCTGCGCGCACACCCGTGCGCTGGCCGTGGCTGCCTCGGTGCGGCCATTGCCGCCGGCAACGGTGCGCCCGCACGGCCCGCTGCGCGTCGGCTTCCTCTCCAATGGGTTCGGCGCACATCCGACCGGATTGCTGACCGTGGCGCTGTTCGAGCAGCTGCGTCGCGACCCCGCACTGCAACTGCATCTGTTCGCGCTGAACCGCGACGACGGCAGCCGCATCCGCCAGCGGCTGCAGGCAGCGGCGCAGCTGCATGATGTGGCCGGCCTGCGCCATGACGATACCGCCGCACGCATCCGCGCACAGGGCATCGACCTGCTGTTCGACCTGCGCGGCTGGGGCGGTGGCGGCACGCCGGAAGTGCTGGCGATGCGCCCTGCCCCGCTGCAGCTGAACTGGCTGGCCTATCCGGGCACGTCGGGGGCGCCGTGGATGGATGCGGTGGTCGGCGATGCCTTCGCGCTGCCGCCGGCACTGGAGCCGCACTACAGCGAACGCGTGCTGCGCCTGCCGCGCGCCTTCCAGCCGTCAGACAACACGCGTGTGCTGGAGCCTGCGCCGACCCGTGCCGACTGCGGTCTGCCCGAGCAGGGCGTGGTGTTCTGCTGTTTCAACAACAGCTACAAGCTCAACCCGCGCAGCATCGGCCGTGCCTTCGCAGTGCTGCATGCGGTGCCCGGCAGCGTGCTGTGGCTGCTGTCCGGGCCCGGCCAGGCCGATGCGCGCCTGCGTGCCGCCGCACAGGCCGCGGGCCTGGACCCGGCGCGCCTGGTGTTCATGGCCAAGCTGCCGCACCCGCAGTACCTGGCGCGCTATCCGCTGGCCGACCTGTTCCTGGACACGCATCCGTACAACGCCCACACCACCGCCTCCGATGCGCTGTGGGCCGGCTGCCCGGTGCTGACCTGCCCGGGTGACACCTTCGCTGCGCGCGTGGCCGGCAGCCTCAACCATCACCTCGGCCTGGCCCGGCTGAACGTCGCCGACGATGCCGCGTTCATCGCCACTGCCAGCGCACTGGGCAACGACCCGGCGGCGCTGGCCGCGTTGCGCGCTGAGCTGGCGCAGGCACGCGAGCGCAGCGGGCTGTTCGACATGGCGGCCTTCGCACGCGATCTGTCCGCACTGCTGCAGCAGCTGGCCCGCGAACACGGCTGGCAGGGCCTCGACACGCCCTGACATCGCCCTGCGCTACGCTCGGGCTTCCTTCCCGCGTGGTGTGACGATGGCCAAGCTCAAGCGCAAGGAGTACGACGAACTGCTGCTGCCACTGCAGCTGGAACTGACCGCGATGGCGCGCTGGGTGCAGCACAGCGGGCAACGCCTGCTGGTGCTGTTCGAAGGCCGCGACACGGCGGGCAAGGGCGGCGCGATCCAGGCCATCAGCCAGCACCTCAACCCTCGCCAGTGCCGGGTGGTGGCCTTGCCCAAGCCCACCGACCGTGAAGCCACGCAGTGGTACTTCCAGCGCTACGCGAGCCATCTTCCCGCTGCCGGCGAGATCGTGCTGATGGACCGCAGCTGGTACAACCGTGCCGGCGTCGAACGGGTGATGGGCTATTGCAGCGAAACCGAGTACCAGCAGTTCCTGCGCCAGGCGCCGGTGTTCGAACAGCTGCTGGTGGACGACGGCATCCTGCTGTTCAAGTACTGGCTGTGCGTTGACCAGGAACAGCAGGAGAAGCGCTTCGCCGAGCGTCATATCGACCCGCTGAAGGGCTGGAAACTGTCCCCGGTGGACCTGAAATCGCGCAGCAAGTACAGCGCCTACACCGAGGCCCGCGAGGCGATGCTGCGCGCCACCCACCGCGAAGGCGCGCCGTGGACGCTGGTGAATTTCAACGACCAGCGCCTGGGCCGGCTGACCCTGGTACGCAACCTGCTGGACCGGCTGCCGGATACGCGCGTGGATGCGCCGTTGCCGGAGCTGCCGAAGCTGAAGGGCAAGCTGCATCGCGAGCACTACGACGTGCTGAAGCCGATCGAGGATTTCCCGGTAGAGGAATAGGCTTTGTTCGGCAGGGCCTGCGGCCCTGCACCTGCAGAAGCCCTCAAGCAACGGCAACAGCCGGCTCTGGGAGTTTTGCTTGTTGGCTGGGGTGGTGTGGGTTGGCAGGACGCGCCGTAAACCCATCCATGGGGGCTCGATGGCGCCATCCATGGCGCCAACGGTCCTGCCAACCCACACCGCCCCATCCCCGACAGATTTCCGGTGACGGAGGTAGATCCACGCCATGCGTGGATGAATCTCCATTGAAATCGAATATTTCGACAATCTGGCGAAGAGCATCCACGCATGGCGTGGATCTACGTGTCGACCAAGGTCGACACCCACCAACAGCAGCGTGGTCGACACCAACCAAGAGCAGGCCATGCATTCCGACAGATCGCGGAGATCTGTCGAAGGCGGGGTGGGTCCGGTTGCGGGGGGCCAGATCAGTCCGCGGCATGGATGCCGCGGCCAAGCCCCCAAGGATGGGTTTACGGCGTCCCCCGCAACCGGACCCACCCCGCCTACCCACAGGAAACCCGCTTCTGCTTCGGCTATTGCTGTTCCTGAGGTTGCCGGCCAGCGGCCGGCACTACTGCGGGTGCAGGGCCGCAGGCCCTGCCGACCAACCCACTACCTGGCAGCAGCGATCTGCTTTTCGATGTCGGCGGCAGTCACCGGGCCAAGGAAGCTGTGCGCCAGCTTGCCCTGCGGATCGATGAGATGCGTCAGCGGCAGGCCGCGCGGCGTGGCGAAATCAGCCGGCGGGTCGAACGGGTCGACGATCACGATCGGATAGGTCACCGGATGCTTGGTCAGGAATGCCTGCATCTCCGGCGCTTCGATGTCCTCGTAGGCCAGGCCGACCACTTCAATGTTGCTGCGCATCGCATGCAGCGCCGACAGCTCCGGCATCTCCTTGCGGCACGGCGCGCACCAGGTCGCCCAGAAGTTCACCACCACCCACTTGCCGCGGTGCGCGGCCAGGTCGTAGTCGCTGCCATCCACCGCCTTCATCTTCAGTGTCGGGAACTCGGCGGTGGTGCGCTCGGCCGGGGTTTCCTCGACCGGGGCCGGTGCGGCCGGCGTCGGTGCCTGTGCCGGCGGCTGGCTGCTGGACGGGGCCGGCTCCTGCGCCGGCTTGCAGGCTGCCAGCGCCAGCAGGAGGGCCAGCGGGAGCAGCAGCAACGGGGTCTTGCGGGTCATGGCATGTCTCCAGATTCGGTGTAGATATCGCTGACCTTGCGCTTGAGGCGTTCGCGCAGGGGCAGTCGCAGGTCGTCCAGTGCCGCCAGTGCGGCGCGACCCAGGCTGTCGTCCCGGTACGGCAGATGCTGCTCGGCCACCGGGATGCGCAGCTGGGTGCATTCGTACAGATCGGCCAGGCTGACCTGGTCCAGGTCGCGCGACAGCAGCCACTCACCGCGCTCGTCGCGGCGCAGCAGGCCGATCTCCTGCAGGTTGCAGGCCAGGTCCTGCAGCAGCGAATCGGTCAGCATCGGCTCCAGACGCAGGATTTCATCGTCAGCCAGGCCCTTGCCCTTGGCTCGGGCATGGTGGAAGCGGCCCAGCAGGCGCAGCAGGCCATAGAACTCGTAGCCCTGCGGCAGGCGCAGTTCCACCGGCTGGTAGCGGAAGGCCGCCATCGACGAGGACAGCGATGCGCCCAGCAGCACCGCCACCCAGCACAGGTAGATCCACAGCAGCAGGATCGGCACGAAGGCCACCGTGCCATAGAGCTTCTGGTAGGACTGGAAGCTGCCCAGGTAGGCGCCGATGCCCCATTTCACCAGTTCCAGGATCACCGCCGCCAGGATCGCGCCGGGCACCGCGTGCCGCCACTTCACCGTGTGGTGCGGCACCACCCGGAACATCAGCGTGATGCACACGAACTCGATCAGGATCGGCGCCAGCCGCAGCGCCAGCTCGGCCAGCCAGCGGCCCTCCTGGGTGCCGAACAGCGGCATCGCGAACACCCGTGCCGACACTGCCAGCGACGCGGCGGCAAGCATCGCGCCCAGCGTCAGTACGGTCCAGTAGACCAGGAAGCGGGTCAGCTTGGGCCGGGTCGAGCCGACCCGCCATATCTGGTTGAAGGTCTCTTCAACACTGTTGAGGGTGATCAGCAGCGACACCACCAGCGCGATGAAGCCGGCGGCGGTGAGCTGGCCGGCACTGGCCGAGAACTGCCGCAGGTAGCCCTCGGCCGCGCGCGCGGCATTGGGCACGAAGTTGGAGAAGACGTAATCGCTGAGCTGGTCGCTCCAGCGGTCGAAGACGGGGAAGGCCGAGAGCACGCCGAACACCACGATGGCCAGCGGCACCAGTGCGAACACCGTGGTGTACGCCAGCGCCGCCGCTGCCTGGAACAGGCGGTCGTCGAGGAAGCGATGCCACAGGAAGCGGCCGAAACTGATGGCCCGTGCGCGATCCCGCGCGCGCTCCATCCACAGGTTGAGCGTATCCAAAGGTTCCATCGGTGGAAGGGTACCCGATGCGGAATGCTGGCAGGATAGCCATACTGGTGGCCACACGACGAGGAGAAGCGGGCACGATGGGCGAGATTCTGGTGCTGTACTACAGCCGGGGCGGTTCGGTGGCACGGCTGGCGCGCCAGATCGCGCGAGGCATCGGCGAAGTGCCGGGCATGAGCGCGCGCCTGCGCACGGTGCCGCCGGTGGCCGCGGTGACCCAGACCGCGCAGCCGCCTGTACCCGACGATGGCGCCCCCTATGTGAGCGTGCAGGACCTGGTCGAGTGCCAGGGCCTGCTGCTCGGCAGCCCCACCCGCTTCGGCAACATGGCGGCCCCGGTGAAGCACTTCCTGGATGGGCTGGGCGCCGAATGGGTCAACGGCACCCTCTCGGGCAAGCCGGCCGGCGTGTTCACCTCTACCGCCTCGATGCACGGCGGGCAGGAATCGACCCTGCTGTCGATGCAGGTGCCGCTGCTGCACCACGGCTGCGTGATCGTCGGTATTCCGTTCACCGAGCCGGCGCTGAGCCACACCACCAGTGGCGGCACGCCCTATGGCGCCAGCCACGTCGCCGGTGCGGCCGACGATCCGCAGCCGACCGACGACGAGGCCGTGCTGGCCCGTGCGCTGGGCCGCCGGGTGGCCGACATCGCGCAGCGGTTGGCCCGATGAACCGGCCGCCGCGCACGGTCCTGCTGTTGGCCCTGATGGGGCTGGCTGCGCTGTTCGCAGGCTGGTTCATCAATGACAAGCACTGGCTGGCCACCCAGCTGGTGTTCACCGCGCCGCCGCTGGCGCTGGCCTGTGCGCTGCGCCTGGGCTGGCGCAAGGCCGGTTTCTGGGCCTCGGTGCTGGCGCTGGGCTGGTTCAGCCATGGCGTGATGAGCGCCTGGAGCCACCCGGAAACGCGCTGGCTGGCGTTGATCGAGATCGCGCTGGCACTGCTGGTGATCTTCAGCGCCAGCCTGCCAGGGCTGCGCGCCCGCTTCGGCAAGCGACGCTGACGCTGCGCCCGCCGGGCCGTATCATCTGCGTTCCTGGCCCCGCGCCGCTGCACCTGTCCTGGTTTCGCGCATGCACATGATGGAAGAGCTCCTGGTCGTCACCACCGGTGGCACGATCGACAAGATCTACTTCGACGACAAGTCGGACTACCAGATCGGCGATCCGCAGATCGGCATGATCCTGCGCGAGCTGGGCGTCACGTTCCGCTTCAACGTGATTCCGATCCTGCGCAAGGATTCGCTGCACATCAACGATGAAGACCGCGAACTGATCCGCGCCACCATCGCTGCGCAGCCGACCCGCCACGTGCTGGTGACCCACGGCACCGATTCGATGGTGCAGACCGGCAAGGTGCTGGCCACGATTCCGGACAAGACCATCGTGATGACCGGCGCGCTCAGCCCGGCGCGCTTCCGTGGTTCGGATGCCGAGTTCAACATCGGCTGTGCGATCGGTGCGGTGCAGTCGCTGCCGACCGGCGTCTATATCGCCATGAACGGTCGGATTTTCGACCCGCAGCACGTGCGCAAGAACGTGGCCGCGAACCGCTTCGAGTCGGTCTGAGGAACGGCGTGCCGACCAAAGTCGGCACCTGCCAAAGCGCTGCCCTTGTAGTGTCGAACCATGCTCGGCAACCGCGCGCCAGCGCGGCACAATGGTCCGCAGCCGGAGCAGCCGAGCATGGGCTCGGCTCTACAGAAACGAAAACGCCCCGGCCTAAGCCGGGGCGTGCCCATGGAGAGGGGCTTGGGCTCAGTACTGGGCGTTGAGGGTCAGGCCCGAGAAGGTGCTGTAGGCCTTCACCCGCACATACCAGGTGCCGGCGGCAGGGCTGTTGATGGTGCAGGTCTCGCTGTTGCCGCTCAGGTACGGACGGCAGGTGTAGGTGGTATCGGTGGGGGCACTGCCCTGGCGCACGTACAGGTCGGCATCACCGCTGCCGCCACTGATCGCCACGCGCAGCTGGGTGCTGCCGGCCGGAACCGCGACCGTGTAGTTCAGCTCGGCACCGGTTGCGGCCCCCAGGCCAGTCACCGGCACGTTGTTCTGCAGCACGTTGCCACCCGGGTTGGTGCCACCGCCGTTGATCGCGGCAGCCACTGCGGCATTGGCGTCGATGATGCCGGCACCGCAGCCGCCCGAGCAGGCGCCCGGCAGCGGACGTGCGGTGCTCTTGATGATGCTCTCGACCTGCGCCGGGCTCAGCGGGCTCGGGGCGACCGACTGCATCAGCGCGACCACGCCGGCCACGTGCGGCGCCGCCATCGAGGTGCCGTTGTACGACGCGTAGGTCGCGCTGCCCGGCGTGGTGGTGCCGGTGTTGAGGGTGGACAGGATGCTCTGGCCCGGTGCCGAGATGTCGATGCCGGTGCCGTAGTTGGAGAAGCTGGCACGTGCACCGGCCGAGGTGGTTGCCGCCACCGCGATCACGTTCGGGCAGTTGGCCGGCACCGAGCTGGACACGTTGGCGTTGCTGTTGCCGGCGGCGACCACCACGGTGGTGCCACGGCCGACCGCGCCGTTGATCGCATTCTGGTAGGTGGTCGAGCAGCTGCCGCCCCCCCCCAGCGAAAGGTTGATGACCTCGGCCGGATTGGCATTGGCCGGCACGCCACTGACAGTGCCACCGGACGCCCACACGATCGCGTCAGCGATGTCGGAGGTGTAACCGCCGCACTTGCCGAGCACGCGCACCGGCACGACCTTGGCGTTGAACGCGGTGCCAGCCACGCCGCTGGCGTTGTTGGTCACCGCCGCCACGGTGCCGGCGACGTGGGTGCCGTGCCAGCTGGAGTTGGAGGCCGGAATGCCCGAGCCACACTCGTTGGCGCCGTACCAGTCGCCTTCATCGTTCGGGTTGTTGTCGCGGCCGCCACCGTCGCGCGCCATCGCGGCGTCACTGATGAAGTCGTAGCCGGGCAGGATGTTGGCGTTGAGGTCCGGATGGTTGGTGATGCCGGTGTCGATCACCGCCACCACCACGCCGGTGCCGGTCGACTTGTCCCAGGCCGGCCGGATGTTGATGCCCGCGTTGGACGTACCGAAGCCCCACTGCTCGCTGAAGCGGGTGTCGTTCGGGGTCAACGTCGCGCGCATGATCTGGTCGACTTCGACGTATTCCACGTTCGGGTCGGCGGCCAGCTTGCGCATCAGCTGCTCGGATTCGGCCCGGTCCAGCGGACGGTCGGTCTTGACCAGGGTCGGGCCGACGGCCAACTTGCGGACCTCCTGCAGGCCCAGCGCGCGGCCCTGGCTGCTGGCAAGGCCAGCGGCGGCCGTCTTCAGCGACGAAGCCAGCGCAGTGGTGTTGGCCACGGCGGCGCTGCCGTCGCGGTACTTCACGATGAAACGCTGGTGCGTCGGCGCGGACTGCAGGCCGCTGAGCTGGACATCACCGGCCAGCGCAGGCGTGGCCAGCAGCAGCGATGACAGAACGGACGCACCAAGGACCACCCACACTCGACGCACACGCGGTTGCGTTACCTGGGACATCGTATTTCCCTTTCTTGTGGTGTGAATGCCGGAATCGGCAGAAGCACCGGCCCGAACCATGGGCTGGCTTGCATTGGCGAGGTTCGAAGTCCGGTGAGTCAGCGGATCCCCCTAACGATCCGCCGTGCAGATGACGCTAATGGCCGAAACCGGACACCACAAGATTTTCAGCGTCTTTTCAGCAAGATGAAATGTTCGTTCTGAGACTTTTCGGGTCAAGGGTTTGTGAAGGTGAAGGAACTTTCTCGTGTCCTGCACAGACCTGACTGGGTCGTCACGTGTCCTGGAATGACTTTGCCGACATCGGCGTCCGCTGTTTCGGGGTCAGATCCTTTTCCTATGGAAAAGGGATCTGACCCCAGGCCCATAACGCAGAAAGCCCGTCACGGGGACGGGCTTTCCGGAAAATCAGCCGAGCGTGGGCTCGGCTCTACAGTTGACCGCGGACGATCAGCCCAGCTTGACCAGCCAGTTGTGGCGGTCCGGCAGGCGGCCGTACTGGATGTCGGTCAGTTCCTTGCGCAGCGACATGGTCACTTCGCCGGCCGGGGCGTTGATGTCGCCGACCGAGAAGCCCTCGCCCTTCAGCTGGCCGATCGGGGTGACCACCGCCGCGGTACCGCAGGCGAACACTTCGGCGATATCGCCGGAGGTCACGCCCTGCTTCCACTCATCGATGGTGACCTTGCGCTCTTCGACCTTCATGCCACGGTCGCGCGCCAGCTGCAGGATGCTCTCGCGGGTGATGCCTTCCAGGATGCTGCCAGACAGTTCCGGGGTGACCAGGGTGCCGTCCTTGTAGACCAGGAAGACGTTCATGCCGCCCAGTTCTTCCAGGTACTTGCCTTCGACCGGGTCCAGGAACAGCACCTGCGAACAGCCCTGCGCCTGCGCCTTCTGCTGCGGCAGCAGCGAGGCGGCGTAATTGCCACCGCACTTGGCGGCGCCGGTGCCGCCCTTGGCCGCACGCGCGTATTCGGTGGACAGCCAGATCGACACCGGGGCAACGCCCTTGGCGAAGTACGGGCCGGCCGGGCTGGCGATGACGTAGTAGCCGGCCTTGTGCGCGCCGCGCACGCCGAGGAAGGCTTCGTCGCCGATCATGAACGGACGGAAGTACAGGCTCGACTCATCGGCCGACGGCACCCAGGCGCTGTCCACGGCGATCAGCTGCTTCAGCGATTCGACGAAGATCTCCACCGGCAGTTCCGGCAGCGCCAGGCGCTGTGCCGAACGCTGCAGGCGACGGCCATTGGCATCCGGGCGGAAGGTCCAGATCGAGCCATCGGCATGGCGGTAGGCCTTGATGCCTTCGAAGATTTCCTGGCCGTAGTGCAGCACGGCCGCGGCCGGGTCCAGCTGCAGCGGGCCGTAGGCACGCACGTTGGCGTTGTGCCAGCCGGCGTCCTTGTCCCAGCGCACTTCCACCATGTGATCGGTGAAGTGCAGGCCGAAGCCCGGCTTTTCCAGGATCTGGGCGCGCTCTTCAGCGCTGCGCGGGTGGTCCGAACGGGTGACGGCGAAGCTGGGAATGGACTGGGACACCGGAGGATTCCTGTTCTGGTTGCGGGTAGTGCCGGGCCCGCGTAACTGCGGGCCCTGGGTCAAAGCATGCCGGTCTCGAGCCGGGCCGCCTCGGACATCATGTGCTGGTTCCACGGCGGGTCGAACACCAGGTCGACGTCGGCCTCGGCCACCGTCGGGATCATTTCAAGCTTGCTGCGCACGTCGTCGACCAGGATGTCGCCCATGCCGCAGCCCGGTGCGGTCAGGGTCATCTTCACGTCGATCTCGCGCTGGCCTTCGTCCAGGTGCTTGATCTCGACCTCGTAGACCAGGCCCAGTTCGACGATGTTCACCGGAATTTCCGGGTCAAAGCAGGTGCGCAGCTGCTGCCACACCAGCTGTTCCACCTGTTCATCGGTGGCATCGGCAGGCAGTTCGAGCGGTGCCGGTGCCTCCTTGCCGATGGCGTCGCCGTCCTTGCCAGCAATGCGGAACAGGTTGCCCTCGACGAACACCGAATAACTGCCGCCCAGCGCCTGGGTGATGTACCCATAGCTGCCGGCGGGCAGGGTCACGGTATCGCCCTGCGGGACCATCACGGCCTCGCAATCGCGTTCGAAGTGGACAGGTTCGCTGCTACGGGAATACATGGGGACCGATATGGGGCCGTGGCCAGGCCACGCAAGACGGCATTCTAGCCCAGCCGCCCCGGCACCGCCGGTGCACCGCCGCAAACCACAGTATCCTGTGGGTGATCTTCAGGGAGCTTCGATGTCCTCCAATGCCGCGCGTGCCAGGACCGTCACCTGGCTCTGGCCCATCATGCTGTTGCTGGGCCTGGTTGTTGCTCCCCTTGCCTGGATGGTGCTGGCACTGATGACCGGCCGGCAGGTCGGCTGGATGGCGGTACTGACCGCCCTGGAACTGGTGTTCATGCTGCGCATGGGTACGCTGGGCCCGGGCCGGCTGCGCATCGCGCTGGTCGTGCTGGGCACCCTGCTGGTGGCCGCCGTGGCCAACTGGACCATCGCCAGCGCCTGGATGGGCGGCTCGATCGGCCTGGACCTATGGGACGCCAGCCTGCGCATGGGCCCGCACCTGGCCTGGACCCTGATCACCCTGGCCAATGGCGCCATGGAATGGCTGTGGCTGGCGCTGGGCGTGGCCGTGGGCGCCTGGCTGGCGCGCTGAGCGCGATGGCCCCCGTGCGCGTTGTGCTTCCCGGGTAGATCCACGCCACGCGTGGATGAGACTGCGCATATGGGGTCAGAGCCCTTTCCTGTGGAAAGGGATCCGACCCCGGATCTCAATGCCCGCCGTCGAGCGCCTTCAACTCACTGACCAGCGAGGCCGCCGCTTCGGCACCGTCGCCGTACAGCATGCGGGTGTTGTCGGCATAGAACAGCGCATTCTCGATGCCGGCAAAGCCGGTGCCCTTGCCGCGCTTGATCACCACCACGTTGCGCGCATTGACCACGTCCAGCACCGGCATGCCGTAGATCGGGCTGGCCGGATCGGTGCGTGCGACCGGATTGACCACGTCGTTGGCGCCGATCACCAGCACCACGTCGGTGTTGGCGAACTCCGGGTTGATGTCGTCCATGTCGGCGATCAGGTCGTAGGGCACGCCCGCCTCGGCCAGCAGCACGTTCATGTGCCCGGGCATGCGCCCCGCCACCGGGTGGATCGCGAACTTCACCTTGACCCCACGCTGGCCCAGCCGCTGCGCCAGTTCCCATATCTTGTGCTGCGCCTGCGCCACGGCCATGCCGTAGCCGGGCACGATCACCACGCGCTCGGCAAAGGCCATCATCGCGGCGACGTCGGCCGCTTCGATCGGCTTCTGCGAGCCGCTGATCGCCTGCCCTTCGCCACCGGCACCACCGCCGAAGTTGGAGAACAGCACGTTGCGGATCGGACGGTTCATCGCCTTGGCCATCAACCGGGTCAGCAGGATGCCAGCCGCGCCAACCATCATGCCGGCGATGATCAGCGCCTCGTTGCCCAGCACATAGCCTTCGAACGACACCGCCAGGCCGGTGAACGCGTTGTACAGCGAGATCACCACCGGCATGTCGGCACCGCCGATCGGCAGCGTCATCAGCACGCCCAGCGCCAGTGCCAGCACGAAGAAGGCGACGATGGACCAGCTACTGAGCGTGCTGGCCGCGATGATCGCCAGCACCACCACCGCCAGCGCCACCAGCAGATTCATCACCTGCTGGCCGGGCCAGGTCACGCGCTTGTCCAGCCGTCCATCCAGCTTGGCCCAGGCGATCACCGAGCCGGACAGCGACACCGCGCCGATCGCCGCGCCGACCACCGCCAGCAGCAGCACCGTGCCCGATGGCTGGCGCGCGGCCAGGTCGGCCAGCGCCTGCGCGCTCCAGTGGCTGGTATCGCGGTGGGCCAGGAAGGAATAGCGCAGCAGTTCCACCGCGCCGATGGCCGCCGCCGAGCCGCCGCCCATGCCGTTGTACAGCGCCACCATCTGCGGCATGTCGGTGATGGCGACCTTGCCGGCCGACCACCAGGCCAGGCCCGCGCCAAGCAGCAGCGCCACCAGGATCAGCGGCACGTTGTGCAGTTCGGGCAGGAAGAAGGTTGCCGCCGTAGCCAGCAGCATGCCCAGCCCGGCCCAGCGGATGCCGCTGCGCGCGGTCAGCGGCGAGGCCATCCGCTGCAGGCCGAGCAGGAACAGCGTGGCGGCGACGAGGTAGCTGGCCTTGACCAGCCAGTCGAGCAGTTCGACGGTACTGATGTTCAAGCCTGCGGCTCCTTCGGTTCGTCCTTGGCACCCTTGGGCGCGCTCGGCTTGAACATTTCCAGCATGCGCGCGGTGACCACGTACCCACCGGCAGCGTTGCCGGCACCCAGCACCACGGCGAGGAAGCCCAGCGCCTTTTCCAGTGGCGTCTGCGCGTGCCCCAGCACCACCATCGCGCCGATCAGCACGATGCCGTGGATGAAGTTGGAACCCGACATCAGCGGGGTATGCAGGATCACCGGCACCGGCGAAATGATCACGTGGCCGGCGATGGCCGCCAGCATGAAGATGTACAGCGCCACGAACCCGTCACTCACTGGCAACGCTCCCGCTCTGTCTTCGTCGGCCCATCATAACCACGGGCTGAACCCGGCGCGCGCCCACGGTCAACCGAAGCCGCGCTCACGCGTTGTCGATGGTGACCCCGAGCGAGGAACCGTACCCTGTGCTGGTGAGCAGCCCTGTCCCCCCGAGCGCCGAGACCGATGCCCTGCCGGCGTCGCTGGAAGTGTTCCTGGCCAGCGTCGGCCCGCGCGCATTCCGCTTCGCTGAGGCCGGCCTGCGCCAGCGCGACGACGCCATGGACGCGGTGCAGGACGCCCTGATGCGCATGCTGGACTACGCCGACAAGCCGGCCGCCGAATGGGCGCCGCTGTTCTGGAGCATCCTGCGCCGGCGCGTGATCGACCTGCAGCGTCGACGCCGTTTCCGCCTGCCGTTCTGGCGCGACAACCAGGATGCCGACGGTGGCGGGATCGACTGGGCCGATCCCGGCCCGGACCCGGCGCAGGCGCACGAACAGCGCCAGCAGTACCAGCAGCTGGTGCAGGCACTGCGTACCCTGCCCGCCCGCCAGCGAGAAGCCTTCACCCTGCGCGTGCTGCAGGACCTGGACGGGGCCACCACCGCCCGCGCCATGGGCTGCAGCGAAGGCGCGGTAAAAACCCATCTGGCACGCGCCCGGCAGGCGCTGCAGGACTACCTGGAGACCCACCCGTGAACCGCTCCCTGCCCTCCGATGACATCCTGCGCAGCCTGCACGCGCAGTCGCTGCAGGCACTGTCGCCGGCCACGCTGGCACAGCTGCGCCAGGCCCGCCACGGCGCCAGCGCGGCCCGGCACGGGCGCCTGCGCTGGTGGCTGGCCAGCGCCTGTTCGCTGGTGGTGGCACTGGGTATCGGCCTGCAGTTCAGCGGCCACAGCCCCCTGTCGGGCCCAGCGCCGGCCCCGGTGCTGGCCTCGGTAGAAGACAACAGCACGCTATATGACGAAAATCCCGATCTGTACCTGTGGCTGGGCGATACCGACCTGGCGATGGAGTGAACCATGCCCCGATTCAACCTGCTGCCGCTGCTGTTGACCCTGTCGCTGCTGCCGGCCGTCCCCGCGCTGGCGCAGACTGCTGCACCCGCTGCGGCCCCACGTCCTGTACCGGCCGCACCGCTGCCGGCGTGGGAACAGCTGAGTGAAGCCCAGCGCGAATCGCTGCTGGCACCGCTGCGCGACCGCTGGAACAGCGCCGATGCCAGCCAGCGCCAACGCATGCTGTCGCACGGCCAGCGCTGGCAATCGATGAGCCCGGAGGAACGTGACAAGGCGCGCCGTGGTCTGCGCCGCTTCGAGCACATGAGCCCGGAACAGCGTGAGCAGGCCCGGGCACTGTTCGGTCAGATGCGCGACATGCCACCGGCGCAGCGCGACGCCCTGCGTGAGCGCTGGTCGCAGATGACGCCGGAACAGCGCAAGGACTGGGTGCGCGACAACCCGCCGCCGGCCAAGCCGCGGTAAAGGCAGCGTTCAACCCTTTGTAGAGCCGAGCCCAAGCTCGGCTGCTTTATCGCGCCTGCGCAAGCCGAGCATGGGCTCGGCTCTACAGGAGGCATATCAGGTTCACGCCTGCCAGCGTGTCTTGGCCAGCAACTCGTCGTCCCAGTCGAACGCCAGCTGCCCCTCGCGCACGAACAGCGCGACGAAGTTCAGCAGGTTGCGCGCATACATCTCGCTGGCCTGGGTCGCGCCGCGACTGGCCAGGCCCAGCGGGCCGTCGATGGTCACGCCCTGGTGTTCAATGCATTGCCCTGGCCGGGTCAGTGCGCAGTTGCCACCGCTCTCGGCGGCCAGGTCCACGATCACGCTGCCAGTGGCCATGCCTTCCACCATCGCCGCAGTGACGATGGTGGGTGCCGGGCGCCCCGGTACCGCCGCCGTGCAGATCACCACATCCACGCCGCGCAGGTGATCGGCCAGGCGGCGCTGCTGCTCGGCTCGCTCCTCATCGGTCAACGCGCGCGCGTAACCGCCCTCGCCGGCCGCGCTCACCCCCAGGTCGAGGAAACGGGCGCCCAGCGACTGGATCTGCTCGCGGGTTTCCGGGCGCACGTCGAAGCCTTCCACCTGGGCACCGAGGCGCCGGGCAGTGGCAATGGCCTGCAGTCCCGCCACGCCGGCACCGATCACCAGCACCTTGGCCGGACGCACGGTGCCGGCAGCGGTGGTCAGCATCGGGAAGAATCGTGGTGCGCGTTCGGCGGCGATCAACGCGGCCTTGTAACCGGCCATGCCGGCCTGTGAACTGAGCACATCCATCGCCTGCGCACGGGTGGTGCGCGGCAGCTGCTGCAGCGGGAACAGGTGCAGGCGGTCATCGGCAGCCAGTGCCGCCAGGGCCACATCACTGGCAGGGGTCAACAGGCCAACCACGGTGGCACCCGGCTTGAGCTGCTGCAGTACCGTCGCCGGGGGCGCCTGCACGCACAGCAGGATGTCGATCTCGGCCCAGCGGGCGGCGTCGAACGCGCGGGCACCGGCATCGTCATAGGCGGCATCGGTGAAACCCGCGGCCAGTCCGGCGCCGGGCTCGTACCAGACAGTGATGCCCAGGGCGCCGAGCTTGCGCGCGGTCTCCGGTGTCAGCGCCACGCGCCGTTCGCCCGGCACGGTCTCCTTGATCCCCAGCAACGCTACGGCCATGCAGGTCCCCGCTGATCGGTGAGTTTTCCCGATCCTAGCAGGCGGCTCCACTCAGTGCAGGGTGGCGCTGCCCGGGTCCAGCCGATCGATCACGCCCTGCATCGCGCTGTCGAACGCACCGTCATCCACATGGGCGCGCAGACGTCCCAGCCGCACCATCACCGCCAGTTCCTCCGGCGAGGCTACGCAGAAGCGCACGCCACGACGGTTGACGAACAGCAGGCGCGAGGAAATCGGGCTGACCCAGGACAGCTTGCCGGCCTGCACCTTGCCGTCCTTGTCGACGAAATCCAGCCAGTTGCCGATCTCCATTCGACGGAAGCGATCGGCGTCGGCATTGTCGAAATCATCGGCATCGATCTGGCCGCTCAGCTCCACCGCCGGCGATTCGGCTACCGGTGGCGCGGGCAGTACGACCTGCGGCAGTTCCGGCAGCCCGCGCTGCAGTTCCGGCCGCGATTCGGCAATGCCCTGCAGGGTGTCATGCAGGGCATCGATGGCGCCGGTGGCGGCGTCGCCATGCACGCCCACGCTGGCGAACACCTTGGCCAGCACCGGCTGCCAGGCCTGCAGCCACGGCTTGCCGACGATCTGGCGGCGGGCCTCGGCCACTTCCTCCAGCAGGCCGTCGCCCAGGCTCAGCGCCTCGGCCACCGATGCGCCCTCCTCGCCCTCGCGCAGCAGCGCCAGGGTCAGGTGGTGCTGCCACGGCTGGCGCAGGAATTCGGCGATGGCCGGCGGCAGGGTGGCATCACCGATGCGGCGGTCCAGTTCGGCGCCGGCGCGGGTGCGGGCCATTTCCAGTTTTTCCTGGCCACGCTGCGTTTCGGCGGCGCGGCGCTCGGCGATTTCCACGCGACGGCGGTGCTGCACCAGGAACTCGCGGAATTCCTCTTCCAGGGTCAGGAAGATCGCCAGGTTCTCGTTGAACTCGGCAACCAGGCGCTCGATGATCTCCTCGACCTTGGCCATCAGCATGCGCTCGGCCTGGCTTTCGCCGGTGTTGCCTTCGCAGGCCTCGGCCAGCGAGTTGAGCAGCTTGCGCGCCGGATGGGTCTTCTGCACGAACATGCGGCGGTCGAGCATCGCGACCTTGACGAACGGCACCACCAGGCGGCCGATCAGCTCGCGCGAGCGGCCTTCCAGTTCGCGCTCGTCCAGCATCACGTCGAACAGCATGCCCACCAGGTCGATCGCATCCTCGTCCTGCGGGTCCAGCCGGGTCTGGCCCGGATCGACACCGAGACGGGTGGCGCTGGACAGCACTTCGCTCTTCAACCGCTGCGCCAACGATTCGCCGTCCTCGCCGATCGCCGCGCGCAGGGTCGCACTGGGCGTGGCCTGCAGCAGCGACAGCACCGACATCATCTCGCGCTGGCTGAGCGGACGCTGCTGGCCGATCGCCACCTGTGCGGCCGACGTCGCGTCCTCGCGCACGTGGCGGGTCTGCTGCAGCAGTTCGTGCAGCGCCTCCAGCAGCATGCCCTGCTGGCCCGCATGGGCGTCGCCGGTGCCGCCGTCTTCGGCGCCCAGGTGCTGCTGCATGTGCCCACGCCGCTCGGACCAGCGTGCGGCAAAGCGCTGCGCCCAGGCCGGCGCGGCCTGCTCGTCATCACCGAATTCGCCGTCCAGGCCCGTGCCCGGGCGCTGCTCCACCAGGTCATCCAGGCCCGAGGCCATGCGCGGGTCGGGCGCCGCCGACAGTGGACGCCGCGGCGCTCCCATCTGCGACATCACCCCGGCCGCGGCCAGTTGCTCGTCCAGCTTCTCGTAGATGCGACCCACCGGCGCGCGCAGGTCGCGCTCGCACAGCTTGATCAGCACCAGGTGCACTTCCGGAGCCAGTTCGCAGCCGGCAAAGGCTTCGTGGATGGCCACGCCCAGGTGTTCGGGGCTGATGGGATTATGGTCGGCATCCAGTTCGGCGCCGCCGATCAGACGGCCCAGGCGGCGGTCGAGCCGCGCCAGGACCGGCTTGAAGTCACGCAGCAGCACCGTGGCGAAATTGCGCACCGCCAGCCGCGACTCCAGCACGTGCTCGGCCAGCAGGCTCAGGCCATCCTCGGCTGGGCCGGACAGCGTCGATTCGGCCGACATGGGCTCACCACTGGCCAGCGCATCCCAGGCCCGCTGCAGGTGGCCAGAGAAGGCACCGGCAATGTCCTCGCGGCGGCGGCGCAGTTCGCGCATCGCATCCAGGAACAGCAGCTGCGACGAACCGGCATTGCCGGCCCGATCGAACAGGGCATCGTCGAAGCGCGCCAGTGCCGCGCCGAAGGCCTGGCACAGCGCGGGCAGGACCATGTCCCGGGCAAGCTGGAGCTGGGCCGGGTCACGGCCCGGCGATCCCATCGGTGTGGGCGCGCTCATCATTCGGGAAGGCTCCCCACCTTCTCTGGTACGACAGACAACGTGGACATCGCGACAACCGGCACACCCCATGTACCGGTACGTCGATGGTAGGCCGGCCAGCCCGTCACGGACAGTGAAACAGTCCTCACTTCAAACCTCATGACCGGCGGCCCGGCAAGGTAGATATCGTAAGCCGTGCAAGGCCTGCGAGGCGAGGGGAAGCGGCCGTCCGTTTCCCGCCAGTGGCATGACGTTCATCACAGTTTGATATTCAAAGGCCAGACGCGACACAGACGGTGTCTTTGACCACCCCGACTATAATCAAACCTCCGTGATGACCGGTTCAGACTCCATGCCCGACCCCGCCGCCCTGCTCGCCCTGGATGCCCGCCGCTCCGTGCCTTCGCGGCAGCTGGCCGAGCCCGGCCCGGATCCGGCCACCCTGCAGCGGATGCTGGCCTCGGCCGTGCGTGTGCCCGACCACGGCAAGCGCGTGCCGTTCCGCTTCCTGAAGATCGCCGGCGATGCACGTCACACTCTGGGCGACTTCCTGGCCGAGCGCAGCCGCCAACGCGACCCGCACGCCGGCGAGGCCGTGTTCGAAAAGGACCGCCAGCGATTCAGCCATGCGCCGCTGGTGATCGTGGTGGTGGCCAGCCCGCGCCCGGACCCGAAGGTGCCCGAACAGGAGCAGCTGATGACCGCCGGCTGCGTCTGCTTCGCCCTGCTGCAGGCCGCGCAGGCGCTGGGCTTCGGCGCGCAGTGGCTGACCGCCTGGATGGCCTTCGACCCGGCCGTGCAGGCCTACCTGGGGCTGTCCGAGGGCGAAGGCATTGCCGGTTTCATCCATATCGGCACGCCGAAGGCCGCCGTGCCCGAGCGCGAGCGTCCGGACCCGGCCGCCCTGCTGCGCGACTGGACGCCTCCGGCATGACCCTGCCGGTACCACCGCCGTCGCTGTACCTGGTCGACGCCAGCATCTACGTGTTCCGCGCCTGGCACTCGCTGCCGGACCAGTTCCAGGACGCGCAGGGCTGGCCGACCAATGCCGTGCACGGCTTCGCCCGCTTCCTGCTGGACCTGCTCGAGCGCGAGCGCCCGCGTCACATCGCCATCGCCTTCGACGAAGCACTGGACAGTGGCTTCCGCCACCGCCTGTACCCGGCCTACAAGGCCAACCGCGACCCGGCGCCGGAGGCGCTCAAGCGCCAGTTCGTGCACTGCAAGGCGCTGTGCGCGGCGTTGGGCCTTGCCGTTCTGGCCCACCACGAATACGAGGCAGATGACCTGATCGGCAGCGCCCTGCATGTGCATCGTGGCAGCCACCGCGGCGTGATCATCTCCGCCGACAAGGACCTGTCGCAGCTGCTGCTGGACCACGACGAACAGTGGGACTACGCACGCAACCAGCGCTGGGACGTGGCCGGGGTGAAGGCACGACACGGCGTGCATGCGCACCAGATCGCCGATTACCTGGCGCTGTGTGGCGACGCGGTGGACAACATTCCCGGTGTCAGTGGCGTCGGCAGCAAATCCGCTGCCGTGCTGCTGGCCCATTTCGGCAGCATGGACGTGCTGTACGAGCGACTGGATGAAGTGCCGTTCCTGCGCCTGCGTGGCGCCGCCCAGATGGCCGTGCGCCTGCGCGAGCAGCGCGAGCACGCCCTGCTCTGGCGCCAGCTGACCACCATCGCGCTGGACGCGCCGCTGGAAGGCAGCCAACCCGGCCTGCTGCGCCAGACCGCCGATCCCGAGCTGCTCAGCGGCCTGTGCCAGACCCTGCGCTTCGGCCCGATGACACGCCGCCGGCTGTTCGATGCCGCCGGCGTACCCGATATTCTTCCCACCCACAGCGAGCCCGCATGAGCCAGCGCAACACCGAAGCCCCGCGTGTCGTCTATGAAGGCAAGTACCAGCGCATGCTGGTGCGCGGCACCTGGGAATACAGCGAACGTACCCACGCCGGTGGCCTGGCCGCGATCATCATCGCCGTCACCCCCGAGGACAAGGTGCTGTTCGTCGAGCAGTTCCGCGTGCCGCTGCAGGCCCCCACCATCGAGATGCCGGCCGGCCTGGTCGGCGACATCCACTCCGGCGAGTCGATCGAAGTCTCGGCGGTGCGCGAGCTGGAGGAAGAAACCGGCTGGACCGCCGATCACGCCGAAGTGCTGATGATCGGCCCGACGTCCTCTGGCGCCAGCAGCGAGAAGATCGCCTTCGTGCGCGCCACCGGCCTGCGCCGTGTCGGCGAGGGCGGTGGTGATGACAGCGAAGACATCACCGTGCACGAGATTCCGCGTGCTCGGGCGGCTGCCTGGCTGGTAGAGAAAATGGGCGAAGGCTACGAGCTGGATGCCAAGCTCTGGGCCGGGCTGTGGATGATCGAGCACCATCTGGACGGACGCCCGCGTGGCTGACGCCGATCTGCACGCGCTGCCTGCGCTGCTGGGCGCAGACGACCCGGCGATCCACACGATCCACCGGCCGCAGGGCGCCTCGCCGTTCCTGCTGCTGGCCGACCATGCCGGCCAGCGGGTGCCGCGCGTCCTCGCAGGCCTGGGCTTGCCGCAGGCCGAACTGGACCGCCATATCGGCTGGGACATCGGCATTGCCGGCACCACCCGCGCACTGTCCGAACGGCTGGATGCCTGGGCGATCGAACAGACCTATTCGCGGCTGCTGATCGACTGCAACCGCCCGCTGGCGTCGCCAACGCTGATTCCGGAAGTGAGCGACCACACGGTGGTGCCAGGCAATACCGGGCTGTCGGCAGCGCAGCGGCAACAACGCATCGAAGCGATCCACGCGCCCTACCACGCGCGCATCGACGCCGAGCTTGATGCACGCCGTGATGCAGGCCGCCCCACGCTGCTGGTGATGATGCACAGCTTCACCCCGGCGATGAACGGCATGCAGCGGCCGTGGCATGCCGGCGTGCTGTACCACCAGGACACGCGTTTTGCCCATGCGCTGCTGCAGGCACTGCGCGACGAGGACGACCTGGTGGTGGGTGACAATGAGCCGTATTCGGTCAGCAGTACCAGTGACTATGCGGTGCCGGTGCATGGCGAAGGCCGTGGCCTGGTGCACGTGGAGCTGGAGATCCGCCAGGACCTGATTGCCGACGTGGCCGGGCAGCAGGCGTGGGCGGAGCGGCTGGCGCGGATCTTCAGCGCATTGCAGCCGCAGTTGCTGGCGTTTGGTTGAACGTCATCCAGGCATGGCATGGATGGTGTTGTTCAACGCAATGCGGGCGCGTCCATCCACGGGAACGGCTTGTAGCCACGCACCTGCAGCGTCGCGCCGATGTCGGCGAAGTCATCCTTGATCGCCTGCGCACGACGCCGATCCAGCGCTTCACCCAGCAGTAGCGGCAACGCGCGGCAACGCGCCAATGCATCGCCCACCGGAATCTCCAGCAGGCGCGCCACGCGCTGCGCCGCCGCTTTGATCTGCGCTTCCGGGCACGCGTTCAATGCCATATCGAAGGACGCGAAGATGCCTGTGCCCACACCCGCCTCGCGTGCAGCCGCCTGTTCCGCAGCTTCCGCTTCGCCCAGAGCCTCATCGATGCCTTCGACCTGCCGGAACGCGTCGTACTCGGCGTAGTACGCCAGCGCCTGCGCGTAGTCCCGCAGCGAAGACAACGGGCGCTGCCGCTTCTGCACGTCGAGCACGTCCGCAAACGTCGCAGGTTCCAGGAACGTGCCCAGGCCCAGCGCGCGCGCTTCAGCCGGAACCTCGCTGTCCTCATCGAATGCGGCATCCTCATCGGGTGGCAACCAGAAGCGCGCCTGCAGCAGGTCGTCATCGGTGGCGTGCACCCAACCGAAGGAGCCGTACACCTCATCATCATCGTTGCAGGCTGCGAAGGCATGCAGGGTCTGTTGCAGGTCCAGCAGTTCGATCATGCGTCGGTGCTCAGGCAGGCGGTTGCTGACGAGTCTACCGGCGCCGGGCGCAGGCCCAGCGCGATCACCACGCCGAGCGCAGCGAACAGCGCGGCGCCGTACTGTGCATTGACCATGCCCTGCAGGGCATCGGCACTGGTTGCTGCCTGCGTGCTGCGCGCGGCGTTGGCCACCATCACCAGTACCGCCAATCCCAGCGCGCCACCGATCTGCTGGGCGGTGGCGGCCATGCCGGACGCGACACCCTGCTGCGGTCCCGGCACGCCCTGACCGGCCACGATCCACATCGCTGTCCAGCTCATGCCCTGGCCGACACTGAGCACCACGATGCCCGGCAGCAGCGGCCAGTAGCCAGCGCCATGCGGCATCGCCACCGCCACCGCAGCGATGCCGATGGCACCGGCAGCGAAGCCCCAGGCCAGCACCTGCCGTGGCGAACGGCGCCGCAGCATGCGTTCGGCAATACGAATGCCGAAAGTGCACACCAGCGTCGGCAGCAGGAAGGCCATGCCGGCCTGCAGCGGGCTCCAGCCGTAGCCATCCTGGAAGTACAGCGCAAGGAAGTAGTACTGCACGCCATAGCTGCTCATGAAGGCGAAGGTCAGGCCGAGTGCCGCGCGCAGGCCAGGCAGGCGCAACAGCGAAAACTGCATCAGCGGGTCACGGCTGCGCTTTTCGATCTGCACGAACGCCGCCAGCAGTACCGCTGAAAGCAGCAGGCAGATGAGCGTGGCCGGTGCCGTCCAGCCCCACTCCGGCCCTTGCACCAGGGTGGTGACCAGCAGGCTGCCGCCGGCGGTGACGGTGAGGCAACCGGCCAGGTCGAACGAACGTCCCTGCACCCGTGGGCCATCGGCCGGTAGCCATGCACCGGCAGCCACTGCGCATGCGGTGGCCAGCGGCACGATCACCGCCAGCACTGCCGGCCAGCCGAACGCCTGGGTCAGCACGCCGCCGAGCAGCGTGCCCAGCGCCAGGCCGACCGCGCTGGCCATGCTCCAGATCGCCAGCGCGCGGTTGCGCACCGGGCCTTCGGCGTACAGCGTGTTGATCAGCGCCAGCGTGGCCGGGAACAGCAGCGCCGCACCGACGCCCTGTGCGGCACGCGCGATGATCAGCAGGGTCGCGTTCGGCGCAAGCGCGCCGAGCAGCGAGGCCAGTGCGAACAGCAGCATGCCCAGCCGGTAGAAGCGACGGCGCCCGATCAGATCGGCGGCACGCCCCCCCAGCAGCAGGCTGCCACCAAAGGCCACGGTGTAGGCACTGACCACCCACTGCAGCTGCTGCGCGTTGATCTGCAGCGCGCGGCCCATGTCATGCAGGGCGACGAAGATGACGGTGGCGTCGAGGGCGATGATCAGCTGCGCGGTGGCCAGCAGGGTCAGCGCCCAGCGTGGATAGTTGAGGGGAGGCATCGGCGGGTTGAAGCGGTGGGGGGGAGCGCAGTCTCATTGATGCGCCCATATCAATAAACCCCTTGAAGCCCATATCTGTCATGATTTTCCGCATGAATGGAGCCTCGATGGACCTCAATGCGGTGCGCATGCTGGTGCAGGTGGCGGAAGCGCGCAGCTTCACGGTGGCCGCCGGCCAGCTCGGCCTGAGCCAGTCCGGCCTGTCGCGCGCGATCGGCCGACTGGAGGCCACACTGGGGGTGAAGCTGCTGCAGCGGAATACCCGCAACGTGGCGCTGACCCCGGATGGCCGCCAGTTCGTCGAACAGGTGATGCCGCTGCTGGCTGGCCTCGACGATGCCGAGCGGCAGCTGGCCGACCGACCCTGCACGCCCTCGGGCACCTTGAAGATCAGCGCGCCGTCGATGTTCGGCCGCAAGGTGCTCGTGCCAATGCTGGCACCGCTGCTGCAACAGCATCCGCAGCTGCAGGTGGAAGCGGTGCTGAGCGACCGCCTGGTCGATCTGGTCGAGGAAGGGTTCGATGCCGCGCTGCGTACCGGCGTCATCGCCGACCAGCGCATTGTTGCGCGGCCCTTGCGGCCGCTGCGCTGGGTGACCGTGGCCAGCCCGGACTATCTGGCCCGCTGCGGCGCGCCGGTCGATGTGACCGCGCTGCAGGACCACGCCTGCCTGGCCGTGCGCAACCTGCGTAGTGGCCGCGTGGTCAACTGGCAGTTCCTGCACGACGGCCAGCTACGGGAAGTCACGCCGCCGACGCGGATGGTGTTCGACAGCGGCGATCCACTGGTGGAAGCGGCCATCGCCGGCATCGGCATCGTGCAGGTGATGGATTTCGCGGTGGCCGACGCGCTGGCCGATGGCCGGCTGCAGCGCGTGCTGCAGCCGTTCGAAGGCCGCAGCCGTGCGTTGTCGTTGATCTACCCGCCGTCGCGGCAGCACTCACCGAAACTGCAGGTGCTGGCTGACGCGTTGCTGGCCGGGAACTGGTAGATCCACGCCATGCGTGGAGGCTCCTGCGTTGCCCCCATCCACGCATGGCGTGGATCTACCGGCCGGTGCATCCGGGTCGGGGTCAGAGCCCTTTCCTTGGGAAAGGGATCTGACCCCTGGCGTTGCCGATCAGGCGAAGCTATCGGTGGCGCGCACCAGCGCGTCCACGTTCTCGGCCTCGAACGCCGAGTGGCCCGAGGCCGGGGTGATTTCCAGCTTCGCCTTCGGCCATACCTTGGTCAGGTCCCAGGCATTGGCCAGCGGGCAGACCACGTCGTAGCGGCCGTGCACGATCACGCCCGGGATGTCGGCGATGCGGTGCGCGTCGCGCAGCAGCTGGTCTTCCACCTCGAAGAAGCCACCGTTGACGAAGTAGTGGTTCTCGATGCGGGCGAAGGCCAGCGCGAAGTGCGGGTCTTCGTGGCTGTTGATGAAGTCGTCATCGACGTGCAGGAAGCTGGTCGCACCTTCCCACACCGCCCAGGCCTTGGCCGCTTCCAGGCGGGTGGTTTCGTCGTCGCTGGTCAGGCGGCGGTGGAAGGCCGAGATCAGGTCATGACGCTCCACCGACGGGATCGGCTTCAGATAATGCTCCCAGGCATCCGGGAACAGGCGGTTGGCACCTTCCTGGTAGAACCATTCCAGTTCCCAGCGGCGCAGCATGAAGATGCCGCGCAGCACCAGCTCGGTCACACGCTGCGGGTGGGTTTCTGCATAGGCCAGGGCCAGGGTCGAACCCCAGCTGCCGCCGAATACCTGCCAGCGATCCACCTTCAGGTGCTCGCGCAGCTTTTCGATATCGGCAACGAGGTCCCAGGTGGTGTTGTCCACCAGGTCGGCGTGCGGGGTGGAACGGCCGGCACCACGCTGGTCGAACAGGATGATGCGGTACTTCGACGGGTCGTGGAACTGGCGCATCTTGTCGCTGCAGCCGCCGCCCGGGCCACCGTGCAGCATCACCACCGGCTTGCCATCCGGGTTGCCGCACTGTTCGAAGTACAGCGTGTGGCGGTCATCGACCTTCAGGGTGCCGACGTCGTAGGGGGTGATGGCGGGGTACAGCGTACGCATGCTTGCAGCTCCAGGGTGATGCCCTGCCGGGGCAGGAGAACCTCCATTCTAGGCCGGTCGCCGGCCCAGGGTGATGCGGTCGCGCTGCTCCAGGTCCTGCACGGTCTGCACGTCGGCAAAACCCGCCGCGTCGAACAACGCGCGGATCGCCTGGCCCTGGTCCCAACCGTGCTCGATCAGCAGCCAACCATCAGGCAGCAGGTGGGCCAGGCCACCGTCGACGATGCGGCGGATGTCGTCCAGGCCGTCCACACCGGAGGCCAGCGCAGTGGCCGGTTCAAAACGCAGGTCGCCCTGTTCCAGATGCGGGTCGTCGCTGGCGATGTACGGCGGGTTGCTGGCAATCAGATCAAAGCGCGCGCCCTGCAGCGGCGCGTACCAGTCGTGGCCCCCCTGGGCGAAGCGCACGTTGCGCAGTTCATGGCGCGCGGCGTTGCGCGTGGCCACGGCCAGCGCGCCCGGGCTGGCATCGGTGGCCAGCACCTGCGCCTGCGGCCGCTCGCTGGCCAGCGCCAGCGCGATCGCACCGCTCCCGGTGCCGAGGTCGGCCACCTGCAGGTCGCGATTGGCCGGCAGGCGCTCCAGCGCCAGTTCCACCAGCAGTTCGGTTTCCGGGCGCGGAATCAGCGTGGCCGGGTCGACCTCCAGATCCAGCGTCCAGAAGCCGCGGCGGCCGGTCAGGTAGGCAACCGGCTCGCCGGCCACACGGCGGGCCAGCAACGCCTCGAAGACCGCCTGGTCGGCAGCGGCCAGCGGATCGGTGGCGTGCGCGAACAGCCAGCTGCGCGGGCGCTCCAGTACATGCAGCAGCAGCAGTTCGACCTCGTGGCGGGCTTCAACGCCGCCGAGCCGGGCGCTGGCATCGGCCACGATCTGGCGCAGGGAGGATTCGGTTTTGACAGACATGCCGCAATTGTAGAGCCGAGCCCATGCTCGGCTGCTTCTGGGACAGCCGAGCGTAGGCTCGGCTCTACAACAGCGGAATCCGTTCAGGTTCTGGCGAACGGGATAAGGACGGGCTATCGGCCGCATTCACCTGCCGGGAAAGATTTTCCTTGTAATACAGGCAGTTGCAGGATGGGAGCGGCAAGGTTCAGTGTCGGCTCATGGCCTTTTGATAGACTCCATCTATCAAATAGATGCAATCAATGGATTGTTCTTATCGCCAGCGAGTCGGTAACCTAGCTCCTGTCGATTCACCCACTCCCCTTCACCAGAGGAAAAACGATGTCCCTGATCAACACCCAGATCCAGCCGTTTGAAGCCAACGCTTACCACAATGGCGAGTTCATCAAGGTTTCCGATGCCAGCCTGAAGGGCCAGTGGTCCGTCCTGATCTTCATGCCGGCCGCCTTCACCTTCAACTGCCCGACCGAGATCGAAGACGCGGCTGACCATTACGCCGAGTTCAAGAAGGCTGGCGCCGAGGTCTACATCGTCACCACCGACACCCACTTCTCTCACAAGGTGTGGCACGAAACCTCGCCGGCCGTCGGCAAGGCCCAGTTCCCGCTGGTCGGCGACCCGACCCACCAGCTGACCCGCGCCTTCGGCGTGCACATTGAAGAAGAAGGCCTGGCCCTGCGCGGCACCTTCATCATCAACCCGGAAGGCGTGATCAAGACCCTGGAGATCCACTCCAACGAGATCGCCCGTGACGTGTCCGAGACCCTGCGCAAGCTGAAGGCTGCCCAGTTCACCGCCGCCAACCCGAACCAGGTGTGCCCGGCCAAGTGGAAGGAAGGCGAGAAGACCCTGACCCCGTCGCTGGACCTGGTCGGCAAGATCTAACGCAGTACCGGCCTGCCGCGGCCCCACGCCACGGCGCGCCCTTCATCCCCGTGCCGGTCCCCCGCCGGCGTGGGGGTGAACCCAAGACAGCCAACGCGCGCCAGCCTTGGCCAGCCAGCCCCTTCCACGGTCGCTGTCTTGGGTTCACCCCTACCCCCTGCTGGTCCGCTACCTTCTACAGCGGTGCCACGACCCCTGTTTGCCTGAAGCCAGGAGATGACCCGATGTTGGACGCCAACCTGCAGTCGCAGCTGAAGACCTATCTGGAGCGCGTGACCCGCCCGATCCAGATCACCGCGCACGCCGACGACGGCGCCAAGTCGCAGGAAATGCTGGAACTGCTGCAGACCCTGGAAAGCCTGTCGGACAAGATCTCGCTGCAGGTGCTGCGCGACGGCCAGGGCCGCGTGCCCTCGTTCGACCTGGGCACGCCGGGCCAGGATATCCACCTGACCTTCGCCGGCCTGCCGATGGGCCACGAGTTCACCTCGCTGGTGCTGGCGCTGCTGCAGGTCGGCGGTCATCCGTCCAAGGCCACCGCCGAACTGATCGAGCAGGTGCAGAACCTGGAAGGCGATTACAAGTTCGAAACCTACTTCTCGCTGTCCTGCCAGAACTGCCCGGACGTGGTGCAGGCGCTGAACCTGGCCGCCGTGCTCAACCCGCGCATCCAGCACGTGGCCATCGACGGTGCGCTGTTCCAGGACGAAGTGGAGAAGCGCGAGATCATGTCCGTGCCCACCGTGTACCTCAACGGTGAAGTGTTCGACCAGGGCCGCATGACCCTGGAACAGATCGTGGCCAAGCTGGACACCAACGCCGGCAAGCGCGATGCCGAGAAGATCGCCGCCAAGGACGCCTTCGACGTGCTGGTGGTGGGCGGCGGCCCAGCCGGTGCCGCAGCGGCGATCTATGCCGCGCGCAAGGGCATCCGCACCGGCATCGCCGCCGAGCGTTTCGGTGGCCAGGTGCTTGACACCATGGCGATCGAGAACTTCATTTCGGTGAAGGAGACCGAGGGCCCGAAGCTGGCCACGGCGCTGGAACAGCACGTGCGCGAGTACGAGGTGGACATCATGAACCTGCAGCGCGCCAGTGCGCTGGTGCCGGCCGGCGAAGACGGCCTGGTGCAGGTGCAGCTGGAGAACGGCGCGGTGCTGAAGTCGCGCTCGGTGATCCTGTCCACCGGCGCGCGCTGGCGGCAGATGAACGTGCCGGGCGAAGACCAGTACCGCAACAAGGGCGTCGCCTACTGCCCGCACTGCGATGGCCCGCTGTTCAAGGGCAAGCGCGTGGCGGTGATCGGCGGCGGCAACTCCGGCGTGGAAGCGGCCATCGACCTGGCTGGCATCGTGTCGCATGTGACCCTGCTGGAGTTCGATTCCAGCCTGCGCGCCGATGAAGTGCTGCAGAAGAAGCTGCGCAGCCTGGGCAATGTCACCGTGCTGACCAGCGCGCAGACCACCGAGGTGCTGGGCGACGGCAGCCGCGTCACCGGCCTGGTCTACAAGGATCGCGTCGGCGGCGACGCCCACCGCGTCGAGCTGGAAGGCATCTTCGTGCAGATCGGCCTGCTGCCCAACACCGAATGGCTGAAGGACGTGGTGGCGCTGTCGCCGCGTGGCGAGATCGTCATCGACGACCGCGGCCAGACCAACCTGCCGGGTGTGTTCGCCGCTGGCGATTGCACGACGGTGCCCTACAAGCAGATCATCATCGCGATGGGCGCCGGTTCGACCGCCGCACTGAGCGCGTTCGACCACCTGATACGCTCGTCGGTGAGCAACAGCAGTGGTGCCGTTGCTGAAGCGGCCTGATCCACCGTTCCCAGATCACCGGGAACATTGTCTGCCTGTCGGGTAACCACGCCGTCAGCCGGTCCGTTATCCCTGGGGTGTAAGGATGAACCTACGTGATCTGAAGTACCTGGTAGCCCTGGCCGACCACAAGCATTTCGGCCGGGCTGCCGCCTCCTGCTTCGTCAGCCAGCCGACGCTGTCCACGCAGATCCGCAAGCTGGAAGAAGAACTGGGCCTGCCACTGGTGGAACGCGCACCGCGCAAGGTGATGCTGACCCCGGCCGGGCAGGAAGCGGCGGCACGGGCACGGGTGATCGTGTCCGAAGTGGAACAACTCAAGGAAGCGGCGCGACGCAGCCGCGATCCGGAAGCCGGTACGGTGCGCCTGGGGATCTTCCCGACCCTGGGCCCCTACCTGTTGCCGCATGTGATCCCGCGCATCCGCGATCGCTTCCCGGAGCTGGAACTGCTGCTGGTCGAGGAAAAGAGCGATGTGCTGCTCGACCGCCTGCGCGAAGGCAAACTCGATGCTGCGCTGCTGGCGCTGCCGATGATCGACGACCAGCTGCACGCCGAGTTCCTGTTCGAGGAACCGTTCCTGCTGGCCGTGTCCGGGCGCCACCCGCTGGCCCGCCGCGAGCACCTGGACGTGCAGGAACTGGCCACACAGAAGCTGCTGCTGCTGGAGGACGGGCACTGCCTGCGCGACCAGGCGCTGGAAGTCTGCCGCCTGTTCGGCGCCAACGAGAAGTCCGAGTTCCGCGCCACCAGCCTGGAGACGCTGCGGCAGATGGTTGCCGCCGACGTCGGTATCACCCTGCTGCCCAGCCTGTCGGTGCAGCCGCCAGTGCCGCGCTCGAACAACATCCGCCTGCTCGACTTCACCGGCGAGGGCCGTCCCAGCCGCCGCATCGCCATGATCTGGCGCCGCAGCTCGGCCATGAACGACTTCCTGATGGAGCTGGCCGACCAGTTCAAGCGCCTGCCGCAGGCGCTGTTCACCCTGGAAGCGGTCAACGCCGCCGGCGACACTGCCGCCCTGCCCGGCCCCGCGCTGAACGGCTGAGCCCCCGCAGTACCGGCCTGGAATCGGCAGGAGTCGATTCCGGCCGCATTTGTCCCCACAATACAGACAGGCGGCGCCAGCAGGTGCCGCCTTTTGCATGGCTTTCAACCAAGGAGCTTCACCATGAGTACCGCCAGCGGCCTGCCGCCGTCGATCACCGTTTCTACCTTCGACATGGACCGCCTGGACGCCATGCTCGAATCCCCTGCGCTGAGCCAGACGCCTGCCGCGCTCGCGCTTGCTGAAGAACTCAACCGGGCCACCGTGCTGGCACCGGACCAGATTCCCGAAGGCATCGTCATGATGCATTCGCGCGTGGAGTGCGAAGATGAAGTGTCGGGCGAGAAGCACGTCCTGACCCTGGTCTTCCCCCGCGAAGCCAACGTCGACGAAGGCAAGGTTTCCGTGCTGGCCCCGGTCGGCAGTGCCCTGCTCGGCCTGGCCATCGGCCAGAGCATCGACTGGAACGCGCCCGGTGGCCGCAAGCTGCGCCTGCGCGTGACCGCGGTCCACAACGACCGCCCCTGACACCCGCTGCGCACCGCGCGCGATTCGATCCCCCTGCACCAGGAGCCGTAATGAGTACCCCGTCCAAACTGTCCCAGCTGCGCGAACTGTCCGTGGTCGTTGCCGATACCGGTGACTACGACGCCATCAAGCGCCTGCAGCCGGTGGACTGCACCACCAACCCGACCCTGGTGAAGAAGGCGCTGGACCTGCCGGTCTATGCCGAGCTGATCGAACGCGAACTGGCCTGGGGCCGGCAGCAGACGGGCGACCGCGAAGCCGTGGTGCACGCCGTGGCCGACCGTCTGACCATCGGCGTCGGCGCGTTGCTGAGCACCCTGGTGCCGGGCCGCGTGTCCACCGAAGTGGATGCCGACCAGGCCCACGACACCGCCGCCACCGTGGCCAAGGCCCGCCAGTTCATCCAGATGTACGCCGATGCCGGCGTGCCGCGCGAGAAGATCCTGATCAAGATCGCCGCGACCTGGGAAGGCGTGGAGGCGGCGCGCATCCTGCAGGCCGAGGGCATCGACTGCAACCTGACCCTGATCTTCAACCCGACCCAGGCACTGGCCTGCAGCGAGGCCGGCGCGTTCCTGATCTCGCCGTTCGTCGGCCGTATCCTTGATTGGTACGTGGCCAACGGCCAGACCCCGGCCACCATCGACGAAGACCCGGGCGTGAAGTTCGTACGCGGTGTGTATGCCGAGTTCAAGCGCCGCGGTTCGCCGACCGTGGTGATGGGCGCTTCGTTCCGTTCGACCGCGCAGATCGAAGCGCTGGCCGGTTGCGACCGCCTGACCATTTCGCCGGACCTGCTGGAGAAGCTGGACGCCGACCACGGCGAGCTGCCGCGCAAGCTGGTGGCTGGTGCGGCTGATGGCGCCTCGGTGACCCCGATCGACGCAGCGAAGTTCGCGGCGGACCTGGCGGCCGATCCGATGGCCACCGAGAAGCTGGCGACTGGCATCGAGGCGTTTGCCAAGGATCTGGAAGCACTGCGCGAGCGGATCCGCGCGGCACTGTGAGGATTCCGGCCAACGGCTGAGCCCCTCGTGGCGGGGGGCTCGGTTCGGTAGAGTCGACTGTTAGTCGACTTGTTCCGCGCTTGGCCGGGCGGGTTGGATTCGCGGGGGACGCCGTGAATCCGTCCCTGGAGGCTTGGCCGCGGCATCCATGCCGCGGACACCCCCGCGAACCCAACCCGCCCGCCCTCTGACAGTTTCCGGGGGCCACCCGCCACGGAAGAAAGAAAGAAGAGCAACAGCGGGTCGCGCGCTTCGCTTGCTCGCAGCCGAGCATGGCTCGGCTCTACAAGAGCATTGCAGAACCAAAGAAAAAGGACGCGGCGAAAGCCGCGTCCTTCTTCTTTTCCATCAGTTCGTCAGTTGCCCATGCTCTTGCCCACCGTCACCGGGAAACTGTCGAAGGTGGGACGGGGGCAGCTGGCAGGACCGTTGGCGCCATGGATGGCGCCATCGAGCCCCCATGGACGGGTTTACGGCGTGTCCTGCCAGCCGCCCCCGTCCCGCCCAGCCATCAGCAACCCAGAGCCGCTTTGGCTTTCAGCCGACCAGCAGTCGGCTCTACCAGGCTTTGGCTTCTGCCCGCCGCAGGCGGACCTCCGCGCGTCAGCGCGGCGCTTCCACATCCAGGCCGATCGGGCAGCTCACGCCGGTGCCGCCAATGCCGCAGTAACCGTTCGGGTTCTTCGCCAGATACTGCTGGTGGTAATCCTCGGCGTAGTAGTACGCCGGCGCCGGATACACGATCTCGGTGGTGATCGGGCCGTAACCGGCCGCATCCAGTTGGGCCTGGTAAGCCTCGCGGCTGGCCAGCGCGGCCTTGTACTGGGCCTCGTCGGTGGCGTGGATCGCCGAGCGGTACTGGGTGCCGGTGTCGTTGCCCTGGCGCATGCCCTGGGTCGGGTCGTGGCTCTCCCAGAACAGCTGAAGCAGCCGCTCCAGGCTCACCACCGCCGGGTCGAACACCACCTGCACCACTTCGGTGTGGCCGGTCAGGCCCGAGCAGACCTCTTCATAGGTCGGGTTCGGGGTGATGCCGCCGGCATAGCCGACCGAGGTGCTGTACACGCCCGGTTCGGTCCAGAACTTGCGCTCGGCGCCCCAGAAGCAGCCCAGCGCAAAACGGATCTGCTGCAGGCCGGCGAAGCGGTCCTTCAGCGGATGGCTGTTCACGAAGTGCTGGTTGCTGTGCAGCGGCAGCGGTTGGTCACGCCCCGGCAGTGCTTCTTCCGGGCGCGGCAGGCGCTGCTTGAAGGCGCCGATGCCGAGGATGCCCTGGCCAATTCCCAACATGATGCGCTCCTACGCCGGAAGGCCGGCTATGTCGTCTGCATCTGAAATGGGGGCGTCCGGCGCGTGGCCCAAGTCCAGCGCCGCCACGATGTCTTCGGCCTGCGGCCGCGCCGCGTCGGGGATACCTACCCGCAGCACGCCGAACAGCGGCAGCTCGCCCATGCCGCCCAGCAACGACTCGCCGAACACGAAGGCCGGGATGCCGGCATCTTCCAGCGCGTGCTTGACCAGGTGGGCGTCGAACAGGTTGTCGGCCTTGTACACGATGTGCATGTGGCGGCTCCTCGGGGCAAGGGTCCAGCATACGCCCGGGCGCTGAATGCCGCCGTTGACGGCGAATGACCGTTCTGCCGTCCAGCGGCCGGCGCTACCGGAAGACGGGTTGGTAGTGCCGGCCGCTGGCCGCCAGCCCCAGACGCCACCGGGCAGCCTTGGCCTGTACGCGCTAGACTGTTGGTCTTTCTGCCCTTTTTCGCCCCAGACTCATGTCCGAGCACACCCCCGCCAGCCCCGAGACCCCCGCCGACAGCCACGAAAAGCGCGATTTCATCCGCCAGATCGTGCGCGAGGACCTGGCCAGCGGAAAGCACCAGGCGATCAAGACCCGCTTCCCGCCCGAGCCGAACGGCTACCTGCACATCGGCCATGCCAAGTCGATCTGCCTGAACTTCGGCATCGCCGGTGAGTTCAGCGGCGTCTGCAACCTGCGTTTCGACGACACCAACCCGGCCAAGGAAGACCCGGAGTACGTGGCCGCGATCCAGGACGACGTGCGCTGGCTGGGCTTCAGCTGGAACGAGCTGCGCCACGCCTCGGACTACTTCCAGACCTATTACCTGGCCGCCGAGAAGCTGATCGAACAGGGCAAGGCCTACGTCTGCGACCTGTCGGCCGAGGAAGTGCGCGCCTACCGCGGCACCCTGACCGAGCCGGGCCGCCCGTCGCCGTGGCGCGACCGCAGCGTCGAGGAAAACCTCGACCTGTTCCGCCGCATGCGCGCCGGTGAATTCCCGGATGGCGCGCGCACCCTGCGCGCCAAGATCGACATGGCCAGCGGCAACATCAACCTGCGCGATCCGGCGCTGTACCGCATCAAGCACGTCGAGCACCAGAACACCGGCAACGCGTGGCCGATCTACCCAATGTACGATTTCGCCCATGCGCTGGGCGATTCCCTCGAGGGAATCACCCACTCGCTGTGCACGCTGGAATTCGAAGACCACCGCCCACTGTACGACTGGTGCGTGGACAACGTCGATTTCGCCCATGACGACGCGCTGACCCAGCCGCTGGTCGACGCCGGCCTGCCGCGCGAAGCGGCCAAGCCGCGCCAGATCGAGTTCTCGCGCCTGAACATCAACTACACGGTGATGAGCAAGCGCAAGCTGATGGCGCTGGTCACCGAACAGCTGGTGGACGGCTGGGAAGACCCGCGCATGCCGACCCTGCAGGGCCTGCGTCGCCGTGGCTACACCCCGGCGGCGATGCGCCTGTTCGCCGAGCGCGTGGGCATCAGCAAGCAGAATTCGCTGATCGACTTCAGCGTGCTGGAAGGCGCGCTGCGCGAAGACCTGGACAGCGCCGCACCCCGCCGCATGGCAGTGGTCGATCCGGTCAAGCTGGTGCTGGGCAACCTGCCGGAAGGCCACGAAGAGCAGCTGACCTTCAGCAACCACCCGAAGGACGAGAGCTTCGGCAGCCGCGAAGTGCCGTTCGCGCGCGAGGTGTGGATCGACCGCGAGGACTTCGCCGAAGTGCCGCCGAAGGGCTGGAAGCGCCTGGTCCCGGGCGGCGAAGTGCGCCTGCGCGGTGCCGGCATCATCCGCTGCGATGAAGTGATCAAGGATGCCGACGGCACCATCACCGAGCTGCGCGGCTGGCTGGATCCGGAATCGCGTCCGGGCATGGAAGGTGCCAACCGCAAGGTCAAGGGCACCATCCACTGGGTCAGCGCCGTGCACGGCGTGCCGGCCGAGATCCGCCTGTACGACCGCCTGTTCTCGGTGCCCAACCCGGACGACGAATCGGAAGGCAAGACCTACCGCGACTACCTCAACCCGGAATCGCGCCGCACCGTCACCGGCTATGTCGAGCCGGCCGCGGCCAGTGCCGCGCCGGAGCAGTCGTTCCAGTTCGAGCGCACCGGCTACTTCGTTGCCGATCGCCGCGACCACACCGAGGCCAAGCCGGTGTTCAACCGCAGCGTGACCCTGCGCGACACCTGGTCGGCCTGAGGACCTGCGCGGGCGCCGGCACGGCGCCCGCACGACCGCGACGATGATCACCGCCCTGTCCGCCCTGCTCTGGTTCATCTCGCAGCATCCGCTGCTGACGTTCTTTGCAGCAATGGTGCTGGCCGGGCTGGTCTCGTGGTGGCGGCGTTCGCCGGTCTACGCCATCGTGGTGTTTCCGCTGGCGATGCTCAACATCTTCCTCGGCAGCTTCCTCAACGCCACCTTCCTCAATGCGGTGGGCGAGCGCGGTGAAGCGGTGATCGTGAAGGCCGAGGAAACCAATTCCACGCTCAACGAACAGTACATCTGGCGTTACGAAGCGGTGTTGCGCACCGCAGAGGGCCGCGACGTGGAGGTGGTGTTCCATACCAACACCGCCTCGCTGTGGCCGCTGGAGAACGCGATCCGCATCCCGGCGCAGGACCAGCCGTTCGTGGTGAAGTACACCCCGGGCTTTCCGCGCAACTTCGTCATCCTCACCAACGAATCACCGCACGGCATCGCCCAGGCCCGTGCCAGCGCGCGCGAGCGGGTGGAGGTCGCGGCACGCAAGCTGCACTTCAGCCCAGGCAATGCCGACTTCCGCGCGGACTATCGCCGCGAGCTGGATACCTGGCTGCGTGATCATGGCAACGATCCGCAGCAGCAGTCCGACGCACGGCGATATCGCGCAGAACGCGAAGCACTCGATCACTAGCACCAGGCCCGGCCTGGATGCTCCACCCGATCCATCCACAGGCCTGACATGACCACGACGTCCACCGCCCTCCTCCCGCTGCTGCAGCAGGTCCTGCAGGACGCCGGCATCGCCAGCCGCGTCGACGGCAACGCGCTGCTGCTGGACAGCGGCCTGCGCCTGACCCCGCATGCGATGGCGGCACACGCGCGCGACAACGGTGGCTGGCAGACCTCCACGGTCATCGAGGCGCAGCATCCCAGCCTGTTCGCCGATGGCCTGTTCGAGTACCAGCACGCCAACGGTGCCGATGAGCAGGCGTCGCTGCTGTCCGGCTTCCAGACCTGGGTGCGGGTGGACCTGGCTACCCTGCAGACCGCAGTGGGTGCCGACGACGCGCAGGGCCTGCCGATGATGGGCCTGACCTATCCGGCCGGTGACGATGGCGAGGAACACGAGCGTACCGTGGTGCTGGGGCCGTTGGCGCACTACCGTGCACAGGAAGTGGATGCCTCCACCTGCAGCGAGGACGATCATGGCTCCTGCCCCTGCTGCCTGTTCACCCGCAGCATGGAGGCCTTCGACGACCTGCTGAAGGCGCGCCAGTTCCTTGCCATCCGCCTGTTCGCCTCGCGCGATGCCGATGGCCTGTGCGAGGCCGATTGCCGGGTCAATGGCCACGACTTCGCTGCTGCCCTGCCATTGCTGCGCGCCTATGCCGCCAGTTGGCCGCAGGCCGGGCTGGAATTCCGCAAGCAGTACGTGGTGATCCGCACCGGCTCACCCGGCTGACCTGCCCACGCCCGGTACAGGCCGGTGCGGCTACACTGCGCGCCGGTTTCCCAAGCAACCGCACTTTCTTCCATCCCACACGAGGCACCCCCGCGATGCTGTACGCGCAAGTCCACCTGACCCTTCCCGCCTGGATCCACGACCAGATCGACCTGGATCGTCGATATCCGGGCGATGAGGCCAAGGTCGCGCTGGCGATCGAGCTGTCGCGGCTGAACGTCGAACACGCCAGTGGCGGCCCGTTCGGCGCCGTGGTGTTCGGCCCGGATGACAAGGTCATCGCCGCCGGCGTGAACCGGGTGATGCCGCACGCGACCTCACTGGCGCACGCCGAGAACATGGCCTACATGCTGGCCCAGCAGCGCCTGCAGACCCCGCGCCTGAACGCAGTGCTGTCGCCGGTCACCCTGGCCACCAGCTCGCAGCCGTGCTGCCAGTGCTACGGCGCCACCGTGTGGGCCGGCATCGACCGCCTGCTGATCGGCGCCAACTCGGCCGACGTCGAAGAACTGACCCCGTTCGATGAAGGCCCGCTGCCGGCGGACTGGGTCGGCGAGCTCAACAAGCGCGGCATCGAAGTGGTGCAGGGCCTGAACCGCGACGCCGCGCGCAGCGTGCTGCGCGCCTATGGGGAAAGCGATGGCGCCCGTTACTGAAACCGGCATCGGCCTGCTGTGCCTGTGCCGGCAGGGCTTCGAGCCCGAGCTGGCCGGCGAGCTGCAGTTCCGCGCCGGTGAAGCCGGTTTCGCCGGCTATGCACGCACCCAGCGCAATGATGGCTACGTGCTGTTCATGTGCGACGAAGCCGCCGCGCTGGCGCCCCGCCTGCGCTGGCGCGAGCTGATCTTCGCGCGGCAGAAGCTGGTGGTACTGGCAGAGCTGCCGCAGCTGGATCCGAGTGACCGCATCACGCCGATGCTGGAGGTGCTGGCCGATGCGCCGCGCTTCGGCGACCTGTGGGTGGAACATCCCGATTCTGACGCCGGCAAGCCGTTGTCGGGCCTGGCGCGTGCCTTCGGCAATGCGCTGCGCCCAGCGCTGCGCAAGGCTGGCAAACTCAGCGACAAGCCGAACAACCGCTTGCCGCGCCTGCATGTGGTGTTCGTCGACGGCACCCATGCCTTCGTCTGCGTGGCCGACCCGGCCGACAGCGCACCGTGGGCCTTGGGCATTCCGCGCCTGAAGCTGCTGCCCGAGGCCCCCTCGCGTTCGGCACTGAAGCTGGACGAAGCGCTGCTGACCCTGCTGACGCCGGAAGAACGCGAGGCATTGGCCAAGCCAGGGATGCGCGCGGCCGACCTCGGCGCCGCACCCGGCGGCTGGACCTGGGTGCTGACCCGCCAGCACATGCACGTACTGAGCATCGACAACGGCCCGCTGCGCCAGCACGTGCTGGACACAGGGCTGGTCGAGCACCTGCGCGCCGACGGTTTCCACTGGCACCCGGAACAGCCGCTGGACTGGATGGTCTGCGACATGGTCGAGCAGCCGCGCCGCGTCGCCGAGCGCATGGCCACCTGGTTCCGAGAAGGCTGGTGCCGGCACGCGATCTTCAACCTGAAGCTGCCGATGAAGAAGCGCTGGGACGAGACCCGGCTGTGCCTGGACCTGTTCCAGGACCAGGCCGGCAAGCCGCTGGTGGTGCGCGCCAAGCAGCTGTATCACGATCGGGAAGAAATCACGGTGCTGGCCTCGCCGCTGCGCTGAACCCATTGCATCCGCCGGGCATGGCCCGGCGCTACCGGGGAACGGAACCATGCGCTACCACTCGCTCACCCTGCTGATCACTTTGCTGGCAGCCGCACCGGCCATGGCCCAGCAGCTGCCGCACACCCCGGCGCAGAGCCAGCCGCTGGGCCCCACCGGCGGCGCGATCCGCCAGCAATCGCTTGATGCGGGCCGGGTCAGCGGCAGCGTCGAGATTGCACAGCCGGCCGGCGAGGCGCAGGTGACGGTGCGTTCGCTGGAGCCCAGCAGCGTGGTTGGCCAGTACCGCATCCACTTCGCTGCGCTGGACGTGAACGGCGATGGTTTCATCAGCCGTGAGGAAGCGCAGGCGAATCCGGCGCTGGCCGATGAGTTCAATTCGCTGGACCGCAAGCACCGCGGCAAGCTGGACCGTGCCGACCTGGCCGGTTGGCTGGTCGACTGAAAAAGGGGACGGAGGGGATTAAGTCGTTTGTGCCACAAACGACTTAATCCCCTCCGTCCCCTTTTTTGTTCACCGATGCCGGAAGCGTGCCAACCAAGGTTGGCACCTACCAGAGCGGCGTCCCGTGGTTGGTAACACGCCAGCGACGCCCGTCGCGTCGTGCGGCCTGTATTCCGGTCAAACCCCGGCGGCGCGCTTCCAGAACGCCTGCACCAGCGGCGGCCATTTGCCGACGCAACCCAGCGCGCGGCCACGGGCCAGGGTCAGGTGCATCTCATCGTTGGAGAACAGGCGATTGATCGCATCGAAGCTGTAGGCGGCGATGTGGTTGTCGCTGCGCCGTTCGCGGGCCCAGCGCTGCAGGCGCTGCGGCGACAGGCGCGGCTGGCCGCGGCGTTCTGCCGACGGCGCCAGCCACTGCTGCAGAGCGGCTACATCGCGCAGGCCCAGATTCACGCCCTGCCCGGCCAGCGGGTGCACCACATGCGCGGCGTCTCCCAATGCCAGCACACGGCCGGCCACGTAGTGGCGGGCCAGCTGGCGGCGCAACGGGAACGCCGCGCGCGGCGAGGCCAGGCGCAGTTCGCCCAGCCGCGCAGCGAAGGCGCGGGTCAATTCCCGGTTGAACGCCTCCTCGTCCAAGGCGAGCACGCGCGCAGCCTCGTCCTCCGGCAGGGTCCAGACGATCGAGCTGCGGCGTTCGGCCACCGGCAGCAACGCCAACGGCCCGGTCGGCAGGAAGCGCTGCCAGGCCGTGGCCTGGTTCGGCAGTTCACTGTCGACATAGGCCACCACGCCACGCTGGTGGTAGTCATGCTTTTCCACCTCGATCCCGGCCAGCTGGCGCAGGGTCGATTCGGCACCGTCGGCGGCCACCGCCAACGACGCTTCGAGGCGACGACCGTCGTCCAGGCGCAGGCGCACGCCGTCCTCGTCCTGCTCCAGCGCTTCCACCCGTGCCGGGCAATGCAGCTGCACGCCCGCGGCCGGCAGCGCCGCCCACAGGCGGTCCTGCAGCAGGCCGTTCTCGACGATGTAGCCCAGTTCGCGCCGACCGAAACGATCGGCGTCGAACAGCAGATCCTCGCCACCGGCCGCGTCCCACACCTGCATGCGCCGGTAGGGCCACGCGCGGGCCTGCGCGATCGCCGGCCACACGCCCAGGCGGTTCAACAGCTGCACGTTGTCGGCGGCAAAGGCGAACACCCGCAGGTCCGGCTGCGCAGCCTGCCACGGCGCCGGTTCGCGGCCTTCCACCAGCGCGACCGACAGCCCGGCGTCGGCCAGCGCCAGCGCGCACGCGGCACCGACCACGCCACCGCCGACGATGGCCACATCCAGGCGCGCGCGGCGGCTCATGCAGCTTCTCCGCGGCACAACCGCGGCACTTCGCCACGGAAGCCCATCGCGCCACCGACCAGCATCGACTGTACCGAAGCACGTTGTGCGGCCACCAGGCCGAGGCTACGCAGCGGCCGCATCAGCGGTGCCGGGTTGCTGGTCAGCCGCGCCAGGCCTCCGGAGAACGCCACGGTCTGCCGGCGGTCCTCCTCGCGGCGCGCGACATAGGCCTGCAGCAGCGCATCGCTGCCGGCATCATCGATGGAATCTTCCAGCAGCTCGGCCAGGGTCAGCGCATCGCGCAGGCCCAGGTTGAAGCCCTGTGCACCCAGCGGGTGAATGGTCTGCGCGGCATTGCCGAGCAGCACCGTGCGCTCACCGGCCAGCGCGCGCGACAGCACCTGGATGAGCGGATAAGCACTGCGTGGGCCGGATTCGAGCAGACGGCCGGCACGCCAGCCGATCGCATCCTGCAGGCGCTGCAGCCAGGCCGCATCGTCCAGCGCCATCACGGCATCGGCCTGGTCGCGTGCCACGCCATGCACGGTGCCGAAGTGGCGGTCACCCCGCGGCAGCAGCGCGGTCGGACCGGTATCGGTGAAGCGCTCCCAGGCCGTGCCGTCCGGCGCGCGCTGGCTGCGCACGCGGGCCACGAACAGGGTCTGCTGGAAATCATGGCGGTCGACCTCGATGCCCAGTGCACCACGCACGCCACTGGTCGTGCCATCGGCACCGACCACCAACCGTGCCAGCAGCACGCGCTCGCCGGCCGCGTCGGCCACCCGCACCTGGCGGTAGCCGTCAACCACCTCGCCCAGCCCCAGGAACCGCATCGGTCGGTAACGGTGCAGCCGAGGCAGCTCCTGCAGGCGCGCTTCCAGCGCCTGGCCGAAGTCGCGGGCGACCACCACCTGGCCGAACCACGGCCGGTCGTAATCGGCCGCTTCCAGCTGTACACGGCCGAAATCGCCGGCGCGGCTGACGTGGATGCGGCGAATAGGGCCGGGCGACATCGCCAGTTTCTGCATCACCCCCAGCGCGGTCAGTGCGTTGACGGTGGCTGCGGCGAAGCTGAGGTTGCGCTGGTCGAACACCGCCGGCAACTCGCCGGCCGGGCTTGCCTCGAGCAGGCCCACGTCGCGGCCGAGGCGGTCCAGGGCAATGGCCAGGCTGGCGCCGACCAGGCCACCACCGACAATCAGCACGTCATGTCGTTCACTCATGCGTTCATGATACGCGCTCGCCCCGTCTGTACGCCGAACGGCCGCTCCTGCGCCAACCCGCGCGGCGGGCTAGAATGAAACCTGAATCCGCTCCGGGCCCGCCACCATGTCCGACACTGCCAACCGCGCCTTCGTCCTGTCCGTGCTCGTTCTGGTGCTGGCAGCGACCCGGGTCAACCACTTCGCGGCCATCCCCGATGCCTCGTGGGCGGTGTTCTTCATCGGTGGCTTCTACCTGGCGCGCTGGACGCGCTGGGCGTTCCCGCTGCTGATGGTGTTCGCGGTGCTGGTGGACTGGATCGTGATCCGCAGCAGCGGCCTGGACTTCTGGCAGCACTACTGCGTGTCGCCGGGCTACTGGCTGCTGCTGCCGGCCTATTTCTCGCTGTGGGCCGGCGGCATGCTGCTGGGCCGCAACTACCAGACCGCACGCTGGCCGGTGCTGGCCAAGGGCGCACTGCTGCTGGTCGCTTCGGTGGCGGTCTGCCACCTGCTGGCGCAGGGCGGTTTCTACTGGAGCAGCCGCAACGTGGCCGAGCCGACCCTGGCCGGCTGGGCGCAGAACTACGCGCAGTGGTTCGGCCCCTACCTGCGCACCACCGCCATCTACGTGGCGCTGGCTGCCGCGCTGCAGCTGGCCGTGGAGCAGGTGCTGAAGCTCCAGCAGGCCCGCCGCGACATCCGGCACTGAGCCACGCCATGGGTCATCGCCTCTCGCGCATCTACACCCGCACCGGCGACGACGGCAGTACCGGCCTCGGTGACGGCCAGCGTGTCGCCAAGGATGACGCCCGGGTGGCGTCCTACGGAACCGTCGACGAGGCCAACGCCGCGCTCGGCCTGCTTCTGGCGGCTCCGTTGCCGGAAGACGTGCGCGCGCTGGTCGTGCACCTGCAGCACCAGCTCTTCGACCTGGGTGCCGAGCTGTGCATCCCCGGCCACGCCGCGATCCACGCCGCCGATGTGTCGGCATTGGAGCAGCAGTTGGACCATTACAACGCCGGCCTGCCGATGCTGAAGGAGTTCATCCTGCCGGCCGGGGGCGAGGCCGCTGCACGCTGCCACCTGGCACGCACCATTGTCCGCCGCGCCGAGCGCGAGACGGTCACCCTGGCCCGCCACGAAGCCGTGCGCAGCGAGGCGCTGCAGTACCTCAACCGGCTGTCGGACCTGCTGTTCGTGCTGGCCCGGGTGCTGGCCCGTGCCGACGGCCAGGGCGAGGCGCTGTGGCAACCGCAGCAGCGCCAGCGCTGAGTCGGCACGATGCTGGTCTACACCCATCCGTCCTGCCTGCTGCACGACCCCGGCCCCGGCCACCCGGAGTGCCCGCAACGCCTGCAGTACGTACTCGATGCGCTGCATGCGGCCTTCCCCGGCCAGCTGGACTGGCGCGAGGCGCCGCCGGCCAAGTTCGGTGAGCTGACCCGGGTCCACGACAGCGCCCTGCTGGACTTCGTGCTGCAGCCGCAGACCGCGCCGCTGCGCCAGCTGGACATGGACACCTGGACCTCGCCCGGCTCGGCCAGTGCCGCCGTGCACGCCGCGGGTGCCGGCGTGGCCGCGGTCGATGCGGTGATGCTGGGCGACGACCCTCTGGCCTTCTGCGCAGTGCGTCCGCCCGGCCACCATGCCACCAGCAGCACGGCGATGGGCTTCTGCCTGCTCAACAACATCGCCATCGCCGCCGCCTACGCCCGCGACCGTCATGGCCTGGAGCGGATCGCGGTGGTCGATTTCGACGTGCACCACGGCAATGGCACCCAGGACATCTTCCAGCACGATGCCCGGGTCTCGTACTACAGCACCCACCAGGCCGGCCTGTTCCCCAATTCCGGCCTGCGCCGCGACCGTGGCGCCGGCAACCTGATGAACATCCTGCTGCCCCCCGGCAGCGGGGGCTTCCGCTTCCGCAACGTCTGGGCCGACGAGATGCTGCCGGCCATCGACGACTTCCGCCCGCAGCTGCTGCTGATCTCGGCTGGCTTCGACGCCCACCTGCGCGATCCGCAGGCCGACCTGATGCTGGAAACCGACGATTTCGCCTGGATCACCGGTGAACTGCACGCGCTGGCACGGCGCCATGCGGCCGGCCGGGTGGTCTCGATGCTGGAGGGCGGCTATGACCTGCAGGCACTGGCCGAGTGCAGCGTGGCCCATGTCCAGGCCCTGATCTCGGCGGCCAGCGGTGGCACGTCCGGATGAACCCGAACCGGCGGCCACCGGCGCCCTTCATTGCCCCTATGCAAGGGATGGGGCAAGCTACCGTCCGTTTTCGCCCGAATCCGAACCGCGTGCGCCGAGCCCTCCGCCTGCTTCCCCTGCCTCTGAGCATCGCCATCAGCCTGCCGGTGATGGCCGATGAAAAGCCGCTCAACTGGGGCCTGTGCCCGGCCACCGACGTCATCCCCGCGTTCACCGACGCCCCGACCCCGGTCCCCGGCCAGGACAAGGCCAGCGCCGCCGCCGCGCGCGAGCAGCAGCCGACCGACATCGAGGGTGACCAGCTGCTGGGCACCACCACCGTGCCGCAGTACGAGGGCAACGTGGCGCTGCGCCGGGGTGACCAGTTCGTCGGTACCGACAAGCTCAGCTTCGACACCGAAACCGGCAATTACATCGCCGACGGCAATGTCCGCTACCAGGACGGGTCGATCCGGATGGTCGCCAAGCGTGCCGAGGGCAACCAGGAAAGCGACACCCACAAGATCACCGACATCCAGTACCAGCTGGTGTCGCGCCGGGGCAACGGCGATGCCGAGTCGGTCGACCTGCAGGGTGCGGTCGGCCAGATGCACCGCTCCACCTACACCACCTGCGACCCCTCGCAGCCGGTGTGGAAGCTGTCGGCGCCGCAGATCGAAGTGGACAACGACGAGGGCTTCGGCACCGCGCGCAACGCCGTGCTGCGCATCGGCAAGGTGCCGGTGCTGTGGGCGCCGTACTTCAAGTTCCCGATCGATGACCGCCGCAAGACCGGCCTGCTGTTCCCGCAGCTGGGCATGTCCGGGCGCAACGGCTTCGACTACGCCCAGCCGATCTACTTCAATCTGGCGCCGAACTACGACGACACGCTGACCCCGCGCTACATGAGCCGGCGCGGCCTGCTGCTCGACAACGAGTTCCGCTACCTCTACAACGGCGGCCGCGGCGAGGTGCTGACCTCGTTCATGCCCAACGACCGCCTGCGTGACCGTGACCGCGGCCGGGTGATGTTCACCGGCTACCACAACGTGGACAGCCACTGGCAGGCCCGCGCCAACCTGGCCTGGGTCAGCGACGAGCGCTATGTCGAGGATTTCGCCAACCGCCTGGTGGGGGTGACCGCCTCCAACCTGCAGAGCACGGTGGGCCTGTATGGCACCGGCACGAACTGGACGGCCGGCATCATGGCCGACCGCTGGCAGCTGACCGACTACACCCTCGACGAGCGCGCCCTGCCCTACAACCGCCAGCCGCGCCTGTACTTCAACTGGGACAAGCCGGTCCGTTCATGGCTGGAAACCGGCATCTACGCCGAAGCCGTGCGCTTCACCCACGACGACATCAACTTCAAGAACGCCGTCGGCACCGGCGAGGATCTGCAGTACACGCGGACGGGCCAACAGCTCACCTCCGGCGTGGGTGTCAGCGGTGGTTCGCGACTGGACGTGAAGCCGTATGTGTCGTTCCCGATCAGCGGCGCAGCCTGGTATGTGACCCCGACCCTGGCCTACCGCTACACCGCCTACCAGCTTGATCGCGGCCTGGTCGACGGCGTCAACGGCATCCAGGCCCAGATCCTGCGCTCGCAGGGCATCGATCCGGCCACGGCCACGCCCGAGCAGCTGCGCGGCAATACCTCGCCCAGCCGCAGCCTGCCGATCGGCAGCATCGACGCTGGCCTGTTCTTCGACCGCGAAACCAGCATCCGCGGCAAGTCCTTCCTGCAGACCCTGGAACCGCGCCTGTTCTACCTGCGCACGCCGTACCGCAACCAGGATGAGCTGCCGATCTTCGATACCCGTGACTTCACCTTCAGCTGGGGCCAGCTGTTCCGCGATTCGCGCTATACCGGCGCCGACCGCCAGAACGATGCCAACCAGCTGACCCTGGCGCTGAGCACCCGCTTCATCGACCAGACCACCGGCAAGGAGCGCTTCTCGGCCTCCATCGGCCAGATCCAGTACTTCGATGAATCGCGGGTCAGCACCACCCCGGGAGGGGCGCCGGTGGAAAAGGGCAAGTCGGCCTGGATCGCCGACGGCAACTACATGATCAACGACCGCTGGACCCTGGGCGCCACCTACCAGTGGGACCCGAAGTACAAGCGCGAGGATCTGGCCAGCGTCCGTGCCCGCTACCTGATGCCCAACGACGGCGTGGTCAACCTGAGCTACCGCTACCGCATCAACGCCGGCGCGCTGCCCGGAGCCAACAAGCATGACCGCACCCTGCTGGAGCAGGCCGACCTGTCGTTCCTGTATCCGCTGAATGCGCGTTGGAGCCTGGTCGGCCGCTATTACTACTCGCTGCAGGACAAGGAGCCGCTGGAAATCATCGGCGGTGTCCAGTGGGACAGCTGCTGCCTGGCCGTGCGTGTGGTCGGCCGCCGCTATGTTCGCAATCGCGAAGGCGAGATGAACAACTCCATCCAGGTGGAGTTCGTACTGAAGGGCCTGAGCTCCATCGGCCAGGACACGGACCGCACTCTGCGCCGTGCTATCCTCGGCTACAACCGCGACGACCTCTATCTCGTGCCGCCCAGCAACACCGGAGCGACCCGCGATGACTACGATCCGAATCTGATCCCATGACCAAGCGCTTCCCCTTTCTACTCGCCTCGCTGCTGGCGGTGTCCAGCGTGTCCGCCCCCCTGCAGGTGCTTGCCCAGGAGGCGCAGCCGCTCGACCGCATCGCCGCCGTCGTCGATGAGGACGTGATCCTGCAGAGCGAGCTCCAGCGTGCGATCGCCAACATCAAGGCGCAGTACGCCGGACGGGAAAATCAGCTTCCGCCGGAAGACGTGCTCAGCCGCCAGGTGCTCGAGCGCCTGGTGCTGGTCAAGCTGCAGGTGGCCCGCGCCCAGGGCAGCGGCATCCGTGTCAGCGACCAGGAACTGAACCAGGCGATGAATTCCATCGCCCAGCAGAATGGCTCGAACCTGGACGCCCTGCGTCAACGCCTGGCCCATGACGGCATCGACTTCAACGATTTCCGCGCCTCGGTGCGTGACGAGATCACCGTGCAGCGCCTGCGCCAGAGCTTCGCGCAGAGCCGCATCAGCGTCAGCGAGGGTGAAGTCGACGCCGCGCTGAAGCAGCAGGCCACGGTGGGCAACCAGTACCACCTGGCGCACATCCTGATCGCCCTGCCGGACGGCGCCAACGCCGACCAGATCGCCACCGGCCAGAAGAAGGCCGATGGCGTGAAGGCCCTGCTGGACAAGGGCGAGCTGGACTTCAACGCAGCGGCCGTGCGCTATTCGGACAGCCCCAACGCGCTGGAAGGCGGCGACCTGGGCTGGCGCAGCCTGGATGAAATCCCGCAGGCGTTCGCGCAGATGATGGAAAAGATGAAGCCTGGCGAAGTGGTCGGCCCGATCCGCGGCCCCAGCGGCTTCCAGCTGCTGAAGCTGGTGGAAGTGCGTGACGCCAGTGCCACTGCCGGCGCCAGCACCGTCACCGAGTACCACGGCCGCCACATCCTGGTGCGCGTGGACGACCACCAGACCGACGCGGCCGCCAAAGCCAAGATCGATACCCTGCGTGCCCGCATCGCTGGCGGCGCGGACTTCGAGACCGTGGCCAAGGAGTCCTCCGAGGACAACAACAGCAAGGGCCAGGGCGGCGATCTGGGCTGGTTCCCGGCCGATGCGTTCGGTCCGGCCTTTGGCCAGCAGGTGACCGCTATCCAGGACGGCGGCGTCAGCCAGCCGTTCCGCACCGATGCCGGTTGGCACATCCTGCAGCGCGTGGCCACTCGCCAGACCGACGTGACCAACGACAACCAGCGTTCCCAGGTCCGCGAGACCATTGGCCGCCGCAAGCTGGAAGACGAGTACAACCGCTTCCTGCAGGAACTGCGTGGCGAAGCCTACGTCAGCTTCCGCACCGGTGACCGCGCGGAAAACACCGCCACGCCGCCGCAGTCCTGATCGATGCGACCCGAGCTCGCTCTGGTACCGGGCGAGCCCGCCGGGATCGGCCCGGAGCTGTGCGTCCGCCTTGTCCAGCAGCCGCGTGAAGATTGCCGGCTGCTGGCCTTCGCCGACCCGGACACCCTGCGCGCGGCTGCGGCCGCGCTGAACCTGCCGCTGCAACTGCTGCCCGAGGATGCCGAAGCGCGCGTCCCCGGCGACCTGCGCCTGCGCGTGGTGGCCAATGCCGCCCCGAGCCACTTCGGCCAGGCCGATCCGGCCAATGCCGGCGCGGTCATCGGCGCCCTGCTTGGCGCTGGCCAGGCCTGCCTGTCCGGCGAACTGCACGGCGTGGTGACCGGCCCGGTGCACAAGGCGGTCATCAACGAGGGCGGCATCGCCTACAGCGGCACCACCGAACTGCTGGCCGACCAGGCCGGCGTGAAGGTGGTGATGATGCTGGCCAACCCCATCGTGCGCGTAGCCCTGGCCACCACTCACCTGCCGTTGCGCGAGGTGGCCGACGCGATCACCGCGCCCCGCCTGGAACACACCCTGCGCACCCTGCATGCCGCACTTCGGCGCGAATTCGGCCTGCCTGCACCCCGCATCGCCGTGCTCGGCCTGAACCCGCACGCCGGCGAAGACGGCCACCTGGGCCGCGAAGAGCTGGACCTGATCATTCCCCTGATGCAGCGCCTACGCGCAGAGGGCATGGACCTGATCGGACCGCTGCCGGCCGATACCGCGTTCCTGCCGGCCAAGCTGGCCGGCTTCGACAGTGTGCTGGCGATGTACCACGACCAGGGCCTGCCGGTGCTGAAGTACTCGGGCTTCGAGCAGGCGGTGAACCTGACCCTGGGCCTGCCGTACCCACGCGTAGCGGTGGACCATGGCACCGCGCTGGATCTGGCCGGCCGCGGCATCGCCGATCCTTCCAGCCTGCAGGCGGCAACGACGTTGTGTGCGCAGCTTGCGCGGCAACGTACACTGAGCGTATGAATTCCCCGCATTCCCCCTCCGGCCCGGTGTTCACCGCCCCGGCCAAGAAGCAGCTTGGCCAGCATTTCCTGGCCGATCGCCACTACATCGACAAGATCGTGATGGCGGTCAATCCGAAAGACGGCGACCGCCTGGTCGAAATCGGTCCCGGCCAGGGCGCGATCACGCTGCCGCTGCTGCGCGTGCATCCGAAGCTGACGGTGATCGAGTTCGACCGCGACCTGATCGCGCCGCTGACCGCCGCCGCCGAGCCACTGGGCGAGCTGACCATCGTCCACCGCGACGTGCTGCGCGTGGATTTCACCGAGCTGGCTGCCGGCCAGCCGATCCGCCTGGTCGGCAACCTGCCCTACAACATCTCCTCGCCGATCCTGTTCCATGCACTGGAACATGCCGCGGTGATCCGCGACATGCATTTCATGCTGCAGAAGGAAGTGGTCGACCGCATGGCCGCCGGCCCGGGCAGCAAGGTGTACGGCCGGCTCAGCGTGATGCTGCAGGCGTACTGCCAGGTGACCTCGCTGTTCGTGGTGCCGCCGGGTGCGTTCCGGCCGCCGCCGAAGGTCGATTCGGCCGTGGTGCGGCTGGTACCGCGCGACCCGGCCTCGATCAACATCAACGACCACAAGCGTTTCGCCGAGGTGGTCAAGGCCGCCTTCGGGCAGCGCCGCAAGACCCTGCGCAATGCGCTCAACAACGTCGTGACGGCCGAGCAGTTCGTGGCCGCCGGCGTGCGCCCCGATGCCCGCGCCGAACAGCTGGATGTGGCTGAATTCATCGCTTTGGCCAATGCCTCCTGATTACATTGCCGGTATGGAAGACGCTGACGTTTATGCCATCTCCGTCGAAGTCGCACCGCGCTTCCTCGACGATCAATCCGCGCCGGAAGACGGGCGCTATGCGTTCGCCTACACGATCCGCATCCACAACCAGGGGCGCGTTGCCGCGCGCCTGGTTGCACGCCACTGGCGCATCACCGACGCCAACGGCCGCGTCGAGCATGTCGATGGCGACGGGGTGATCGGGGAGCAGCCGCGCCTGCGTCCCGGTGAAGACTTCCATTACACGTCCGGTGTCATGCTGGGGACCGATCACGGGACCATGCAGGGCCACTACGACATGGTCGCCGACGACGGCACCGAATTTGCCGCGCCGGTCGCACCTTTCGTGCTGGCCATCCCGCGTATCCTGCACTGACACGGAGGCCGAACGATGAGTGTGTGGGCGATCGGCGACCTGCAGGGCTGCTATGACGTCACCCAGCGGCTGCTGGAGAAGATCCGCTTCGATCCGGCGCAGGACACCCTGTGGTTCTGCGGCGACCTGGTCAACCGCGGTGGCCAGTCCCTGGAAACACTGCGGCTGGTTCATTCGCTGCGCGAGCACAGCGTGGTGGTGCTGGGCAACCATGACCTTTCGCTGCTGGCCGTCGGTGCCCGCACCGAAGAGGAACAGCGCAAGGTCAACCCGGACCTGCTGCGCATCGTGCAGGCCGAGGACCGCGACGAACTGCTGGACTGGCTGCGCCTGCAGAAGCTGGTGCACGTGGACCGCGAGCTGGGCTGGATGATGGTGCACGCCGGCCTGGCGCCGAAGTGGACCACGCAGATGGCCGAGAAGCATGCCGCCGAAGTCGAGGCACAGCTGCACGGCGCCGGCTACCGCAAGTTGTTCCGCAACATGTACGGCGACAAGCCGAGCTGGGCACCGAACCTGTCCGGCTACGACCGTTCACGCGCGATCATCAACGTGCTCACCCGCATGCGCTACTGCACCCCGCGTGGGCGCATCGGCATCGAGGACAAGGGCACGCCGGGCACGCAGGAACAGGGGCTGTATCCCTGGTTCGAAGTGCCGGGTCGCGTCGAGCGTGACCTCAAGGTCGTCTGCGGCCACTGGTCGGCGCTGGGCCTGACCATCACCCAGGGCGTGCACGCCATCGACACCGGCGCGGTGTGGGGCGGCAAGCTGACTGCCATCCAGCTCGATACCGATGAACTGCGCGTGGTGCAGGTACCAGGCCGCGATGTACCCGCCCCCGTGCCCAACGCCCGCCCGCCCGCCCGCCCGGCGCACGAGCGCCCGGCTGCGTCGGCGCAGGGCAAGGAACAGGGCGGCGGTAACGCTCCGGCCGGCACCCCGGGCAATCGCGGCCCGCGCCGTCGTCGTCGCCGTGGTGGCGGTGGTGGTGGCGCCGCGGGCCCCGGCAACAGCAGTCCCCCACCGCAGGCATGACGCGGCGCGGCTGGGCACCATGGATGGTGCTGCTGACGCTGGCCCTGGCCAGCGGCTGCCAGCCCACTTCGGCCCCGGCCCCCACCGGCGGCGGAAACGCCGGCCGCACGCCATCGCAACCGCAGGCGCCTTCGCCGCCACTGGTGGCTGCAGCGCGCGCGCAGATCGGCGTCACCACCCGCTACGACCCTGCCTACCAGGTGCTGGCCTATCCCGGTGGAGACGTCCCGGTTGATCGCGGCGTGTGCACCGACGTGGTGGTGCGCGCGCTGCGCAGCCTGGACGTGGACCTGCAGGCCCGCGTGCATGAGGACATGCGCGGCAACTTCAGTGCCTATCCGGCGATCTGGGGCCTGTCACGACCGGATCGCAACATCGATCATCGCCGCGTACCGAACCTGATGCGCTGGTTCGAACGGCAGGGCTGGCAGCAGCCGATCACGGCCCTCGCCGCCGACTACGCAGCCGGCGACATCGTCGCCTGGAAGCTCAACGGCAACGGCCTGCTGCACGTGGGCATCGTCTCCGACCGCAGGCTGGCCAACGGCACGCCGCTGGTGCTGCACAACATCGCGCGCGGCACGCGCGAAGAGAATCTGCTGTTCCAGCACGCCATCATCGGGCATTACCGGATGCCGTAGGCAATCCTGTAGAGCCGAGCCATGCTCGGCTACGGGATGTGTCCGGCAACAGCAGCCGAGCATGGCTCGGCTCTACAGGAAACCATCTTCAGCGGCGCACGTAGTGCACGAAGCGGAACGCGTGGGCATGGCGTTCGTCGGCCGGGTGCGGCTCGCTGCTCACTTCCCGCCAGTCCTGCGCATCCACCTCGGGGAAATGGGTATCGGCGGGGACTTCGGCATCCACCCAGGTCAGGTACAGGTCACTGGCCTGGTCGAGCAGCTGTCGGAAGATCTCGCCGCCACCGATGATGCACAGTTCACTGGCGCTCTCGCCTTCGGCAATCGCCTTGGCTTCCTCCAGCGACGCCACCGCGCGCATGCCCTCGAACGGCACCTGGCCGCTGCGGGTCAGCACCAGGTTGGTCCGCCCCGGCAGTACGCGGCCGATCGACTCGGCCGTCTTGCGCCCCATCAGGATCGGCTTGCCCAGGGTGAGCGCCTTGAAGTGCTTGAAATCATCCGGCAGGTGCCAGGGCATTGCATTGCCCTGGCCAATGCCACGGTTGCGGTCCAACGCCACGATCATCGACAGCTTCATTTGTCCGGATACAACTCGTTGAAGATTTTCATCGCCGCGCTACGTCCACCGAGTACTGTCGCAACCGCTGAACAATAGAGCAGGAACAGTATTGCCGCAGTAGTCGGCTTGAGGTCAGTAATCATGACCCAAAGGTCCACATCCTTTCCCGCGACCGCCGCATTGGCGACTGCCAGGAGAGGAGTAATCAACACACCAACAGTCAATGCAACGGCCAGGGAGCCGGACATCGACATCAAGCCTTCCGCCAGCTTTTCCCGTGCCTTTCGTGAATGTTTGCTCATTGCTCCTCCACTTAGTGAATCCGAGAAACAATCTGCATCAGTCAGGTCTCACCAGCTGATACGCAGCATGCCAAACATCAATCACACCGCCACCGGCGCCTTGATCGCCGGGTGCGGATCGTAGCCGTCGATGCGGATGTCGTCGAACTGGAAACCGAACAGGTCGGTCACGTCCGGGTTCAACCACAGCTTCGGCAGCGCGCGCGGTTCGCGCGCCAGCTGCTCGCGGGCCTGCTCGAAATGGTTGGAGTACAGGTGCGCATCGCCCAGCGTATGCACGAAGTCGCCCACGCCCAGGCCGGTGGCCTGCGCAACCATATGGGTCAGCAGCGCGTAGCTGGCAATGTTGAACGGCACGCCAAGGAAGATGTCGCCGCTGCGCTGGTACAGCTGGCAGCTGAGCTTGCCATCCACCACGTAGAACTGGAACAGGTTGTGGCACGGCATCAACGCCATCTGCGAAAGCTCGCCCACGTTCCAGGCGCTGACCACCAGCCGCCGCGAATCGGGGTTGCGCTTGATCTCGTCCACCAGCCACTGCATCTGGTCGATCTCGCGACCATCGGCGGTGGCCCAGCTGCGCCACTGCTTGCCGTAGACCGGGCCGAGGTCGCCGTTCGCATCGGCCCACTCGTCCCAGATGCGTACCTGGTTGTCCTTCAGGTAGCCGATGTTGGTGTCGCCCTTCAGGAACCACAGCAGCTCGTGGATGATCGAGCGCAGGTGCAGCTTTTTGGTGGTGACCAGCGGGAAGCCTTCGTTGAGGTTGAAGCGCATCTGCCAGCCGAACACGCTGCGGGTGCCGGTGCCGGTGCGATCACTCTTCTCCGCGCCGTGTTCGAGCACGTGCGAGAGCAGGTTCAGGTAAGCCTTCATGCCTTGTCCTCGGCGACCACCGGCAGCTGCGGCTGCAGCACCGGCGCGCGGCGCGACATCGCCAGCAGCACCAGGCCGAAGGCGATCAGCGGCAGGCTGAGGATCTGACCACGGGTCAGCCAGTCGAAGGCCACGTAGACGCCGTTGTCGGGCATGCGCACGAACTCCACGGCAAAGCGGAACAGGCCGTACATCAGCGCGAACAGGCCGCCGACCAGATAACGATGACGCGGCTTGGCCGACACGGCCCACAGCACCACGAACATCACCAGGCCTTCCAGGAAGGCTTCATACAGCTGCGACGGATGACGGGCGAACTGGTTCAGGGCGCCGGTGGCGAACTGCGACTGCAGGGTCGCATGGTCCAGCTGGTTCAGCGGCGCCGGCAGGCCGGAAGGGAACACCACGCCCCAGGTGCCGTCGGTGTACTTGCCCCACAGCTCGGCGCCGATGAAGTTGCCGATGCGGCCGAAGCCCAGGCCCAGTGGCACCAGCGGCGCCATGAAATCCATGGTGTCGAAGAAGTGCAGCGCGTGCTTGCGCGACCACCACCAGCAGGCGCCCAGCACGCCGAGCAGGCCGCCGTGGAAGCTCATGCCGCCATCCCACACCTTGAACAGCAGCAGCGGGTTGTGCAGGAAATCGCCCAGCGCGTAGAACAGCATGTAGCCGATGCGCCCACCCAGCACCACGCCGAGCATGGCGTAGAACAGCAGGTCGGAGAATCCATTGGCGTCGACGCCCGGCAGGCGACCGGCGGCGATGCGCCTGCGGCCCAGCAGCCAGGCGGCGGTGAAGCCCAGCAGGTACATGATGCCGTACCAATGCACCTTGATCGGCCCCAGCGAGAGGGCGATGGGGTCGATGTCGTGGAAATAGATCATGGAAGGTGCCTTGCGGTTGAACGCCTATTCTCGGGCCAGTGCCGCCCCGGCTCAACCAAGGAGCTGGGGCGAGTTCGGCAACGCGTCATCGTTCGACCGCGTCGAGGCCGGAAAGTGCCCTTCCACCAGGCTGGAGACCTCGTCGATGGCATCCTGCAGCGCTTCCACCGGATTGGAACCACGCAGCCCCTCGCGCAGATGCGTGCAGACCCGCTGCCACTGCGCCGGGCTGACCCGGCCGTGCAGGCCCCGGTCGGCCACGATCTCGATGGCGTGGTCGGCCAGCAGCAGGTAGATCAGTACGCCGTTGTTGTGGGCCGTGTCCCAGGTGCGCAGGCGCGCGAAGGCGTGTTCGGCCGCCTGGCGCGGGGTGACCTTGTGCCACAGCGCGGCCAGTGGCAGGTCCGCTTCCACCGCGAACATCACCTGCCCGCCATGGCGCTGCTCACCGGCCGCGATGGCCTCGGTGATCGCCTGCAGCGTGGCCGGCGGGAACGCGCGCCGTACCGATGGGGAAAACACGTGGCGACACAGTCGTTGGATCATCACCAGCCCCCCGAAGCACCGCCACCGCCGGAGCGGCCACCACCGCCGCCCCAACCGCCGCCCCAACCGCCGCCACCGCCGAATCCACCACCGCCACCGAAGCCGCCTCCGCCGCCCCAGCTGCCACCACCCCAGCCGCCGCCACCGGCAAAGCGGCCCGGGTGGCCGGAGAGCATGGCAACGATCAGGCCCACGACGCCCGCCAGGCCACTGGCCAGCAGCGTGGACGTGAACAGAAACGCCGCCAGCGCTGCACCCGCGCCACCGAGCAGGCCACGCAGCGGGCGCGGCACGCGCGAGAACACGCCGCGCAGGATGCTGCCAGCGAACACGCCGATGAACAGCGCCAGGAACCAGGTATCGCCGCCACCGCCGGGTTCCCGCCCACGATGGCCGCTGACCGGTGCCGGCAGCGTTTCGCCATCGATCAGCTTGACCAGCACCGCCGTGGCATCGGTGATGCCGCCGGCGTAGTCGCCACTGCGGAAACGCGGCACCAGGTATTCCTGGATGACCCGGTTGGCGATGGCATCGGGGATGGCGCCTTCAAGACCATAGCCCGGCTCGATGCGCACACGCCGGTCATCCTTGGCCACCACCAGCAGCACGCCGTCATCCACGCCCTTGCGGCCGATCTGCCACTGGTCGAAGACCCGCGTGGTGTACTGGGCGATGTCCTCCGGCTGGGTGCTGGGCACCACCAGCACCTGCAGCTGGCTGCCCTTGCGCTGCTGGAGGTCCAGCGCCTGCTGTACCAGCGCCTGCTTCTGCGCGGCATCCAGCGTGCCGGTGGTATCGACCACCGGCGAATCCAGCGCCGGAATCGGCGCCAGCTGCTGCGCCTGCGACGCCAGCGGCAGCCACAGCAGCAGGGCCAGCAGCGCAGTGGCCAGGCGCATCGGTCAGTGGCCCGGCTGCGGCGCCGGCTGCTGCGGCGCGTTGCCGAAATCGACCGCCGGTGCGTTGGAAATCTGCGCTTCGTTGTCCACGGTGAAGTTCGGCTTGGTCTTGTAACCGAAGATCTTGGCGGTGATCACCTGCGGGAACGAGCGGATGTAGGTGTTGTAGTCCTGCACTTGCTGAATGTAGCGGCCGCGGGCAACGGTGATGCGGTTTTCGGTGCCTTCCAGCTGCGCCTGCAGGTCGCGGAAATTCTGGTCGGACTTCAGCACCGGGTAGTTCTCGGTGACCACCAGCAGCCGCGACAGCGCACTGCCAAGTTCGCCCTGGGCCTGTTGGAACTGCTTCAGCGAGGCCTCGTCATCTGCGTTGACGTTGATCTGGCCAACCCGCGAACGGGCGTTGGTGACTTCGGTCAGCACGCGCTCTTCCTGGCTGGCGAAGCCCTTCACGGTCTGCACCAGGTTGGGCACCAGGTCGGCGCGGCGCTTGTACTGGTTGAGCACTTCCGACCAGCTGGCCTTGACCGCCTCATCCTTCTGCTGGATGGCGTTGTAGCCGCAGCCGGACAACAGGGAGGCCAGCAGCATCAGGGGCAGGACACGGGTGAACAGGCGCATGGCGGAGGTTCCGGGTGGGCTTGGCGCCGAGCATGCCACGGTCGGTGTTAACGAACGTGTGGAGATGAACAGGAATCCGGCAGGGCCGACCGGTCCAGGCCAGGAGGTCGCTGAAGCGATGGGTCTGGCGCATTGCCTGAACTAGGCCTGGGGGCGGCTCTGCCCCTGGCTTCCGCGTTCCGTCGGCCAGGTCCTCCGGGCAGGGCAATCGCGGGCCCATTTCGTACTTGTTGCATGGCTCAGCACAGTTTCCGCATCAGATAGTTCAGGAATCCCGCACTTGAACTGCCCGCCCGCTCAGATGCAGCAGCCATCGGTCGGGAAATGGGCATGGACCTCAATCATGCACAGACTTATTCCAACAGCAGCCATCATCGCTGTACTCACACCTACGGCTTGCGCCCAGCCAACCCCGGGGCCCACGCGGGATGCTCCGACGTCCGGGCCTGTCCTTATCCCGCCTGCCCTCACCACGCCAGCCGATGCCAAGACCCGGGACATGCTGCTTCACGTAGAGGGTGACAGCTATATGGGCAAGGCTTACATCGTGTCCGCATCGACGCAGGAGGTCAGCACTGCGCTTCGTGCACGAGACTATTTTTCCAGCTCATTCCGCCAGAGGGATGGCGCTCAACCTATCCTGGGGGACATGGAGCGGGCGTGGATGAAGGTCTACGGGCACTTCCACCCTGAGAAAAGTGCAATCGTGTTCGCGAAGAAGCTTGATGCAATCGATGTAGCGGCCACGTTGGGGGTCATCGCCCCCGAAGAGAAGTCGCGCTGGCGTACTTACGTAGAACAGCTGTCTCCATCCGATCTCGATCCCACAGGTGGCTCGTTCACTGATCTGACAGTGGATCGACTGACGTTCTCCAGTTCCCACATTGACACTGCGCGACGCAGGTCAGGCGACAAGCACGTTGTTTTGATCGACCTGACGGATATGACAGGCGCTCCTTCGCAAACGCTGCTTTGGTATGCGGAACGGCGCCAGGAACAACGCCGTGTCAAATGGAAAGCCTTCGCCTCCATTCCGGGGGTCGCCGGTGTGCCCTACCCGCATTGGGAGACCGAGATGATCACGGAGAACCACGCCAGCCAGGAATTCTCAGACCAGATGCAGGCGCTGGTATCAACGCTCCCGGCGGGCCCTGAAAGATCATTGGATGTCATCTCGAATCTGTTCAATCCAAGCGAAGAGACGCCGGTTCAGCGCATCGCCCCTCGTCTGCCCATGGATGGCGCGACGACGATGCTGCAGTGGCTCCCAATCCAGAGGATTCAACCGGGCAACAACTCTGGCCAGATTCGTTCGCTATCCAGTGACCAATTCCATGTCACGTCAGCCTCCAACAGGTCATACGGCTACGTTGCCGCGAAGAAGGACGGGGGCGTCGTGGCTTGGCGAATGGGTGAAAGTCAGCGGATGATCGAGACAAAGGTCGACCGAAAGGGGCGGTTATGGGTCCTGATCGCAACCGTGCCAAGTCTGACGCAACAGATTCTCACGTCCTGCCCTGTGCAGATCAGCGTTGATGCGACTGGGTCCATCCGAAGCAACCGTTGTATGCAGAGCACCATGGCGCCTCGGTGGCAACTCGATGTAGACGGCAACTCCTATCTCTACTCGGAGTCTCACATGGCGACAGAAGAGCGCTTCCCTGAGCGGATCATGGACACAGGATCAGGAGAAGTCATCGCGATGAAGGAGCTATGGAAAGACAGAACCAACTTGAGGCGGCGCGTCTTTGGCTACATGCAATCCTGCTCCTCAGGTCCGGCACCCGATCTGGGAGACGGACTCTTCTGGTTCACGAGTTGCGGCCTGGTGGGTGTTGCACCTGCTTCAGGCGATGTGGTCAAGAGCTTTCCACTGAGGTCCGGAAGCACTGGACGCTTGGTGTTAGGGAGCGCCGCGGGCGACTGGGTTGCCGAAGAAGCTCGTGATCCAACAGACCAGAGGGAAGTTCTTCGCATTCATCGTCTTTCCACCGGGGAAGCAGCATTTGAGGTTGAACGAAAAACTGGTACTCAGGCACTGGCACGTACGGCTCATGGCAGGCTGCTCGCGATGACGGTTACAGGCGCTTCGCCGGGCCGTTACGTCGATGTCTGGCGCATGGATTCCGGCAAGCACGTCTCGCGCCTCGCCATTCCAGAAGGAATCGCATTGAAATCCCTTGCATTCAATCGAGCGGGGACGGAGCTCTGGGTCCATGCACATCAATTTGCCGACAAGGACTCCGGCGTACTTATCTGGACGGTGCCGGAATCATTGCAGGATGGTACAGACGACAACTGGAGCCCTGACGAGGCCGTAGTAAAGAAACACTAGCCAGTCCGATCCATCCACGCACTAGTCTCTGCAGAAGCCGATACTCCAGGCATTCGTGTCGACCAAGGTCGACACCTATCAGAGCAGAATCAGGGTCAGAGCCCGTTGCGCAGCAACGGGATCCGACCCGTGCAGTTCCGCCAGACCGCGGGAAACTGTCAGGGGTGGGGCGGTGTGGGCGTGCAGGACCGCAGGCGCCATGGATGGCGCCTACGAGCCCCCAGGGATGGGTTTACGGCGTGTCCTGCACGCCCACACCGCCCCGCCCAACCCTCAGCAAACCAGCTTTTGACGTTGAGGGTGCCGGCCAGCGGCCGGCACTACCGCTTCGGCGGGTGCAGGGCTGCAAGCCCTGCCGGAACCCCACATCATTCAACAAGCTTCAGCCACCGCAGTACGGGGACGCCCCAGCCATGCCAGCAGCAATCCCACCGCCGCCAGCAGGCCACCGGCGACCGGCACCGCCGCGTACCCCAGCCCCGAGCTGATCACCGCACCACCCAGCGCCGCGCCTACGGCATTGCCGAGGTTGAACGCACCTACGTTGATCGACGAGGCCAGGCCCGGCGCTTCGCTGGCCGCCTGCATCACCCGGATCTGCAGCGGCGGCACAATGGCGAACGTCGCCGCACCGAACAGCAACACACCCACCGCCGCGGTGGCGTGACTCATGAAGGCCAGCGGCAGCACGAACATCAGCATGGCCAGCGCCGCCAGCAGGATGCGGGTGGCGCCATCCAGAGACCAGTCGGCCATGCGCCCACCGATGCCGTTGCCGAAGGTGAAGCCGATACCGATCAGCGCCAAGGACATCGCGATGAAGGTGTTGGAGGCGCCGGTCAGTTCGGTCAGCACCGGCGCCACGTAGGTGTAGAGGGTGAACATCGCACCCGCCCCGAGCACCGTGGTGCCCATCGCCAGCAACACCTGCGGCTGCAGGATCGCCTTCAGTTCGCGGCGCACGTCCGGGCGCGGACCCGGCGCAGACGCCGGCAGCGCGAAGCCCAGCGCAGTGATCGCGACCAGGCCCAGCACCGCAGTCCCGGCGAAGGACAGGCGCCAGCCCAGCTGCTGGCCCACCCAGGTGGCCACCGGCACGCCGCCAATGTTGGCGATGGTCAGGCCCATGAACATGGTGGCCACGGCAGCAGCCTGCTTGTCCTTCGGCACCAGGCTGGCGGCGACCACCGCGCCGATGCCGAAGAAGGCACCGTGGTTGAGGCTGGTGACCAGCCGCGACAGCAGCAGCAGGCCGTAGTTCGGCGCCAACGCGGACAGCAGGTTGCCCACCACGAAGATCGACATCAGCAGCATCAGCGCGGTGCGCTTGCCGAAACGGCCCATCAGCAGGGTCATCACCGGCGCGCCGAGCATCACGCCGACGGCATCCGCGGTGATCAGCATGCCCGCGGTAGGAATTCCGACGCCCACACCGTCGGCGATGACCGGCAGCAGGCCCATCGGGGCGAATTCAGTGGTGCCGATGGCGAATGCACCGACGGCAAGGGCCAGCAGAGCGGCTCTGGAGGTCATGGGGGTTCCTGGGGGCGGAAACGGGCAGGTGCGCAGCCTGCGCGCTTTGCCACGGGCGATTAAGCCTCGCCCCGGGAAAACACTGTTGATCCTGGTTCACAAGTGGAGGCCGCAACCCCGCTACATATGCAAAAACCGCAGCGCCGGTGCAGAGCCGGGCCCATGCTCGGCTGCTTCCTGCCGGTCAGCCGAGCATGGGCTCGGCTCTACATGACCTCGCATCCACAACGAAGAACCCCCGGCAGGGCCGGGGGTTAGGGATCACGCGCTTACCAGTTGCCGGCGCCGGGCACGTTGTGCTCGCGGGCGCGACGGCGCATCAGCAGGTTCAGCCACTCCACCAGCACCGAGAAGCCCATCGCGGCGTAGATGTAGGGCTTGGGCACGTGCACGTCCAGGCCGTCCAGGATCAGCACCGCACCGATCATCAGGATGAAGGCCAGGGCCAGCATCTTCACCGTCGGGTTGGCATCGATGAAGCGGCCCAGCGGGTTGGCAGCCAGCAGCATCACCAGCACCGACAGCAGGATGGCGGCCACCATCACCGGGATGTGGTCGGCGATGCCGACGGCGGTGATCACCGAGTCCAGCGAGAACACGATGTCGATCACCGCGATCTGCGCGATCACGTAGCCGAACACGGCCGAGGCCTTGGTGGTGCTGGGATCTTCATCTTCGCCGCCGCTGATCAGTTCCTTGATCTCCATGCAGCCCTTGATGATCAGGAACAGGCCACCAACGATCAGCACCAGGTCGCGGATGGAGATGCCCATGCCGGCCACGGTGAACAGGTTGGCGGCCATGTGCGCCAGGTAGGCCAGCGACACCAGCAGGCCGATCCGGGTGATGCAGGCCACCGCGATGCCGAGCTTGCGCGCGAACGGGCGGCGTTCTTCCGGCAGCTTGCTGACCGCGATGGAAATGAACACCAGGTTGTCGATGCCGAGCACGATTTCCAGCGCGCTGAGGGTGAACAGGGTCACCCAGGCGTTGGGGTCGGCGAGGAACTCAAAGGACATGGGAACTCTTCAAGGCAGTGGGGGAATGGGATTTCAGCCGTAGCTGCCGGCCAGCGCGTGCGGAACCACGACCAGGGCCCAGCACAGCAGCACGTTCATCATCAGCACGAACACCGCCGCCGAGCCCATGTCCTTGGCGCGACCGGCCAGTTCGTGGATCTCGCTGCCGTAGCGCTCGATCACCGCCTCGATGGCCGAGTTGGCCAGTTCCATCGCCAGCACCAGCAGCATCGAGCCGATCAGCAGCGCGCGCTCGACCGGGGTCTGGCCCAGCCAGATCGCGACCGGGGTCAGCAGGATCAGCAGGTAGACCTCCAGCCGGAACGACGATTCGTGCAGCCAGGCGGCGCGCAGGCCCTGCCAGGACCAGCGGGCGGCCTGGAAGATGCGGCGCGGGCCGCGGGGCAGATGACCGAACTGGTCAGCCACGGGTGGAACATCCAGCAACAGGGGCGCGGCGCAGCGACCGCTCAGACGCACGGCAGGGAATCATGGGTGCACGGGAATAGGCAGATGGCCGCCATTTTGCCACAAGGCCGCCGACCATACCCCCCGGCCGCTGCGGCGAACGGCCTGCCCGGGGAAAGCGCCACGCCGCGTCCTGATCCTATGATGGTTACCCCTTCCCTGCTGGAGCGCCTGATGTCCCGTCGCCGTACCTGCCTGCTGATGCTGGGCCTGCTGACTGCCGCACCGCTGGCCCAGGCCCTGGGCCCGGCCACGTCGCCCCGGGTCCCCGAACAGGTCTCCAACGTGGCCTGGGCCGGCGACATGGCGCGCTTCGCCAGCGCCGACCAGGCCAACCCGCCGCCGCGCGGTGGCATCGAATTCATCGGCAGCTCCTCGATCCGCTTCTGGGAGAGCCTGGCCACCGACTTCCCCGGCCAGCCGGTGTTCAATCGTGGCTTCGGCGGCTCGGAAGTGCGTGACAGCACCTGGTATGCCGGCCAGATCGTGGTGCCGTATGCGCCGTGCAAGGTGTTCTTCTACGCCGGTGACAACGACCTCAACAGCGGCCGCACCGCGACCCAGGTGCGCGACGACGTGGTCGCCTTCGTGCAGCGCGTGCACCGCGACCTGCCGAAGACCACGGTGGAGTACCTGTCGATCAAGCCGAGCCCGTCGCGTGCGCACCTGCTGCCGGCGATCAACGAGGCCAACGCGCTGATCAAGGCCGCCCTGGCCAAGCTGCCCAATACCGGTTTCACCGACATCTACACGCCGATGCTGGGTGCCGATGGCCAGCCGGATGCGACGCTGTTCCGCGAGGACATGCTGCACATGACCCCTGCGGGCTACGCGATCTGGACCAGGGCGGTGGCGCCGAAGGTCAACTGCAACTGAGGGACTGCGGACGCCCGGCATGGCCCGGCGCTACCGCAACCCCACCCACGCATCGCGTGGACCTACCGACATTCCAGCAGGATGGGGTCAGAGCCCGTTGCGCAGCAACGGGATCCGACCCCGGCAGGTCGCCGCGTCAGCGGAAGATGACCGTCGCTTCGGTACCCTGCCCCGGCTCGCTGGCCAGGCTGACCTTCCAGCCGAAGCGGTCGCACAGCCGGCGCACGATCGACAGGCCCAGGCCGGTGCCCTGCGGGCGGCTGGGTTCGGCGCGATAGAACGGCTCGAACGCCCGTGACAGCGCTTCGGCGGACATGCCGATACCGGTATCGCGCACCACCACCCGATCGTTGTGCACGTGCACGTCGATGCGCCCTTCGTCGGTGTAGCTGCACGCGTTGCGCACCAGGTTGCTGACCACCACCTGCAGCACCCGCGGCGGCGCATGCAGCTGCACCGGGCCATCGCTGTGCAGGTGCACCGACACCGGGCGGGACCCCAGTAGTTCATTGGCGTTGTCCACTTCATAGCGGACGATGTCGTTGACGTCGAACAGCTCGATCTGCGGTTCGACGTCGGCCTCGCGGGCGAGGATCAGGAACGCATCGATCACCGCTTCCATGTCGCGGCCAGCCCGCTGGATGCGCTGCAGGCTGCGGCGCAGGCGCGGCTGCAGGGTTTCATCACCCAGTGCCATGTCGCTGGCAACGCGGATGACGGTCAGCGGCGTACGCAGTTCATGGCTGGCATCGCGGGTGAAATTGCGCTCGCGCGCCACGTGCGCGCTGACCCGGTTTGCCAGCGAGTGCAGCGCCGCCGCCAGCTGCCGGGTCTCGCCCTGCATGTCGGCGGGCAGCTTGTTCGGCTCCAGGTCGGCCGCCTCGGGGTGGCCCGGGTCCCAGCGCGAGACGCGCCGTGCCAGCCAGTTCACCGGCGACACCAGGCGCTTGGACGCACGGTAGGTCACCCAGCTGGCGCCATACACCGCCAGCAGGGTCAGCAGCACCGGCACGATGCCGAACCAGAACGCCAGCATCTCTGCGCGCGAACGCAGGAACACCAGGTACAGGCGGCCGGCCGGGCGCACATCGACCAGCACCAGCTGGTCGTCCTTGGGCAGTTCGTGGAAGCCGGGTTCCAGATTGCGCAGGTTGGCCGGTAACGACAGTGCCGACTGCCCGCTTTCCAGCAGGTAGCCACGGATGTTCTGGGTGTTGGGCGGCGGCTGCACCGGCGACGCTTCGTGCAGCGTCCAGTAGTACGCGGCCTCTTCGCGCAGGGCAGCGCCCACCAGGCTGTGCTTGATCACCAGCGAGACCAGCCACGCACCCAGCAGGATGCCCAGGCTGGCCAGCACTGCCTGCAGGATGAAGGCGATACGGATCTTGCGCGGCAGGCCGTGCGGCATTGCGGGGTCCCGGTCAGAGCGCTGCGATTATAGGCAGCGCGCCACGCCGTGCGGGTGCATGGGCGATGACCGGCGGCAATGCCGGCCGGTCATGCCCTGCCCTCGTACGTGGCCACCACCCGGCCGGGCCTGCTGCTGCACCGGCGCGGGCCCTGCTCAGGCCATCGGCTGGGCGATGTCGGCAATGCGGTAGCCGGCACTCTGCACGGTATGCAGCAGCGGACGGTCGAACGGCTTGTCGATGATCTTGCGCAGGTTGTACAGGTGGCTGCGCAGCGTGTCCGAATCCGGCAGCCCGTTGCCCCAGATCTCGCGCTCGATCTCCTGGCGGGTGACCACGCGCGGCGATTCGCGCATCAGGATGGTCAGCAGGCGCAGGCCGATCGGCGAAAGCTGCAGCTCGGTGCCGGCACGGGTGGCACGCATGCTGACCGGGTCGAGCACCAGGTCGGCGACCTTCAGCACTTCCGAACCGACCTGGCGACGTTCGCGACGGATCAGCGCGCGCAGGCGGGCTTCCAGCTCCTGGATCGCGAACGGCTTGGTCAGGTAGTCATCGGCACCAAAACCGAGGCCGGTGAGCTTGTCGTCCAGCGTGTCGCGTGCCGTGAGCATCAGCACCGGGGTGGACTTGCGCGCATCATTGCGCAGGCGACGGCACACTTCGATGCCATCCAGGCGCGGCAACATGAGATCGAGCACCACGACGTCATAGCTGTTCTCCGCCGCAAGGCGGTAGCCATCCAGGCCGTCCTGTGCATAGTCGACTTCGAAGCCGCGACCTTCCAGGTATTCCCCGATCATCTCGGAGATGTTGCGGTTGTCTTCGACCACCAGCACCAAGCCGGAGGTCTCCTTCGTCTGACGCATGTGATTCCCTCTAACTTCAGCTTTGTGAAACATGCCGGATCGACGGTGGACGTGATGTGAAGTTCCGTCAAGAGGAAATAAAACGGTTCAGAGCAGCGGCCTGAGCAGCGGCCAGACATTGTCCAGCACCTTCGGCTGCGCCTGCGCGGTCGGGTGCAGGCCGTCGGCCTGCATCATGCCCGGTTGCAGCGCCACGCCTTCCAGCAGGAACGGCAGCAGCGGCACCTTGTACCGCGTAGCCAATGCCTTGTAGGCCGCAGCCAGGCGCTGGCGATATGCCGGGCCGTAGTTGGGCGGCACGTCGATGCCGAGCAGCAGCACCTTGGCGCCGGCCTTCTGGCTGGCCTGCACCATTTTCTCCAGGTTGCCCTGCACCTGGGCCGGGGTCAGCCCGCGCAGTGCGTCGTTGCCGCCCAGGGCAATCACCACCACCGTCGGCTTTTCCTTCGCCAACAAGCCCGGCAGGCGGGTCAGCGCGCCCGCGGTGGTCTCGCCGCTCATGCTGGCGTTGACGATGCGCGGCGGGGTTTTCGACTGCTGCCTGACCCGCTGCTGCAGCAGGCTGACCCAGCCGGCGTCAGCGGGGATATTGTGGGCAGCACTGAGGCTGTCGCCGAGCACCAGCACGGTGCCGGCCGGACCTTTGGCACAGGCCAGCCCCGGCAACAGCAGGAACGCTAGCAGCAGCACCATCATCGCGCCGGCTCGCCGGCTCCATCCCGTCTTGCGCATTGGAGTCTCCTCATCGACAGCCTGTCCCCCCGCAGCGCGCCCGTCGCCATCGCCGTCGACCAGGTCGGCAAGTCCGTGCAGGGCCCGGAGGGTGAAGTCCACATACTGGACAACATCACCCTGACGGTCCATGAAGGCACCAGCGTGGCCATCGTCGGCGCCTCCGGTTCCGGCAAGACCACCCTGCTCGGCCTGCTTGCCGGGCTGGACCTGCCCAGTCGCGGCCGCATCGCGCTGGCGGGCCAGGACCTGTCGGCGCTGGACGAGGAGGCCCGCGCCCAGCTGCGCGCGCGCGAAGTCGGCTTCGTGTTCCAGAGCTTCCACCTGCTGCCGGCGCTGACCGCCGCCGAGAACATCGCGCTGCCACTGGAACTGGCCGGGCGCGAGGATCGTGCGCGGGTCGATGAGGTGCTGGCCCAGGTCGGCCTGTCCCATCGCGCCCGCCACTACCCGCGCCAGTTGTCCGGCGGTGAACAGCAACGCGTGGCACTGGCGCGTGCCTTCGTCACCCGCCCACGCATCCTGTTCGCCGACGAACCGACCGGCTCGCTGGACCACGCCACCGGCCAGCACATCAGCGACCTGCTGTTCGAACTCAACGCCGGCAGCGGCACCACCCTGGTGCTGGTCACCCACGACCTGCGCCTGGCCCAGCGTTGCCAGTACATCCACCGCATCGACAACGGCCGCCTGCTGCCGGTCGAGCGTGGGGCGCAGGCATGAACCTGCTGCGGCACGCGTGGCGCGCGCTGCGCCGCGAGGCGCTGGCCGGCGACCTGCTGACCGTGTTCGCCGCGCTGGTGCTGGGCGTGGCGGTGATGACCGCGGTGGGCACGCTGGTGAACCGGGTCAACCTGGCGCTGACCGGCAGCGCGGCGGAGATGCTTGGCGGCGACCTCGGCATTGCCGGGCGCGATGATCCGTCCCAGGCATTCGCCGACGAGGCACAACGGCGTGGACTGGCCTACACCCGCATCGCCAGTTTCGGCAGCGTGCTGTTCAACGGCGATGCCAGCCAGATGGCCAGCATCAAGGCGGTGCAGGCGGGCTATCCGCTGCGTGGCACGCTGCGGGTGCGGGCCACACCCGGCGGCGCCCTGATCGCCGAGGCCGGCATGCCGGCCAAGGGCCAGGCCTATGCCGACCCGCGCCTGCTGCAGGGGCTGGGATTGAAGGCCGGCGATGATCTCGAGTTCGGCGCCGGCACGCTGCGCATCGCCGGCATCATCGAGGCCGAGCCGGATACCGGTGGCGACCTGCTGACGCTCTCCCCCACCCTGCTGGTCAACCGCGCCGATGTGGAAGGCACGGGACTGCTTGGCCCCGGCAGCCGCATCAACTACCGGCTGATGTTTGCAGGACCGGCCGGGCAGGTCGCGTCCCTGCGTGAGTGGCTGCTGCCACAGGTGAAGGGCCTGCGCCTGCTGAGCGTGGATGACACCCAGCGCGGCGTGCGCCAGGCCTTCGATCTGGCCGGCCGCTTCCTCGGCCTGAGCGCGCTGCTGGCGGTGCTGCTGGCGGGCGTGGCCACCGCATTGGCGGCCAACCGCTTCGCCCTGCGCCGCATCGACCAGGTGGCGATCCTGCGCTGCCTCGGTGCGCGCCAGCGCGACATCCTGCTCGGCCTGGCACTGCAGCTGTTGATGCTGGCGGTACCGGCCTGTGCGCTTGGCATCGGCCTGGGCATGGCCGCGCAGGAAGGGCTGGTACAGGTGCTGGGCAGCCTGGTGCCGCAGCGCCTGCCGCTGCCGGAGGCGATGCCGGCGCTGACCGGTGCGGGCATCGGCCTGTTGCTGCTGTTCGGCTTCGGCCTGCCCCCGCTGCTGCGCCTGCGCGGGGTGCCGCCGATGCGCGTGCTCAACCGTTCCTTCGCCGCCCTGCCGCCCACCTCGCTGCTGGCCTATGTGGCTGCGCTGGGGGCAAGCCTGTTGCTGGCGGTGCAGGTCACCGGTGACCTCAAGCTGGCGCTGTGGGTACTGGGTGGCCTGGCCGCGCTGGCGGTGGCGGCCGGTGTGGTCGGATTCGTGCTGCTGCAGTTGATGCGCGGCCTGCAGCATCGCCTGCATGGCAACTGGCGACTGGGCCTGGCCGCACTGACCCGGCGCCGGCTGCTGGCGGTGATGCAGCTGGTCGGGCTGTCGCTGTCGCTGTGCGCGCTGTTGCTGCTGGCCGTGACCGGCCCCGGCCTGCTGCAGCAGTGGCGCGAGCGGCTGCCGGCAGACACGCCCAACTACTTCCTGATCAACATCCAGCCCGAACAGCGCGACAGCGTGCTGGCAACACTGCGTGGGCTGGGTGCCAATGACGCCAGCATCGAACCAATGGCCACCGGGCGCCTGATCGCCATCAACGGCAAGCCGCCTCTGCGTGTGGATCGCGAGCCCGGACAGGACGGGCAACCGGCGCGGGGCGGCCAGCGCGATGACGATGACGAGAACCGGCCGTTGAACTTCAGCTGGCGCAGCACCTTCCCGCCGGCCAATACGCTGGTCAATGGCACGTTCTGGAAGGCCGACAGCACCGCGCCGGAAGCCTCGGTGGAGATCGGCTGGGCCAAACGCTACGGCGTGTATCCCGGCGACCGCATCACCATTGCAGTGGGCGAGCAGGAGCGCGAATTCACCGTCACCAGCGTGCGCAAGGCGGACTGGAACACCTTCCGCCCCAACTTCTTCGTGCTATTGAACCCGAACGCCGTGGGTGACACCCCGCACAACCTGCTGTCGGCATTCCACCTGCCGGCCGGCAAGGCGGCCGGGCTGGGCGAGCTGGTGCGTGCGCAACCGAACCTGTCACTTCTCGATGTGGATGCGGTGATTTCGCAGGTGCGGGATGTGATGGAACGCGTGGCGCAGGCGGTGCAGCTGGTGATGGTGTTCAGCCTGCTGGCTGGTGTGCTGGTGCTGCTGGCCGCGCTGCAGGCCACGGCCGGCGAGCGTCGCTACGACAGCGCCGTGCTGCGCACGCTGGGCGCGACCCGGCGCCAGCTGCGTGGCGCGGTCCTGGTCGAGTTCGGCGCACTGGGCACACTGGCCGCGCTGCTTGCGGTGGGCGCGGCCGCGGCCATTGGCGTGGTGGTTTCGCAGAAGGTGTTCGAGCTGCCGTTGCTGCCACCCTGGCCAGGACTTCTGCTGGGCGGCGTGGTCGGCATCGGATTGAGCCTGCTGGCCGGTTGGTGGGGCACGCGGCGCATCCTGCACACCTCGCCGGCCCTGGCCCTGCGGGAGGCCTGACGCGACGCCGGAACCGCTAGTTCCACGCCATGCGTGGATGCACGGAAGAGCGTGCCGAGCCAGCTCGGCACCTACCAGGCCGTCGAGCCAGGCTCGACCTTACCGGGCCTTTTCCACGTACTTGGCGAACACGTCGTCGATCTGCGTGTCCTTCACCTTCTTGCCGGCCTGGATCTCTTCGGCCTGGGTGAACATCGGGATGATCATCGCCATGCCGTCCAGCTTGGTCTTCAGGTGCACGCCCGGGGCCTCGCCGAGGAAGCCGTCCCAGCGCTGACGCACCTTGGCCCAGTAGCCGGCGGTGGCCTTCCAGTAGTCGCGCGCCGGGGTGAAGTCGATCTCGGTGGTCTTCACGTAGTCGTTGAAGCCGAACTCGCGCGCGATCTCCACCTGGCTGCCATCGGCGTTGCGCTGCACCTTGGTGTTGAACTGCTCATGGGTCCAGCCGTTCGGGGTCAGCGTATGGCGGTTGATCACGGCCAGCGCGTTGTAGTCGCTGCGCTTGGTGTACTCACGACGCGGCAGCGGTCGCCAGCTCAGGTCGCTGGTCCAGCTAGGCACGTTGTTGGTGTAGGTCCATTTGCCTGTGCCGCAGTAGCGCGGTGCATCGCTCACTTCATACACGCACTGGGTCCAGGCACCCTGGTTCACCGCCGCCGGAATGCTGCGCACCTGCCAGGTCTGGTCGGCACTGAACTCGAAACGGTTGGGTGCTTCGTACACCCAGTCCTGGCGCCAATGCTTGGTGATGTGGCCGCTCTTCTCGTCCAGCAGCAGGTGTTGCAGCACGATGCGCTTCGGGGTGTCCTCGACCACGATGACCACTTCGTTGCCACCGCTGCGCATCGCTGGCGCACGCTCATAGCCCGGCTTCAGCAGCACGGTTTCGTCGAAGGCGAAATCCACGGTGTACTCGCCCTGCATGGCCAGGATGCTGTCGTGGTCGCGGGCGCTGTCGGCGGGCTGCGCGCTGGCCACGCCGCTGGCGGCGAGCAACAGCAGTACGCTGGCTGTCTGGAGCTTCATCGGGATATTCCTTCGGGGTTGCAGGTTCGTTGAGAGGCCATCCATGGCCGTCGGGCGTTCCATCAGAAAAGGATCAGAGGCGGATCAGCGGCAGGTCGCCGGGAGCCCGCGGTGCCGGCCGGCGTGCGGCGTCGGCGCAGCAGCAGTCGTCGATGGCCAACTCGCCCTCGGCCCCTTCCAGGCGGGCGATGCGGCGTGCGGTGGCTGCGCCCAGCGACGACAGCGTCGACAGGCTGGCCGCGAGTGTGCGCCCATCATCGGCGGCATGCAGCCGCAGCGCACACAGGCGCCAGCGCTGGCCGCCGAGATGACCGGCCAGGCGCCGCCACAGGCGTTCGCCGACACTGCCGTCGCTGTCGTGCTGTGGGCCCGGCGGCAGCGCGGCCACCAACCGGTCCCAGGCCAGGAAATCGCTGTCCGGCAGCAGGTACAGGCGCCACACGCAGCGGCCGCGGCCATCGAGGAAGCACAGGCTCTCACGCAGGCCTTCACTGTCCACGCCCTGGCAGGCGTGCACGCGTACGGCCTGGCGCCAGCCGCCCAGCTCGTTGCCGTCGGCGTGGTACAGGCACAACACGGTGCCGAGCGTGGCCAGCTGTGCCGGGGTCGGCCAGGCCGCGCTGTGCGGCGCGGCGATGGAATCATTCCTGCGTGCGGACAGTGCTCGGCTCATGAGGTCACCAGGAAACGGCAAGACTGGCGGAGAAGGTACGGCCCGGGCTGCTGAAACGATCGCTCAACGCGCGATTGGTGATCAGGCTCGGGGTGATCGACGACCACTCGATATAGCGTTTGTCGGCCAGGTTGAACACGCCGACGTTGAAGGTGGCACCCGGTGCGAAGTTCCAGTGCGCCATCAGGTCCAGCACGCCGTAGCCGGCCGGCTGGTAGACGAACGGTGCCGGTGCGTTCGGATTGGTCTGCGCAGCAGGCGGTGGCAACCGCTTCTTGCGCTGCACGAAGGTGCCGGCCAGTTCAACGCCCCAGGTATCGGTGTCGTACATCAGGCCCAGCGTGCCACGCAACGGATCGACCGAGGCCAGCGGTTCGTCATCGGTCCGGTTGTCGCCACGCGACCATGCCAACGCACTGCGCAGCGCCCAGCCCTTCAGCGCCGGGCTGAGTTCGCCGAACTCGATGCCGGCCTTCATTTCCGCGCCATAGATGCGCGCGTCGGCGATGTTCTGCGACTGGAACACGGTCAAACCCTGTGCGTTGCGGCCGGTATCGACGTTGGACTGGATGAAATCCTTGTAGTCGTTGTAGTAGCCGCTGACGCTGACGTACGCCGCCGGCGCGATGAAGCGCAGGCCCAGTTCGTAGCCGTCGCTGGTTTCCGGCTTCAGGTCCGGATTGGCGATGGCGGTATAGCGGAAGGCGACGTTGGTCAGGCCGATGTTGACGTCGTTGTACGGCGGCGAACGGAAGCCACGCGCATAACCGGCGAACAGCGACCATTCGTCGGTGAAGCGCCAGACCATGCCCAGCTTCGGCGACACGCTGGTCTTCTTCAGCTGCGCCACGGCCGTGGTCGGGTTGTCTTCGGCGAAGATGCTGTCCACTTCCGGCTTCAGCTCGTAACGGTCCACGCGCACGCCCGGCACCAGCGACAGCCGGCCATCGGCAAAGCGCATCTCATCCTGTGCATACAGGCCCAGCTCGGTGGTCTTGCTGATCGGGAAGTCACGCACCGGGAAGGTGTCCGGCAGCACCGTGTTGCTGACCACCCCAGCCTGGTTGACCTGATAGCCATCGCGCTTCTGGCGGATCTCGGTACGGGTGCCTTCGAACCCGTAGGTCAATGCGTGCTCGACACCGCCGGTGGTGAACGCGTTGTTGAACTGCGCCTGCAGGCCATAGGCATGCTGATCGAAGGAGAACACGCGGTGGCGGCGGGTGCCGTCGGTGCGGGTCTCGTCGGTCTGCTGACGGGTTTCGCTGTTCTGCGCGTACACCTGCCAATGCAGGCTGTCGGCGAACGGCTGGTCCAGCGCATCCATCTCGTGGGCGAAGGACACACGGTTGCGCTTCTGGGTGTCGTGGGACTTCATGCCGGTGGCTGCGGCAAGCGCGCCGGGGCGCGGTGCAACACTGGCAATCGCCGACAGTACATTGGTATCGGTGGTGTCTTCGTTGCCTTCCACGGTCAAGCGGAAGCGCTGGTCCTCGCTCGGCGCATAGACCAGCTTGCTGAGCAGGCTGCGGCCGTCGCGATCCTGCGGATTGGACGCGGTGCGGGTGTCGTTGTCGCTGCGTACCGTGCCCTTGTTGTCGGTTTCCTGGCCCTGGTGGTGGTTGACGTTGACCAGGCCGCTCCAGTGGTCGCCACCAAAGGCGGCCGTGGCACCGCCGAGCAGGCCCTTCCATTCACCGTCGTAGCCGAATTTCAGGCCGAAGTAGCTGTTCTTGCCGTCCTTGAGGTAGTCGGCCGGGTCCTTGGTCACGAAGGCGACCACGCCACCGAGTGCATCGGAGCCGTACAGCGAACTGGCCGGCCCACGCACGATCTCCACCCGCTTGAGCGTGTCGAGGTCGGTGAAGTTGCGGTTGGAACTGGCGAACGAACCGATGTCGAACCGGGTCGGCATGACGATGCCGTCGGTCTGGATGCGCACGCGGTTGCCGTCCAGGCCACGGATGCGGAAACCATCCAGGCCGAAGCGAGTCGCGCTGCGGGTGACCGACAGGCCCGGTTCGTAACGCACCAGGTCCTTGATGTCCTGCACCAGGTGCCGGTCCATCTGCTCACGGTCGATGACGTCCACGGTGGCCGCCACGTCGCTCACGGCCCGCTCGGTGCGGGTGGCGGTGACCTGCACCCGATCGAATTCGCGCGCATCGGGGGCAGCAGTGGCAGCAGTGGCAGCAGCGTGGGCGGACAGCGGCAGCGCCATCCAGACAGCAAGGCAAAGGGCGGTATGGCGGGTCATCGGGTTCGTTCGGTCAGGCAGGGGAACCCCCGGTTACCGGCACACCCGGAAGGTGCACGCGGTAGACCGAGGGGGAGAGAGCGGGAGCGGACGGGTCGCCCACCCCGCCGGCGCAGCCGGCAGGAGGGAGGGAGGCGGGCGACCAGACCGCGATTACTTGGTCAGGATCAGCTTGTCGTTGCTGGTGTGCCGCAGGCGATAGAAGCGGTCGCCGTGCTGGATCAGGATTTCACGACGGCCCTTGAGCAGGGCTTCGCTGTCGATGACCTCTTCCGGCGGAACGACGCGGACCGGGCGATCGCGGAGGGTCAGCGTTTCGGGGCGCAGCAGTACAGGTTGAGCATTCATGAGCATCTGGACTCGTGCGAGGGACGAGTCAAATGATAATGATTCTCAGTTGACAATCAACAACCATTCTCAATTTGATTGATGGGATTAATGATCGAATTTTAAAATTCGATAGATTTTGCCAATCGAATGGCAACACAGATTTGTAGAGTCGACTGTTAGTCGACTGCTGTTGCTCGAAGCAGTCGGTTATTCGAAGCAGTCGGCTATTCGAAGCAGTCGACTAACAGTCGACTCTACCGAGTCCGATCCCGATCCCGATCCCGTTCCCTCGGCCGAGCCGGCCCGACCGAGGCCCCAGGCCCGGTCGGCCCCGGGGGTCAGGCGAAGACGGCTTCGACCTCGGCCCAGCCGGCGGCATCGACCTGCTCCAGCACCTCCAGCGCCTGCAGGTTCTGCAGCAACTGGCTGACCCGGCTGGCGCCGAGGATCACGCTGGAGACATTGGGGTTGCGCAGGCACCAGGCGATGGCCAGCGTGGCCGGAGCCTGGCCCAGCGCGCGCGCGACTTCGCTGAAGCGGCGCACCTGGCCCAGGCGGGCCTCGGCGTCGGTGCCCAGCACCAGGTCCTGCAGCCATTCCATGCCTTCCCGGCCCAGCCGCGCATCGGCCGGAATGCCCTGATCGTACTTGCCGGTCAGCAGGCCCGAGGCCAGCGGCGAGAAGATGGTGGTGCCCAGCCCGGCGCGGGCGTACAGCGGTGCGTACTCGACCTCCACCCGCTCGCGGTGCAGCAGGTTGTACTGCGGCTGCTCCATCGACGGGCCCTGCAGGTTGTGCCCTTCGGCGAAATCCAGCGCCTGCTGGATCTGCACCGCCGACCACTCCGAAGTGCCCCAGTAGAGGATCTTGCCCTGCCGCACCAGGGTATCCATGGCGTGCACGGTCTCGGCGATCGGCGCGTCCGGATCCGGGCGGTGGCAGTAATAAAGGTCCAGGTAATCCACCCGCAGACGCTTGAGCGCGGCATGGCAGGCGTCGGTCACATGCTTGCGCGACAGGCCGCGCTGGGTCGGACGCGGGTCCTTGGCACTGCCGAAGAACACCTTGCTGGACACGCAGAAGCCGTCGCGCGGCAGGCGCAGGTCGCTGATCACGTCGCCCATCACCTGTTCGGCGCGGCCGTTGGCGTAGCCCTCGGCGTTGTCGAAGAAGTTGACGCCATGATCCCAGGCGGCGGCCACCAGGTTGCGGGCCTCATCGCGCGGGATCTGGTCACCGAAGGTCACCCAGGCGCCGAAGGAAAGGGCGGAAACCGGCAGGCCGGTGGAGCCCAGGCGACGGTATTGCATGCGAATCTCCTGCTGCGGGCCCGCATCCGGGCCGGGATCGATCCCCATTCTACCTGTCGCCGCCGGCCGCAAGCCCTTGCCGTTGCTGGCCTGATCGGTACCGATGGGTGCGCGCACGCTGCTTTTCCTTGCCCCGGCCCCGGCCCTGCACTAGGCTTCCCGTTTTTCGCGACGCCCCAGGGGAGTCACTCACATGGTCGAAGGTTTGGGCAGGATCGGCTTCGGCCTGTTCGGGTTGGCGGTGCTGATCGGCATCACCTGGTTGTTTTCCAATAACAAGCGTGCGGTTGACTGGAAGCTGGTTGCCACCGGTATCACCCTGCAGATCGCCTTCGCGGCGCTGGTGATCCTGGTGCCGGGCGGGCGCGACGTGTTCGACGCGCTGGGCCACGGCTTCGTCAAGGTGCTGAGCTTCGTCAACGAGGGCTCCGGTTTCATCTTCGGCTCGTTGATGGACACCAAGAACTACGGCTTCATCTTCGCCTTCCAGGTGCTGCCGACCATCATCTTCTTCTCGGCGCTGATGGGCGTGATGTACCACCTGAACATCATGCAGGCGATCGTGCGCGTGATGGCGTGGGCGATCACCAAGGTGATGCGCGTGTCCGGTGCGGAAACCACCAGCGTCTGCGCCAGCGTGTTCATCGGCCAGACCGAGGCGCCGCTGACCGTGCGCCCGTACATCGCCAAGATGACCCAGTCCGAGCTGCTGACCATGATGATCGGCGGCATGGCGCACATCGCCGGCGGCGTGCTGGCCGCCTACGTGGGCATGCTCGGCGGCGGCGACCCGGTGCAGCAGGCGTTCTACGCCAAGCACCTGCTGGCAGCCAGCATCATGGCCGCGCCGGCCACCCTGGTCGTGGCCAAGCTGTTGATTCCGGAAACCGGCACCCCGCTCACCCGCGGCACGGTGAAGATGGAAGTGGAGAAGACCTCCAGCAACATCATCGACGCGGCCGCCGCCGGTGCCGGTGACGGCCTGAAGCTGGCGCTGAACATCGGCGCAATGCTGCTGGCCTTCATCGCCCTGATCGCGCTGCTGAACGCCCCGCTGACCTGGATCGGTGAAGTGACCGGCCTGGCCGCGCAGATCGGCAAGCCGACCAACCTGTCGACCATCTTCGGTTACGTGCTTGCCCCGATCGCCTGGGTGATCGGCACGCCGTGGGCCGATGCCACCACCGTTGGTTCGCTGATCGGCCAGAAGGTCGTGATCAACGAATTCGTGGCCTACACCGAGCTGTCGCAGATCGTGAACGGCCAGGTGGCCGGCGTGAGCCTGTCCAACGAAGGTCGCTTGATCGCCACCTACGCACTGTGCGGCTTTGCCAACTTCAGCTCGATCGCCATCCAGATCGGCGGCATCGGTGGCCTGGCCCCGGAACGTCGCCACGACCTGGCCAAGTTCGGCCTGCGCGCGGTGCTGGGCGGTACCATTGCCACCTTCATGACGGCGACCATCGCCGGCGTGCTGACGCACTTCAGTTGAACCCTTGGTTGAGAAAAGATTCCCTATGAGCAGCAGTGTCGTTGTCGTCGGTTCCTTCAATGTCGATCACGTGTGGCGGTGCGAATCACTGCCGGCACCGGGCGCGACCATTGCCGGCCGCTACAGCACCGGCCCGGGTGGCAAGGGCTTCAACCAGGCCGTGGCCGCCTGCCGCGCCGGCGCCGAGACGCACTTCGTGTGCGCGCTGGGCGATGACGCCGGTGGCGCCACCGCGCGTGAACTGGCCGCGCAGGATGGTTTCGGCCTGATCGCCGAAGCCAGCAGCGAGCCGACCGGCACCGCCGGCATCTATGTGGACGCGCGCGGCCGCAACACCATCGTGATCGGCCCGGGCGCCAACGCCGCGCTCAGCACCGACTTCCTGCAACAGCAGCAGGCGCTGCTGACCGGCGCCAAGGTGGTGCTGGTGCAGCTGGAATCGCCGGTGCAGACGATTGAAGCGGCGCTGGCCACGGCACGCGAGGCCGGCGTCACCACGGTGCTCAACACCGCACCGGCCGACGCCCCCTCGACCATCGGCCTGCTCAAGCTGGCCGATGTGATCACCCCGAACGAGACCGAGTTCGCCGCCCTGCTCGGCCGCCATGTCGGCGAGCGCGTGGATGCCAACGACGTGGCCGCACTGGATGGCGCCAGCCTGCATGCGCTGTGCCGCAAGCTGGTCGGCAACGGCACGGTGGTGGTGACCCTGGGTTCGGTGGGCGTGTTCGTCTCACATGCCGACGAGAACCTGCGCGGCGATACCCAGCCGTACTACCGTGTCGGTGCCGAACAGGTGCAGGCCATCGACACCACCGGTGCCGGTGACGCCTTCAACGGTGCGCTGGCCGCGTCGCTGGCGCAGGTGGCCGACGCCCCGTTCGCCCGCCACGTGCGCTTCGCCAACCAGTTCGCCGGTCGTTCGACCGAGAAGGAAGGCGCCGCTGCGGCAATGCCGCGTTTCACCCCGTCCGACGCCGAAGCAAAGTAATTCCACGCCATGCGTGGATGAGAGGGCCCGGGTGTGCAGGCACCCGGGCCTTTCTTTTGCCCGTTTCCCAGCCCCTGCGACCGCCTGTCACATTGCCCACACCCTGCCCCTCGCCCACCATCCGCGCAGCTTCCTCGCACGGGCAGGAGATGGACGGATTCCCCTGGTTGCTGGTCGCGGCCGCCGGCAGTGCCATTGCGGCCCTGCTGCATATCGGCTGCATCGCCTTTGGCGCCCCTTGGTACAGGTCCTTCGGTGCCGGCCAGCGCATGGTCCGGCTGGCGCATGCGGGGCACTGGTGGCCGCCGCTGATGACAGCCGGCATTACGGCCGTGCTGGTGGCCTGGACACTGTACGCACTCGCAGCCGCAGGCTGGCATTCGCCGCTGCCGGCCAATCGCATGGTCCTGTCGGGCATCACCCTGCTGTTGCTGCTGCGCGCGGCGATGGGCTTCGCGCTGGCGCTGTTCCACCCCGGCTACAACGGCCGGCGCTTCTGGGTCGTCAGTTCACTGGTGTGCCTCAGCCTGGGGCTGGCCTTCGCGCTGGGCACCCGCCAGGCCTGGCAGAGCCTGGGGTAGCCGCCTACCATCGCCCGCCCTTGGGGGCGGCGGAAGCAACCGTCAAGCATCTGCTGATGCCGGTAAGGCATGAGGTCGGTGCCGATCGGCCTGAACCGGACCGCGCCCGACACGGCCGTACCGCCGCCCGCGCCCTACAATGGGCGCATGCAGATCGGCCCGTACACCATTGCCCCCAACGTCGTGCTGGCGCCCATGGCCGGCGTCACCGACAAGCCCTTCCGCCTGCTGTGCAAACGGCTGGGCGCGGGGCTGGCCGCCTCGGAAATGACCATCAGCGATCCGCGCTTCTGGAACACGCGCAAGTCGATCCACCGCATGGACCATGACGGCGAGCCGGCCCCGATCAGCGTGCAGATCGCCGGCACCGAGCCGCAGCAGCTGGCCGAGGCCGCGCGCTACAACGTCGACCACGGCGCGCAGATCATCGACATCAACATGGGCTGCCCGGCCAAGAAGGTGTGCAACGCCTGGGCCGGTTCGGCACTGATGCGCGACGAGCAGCTGGTGGCGCGCATCCTCGAGGCCGTGGTCAACGCGGTGGACGTGCCGGTCACGCTGAAGATCCGCACTGGCTGGGACTGCGACCATCGCAATGGCCCGCTGATCGCGCGCATCGCCGAGGACAGCGGCATCGCGGCGCTGGCCGTACATGGCCGCACCCGCGACCAGCACTACACCGGCCAGGCCGAGTACGGCACCATCGCCGAGATCAAGGCCGCGCTGCGCATTCCGGTGATCGCCAACGGCGATATCGATTCGCCGCAGAAGGCCGCCTACGTCCTGAAGGAAACCGGCGTGGACGCGGTGATGATCGGCCGCTCGGCGCAGGGCCGGCCGTGGATCTTCCGCGAGGTGGCGCACTACCTGGCCACCGGCGAGGAACTTCCACCACCTTCACTGGCGGAAGTACGCGACATCCTGCTTGGCCACCTGCACGCACTGCATGCGTTCTATGGCGAGCCCCAGGGCGTGCGCATCGCGCGCAAGCACCTGGGCTGGTATGCCAAGGACCGGCCAGAGAACGCCGCTTTCCGCGCAGTGGTCAACCGTGCCGAAGATCCGCAGAGCCAGATCGCACTGACCACCGAGTACTTCGACCGCCTGATCGCCGGGGAACCGGCGCTGCCTTCGGCGGCCTGAGCCGCCAGCCCCGCGTTTCCGAACAGTCGAGCCAGCTCGACGCTACAAGAGCCCGCCGTCATGACCCCGCCGATCTCCTCCCCGACCTACCTGCACGGGTTCTCCGGTACCGAGCAGCAGCGCCTGATGACCCAGGCGCGCCTGCTGGAATCGAGCATCTTCGGCCAGATCGACTACAGCGGCGCGCGACGCCTGCTGGAAGTCGGCAGCGGCGTGGGTGCGCAGACCGAGATCCTGCTGCGCCGCTTCCCGGAACTGCACGTGACCGGCGTGGACCTGAGCGAGACCCAGCTGGAGACTGCACGCGAGAACCTGTCGCGCACACCATGGTGCAGCGACCGCTACACCCTGCAACAGGCTGACGCCGGCGAACTGCCCTTCGAGGCGCGCAGCTTCGATTCGGCGTTCCTGTGCTGGGTGCTGGAACACGTTCCGTCACCGGCACGCGTGTTGAGTGAAGTGCGCCGCGTGCTGGCCCCGGGGTCGCCGGTCTACATCACCGAGGTGATGAACGCCTCGTTCCTGCTCGACCCGTATTCGCCGCATATCTGGCGCTACTGGATGGCCTTCAACGATTTCCAGTACGACCATGGGGGCGACCCGTTCGTCGGCGCCAAGCTGGGCAACCTGCTGCTGGCCGGTGGCTTCCGCGACGTGCACACCGAGATCAAGACCATCCACCTGGACAACCGTGAACCGGCGCGTCGCAAGACAATGATCGCGTTCTGGGAGCAGCTGCTGCTCTCGGCAGCCGACCAGCTGCTGCAGGCCGGTTCGGTGGACGAGGAGACCGTGGAAGGCATGCGCCGCGAATTCCGGCTGGTGCAGAACGACCCGAACGCGGTGTTCTTCTACTCGTTCGTGCAGGGCCGCGCCACGGTGTATTGAGGCCTGCTCTCACCCGAGGGCGGCCAGCGGCTGCGATGGCAACCGGCTAGAATCCTGCAGTCCCGGCCTCGGAACGGCGCGTGCCGGGGCCTCCCCCCCGTGCGGCAGCAGAGCATCGGTGCGTGAGCCTGTCGCGCGCGGATGGACCTGACCTGCGGGAGCATGATGAACGACAACGGCCGAACGCCTTTCCCTGCCCAGAACCCGGGCCAGACGGGCGGGCTTCGCCCTGGCCAGGTTCGCCTGCTTGCCGGGATCATGGTGCTGCTGTGCATCCTGTATGTCGCGCTCGCACTGACGCCGTCTTCCTACTCGCTGGCCTACGAGTACCTCGGCCTGGCCCCGCAGCAGCCGCTGCTCGGTACCGCCCGCTACATCCGTACCGACGAATGGATGGTGTTCACGCCGTACATCCAGATCGCGGTCAACAACGACTTCGGGCAGGTCAATGCGCACTCGGCGTACCACGAGTCACTGCGCACCTTCCAGGCGCTGCCGCTGCTGGACTGGGGGCTGCTGTTCAAGCCGTACCACTGGGCGTTCTTCGTGCTGCCTGCAGCGAATGCCTACTCGTTCTTCTTCATGTTCATGGCCATGGCCTTCCTGAGCGGATGGGCCCTGCTCCTGCGCCAACTGCGGATGCCGGCACTAGCCGCAGTGCTGGTTTCGACCACGCTGTTCTTCGCGCCGTTCGTGCAGGTCTGGTGGACCAGCAATGCCGGTGCCTTCGCGCTGGCCCCCTGGGCTGCGGTGGCATGGCTGGGCATCGGCCATCGCGCGCTGCGCATCGTGGCCAGCGCCTATGCACTGGCGGCGTGGCTGATCGCAGTGTCCTACCCGCCTTTCATCATTTCCTCGGTGCTGGCCCTGGCGGTGCTGGTGCTGGCGGTCCGGCGCGATGCCATCACCGTAGTACGTCTGGTCGATGCCGCCATCGCCGGCGCGATCGCACTGGCGGTGTTCGTCGGCTACTTCCACGACATCATCCCGATCGTGCGCAACACGGTGTACCCCGGCCAGCGCCAGAGCGCCGGTGGCGGTGTCGGCCTGACCAGCCTGCTCGCGCACCTCTTCCCGAACCTGATGACCTACCGGTTCGCCCCGCTGCCGTTGTTCAAGGCGTCCAACGATTGCGAGATCGCGGTGCTGGGCAGCCTGCTGCCGCTGTTCACCCTGGTGCTGGCCGATGGCGCACGGCTGCGCGAATGGGCGAAAAGCCACCGCAGCTCCCTGCTGATCCTGGCCGCCGGGCTGCTGTTCATCGCCTGCTGGATCTTCCTGCCTGTGCCTGCCGTGGTTGGCAAGCTGACCACTCTGTCGATGGTGCCCCCCGCGCGCGCACTGCTGGCCTTCGGCCTGTTGCTCAACATCGCCTGCGCGATGATCCTGGTGCACTGCGGCGTGCGCCTGCAGCGCTGGCGCCTGCTGCTTCTGGCGGCGCTGCTGATGGTCGGCAGCCTGGCCAAGTTCCTGTTCGGTGAAGGCCAGTTCAGCCGCCTGCACAGCACTGCCGACGCCATTCCCTACCTGTGCCTGGCGGGGCTGGCCGTTGCTGCCCGCCGCCCAAAGCTGTCGGCGCATGCCGCCAGCCTGGTCCTGGCTACCGCCGCACTGGCCAACCTGCTGGGCAACGGCCTGTTCAATCCGGTGCAGCAGGCCGGCCCGATCTTCGCGATGGACCGCGCTGCCGTCCTGCACTCCCTGCAGGCCCGCGGCTCGGCCACCACGACCGAAGGCGTGCTGGTGGCTCCCGGCGGGTTCGGGGGCCTCCTGCCGGGTGTTGGCATTCCCGCCGTGAACCATGTGCTGTACCTGCCACAGATGGATTACTTCCGCCGGTACTTCCCGTCGATGTCCGACGACGACTTCAATTTCACCTTCAACCGCTACCACCACATCACCGTAGCGCCTGACGGCGACGCGCCACGGGTGCTGCAGGGGGATCTGGTGGAACTGCCTGCAAAACCCCTGCTGGCCACTCCAGCCCGATGAATCCGATGACCACCACCACGCCCTCCGCATCGATGCCAGCACGGATCGCCGTGATCATCCCCTGCTACAAAGTGACCCGCCACGTGCTGTCCGTGCTGGCGGCGATCGATGATGCGGTAACGGCGATCTACTGCGTGGATGATGCGTGCCCCGACGGCAGCGGCCGCCTGGTCCAGGCCGAAGCGAACGACCCGCGCATCACCGTGCTTTTCCATCAGCACAACCTCGGCGTCGGCGGCGCGATCAAGACCGGGTACCGCGCGGCCATCGCAGATGGCATGGATATTCTGGTGAAGGTCGATGGCGATGGGCAGATGGACCCGGCGCTGCTGATGGACTTCGTCGCGCCGATCGCCGACGGCCATGCCGACTACACCAAGGGCAACCGATTCTGGAACCTGACCCACATCCGCCGCATGCCCCCGGCGCGGCGCCTGGGCAACCTGCTGCTGTCCTTCATGACCAAGGCTTCGTCCGGGTACTGGCAGGTGTTCGATCCGACCAACGGCTACACCGCCATCCATGCCAAGGTCGCCAGCCACCTGAAGCTCGAGGCGGTCAGCGACCGCTATTTCTTCGAGACCGACATGCTGTTCCGACTGAACACCGTGCGCGCGGTCGTGCAGGATGTGGCGATGGATGCCCACTACGGCGACGAAACCAGCAACCTGCGCATCGGTCGCATCCTGGGTGAGTTCACCTTCAAGCACGTGCGCAACACGCTCAAGCGCATTGCCTACAACTATTTCCTGCGCGACCTCAGCATCGCGTCGCTGGAGCTGATCGCCGGCAGCAGCCTGCTCGCCTTCGGGGGGCTGTTCGGGATGTACCACTGGGTGCGGTCGGCCCAGGCCGATGTCGCCACGCCGGTAGGGACGATCATGATCACCATGGTCGCGCTGATCTCGGGGCTGCAGTTCCTGCTGGCGTTCGTTGGCTTTGACATCGCCAACGTGCCGCGCCAGGTACTGAACCGTTCGATCAAGCTCAACCGCCTTCCTCAGTAGAGCCACGCGATGCGTGGCTGTTGTTCGCACCATCCACGCATGGCGCGGATCTACGGGTGCGCGGAACCGCTCGCGGCAGCCGCCGGCTCATGCCAGATGCGCTGCCACATCGCGGCAAGCCGGCGCCCGGCGTCGGCGCGTGCTCCCGGGCTGCTGTAGTCCGCACGCACCTGTTCGGGCACGATCGGCCGCCACTGCCCGTCCACCTGCTCGGCCACCACGAAGTTGAAGGTGTAATCCGGCTCCAGGCCCATGCGCAGATCACTGAGCACCAAGCGCCCGTCAACGACCTGCGCACGCATGAAGCCGCGATTGAACCACTGCAGGCGCTGTACCGCGGGAATCGCCTGCGCCTCGCGCAGTGCCTGCACGTTGGAGGGATGGCCTTCGAACTGCATCGGCCCATGATCGGCCACCAGCGAGCGGTCTCCCACTACGTAGCCGTTCGGCGTCATCGCCACCACCCGCCACAGCAGCGTGTTGAACGGCATCGGCACCGAGAAGCGCGGCGCATCGGCCAGGCCCATCGCGGCCAGGCTCTGCTGCGCGGCACGGTCGACCTGCGCCTTGGCCACCAGACCCCAGCCCAGGTATGCGCTGCTGACCAGCAGTGATGCCCCCAGCACCTTGCCGACCCAGGGGCGCGCACGACCGAACCAGGCCAGCACGCAGCCCAGCAGCAGCCACACCGTGTATGCAGGGTCGATGATGAAGACGCTGGAGCCCACGGTTGGATGCGGCCGCAGCGGCCACCACAGCTGGGTGCCGTAGACAGTGAACGCATCCAGCACCGGGTGGGTCACCAGCGCCAGCTGGATCGCCCAGAACCAGCGCGCCGGTGACTGCGCGACCCTGCCATTGCCAAAGCGCTTGAACAACCACCAGATCAGCGCCGCCACCCAGGGTAGCACCAGCAACGAATGGCTGAAACTGCGGTGCTCGACCATGTTCGCCACCGGGTCGGTGGCGGTGAAGCCGAGCCACAGCGCGTCGAGGTCCGGCAGGGTGCCGAGCGCGGCACCGGCCAGCAGGGCCGCACGGCGATGGCCGGGCGGAGCGATGGCAGCAGCGACGGCGCCGCCGAGTACGATCTGGGTCAGGGAATCCATGGCCCGATGCTAGCGGCTTGCGGGCGGTGCATGTAGAGCCGAGCCCTCGGCTGCTCTTCGTTGCGTGCAACGGCAGCCGAGCATGGGCTCGGCGCTACAAGAGGACAGACGCGGGTTACGCCGCCTGCGACAGGCGTGCGCCCGGCAACGCCACCAGCGTCTGGCCGTTGTGGTCCAGCAGGCGCAGCGCGCCGTCGTGGTCTTCGGCCAGCGCGGTCAGGCTTTCCACCCAGTCGCCGTCGTTCGCGTAGACCAGGCCATCGCGTTCCACCAGCGCAGCGCGGTGGATATGCCCGCAGACGATGCCGTCCAGGCCGCGCCGGCGCACGTCGTCCAGGCCGGCCTGCACGAAACGCTCGATGTAGCGCTCGGCCGCCCCACTGCGCTTCTTCAGGAACTCCGACAGCGACCAGTAGCGCATGCCAAGCTGGCGGCGCACCGCGTTCAATGCCTGGTTGCCGGTAAGGATGCGGTAGTACAGCCAATCACCGAACTTTTCCTGCAGGCCACCGAAGTGGGTCACGCCGTCGTACTCGTCACCGTGCGCGACCAGCAGCCGGCGGCCATCGGCGGTCACGTGGATGGCGCGGCGGCGCACCTGCATCGCCGGCAGCATCAGTCCGCACACCTGGCGCAGCGAGGCATCGTGGTTGCCGGGGATGTAGATGATCTCGGTGCCTGCGCGGCGCAGCGCGTGCAGGGCCTGGATGACTTCGCTGTGCGACTGCCGCCAGTTGGCACGGCGATGTGCCATCCACCACAGGTCGATGATGTCGCCGACCAGGTACAGCCGTTCGCAGCGCAGCTGCGAGAGGAACCTTGCCAGCTCGGTGGCATGGCAATGACGTGACCCCAGGTGCACGTCGGAGACGAACACTGCGCGCCGGTGTGGCGACAGGTTCGCCAGCGTGCTCATGCCGGCGTCCCCGCGTCGCGCAGGTAGCGTTTGCGCTTGTTCGGCCGGATCGCGCACAGGTCCACTTCGATCAGGCCATCGATCGAATCGCTGAAGTCCGGATCCACGCCAAAGGCGAGGAAGCGTGCGCCCCCCGGTTCGCACAGATCGGTGTACTGGCGGTACAGCGTGGGCACGCCGGTGCCGAGTGCAGCCAGGTTGGCTTTCAGTACATCGAACGCAGCACCGGCATCCAGTTCGCCGAAACTCGGCGGCGCGGCGAAGTACTGGAACGGCCGGTTCGACTCGGCCAGACCGGCGGTGCCACTGTAGTAGCGCTGGTAGTACGCCACCAGCTGCTCGCGCGCATCGCGCGGCAGCGCCGCACTGATCGACACCGCACCGAACAGGTAGCGGATGCCGGGCCGGCACTGCAGGTAGGCGCCGATGCCCTGCCATAGGTAGTCCAGGCTGCGGCTGCCCCAGTAATCGGGCACCACGAAGCTGCGGCCCAGTTCCAGGCCTTCGGCGATGTGGGTGATGGCGTCGTCGGAATAGCGGAACAACGATGCGCTGTAGAGCCCGAACAGGCCGTGCCGGGCCAGTGCCTGGGCGCCGCGCATGATCCGGTAGGCGCCGGCGATGCGCTGCGCGGCTGCGTCCCAGATCACGATGTGTTCGTACCGCGGATCGTAATCGTCCAGGTCGCGGCTGCGCCCTGTGCCCTCGCCTACCTGGCGGAAGGTCAGCTCGCGCAGGCGGCCCAGTTCCAGCAGCAGCGGTGAATCGGCGCTGCAGGTCGCCAGCAGGATCTGCTTGCCGTCAGCGGTCTGGCCCAGCTGGGTGGCTGCGGCAATGCCGGCGGCAACCTGCGAAGGTGGTACCGGCGACGCCAGCGGCTCCGGACCTGCAACAGCAGCGGCATCGCCCGCCGCCCCATTACGGCCCAGCGCATACAGCGCGCGGCGCACGGCCAACAGCTGCGCGCCCGGGTCACCGCCCTTGCCCAGCTGCATCGGCTCACCGATGCACAGGCGCAGCGGACGGCCACGGCGGGTGAACATCTCGCGCGCCAGCAGCGCGGTACCGGCCGGCTTGAACAGGGTCGAGGCGCCATAGAACAGCGCCGAGTTGCGCGCCTCCACCCGCACCGGCAGCACCGGCGCACCGGCGGCGCGGGCAAAGCGCACGAACCCCCGCTGCCAGCGACCGTCGCGGATGCCGCGCAGCGAGAGGCGTGAGACCTCGCCAGCCGGGAATACGATCACGCACTGCTCGGCCGCCAGCGCCTCCTCCACGGCGTGCAGGCTGCCACGCTGGGCCTTGCCGCCAAGGATGCGCACCGGCAGCAGCAGATCCTGCAGCGGCGCGATGGCTCCCAGCAGGTCGTTGGCCACGATCCGAACATCGCGGCGGATGCGGCCGACCGCGTCCAGCAGCGCCAGTGCATCCAGCGCCCCGGACGGATGATTGGCAACAATCAGCAGGCGGCCCGTGGCCGGGATCTTCGCCAGCGCGGCCGGATCCACCTGGTACTGGCCATCGATGAACTCCAGCCCGGCAGCAACGAAGCCGAATCCGCGCAATCCTGCACTGCGCTGCAGGAAAGCTTCGATCTGGTCCAACCGCGACCAGCGCCCGACGCTGCGCAGCAATGGCCGCGCCAGCTGGCCACGACGGCCATGGAACCAATCGGGAAAGCGTTGCTGGAGACGCTGTTCAAGTTCCTGCATGGCAGATCCACTCATGCCCGGCGGCCGGATTGGCCGACAGCCTGCGCCCGGCAGACGGCAGCCAGATGGCGGTTCTGGGGCAGAACGATGACGGTCGATCCGCCCGGGGTGGGGCCGCAACCGGCCCCCGGGCCACCCCGCCCGTTGTCACGCTGGTGGAACACTGGGCCTCGAGGCTGGGGCCCAATCCCGTCAGGACGGCCCTTGCCGGGCCTACGCGGGCTTAACCACCGGCAACCGGTACAGGTTCACAATGCACAGGCGGCGCACCCCGTGTATCATGCGCGCCCATCTTTCCATCCGAATCAAGGGATATTACGCCTGATGTCCAGCTATCTCTTCACCTCCGAGTCGGTCTCCGAAGGCCATCCGGACAAGGTTGCCGACCAGATCTCCGATGCGGTGCTGGACGCGATCCTGACCCAGGACCAGCGCGCCCGCGTGGCCTGCGAGACCATGGTCAAGACCGGTGTTGCCATTGTTGCCGGTGAAATCACCACCAGCGCCTGGATCGACCTGGAAGCGCTGACCCGCAAGGTCATCACGGACATCGGCTACGACAGCTCCGACGTCGGCTTCGACGGCGCCACCTGCGGCGTGCTGAACCTGATCGGCAAGCAGTCGCCGCACATCGCCCAGGGCGTGGATCGCAAGAAGCCGGAAGAAATGGGCGCGGGCGACCAGGGCCTGATGTTCGGCTATGCCACCAACGAGACCGACAGCTACATGCCGGCCGCGATCCACCTGTCGCACCGCCTGGTCGAGCAGCAGGCCAAGATCCGCAAGAAGAAGAACTCGCCGCTGTCGTGGCTGCGTCCGGACGCCAAGAGCCAGGTCACCCTGCGCTATGAAAACGGCGTGGTCTCGGCCATCGACGCCGTGGTGCTGTCGACCCAGCATGCCCCGGGCATCAAGCAGAAGGACCTCATCGAGGCCGTCCGCGAAGAGATCATCAAGCCGGTGCTGCCGGCCAAGTGGCTGCACAAGGGCACCAAGTTCCACATCAACCCGACCGGCAAGTTCGAGATCGGTGGCCCGGTGGGCGACTGCGGCCTGACCGGCCGCAAGATCATCGTCGACACCTACGGCGGCTGGGCCCGTCACGGTGGTGGCGCCTTCTCCGGCAAGGACCCGTCCAAGGTCGACCGTTCGGCTGCCTACGCGGCCCGCTACGTCGCCAAGAACGTGGTTGCCGCCGGCCTGGCCGACCGCTGCGAAGTGCAGGTCTCCTACGCCATCGGCGTGGCTGAGCCGACCTCGATCTCGGTCACCACCTTCGGCACCGGCAAGATCAGCGACGACAAGATCGAGAAGCTGATCCGCAAGCACTTCGACCTGCGCCCGTACGGCATCATCAAGATGCTCGACCTGGTGCACCCGATGTACCAGCAGACCGCGGCCTACGGCCACTTCGGCCGCAAGCCGAAGGAATTCAGCTACCTCAACGGCGAAGGCGAGACCGTCAACGCCACGGCCTTCTCCTGGGAGAAGACCGACCGCGCCGCCGCCCTGCGCGCCGACGCGAAGCTGAAGTAAGACAGACGAAGGGCCGCGCAAGCGGCCCTTCTGCTTTTTGTAGAGCCGAGCCCATGCTCGGCTTTCCTTTGCCTGCGCCAAGAGCAGCCGAGCATGGGCTCGGCTCTACAAGAGCTACGCCACGCCGATACAATCGGTGCATGTCGACCGAACTGAAAACCCACCAGCTGTCCATGACCGTGCTGATGTCGCCGGAGATGGCCAATTTCTCCGGCAAGGTCCACGGCGGCGCCATCCTGCGCCTGCTCGACCAGGTGGCCTACGCCTGTGCCAGCCGCTATGCCGGCAGCTACGTGGTCACCCTGTCGGTGGACCAGGTGATGTTCCGCCAGCCGATCGCGGTGGGCGAGCTGGTCACCTTCCTGGCCTCGGTGAACTACACGGGCACCTCGTCGATGGAGATCGGCATCAAGGTGGTGGCCGAGGACATCCTCAAGCGCAGCGTGCGCCATGCCAACAGCTGCTTCTTCACGATGGTGGCGGTGGACGAGGAAGGCCGGCCGACGCCGGTACCGCCCCTGCAGCCGGCCACCTCCGACGAGAAGCGCCGCCAGGCCGCCGCGCAGATCCGCCGCCAGCTGCGCCAGGAAATGGAACAGCGCCATCTGGAACTGCTGGCGTCGAACCCGCCTTCGCCGGAGGAATGAGGTAGTGCCGGCCGCTGGCCGGCAACGCCCCGTGTGCTGCCGAACATCATGACGTTGCCGGCCAGCGGCCGGCACTACCAACGTCAGGTCACCCCGTGTTCTGCACGCCCTGCGAAACGCCGTTCACGCACGCCACCAGCGCGCGCAGCAGGTCATCGTCTTCGCGCCCGCTGGCCCGCCAACGTTGCAGCAGGTCCACCTGCAACACGCTGATCGGATCGACGTAGGGATTGCGCAGGCGGATCGACAGCGCCAATCGCGCATCGTGGTCCAGCAGCGTCTTCTGGTCCATCAACGCCAGCAGCCAGTGCCGGGTGAGTTCCAGTTCGCGCTGCACCTGCGGGAAGAAGCGCCCGTGCAGTTCACCCGACAACAGCGAGAACTGCTCGGCAATGGTGATATCACCCTTGGACAGCACCATCGCGATGTCGTCCAGGAACGTGCGGAAGAACGGCCAGTCACGCGCCATATCGCGCAGGGTCTGTTCGTGGCCGGCATCAACCGCCGCCTGCAGGCCACTGCCCACGCCGTACCAGCCGGGGATGACCGCGCGCGCCTGGCTCCAGGCAAATACCCAGGGAATCGCGCGCAGGTTGCCCAGCGCCGCGTCCTGGCCGAGCCGGCGCGACGGCCGCGAGCCCAGTGTCATCCGCTCGATCACATCAATCGGCGTGGCGGTGCGGAAGTAGTCCATGAAGCCGGCCTGGCCGACGAAGCCACGGTAGACCTCGCTGCTGGCCGCAGCCACCACGTCCATCACCGGTCGCCACTCATCCTCGCGCGGCTCGGCGGCACGCGGGCGAAGGCTGGCGCGCAGCACTGCACCGGTGGCCTGTTCCAGCGAGCGCAGGGCCAGCGCACGGATACCGTACTTGCGGTGGATCACCTCGCCCTGTTCGGTCACCCGCAGGCGACCATCGATGCTGCCGCGCGGCGATGCATCGACCGCGTGCGTGGTCTTGCCACCACCACGGCTGATCGAGCCGCCACGGCCATGGAAGAAGGTCAATCGGATGCCAGCTTCGGCCGCCACCTCCAGCAGTTCCACCTGCGCACGCTGCAGGCCCCAGCGCGAAGCGGCAATGCCACCATCCTTGCTGCTGTCCGAATAGCCCAGCATCACCATCTGCACTTCGTCGCGTGCTTGCAGGTGCGCGCGATAGATCGGGTCGGCCAGCAGGTCACGCAGGGTCGCGGTGCCGCGCTTGAGGTCATCCACGGTCTCGAACAGTGGGGCGATGTCCAACGGCACCGCCCCACTCTCTTCCACCAGGCCGCCACGGCGTGCCAGCGCAAGCACGGCCAATACATCGCTGCGGTCGTGTGCCATCGAGATGATGTAGCTGCCCAATGCGTCCCCACCATGCCGCGCACGGGCATCGGCCAGTGCGGCGAACACCGCATCCAGCCGCTGGTTGCCCTCGTCGCCGCCGTTGGGCAATGCCGCTTCACCGCTGGCATGCGGGCCCAGCAGCCGCGCACGGCCCACCGCATCCAGCGCCTGCCAGGCCTCCTCGCCGCCCAGCACGGCGGCAAGCGCGCGCGCATGCACGCTCGACTCCTGGCGCACATCCAGCCGTGCCAGATGGAAGCCGAAGGTCTTCACCCGCCACAGCAGGCGCTGCACGGCGAAGCCGCCGGCATGTTCGCCACGGTTCGCACGCAAGCTGTCGAGGATCAGCTGCAGATCCTCGATCAGCTCGTCCGGGCCAGCGTAGTTGCCTTCGCCATCATCCAGCGTGGCCTGAAGGCGCGCGCGCATGCGGTCGTTGAGCAGGCGGTACGGCATGTCGGCATGGCGTGGCCGCGACTGCACCTGCGGCAGCAGCTGCTGGTAATGCGTCACGCGTGCCTGCAGCGCATCACTGACACCCACCCGCTCGGTGGACTGGCTGAGCAGGCTGGCCAGCTGCAGCAGTTCCTTCTGGTAGCGCCCCAGCACGGCCTGCCGCTGCGCATCCAGCGTGTTGCGGATGGTGTGGGCATCCACATTCGGATTGCCGTCCATGTCGCCGCCCACCCACGTACCGAAACGCAGCAGGCGCGGCAACGGCAGTTCTTCCCCATAGGTATCGCGCAGCGCCTGCTGCAGCGATTCGTACAGCACCGGGATCACCCGGTACAGCACCTGCACCAGATAGAACCCGACGTGCTCGCGTTCGTCGTCGACGGTGGGCCGCACCGGCGAGGAATCAGTGGTCTGCCACGAGGCGGTCAGCGCCATGCGGAAGCGCGCGGCATCGGCGGCGGCCTCACCCGGCGTGCGCTGGCCGTCGAGGTTGTCGACCAGGCTGGCCACCATCAACTGCTCTTTCTCCAGCAGCGCGCGGCGCACCGCTTCGGTCGGGTGCGCGGTGAACACCGGTTCGATGTCGATGCGCGGCAACCATTGCGCCAGCTCGTCCAGTCCCACGCCCTGCGCCTTCAGGTGCTGCAGCGCATCCTGCAGGCCATCGGGCTGTGCCCCTGCGGTACCGGCACGCTGGTAGTCGCGGCGGCGGCGGATGCGATGCACGCGCTCGGCGATGTTGACCACCTGGAAGTAGGTGCTGAATGCACGCACCATGGTCTCGGCCTGCTGAGGAGTGCGCCCGGCCAGGCCTTCCGCCAGTTCGGACAGCGGCGCCTGGTTCTCGCGGCGGGCGATGGCGCGGGTGCGCACGTCCTCGACGTCATCAAGAAACGCGGCCGACACCTGTTCGACCAACAGGTCACCGACCAGCGCGCCAAGCCGGCGCACGTCATCGCGAAGGGGAAGATCGGGGGAAGCGAATTCGATGCTGCTGCGGTACTCGTTCATCGGCGACGCACGGGCCTCGGTCAACGGATCCTGACCCCAAGCCTATCCCAGATCGGGCCTCGTGCTGCGATGCAAAAATGGTTTCATCTGCACGTATCCACGGCAGACGCAGCCGAGCATGGGCTCGGCTCTACAACCATCATGGCGCGTGACCCCGTGTAGCGCCCGAGCCCATGCTCGTGCGGCGGCGCAGCCGCACAGGCGGCCCCCGTTGCAGGGGCCGCCCTCATGCAGGTATCAGCGCTTCTTCTTAGCCGTGCCCTGCTCGGCCGGGCCGATGGTCTGCTCCAGCCAGCGCTCGCTTTCGGCCAGCATCGTCATGATCGATTCGCGTGCGCGGTAGGCGTGCGATTCGTTGGGCAGCATCACCAGCCGCGCGGTGCCACCCAGGCCCTTCACCGCGGCAAACATGCGCTCGCTCTGGATCGGGAAGGTGCCGGAGTTGTTGTCGTCCACGCCGTGGATGAAAAGGATCGGATCCTTGATCTTGTCGGCGTAGTTGAACGGGGCCATCTTCTGGTAGACATCCTGCGCCTGCCAGTAGTTGCGTTCCTCGGCCTGGAAACCGAACGGAGTGAGCGTGCGGTTGTAGGCGCCACTGCGCGCGATGCCGGCCTTGAACAGGCGCGTGTGCGCCAGCAGGTTGGCGGTCATGAACGCACCGTAGGAATGGCCACCGATGGCGATGCGCTCGCGATCGGTCACGCCACGGCGCACCACTTCATCCACCGCCGCCTGTGCATTGGCCACCAGCTGTTCGATGTAGGTGTCGTTCGGCTCCTTGTCGCCCTCGCCGATGATCGGCATCGACGGGCTGGCCAGCACCACGTAGCCCTTGGCCAGGAACGCCTGCGGGCCCCAATAGCTGACCGCGTTGAAGCGATACGGCGAATCGGTCACCTGGCTGGCCGCGGCCGCGCTCTTGAACTCGCCCGGGTAGGCCCACATCAGCAGCGGCCGCGGCCCGTCGCGCTTGGGGTCGTAACCCGGAGGCAGCAGCAGGGTCGCGGTCAGGTCGACGCCGTCCTTGCGCTTGTAGCGGATCTGCTCCTTCTGCACGCCCTTCAGCTGCGGCAGCGGATGGGCGAAATGGGTCAGTGCGCGCGGCGCGGTGCTGGCATCGGCCAGCGACTGCACGTAGAAATTGGCCGGCTCGTCCGGGCTCTCACGGCTCAGCAGCAGCGAGCTGCCCTGGTCGTCCAGCAGCGCCACCGGCAGCGAGTAGCTCGGCGCCTGCGAGTGGAACAGGCGGGTGGCCTTGCCACTGGCAATGTCGAAGCGGTCGACGAACGGGCGGTCACCCTCCGGCGAAGCACCGGCACCGGCCAGGTACAGGCTGCTGCCATCCGGGCTGGTCTGCAGCAGCGAGCGGCCGCGCTCGTCGCTGGCCAGCAGCGCCCGACCCGGGTCGGCATAGCGGTCCTGCGCATCGCGGTCCCACAGCAGGCGCGGTTCGGCGCTGGCGTTGTCCGGGGCGATCAGCCAGGTCCTGGTCTTGCGGGTCTTCCACCACGATTCGGTCAGCAGGGCCAGGTCGCCACGGCCCCAGCTGATGCTGGCCAGGCGGCTGCCGAGCTGGGCCAGGGTCAACGGCGGCTTGTCGAACGGCGCGGCCTGCATCAGCACCGCATCGCGCACCTTGGCCTCCTTGTTCGGGTCGCCGCCGTCCTGCGCTTCAGCCCAGACCAGGGTGGCATCGGCATCGCCGCGCCAGCGGATGTCACGCACGCCGGTTACTTCGGCATCGTTGCCGGTTGGCAGGCCTTCCACCAGCGGGCGCACGGCCACGGTGTGCACCAGCTTGCCGCTGGCACGGTCGATCACTTCAATGCGGCGCGGGAAGCTGTCCACCGGCACCACGTAGGAGTACGGGCGCTGCACCGGCTGGCGCAGCACGAAGCGGCCATCCGGCGACACCGAGAAGCCCATGAAGATGCCGGCTGCGCCGATCGCGCGGGTCTTGCCATCCAGAGTGACTTCCATCGGCTGGGTGGTGGCGTAGTAATCGAACTGACGCGCGTCGGCCTCGTTCTTCAGCAGGTCCTGGTAGGTGCGGATCGACACCACGCCGCCGCCCTGGCTGGTCTGCTGCACGGCCGGGCCGGTCGGGATGCCGTCGGCGGCCGGCGCCGCGCCCAGGTTGGCCGGGCGGGTGAACACCACCAGTCCGCGGCTGTCCGGCAGCCACTGGTAGCCGCTGCCGATCACCGTGTTCAGGCCGGCGACCAGGCGGCGCGCACTGCTACCGGCCACATCCACCAGCCACAGTTCATTGGCCCCGCTGGCGGCGTCGACCTGGTTGAAGGCCAGCCACTTCTGGTCCGGCGACCACATCACACTGGCGATCGACAGCGTGGCCGGCAGGCCACTGATCTGCCGTTCCTTGCCATCGGCCACGTTCATCAGCCACAGCTTCTCGCCGAAGCTGAAGCGGCTGTCGGAGAACGTGCGCGGGTTGATGCGCAGGCCGGCCAGCTTCAGTTCCGGCTGCGCCACCACCTGGATCGACGGCAGCGACGGCATCTGCATCATCGCGGCCACGTCGCGGCGCGGCGACAGGAACAGCGACGGCGCGCGCGGGGCGTCGACCACCGCCTGCAGTGCGGCCGATGGCAGTTCGTAGCCATTGACGCCCTGCGCCTGCGCCGTAGCTGGCTGCGAGGCGGCCGCCCAGGCCAGCGGGGCCACCGCCAGCAGCCCCATCGACAGGACCAGGCCGGTCCAGCGCCGTGTGCGGCGCGCGTGCATGCTCATCGTTCCACCTGTGTGATGCGTGAAAACACCGACCTTAACAGGCCGTGCACGTGGCCCCATCTGCCGATGGTTGGGTCATGCCGATGTCACGCTGGGGCCGCGATATAATGGGGGTTCTCCCCTGCCGAGGGGCGCTGCGACCGGATCCCACGAGGCCCGGCCAGGCTCGGTAAGGTGGCTTTGTAACAACGGCGCCCGGCTAGATGCGAGCATCCGCTCGCCCACAACCGGAGCACACGAATGAACGCTGTTGCCAAGACCTTCTCCACCGAAGGTGATTACAAGATCCGCGACATCACGCTGGCCGACTGGGGCCGCAAGGAACTGGACATCGCCGAGCACGAAATGCCGGGCCTGATGTCGATCCGTCGCAAGCACGCCGCCAGCCTGCCGCTGAAGGGCGTGCGCGTGACCGGCTCGCTGCACATGACCATCCAGACCGCCGTGCTGATCGAGACCCTGAAGGACATCGGCGCCGACGTGCGCTGGGCCTCGTGCAACATCTTCTCGACCCAGGACCACGCTGCCGCGGCCATCGCCGCCACCGGCACGCCGGTTTTCGCCTGGAAGGGCGAGACCCTGGAAGAGTACTGGGACTGCACCCTGGACGCGCTGACCTTCACCCTGGCCGACGGCACCCTGACCGGCCCGGAGCTGGTGGTCGACGACGGCGGTGACGTGACCCTGCTGATCCACAAGGGCTACGAGCTGGAAAACGGCAGCGACTGGGTCAACACCGCATCGTCCTCGCACGAAGAACAGGTCATCAAGAACCTGCTCAAGCGCGTCGCCAAGGAACGCCCGGGTTACTGGGGCCGCGTGGTCAAGGACTGGAAGGGCGTCTCCGAAGAGACCACCACCGGCGTGCACCGCCTGTACCAGCTGGCCCAGACCGGCACCCTGCTGATCCCGGCGATCAACGTCAACGACTCGGTCACCAAGAGCAAGTTCGACAACCTGTACGGCTGCCGCGAGTCGCTGGCCGACGGCCTGAAGCGCGCGATGGACGTGATGCTGGCCGGCAAGGTGGCCGTGGTCTGCGGCTACGGTGACGTGGGCAAGGGCTGCGCCGCCTCGCTGCGTGCCTATGGCGCGCGCGTGATCGTCACCGAGATCGACCCGATCTGCGCCCTGCAGGCGGCGATGGAAGGCTATGAAGTCAACACCATCGAATCGACCCTGGGCCGTGCCGACCTGTACGTCACCACCACCGGCAACAAGGACATCATCCGCATCGAGCACCTCAGCGCGATGAAGGACCAGGCCATCGTCTGCAACATCGGCCACTTCGACAACGAGATCCAGGTCGATGCGCTGGTGTCGTTCACCGGCATCAAGCACGTCAACATCAAGCCGCAGGTGGACAAGTACATCTTTCCGAACGGCAATGCGATCTTCCTGCTGGCCGAAGGCCGCCTGGTGAACCTGGGCTGCGCCACCGGCCACCCGAGCTTCGTGATGTCCAACAGCTTCGCCAACCAGACCCTGGCACAGATCGACCTGTGGGCGAACAAGGACAGCTACGAGAAGAAGGTCTACCTGCTGCCGAAGAAGCTGGACGAAGAAGTGGCCCGCCTGCACCTGGAAAAGATCGGCGTGAAGCTGACCACCCTGAGCCAGGAACAGGCCGACTACATCGGCGTGCCGGTGGAAGGCCCGTTCAAGCCGGACCACTACCGCTACTGATCGTGCCGGGGTCGGATCCCTTTCAGCAGGAAAGGGCTCTGACCCCAGCAACGGATGCACACGGAACGGGCGCCTTCGGGCGCCCGTTCTGCGTTGGCGTGCCACCGCATATCACCCATCCACCCAGTAGCCTCGGTCAAGGCACCGCGTTCCGCACGCGCTACGATGCCCCCATGACCCCGGCCATCAACCTCCTCAAGCGCGAGAAGATCGCCCACACCGTGCGCAGCTATGTGCACGACGCCCACGCCGAATCGTATGGCGGCGAAGCCGTCGACAAGCTCGGCCTCGACCCGGCCCAGGTGTTCAAGACCCTGCTGGCCAGCACCGAGGCGCACGAACTGCTGGTGGCGATCGTGCCGGTAGCCGGTCAGCTGGACCTGAAGGCATTGGCCGAAGCGGCCGGCTGCAAGAAGTGCGAGATGGCCGCCGCCGATGCCGCACAGCGCGCGACCGGTTACCTGGTCGGTGGCATCAGCCCACTCGGGCAGAAGAAGCGCCTGCGCACGTTCCTGGATGCCAGTGCCGAAGCGCTGCCCGCACTGCATGTCAGCGCCGGACGCCGTGGGTTGGAAGTCGAACTGGCACCCACCGATCTGCTGCGGCTGACCGCCGGCCACTACGCGGCAATCGGAAAGGTGCGTTGATGCGCTGGCCGTGGTCCGCAACGCCGTCGCTCCGGCTTGAGGATGCCCAGGCTGACGTGTTGCTGCAGGACCTGCTGTCGCGCGACGGCAAGCGCATCACCGATGCCGCCCGTACGGTCGCACGGCTGTTCACCGCGTCCTCGCTGGATGCATTGGCCGCGCATACGGACCTGATCGAACAGCACTGCCAAGGCATCGCGCTCGGCGGCATGCTGATCAGCAACCAGGCCCACCTCAAGGCCGCGCTGCAACGATTGCGCTACTGGCAGGCACGCGAGGGCTGCCTGTGTGTGCTCAATCCCGGCTACCCGTTCTTCGATCCGCGTCGCCTGATCGAACAAGGGCAGGTGCAGCTGATCTCGTTGCAGGAGGCCGAGGATGGTTGGGGCGATTGCCATACCGTTGCCTGCACCCAGTGCGGCCAGCACTGGCAGGCCATCGACCGCGAGTATCACTACCCGTGGTGGGAGTGGAAGACCAGCGGCCGGTGAAGCAGCCACGCATGGCGTGGCTCTACTGACCCTCCGCGTGGATGTGCATCCCCCGCAATCACGGCCGCCAGTTGGCGTTGCTCTCCCAGAACGCGACCGAGCGCCGGTAGGCCTCGCGGTCCAGCGGCACGCCGGATCCGCCCTCCTCCACCCCCAGCGCATTGCGCATCATCGTGATCGGCGCCATCGGCACTTCTTCCGGTTCCGCGGTGTAGATGCAGCCGACAATGCCCCAGTCGGCTTCGATCGGTGAACCTTCCTTCGCCAGCTGCTCGGCGCTGTACAGGATCACCACCAGATAGTTTGCACGCGGGGACTCCACGCCTTCGAACCAGCGCACCAGCACCGGCAGCTCGTCACGATTGCGCGCCTCGTAGCCACTGCGCAGCTGGTGGCGGTTGGCCTCGGTGATCGGCACCGTCAGGCAGCGCGTGCTGGTCCAGTTCTCGTAGACGAACAGCTTGCAGAAGGGTGCGTAGCCATCGAGCACCTTCAGCGGCGCATGCGCGTTGAGGTGGGCTTCGAACTGCTCGGCAGTGCAGTCCTGGATGGTGTTGCCGCGCGGCACGCGCGGGAACAGGCGGGGACGGGCGAAGTCGGTGAGGACGATGGACATGGCAGGGCGTGATCAGGGGTTCCACCGCACAGGGTAACCGCCACGGAGGCAGGCCGGGCCGGATGCCGATGGTCACTGGCGCCCGCGTCCAGCTTGCAGCACCCTGCGGACGACCCATTACAAGGATCGCCGGCTCATGGATGCAGCACGCGCGTTGCCCCGTTCCGCCCGCCGTCGGCGGTGGCCGATCGTACTGGCCATCCTCCTGCTGGCGCCGCCATTGCTGTTCGCCTCTGCCCTGCTCTGGCCACTGTCGGCACCGCCGCTACCCGAACCCGGCAACAGCCGCGTGATCGTCAACGTACGGGTGGTGGACGTGCACAACGGCATTGCCGGCGAGCCGACCAGCGTCACCCTGCGCAACGGCATCATCACCGCCATCGGCAATGATGCACACGACACGACGCTGCCTATCCTCGATGCCGGCGGCCGCTGGCTGGTGCCGGGCTTCTGGGACATGCATACCCATGCACTGCAGCTGTCACCGCAACTGCAGTTCCCGCTGATGCTGGCCAATGGCATTACCGGCACCCGCGACATGATGGACTGCCCGCAGGCTACCGACCCGCTGATCGCCTGCGTGGCCGACAAGCGCCGCTGGACCGGGCAGGCCATCGCAGGGCAACAGGCCGCACCACGCTTCGTACAGGTCGCCAGCTTCTATTTCGAGGACCCGTCGCTCTCGCCGGAGGCTGCCGCGTTGCGGGCACGCACGTACAGCGCGCGTGGTGTCCACGCGCTGAAGGTCTACAACCGGCTGCGTGCGGATACCTACCAGCGGCTGGCCACCGAAGCACGGCAGCTTCACCGTCCACTGGTTGGTCACCTGCCAAGGGCGGTGCCTCTGGAAGACGCGGTACAGGCAGGCCAGCGCAGCTTCGAACATGCCCATCTGTTCGTGCGGCATTGCTTCGACCATGCAGCCGCCTGGCGTGGTGGCACCCTCGACGGCGAAGACCCGACCGCTCTGGCCGAACGGATGGTCAGTGGTCATCAGCCCGCGCTCTGCGACGAAGCGTTCGGCCTGATGCAGGCCAGCGGCGCAGCATTCGTGCCGACCCATGTCACCCGGGAGGAGGATGCGCGCGCACGCGATCCCGCCTTCATCAACGATCCACGCCTGGCCTACCTGGATCCACTGTCACGCTGGGCCTGGCGTGACGACCTGGAGGCAACCGCAAGTCGCTACCCCGGGTTGCGCGGCGAAGACGCGCTGAAGGCCTACTTCGCGCATGGCTTGGCGCTCACCGGCGCCGCGCATCGTGCCGGCGTCACCGTGCTGGTCGGCACCGATACCGGACTGGGCGGCTTCCGCTACCACGATGAACTGCAGTGGCTGCGGCATGCCGGCATGAGCCGGGCCGACGTACTGCGTGCCGCCACGCTGCAGGCCGCGCGCCATCTGCAGCTGCAGGCATCACATGGCAGCGTCGAGGTCGGCAAGGCCGCCGATCTGGTCCTCCTCGATGGCGACCCGCTGCAGGACAGCGCAAACACCCGTCGCATCCACGCGGTGCTGCTGGCCGGCCATCTCTACGACCGCCCGCGGCTGGATGCGTTGCTGGTGTATGCGCGTTCGCAGGCGCGTTCTCCAGCAGTGATGGCACGCCTGCTGTGGGGCTTCCTCACCAGCCCGGTCAGCGCCGAGCTGTAGCGACCGCTACAACGCCATCCGCTCGCGCAGTTCCCGCGCCTGCCGCCGCGACACGTCCACTTCACTGCCGTCGTCCAGCGTCAGGTCGTAGCCATCGGCAATGCTTGGCGTTACGCCACGGATGCGGCGCAGGTTGACCAGGGTGTTGCGGTTGGCACGGAAGAACAGATCCTGCGGCAGGCGTGCTTCCAGCGCGCTCAGGCTGCGGGTCAGCAAGGCGTTCTGGTCACGGAACCACAGCCGCGTGTAGTTGCCATCCACCACCAGCCGGCGGATCTCAGAGACCGCGACGAACCAGCAGCGTTCGCCCTCGCGCACGAACACCTGGTCCTGCGCGCCCAGCGTGCCGCGCGACTCTGGCGCCTCGGCTGAAGCCACTTCGCGCTGACGTGCCCGCTCCAGCGCCTCGAGCAACCGCGGCGCCTCCACCGGCTTCACCAGGTAGTCCAGCGCGTTGGCCTGGAACGCGCGCACGGCATAGGTGTCGTAAGCGGTGACGAACACCACCGCCGGCACCGTTTCCAGACCGTCCAGCACATCGAAACCGCTGCCGGAGGGCATCTGCACGTCCAGCAGCACCAGGTCCGGCGCCAGCGTGGCGATCGCCTCGCGCGCGGCGGGCACATCGTCGGCTTCGCCCACGCACTGCACCCAGGGCAACGCCGACAACAGCGTGCGAAGCTCCTGCCGCGCCAACCGTGCATCATCGACGATCAACACGCGCAGTACGCGACTCATTGCGGAATCTCCAGCAGGGCCTGCATGCGGTCGCCGACCGGCTGCAGGGTGAAACGGCCACGCGAACCGAGCTGCGCACGCAGATAGGCCAGACCCACACCATGCCCGTGGGTGGGCTCGCTGGCGTTGCCCAGCGGGTTGTCCACCTGAAGGCGCAACACGTCGTCGTCCAACGTGGCCCGGATCTCTATCCCGCCACCGCCGGGACGACTGGCGATGCCGTGCTTGATCGCATTTTCCACCAGCAACTGCAGCGCCATCGCCGGCAACTGCGCCTGCAGGGCGTCGGCATCGATGTGCCGAGCTACCTGCAGGCGCTGCTCGAAGTGGATGCCCTCGATCGCCAGATAGTCATCCACCACCGCCAGTTCTTCGGCCAGCGTGACCTGCTCGCTGCGATTGTGCGCCAGCGCCTGGCGCAGCGTCCGCGACAACCGCGTGACCATGTCGCGCGCGCGTTCGGGATCCTCCAGGATCAGCGCGCGCAGATTGTTCAGCGCATTGAACATGAAGTGCGGATTGAGCCGCGCACGCAGCGCATCACGTTCCAGCGCACTGCGTTCGGCTTCGGCACGCAGGCGCGCCAGTTCGGCACCGCGAATGCGGCGAAGGCTGTGCAGGCTCGCCCAGAGTGCGGTCCACAGTGCCAGCATCACCGCCGTGGTGTACCAGTAGAGCAGCAGCGCCTTGGGGCTGAAGTCGGCCACCTGGCGCCCGATGCCTACCCATCCCCAAGCCAGCGCTGCGTGCAGCGCGATGTTCACCAACGCCTGCGCCAGCGCGGCCCCCACGGCCACTGACAGCGCCAGTCGCAGCAGCAACCCGACGGTACCGCGCGACCACCAGCCGGCGCGCAGGGCCAAGGCGCGGATGCCGCCGCTGCACCCGAACAGGGTCACCGCCAGGCCGACCGTGATCAGTACACCGGCACTTCCGGCGTCGGCGAGATAGGCATGCCGCAAGCCAAGGCCCGCAGCGCCGTAGAGCGCCCACACCAGTGCATTGAGCAGCCAGAAGCGTACCGACGAAGAGGAATCCCGCATGTCCATTCCGAGACGTGTTGAAACTCAGGGGTGGCGGTCGAGGAAGGCCTGCACCTGCTCCTGCAGCCAGCGCGGATCATCCCACATCAGGAAGTGGAACCCCTGCGCGCTCATCGCGACCTGCACGCCCTGCAGTTTCGCGTACTGGGCCTGGAATACGGCGCGGGTGCTTTCCTCGGTACCCCCCATCGGCTGGTAGCCGGCCCAGCTGCCCAGCACCAGCGTCGGCGCGCTGATCGAGGCGATGCTGTCACGCAGGTCGGTGGTCATCACCGCGTGCATGGCGTCGGCGGTGGTCTGGCGATCACTGCTCTCGCCCCAGCCGCCCAGCTCGGCCTGCCGCTGCGGATCGCGGGTCATGCCCGGCAGGCCCGCCTTCAACTGTGCCTGCCATTGCGCGGCGTCGGCGGCGAGCATGCCCTTGCGCAGCTGGTCGGCCATCGGCCGCACGCTGTTCGCGGTGGCGTTCGGGTCGCGCGCCGCCGGTAGGAACGGCAATGCATCAACCACCACCAGGGCGCTGACCGCCTTCGGCTGGGCCTGCGCCATCTGCAGGCCCAGCAGGCCGCCCAGGCTGTGCCCGACCACCACCACCGGGCCCAGCTGCCGGTCATGCAGGTAGGCCAGCAGCTGCCCACGCATCGCCGGCAGGAAGTCGGCCGGGCGCGGGTCGGCGGGCGTGGCGCCGGCAAAGCCCGGCAGCTGCGCCAGATGGCACTGCACGTCCTTCAGCGCCAGGCAGGTCTCGCGCCAGACCTCGGCGCTGCTGTTGAGACCGGGAATCATCAGCAGCGGACGGCCCTTGCCGACCACCTCGACCTGCACCTTGCCGGTGCCTGTGGCGGCCGCCGCATGGGCCGAACCGGAGCCAAGCACGGCCATCGCCATGCCGATCATCGCCAACCGGGCCAGCGCCTTCATTGCGTACCAGAGTGCCAGGAAGATCTTCATCGTCTGCTCCTTCATCGGGTGGGTGTTGCCGGGATGGGAACAGCGTGGGCCCGGTCGATGCATACCGGTTGCGATTTCGGAGCAGCGGCCGAACGGCGGGGCGAACGGTCGCAGGCTGGGGCTGGCGGGCCCTCACGCGACCATAAAACATCCATCTTGATGGAGAGATATACTGCTCCGCACCAACCGCCGCCGCCCGCGCCATGACCGCCATCAGCTTCGAGTTCTATCCGCCCAAGACCGACGAACAGCGCAGCCAGCTGGACCGTGCCGCGGCCAAGTTGAAGGACTACGATCCCCAATACGTGTCGTGTACCTTCGGCGCCGGTGGCTCAACCCTGAGCTATACCTCCGAGACCGTGCGCCACCTCAACCAGCATCACGGCTTCGATGCCGCGCCGCACCTGTCCTGTGTCGGCGGCACCCGCCAGGAAATCCGCGAGCTGCTCAAGCTGTACCGCGCCATCGGCTGCCGTCGCCTGGTCGCGCTGCGCGGTGACCTGCCCTCGGGCATGGGCTTCCCCGGCGACATGCGTTATGCCGCCGAGCTGATCGCCTTCATCCGCGCCGAGCACGGCGATGCGTTCCACATCGAAGTGGGCGCGTATCCGGAGACGCACCCGCAGGCGAGCGATGCGCTGGCCGACCTGAAGCACTTCAAAGCCAAGATCGATGCCGGCGCCGATGCGGCGATCACCCAGTACTTCTTCAACCCGGACGCGTACTTCCATTTCGTCGACGAAGTGCGCCGGCTGGGCGTGCAGGTACCGATCACCCCCGGCATCATGCCGATCGCCAACTTCAGCCAGCTGCGTCGCTTCTCAGAACAATGCGGCGCGGAGATTCCGCGCTGGATCAGCCGCAAGATGCAGGCCTACGGTGATGACGCCGAATCGGTGCGTGCGTTCGGCACCGAAGTGGTGGCCCGGCTGTGCCAGCGCCTGATCGAAGGCGGCGCACCCGGCCTGCATTTCTACACCTTGAACTTGGCCAAGCCGACCACTTCAGTGCTGAAACTGCTGCGGGGCTGAAAGCACGCCATGCGGACCTGATCAGCGCTACCCTTTCTGGATGATCCGCCTTTCCCTCCTGCTGGTGCTGTTGCCGCTGTGCGCGATGGCCCCTGTTGCCCATGCGCAGTCCCCGCGCCTGAACCGCTGCACCGATGTGCAGGGCCAGAGCGTCTACACCGACCGCCCCTGTGACAGCGTGGGCGCACGGTCACGGCTGCCGCCGCCCGCCCCCACCGGCAACACCGCACCGCGCGACACATTGGGTGCGCGCTGCCCACGCCGGCTGAGCGAGCTCGTGGACGCATTGCGCAACGGCATCCTCAGCAACGATGTGAACCGGCTCTCTTCGCTGTACCTGTGGGGTGCGGTGTCCGACGCGGGGGCGCAGCGCATCCTTGGCCAACTGGAATCGCTGGCACGGCGGCCGCTGGTGGACGTGGTGCCGGTGTATCCGCGGCAGGACCAGATCGCAGTGCCGGAGGAGGGTCAGAGCCCTGCTGCGCAGGGGTCCGACCCTGAGCCGCCGGCCGCGCGGCATCCGGTCGGCCTGCGCCTGGAGCAGACGTTGCCGGGCAGCGTTGCGCGCGCCTCGACGGTGCTGGGATTGCGGCGGCAGTACGGGTGTTTCTGGATCACGTTGTGATCGGGAGGGGTCGGATCCCTTTCCAGTGGAAAGGGCTCTGACCCCGGATTGCCGCGATGGGGTCAGAGCCCTGCTGCGCAGGGATCCGACCCCGCGTGCCGGTTCACGCCGGCCACAACCCACGAATGGCGGCGATGCCCTGCGCGCCGTGGCGACGTGCTTCGGTGATGTGGCCGCTGCCCATGCCGCCCAGGGCGTAGATCGGCAGCGATACCTGCGCGCGCAGTTCGGCAAAGGCATCCCAACCCAGCGGCGAGGCATCGGGATGGCTGGCGGTGGCCTGCACCGGGCCAAGCACCGCGAAGTCGCAGCCCAGCTGCTGTGCGGCCTGCAGCTGCTGCAGGTCGTGGCAGGATGCGGCCACCAGCTGGCCACCGGGGAGTGGACGCTGCGACAGTTCCAGCAGCTGTTCGCTGCCCAGGTGTACGCCCACGCCCAACGCACGCGCCAGTTCGATATCGCGGTTGAGCAGCCACTGCACGCCGCTGCGGCGATGCACACGCACAGCCTGCTCGACCATCGCCTGCCGCTGCGGATGCGCCGGCGGCAGGCGCAGCTGGATGCGCTGCTGGCCACCCGCTACCGCACGCTGCAGCTGCTCATGCCAGTGCTGCACGCCGCCATCATTGTCGGCAGGCGCCGGGGTGATCAGGTAGCGGTCGGGCTGGCGCAGGGCGGCCACCACCGGCAGATCAGCCGGCGGCATCGAATAGCGGCCCAGCTTGTCCGGTGCCACCCAGGTGATCGCCTGGCCCTCGCGCCCGCGTGGCGTGCCCTTCCAGCTGCGCACATGGCGCACTTCCAGGGTCAGGTGCTTGTCCGGGTAGCGCTGCGGCACGTCCATCAGCCACTCGCCGACATCGGCCTCGATGCCCAGTTCTTCGCGCAGCTCGCGCACCAGCGCCTGTTCGGAGGTCTCCCCGGATTCGCGCTTGCCGCCCGGGAACTCCCACAGGCCGGCCATGTCGCGGTTCTCGGTTCGGCGGTTGAGCAGCACGCGGCCACGCGCGTCGGTGATGACGGCGGCCACGACATGGATCGATCGGGTGGGGGAAGGCATGGGGGAAGCATGCCCAGAACAGGGCGGCCCGCGCAATCTCGGATCTGGCCAGGATCATGCGCCGCAAAAGAAAAGCCCCGCTTTCGCGGGGCTCTTCGGGATCAGCTCAGCTGGCCGTGGCAGTGCTTGTACTTCTTGCCACTGCCGCACGGGCACGGATCATTGCGGCCGATCTTCGGCTCGTCGCGCTGCAGCTGCGCCACGCCCTGCTGGGCGGCCTGTACCTGCGCGGCTTCCTCGTCGGCGCTGTAGCCACCCATGTCCTGGTGCTGGAACTGCGACTGGCGCAGGCGGGCTTCCACCTGCTGGCGCTCGGCCGCTTCCAGCGCCTGCACTTCCTCGTCGCTGCGGATGCGCACGCGCGACAGCAGGGTCACCACTTCGCGCTTGACGTTTTCCAGCATGTCCGAGAACAGCTCGAAGGCTTCCTTCTTGTATTCCTGCTTCGGCTGCTTCTGCGCATAACCACGCAGGTAGATACCCTGGCGCAGGTAATCCATGCGGGCCAGGTGCTCCTTCCAGCTCTGGTCCAGCACGGTCAGCATCACGTGCTTCTCCAGCGCACGCATGGTCTCTTCGCCCACGCCGGCTTCCTTCTCGGCGAAGTGCTGGTTCACGCGTTCCTGCACCTTGGCGGCAATCGCCTCGGCGTCCAGTTCCTCGTGTTCCTTGACCAGGCCGGTCAGCGACATCTGCAGGCCGAAGTCCGACTCCAGGGTCGCTTCCAGGCCGCGCAGGTCCCACTGCTCGTCGATCGAGTTCGGCGGCACGAAGCGGGCGACCACATCGAAGATCACGTCATCGCGGATGCCATCGACGTTGGCCTTCACCGACTCGGCATCCAGCAGCTCGTCGCGCTGGGCGTAGATCACCTTGCGCTGGTCATTGTTGACGTCGTCGAAGTCCAGCAGGTTCTTGCGGATGTCGAAGTTGTGGGCCTCGACCTTGCGCTGCGCCTTTTCGATCTGGCGGCTGACCAGGCGGTCCTCGATGACGTCGTCTTCCTTCATGCCCATCATGCGCATGGCCTTCTGCACCCAGTCGGAGGCGAAGATGCGCATCAGGTTGTCTTCCAGCGACAGGTAGAAGCGCGACGAACCCGGGTCACCCTGGCGGCCCGAACGGCCACGTAGCTGGTTGTCGATACGGCGCGACTCGTGGCGCTCGGTACCGACGATGTGCAGGCCGCCAGCAGCCTTCACCGCATCGTGGCGCTTCTGCCATTCGGCCTTGACCGCGGCCTTCTGCTCGTCGGTCGCGTCCTCGCCCAGGGCGTGGATCTCGGCTTCCAGCGAACCACCCAGCACGATGTCGGTACCACGACCGGCCATGTTGGTGGCGATGGTCACGGCGGCCGGACGACCGGCATTGGCGACAATGGTCGCTTCGCGGTCGTGCTGCTTGGCGTTGAGCACCTCGTGCTTCACGCCGGCCTTGCTCAGGTGCTCGGACAGCATTTCCGAGGTTTCGATCGAGGTGGTACCCACCAGCACCGGCTGGCCGCGCTTGGCGCACTCTTCGATGTCGGCCAGCACCGCGTTGAACTTGCCCTTGCGGTTGAGGAAGACCTGGTCCGGGCTGTCCTTGCGGATGGTCGGGCGGTTGGTCGGGATCACCACCACTTCCAGGCCGTAGATGCTCTGGAATTCGAACGCTTCGGTATCGGCCGTACCGGTCATGCCGGACAGCTTCTTGTACATGCGGAACAGGTTCTGGAAGGTGATGCTGGCCAGCGTCTGGTTCTCGCGCTGGACCGGCACGCCTTCCTTCGCTTCCACCGCCTGGTGCAGGCCGTCGGACCAGCGGCGGCCGGCCAGGGTACGGCCGGTGAATTCGTCGACGATGACCACTTCGCCGTCGCGCACGATGTAGTCCACGTCACGCTGGTAGATGGCGTGCGCGCGCAGCGCGGCATTGAGGTGGTGCACGACGGTCAGGTTCTGCGCCGCGTACAGGCCTTCGGTCTCGCCATCGAGGATGCCGGCTTCGACCAGCAGCTGCTCGGCGTGCTCCATGCCTGCTTCGGACAGGTGCACCTGCTTGCCCTTCTCGTCGACCCAGAAGTCGCCTTCGCCGTCTTCCGCTTCCTGCTTGACCAGGTTCGGCACGACGCGGTTCACACGGATGTACAGCTCCGGGGAGTCATCGGCCGGACCGGAGATGATCAGCGGAGTACGCGCTTCGTCGATCAGGATGGAGTCGACTTCGTCGACGATGGCGTAGTGCAGGCCGCGCTGGTAGCGGTCGGCCTTGGACAGCGCCATGTTGTCGCGCAGGTAGTCGAAACCGAATTCGTTGTTGGTGCCGTAGGTGATGTCGGCGGCATAGGCTTCGCGCTTGTCGCTGTGCGGCATGCCCGGGTACACCACGCCCACGCTCAGGCCCAGCCAGTTGTACAGCTTGCCCATCTGCGCGGCGTCGCGGCGGGCCAGGTAGTCGTTCACGGTGACCACATGCACGCCCTTGCCTTCCAGCGCGTTGAGGTACACCGGCAGGGTCGCCACCAGGGTCTTGCCTTCACCGGTGCGCATTTCTGCGATCTTGCCCAGGTGAAGCACCATGCCGCCGATCAGCTGCACGTCGTAGTGGCGCATGCCCAGCACGCGGCGGCCGGCTTCGCGGCAGACCGCGAAGGCTTCCGGCAGCACCTTGTCCAGGGCTTCACCGTCGGCGATGCGCTGCTTGAACTCCGGCGTCTTGGCCTGAAGCTGCTCGTCGGAAAGCTTCTCGATCTCCGGCTCCAGCGCATTGATCTTGGCGACGATGCGGTTGAGCTGGCGCAGCTGTCGTTCGTTACGACTGCCAAATACGCGGGTAAGCAGGCTGTTGATCATTGAAGGAACCGGGTTGGATGGACACGACGCCCGGCCTCCCCCTTGGGATCCGTCCGCCGCAAACGAAACAGGGCGCCTGGCGCCCTGTCGATGGCAACACCCATTGTAGCTTGGGACGGGCGGCTGAGGTTTCAACCCTTTGGCGATGGGGTCAGAGCCCTTCCGCGCTGCGGAAGGGATCCGACCCCGTGCGGGATCGGGGTCGGATCCCATTCGCCATGGCGAATGGGCTCTGACCCCAGGCCTGGGATCAACCGCGGCTGATGCGCCCGACCGGCGTGTTGCCGCCGTCGCCGAGGAACTTGCGCGGGTTGACCACGTTGCCGTTCTCCCACACCTCGAAGTGCACGTGGGCGCCGGTCGAACGGCCGGTGGAACCGGCCTTGGCCACTTCCTGGCCCGCACGGACCAGGTCACCGGCCTTCACCACCAGGCGCGAATTGTGCGCGTAGCGGGTGACGTAGCCATTACCGTGGTCGACGTCGACCACGTTGCCGTAGCCGCCCTTCACACCGGCGAAGCTGACCACGCCCTCGGCCACGGCCATCACCGGGTCACCGACCCTGGCGTGGAAGTCCATGCCCTTGTGGGTGGCGGCACCGCGGCCGAACGGGTCGGCGCGGGTGCCGAAGCCGGAGGTCACGTAGCTGTTGCGGATCGGCATGCGCGAGGGCACGGCGTTCTGCTGCAGCTGGTGGTCGAACATCAGCGATTCCATCACCGACAGCTGGCGGCCTGAAGCAGCGAAGCGCTGCTCCAGCACCTGTAAGTCGGCGTTGACGTCCTTGACCGGGATGTCGCTGGTCGGGCCGCCGGCATCGCCATCACCGAGGCCAGGGGTCTCGTTGAAGTCGAATTCGCCGTCTTCCAGCTTGCCCATCTGGGTCAGCCGTTCGCCCAGGGCGTTCAGGCGGGTGGCCTGCGCCTGCAGCTCGCCGAGGCGGGCCGCCAGTGCGTTGACCTGGGTCTGCGCATCGCGCTTGACCTTGGCCAGTTCCGCATCCTGGCGCTCGACCTTGGCCTGCAGCCGGGAATCATTCAGCGCGCTGGCGCCAATGCCGCCAGCAAGGCCGATAATGCAGCCTACCCCGAGCACGCTGCCCAGCAGGGCACGGGGGCGGTCCTCGAAATAGAACCGCAAACGCGCGATCGGCGACGACTTGGCCTGTCCTTCACGCGTTTTGATTACGATCTTTTTGAATGCCATCAGTGAGTTTTCATGTCTGAGCCGAAATCCAGCGTTCGCCCCGCGTCAGTGCCGAAACCGGCGCTGGATGCGGTGATGGCGGACAAAAGCGGGAACCCGCTGCGGCGTGCCTTGTGGCTCGACGCGCTGGACCGTCAGTTGCGCCCCCAGTTGCCGCCACCTCTGCGCAGCCGTTGCCGGCTGGCCAATGTGGACGGGGAACACCTCGTTTTTCTCGTCGAATCCCCGGTCTGGCATGCCAAGTTGCGGCTTGCCGAGGCCCAGTTGCTCGACGCGGCCCGTTCCATCGGGCTGAAGGCCACCAGGGTGACCATCAAGACTGCGTCCACCACTCCCTCACGCTCCCCAGCGATCGACAACCGGAATGGCCCCCACGCAGTTTCAGCCGCCACGCACAAAGGGCTACGCGACGCCTTGGCTTGCCTGCAGGACGTTCCTTCGAAGCCGAAGAAGCGGTCCTGACGACAACGGAGCATCCGGCTCCGCTCCCCGTCGCGCGTGTCACCACGGCGTGAAACATTTCGGGGGCCGGGTCGCATCCTAGCTGCCATCCGGGGGCCTGTCGTTAGATTGTTGTTAAAACCGCGTTAAATTCAGGCTTCCGATCCAACAGGTTCACAAAACCGTGACCTCGAACCGGCCTTGATGGCCGTCAAGCATGCTGAATGCGATGTGGGTTGCGGAAACGACAACGCCGCCCTTCCGGGCGGCGCTTTTGTCTTTAAATTCAACAGCCTGCAGGAATCAGGCGTAGGCCGGCGTGGCGTACTCGACCGGATCCGGCGTGGCCGGCGAGTCGAAGCTGACCCATTCCCAGGCGGTGGCGTCGGCCATCAGTGCCCGCACCAGCTTGTTGTTGAGCGCATGGCCGGACTTGAAGCCCTCGTAGGCGCCCAGCACCTGGCCACCGGCCAGATAGAGGTCGCCGATCGCGTCGAGGATCTTGTGGCGCACGAATTCGTCGGCGTAGCGCAGGCCGTCTTCGTTGAGCACGCGGAACTCGTCCAGCACGATGGCGTTGTCCATCGAACCGCCCAGGCCCAGGTTGCGCTCACGCATGTATTCCAGGTCGCGCATGAAGCCGAAGGTGCGCGCGCGGGAGATTTCCTTGGTATAGGCCAGCGTCGAGAACTCGATTTCCTGGCGCGACTGCTTGGCCGGGATCATCGGGTGGTCGAACTGGATGGTGAAGCCCAGCTTGTAGCCCTCATAGGGGGTGAAGCGGGCCACCTTGTCACCCTCGGTCACTTCCACGGTCTTCAGCACGCGAATGAAGCGCTTGGGCGCATCCTGTTCCACGATGCCCGCCGACTGCAGCAGGAACACGAACGGGCCGGCCGAACCGTCCATGATCGGCAGCTCGGCCGAAGACAGTTCGACGATGATGTTGTCCACACCCAGGCCGGCCAGTGCCGACATCAGGTGTTCGACGGTCTGGATCTTGGCGTCGTTGCAGGTCAGGCCGGTGCACAGGGTCACTTCGGTGACCAGCTCGGCCTTGGCCGGCACTTCCACGACCGGGTCCAGGTCCACGCGGCGGAACACGATGCCATGGTTGACCGGTGCCGGGCGCAGGGTCATGTAGACCTTGTCACCGCTGTGCAGGCCAACGCCAGTGGCGCGGATCGTGTTCTTGAGGGTGCGTTGCTGGATCATGGGGGATGGACCGGAAGTGACACATTAGATTAACACGCACGGTCCCCTACCCCGGCTGAAAGGCAGGCAGGACACACCGGCGCGCCAATGGGACGCACATGAAGCGTGGCGGCCGGGCCCATCCTGGCCCGGCGCCCGCGTTTTCAGGACATGGTGGCGCAACCCGGGGAGGACAACCCCGGGCCGCCCCGCTTAGTCCGCCTGGCGGCGCAGGAACGCCGGGATGTCCAGGTAATCGTTGGGCAGTTCAGCGGCCGCCGGAGCCGAAGCGGCCGGAGCCGACGGCGCAGAAGCGGAAGCGGTGTCGCTGCTGGCACGACGCAGGCCCAGGCCCATGCCGCCCACGGCCTTGGACACGGCGTCGCCGCCGTTGTCGAAGTCGCCGAATTCCGGCTGGCCGGTGGTGGCGTTGCGCACCAGCTTGATCGGCGCACGTTCGCCCGGACGCTGGGTCTTGCTGGCCGACACGCGGTTCAGGCCGGTGGCAACCACGGTCACGCGCACTTCGTCCTGCATGTCCGGGTCGAGCACGGTGCCGACCACGACGGTGGCGTCTTCCGAAGCAAAGCCGTCGATGGTGCGGCCGATCTCGTCGAACTCGGCCATGGTGAAGTCGGCGCCAGCGGTGATGTTGACCAGGATGCCGTTGGCACCGGCCAGGTTCACATCGTCCAGCAGCGGGTTCTGGATGGCCGATTCGGCCGCGGCCTGGGCGCGGTCATCGCCACGGGCGGTGCCGGTACCCATCATCGCCAGGCCCATTTCGGACATGACGGTGCGCACGTCGGCGAAGTCGACGTTGATCAGGCCCGGACGCACGATCAGGTCGGCGATGCCCTGCACGGCGCCCTGCAGCACGTCGTTGGCGGCACGGAAGGCCTGGATCATGGTCGCGTTGCGGCCCAGCACGGTGATCAGCTTCTCGTTCGGGATGGTGATCAGCGAGTCGCAGTGCTGGCTCAGTTCCTCGATGCCCTTCAGCGCCACCTGCATGCGGCGACGGCCTTCGAACGGGAACGGCTTGGTGACCACGGCCACGGTCAGGATGCCCATTTCCTTGGCCAGCTGCGCCACCACCGGTGCAGCACCGGTGCCGGTGCCGCCGCCCATGCCGGCGGTGATGAACACCATGTCCGCACCCTGCAGGGCGTCCATGATGCGCTCACGGTCTTCCAGCGCGGCCTGGCGGCCGACTTCCGGGTTCGCGCCTGCGCCCAGGCCCTTGGTCACGTTGGTACCCAGCTGCAGCTGCAGCTTGGCACCGCAATTCTTGATGGCCTGCGAGTCGGTGTTGGCGGTGATGAATTCCACGCCATCCACTGCCGAGTTGACCATGTGCGCCACGGCATTGCCGCCGCCGCCGCCCACGCCAACCACCTTGATCACCGCATTGGGTGCCATCTTTTCGATCAGTTCAAAATGCGCCATGTCCGTGTCCTCGTTGTATCCGCTTTGGCTGGCATGGGCATTCGGGCGTCCTGCCGTCCTGCTGCATGCCGACGTTGCGGCTGTGTGGGTTGTGTGTTGCCGGTGTTGCGTTGTGATGCGGGTACTGCGGGTACTGCGACCGGGCCAGGCCCGGGTTTACGGGTTCGGCGTCAGAATTCGCCGCGGAACCAGGTCTTGAGTTTCTTGAACATGCTTCCGGCGCGCCCGGTCGGCAGCGACGGCCGCCGCGGGTGCTCGATCTGGCTGCCCATCAACAGCAGGCCCACGCCGGTGGCATGCACCGGGTTGCCCACCACTTCGCCCAGCCCGGTGACGTGCTGCGGGATGCCCACGCGCACCGGCATCTGCAGCATTTCCTCGGCCAGCTCGACCACGCCTTCCATCTTCGAAGCGCCACCGGTCAGCACCATGCCGGCACGCACCAGTTCCTCGAAGCCGGAGCGGCGCAGTTCGGCCTGCACCATCTCGAAGATTTCCTCGTAACGGCCCTGCACCGCCTGCGCCAGCGAATGGCGCGGCATGCGGCGCGGCGGGCGGTCGCCCACCGACGGCACCTGGATGCTTTCCTCGGCGGTAGCCAGCTGGGCCAGGGCGCAGGCGTAGCGCACCTTGATCTGCTCGGCTTCCGGGGTCGGCGTGCGCAGCATGTGCGCGATGTCGTTGGTCACGTGGTCGCCAGCGATCGGCAGCGAGGCGGTGTGGCAGATCGCGCCCTGCACGAACACGGCGATATCGGTGGTGCCGGCGCCCATGTCGACCAGCACCACGCCCAGCTCGCGCTCGTCGGCGGTCAGCACCGCCACGCTTGAGGCCAGCGAGGACAGCACCAGGTCGTCCACCTGCAGGCCGCAGCGCTGCACGCACTTGCTGATGTTCGCCGCGGCCGACTGTGCGCACACCACCAGGTGCGCATGCACCTCCAGGCGCACGCCGGTCATGCCGACCGGGTTGCGGATGCCTTCCTGCGAGTCGTCCAGCACGTACTCGCGCGGGATCGCATGCAGGATCTTCTGGTCGGCCGGGATCGCCACCGCCTTGGCCGCATCGAGCACGCGATCCAGGTCGCCCCAGGTCACTTCCCCGTCGCGGATCGGCACGATGCCCGGCGAGTTCTTGCACTGCACGTGGTTGCCGGAGATCGAGGCGTACACCGAGCGGATCTCGCAGCCGGCCATCAGCTCGGCTTCTTCCACCGCGCGCTGGATCGACTGCACGGTCGATTCGATGTCCACCACCACGCCGCGCTTCAAACCGCGCGACTCGTGCGAGCCGATGCCGATCACTTCGATCGGGTTGCCCGGCGAATACTCACCCACCAGCGCCACCACCTTGGAGGTGCCGATGTCCAGGCCAACGATCAGCGATTTGTCACCCTTGCGATTCATGTCCTTTCCTGCGTCCTGCTGGCCGGGGTCGCCGGCGTTTTCGCCGGCGTGGCCGGGGTACCCCAGCTCAGCGTGAAACCATTGGTGTAACGGAGGTCGGCGCGCTCGATCGGCGCGTCCTGGCGGTTCAGCTGCGGCAGCACCTTGACGAAGCGCTGCATGCGCGAGCGCGCGTCGTCACGGCCCACCACCACTTCGGTGCCGTTGCTCAGCACCAGCGACCAGCTGCCGCGTGCATCCATCGTCACCCGGCGCACATCGACGCCGGCGGGTGCGAACAATGCACGCGAGTCGCTGTACAGCTTCATCACTTCTTCGGTCTGGCTGTCCGGACCGTCCAGTTCCGGCAGCGCCAGGTCGGCCAGCTTCTTCGGCGTGGGGAACAGCTTGCCCTGCTCGGAGACCAGGCGATCGCTGCCCCAGCGCGCGAATGGCTTGTGCTCGACCAGGGTCACTTCCAGCACATCCGGCCACTGCTTGCGTACCCGCGCGCTTTCCACCCACGGCAGCTTTTCCAGTGCGTCCTGGGCATCCTGCAGCTTGACCGCGAAGAACCCGGCGCGCGCATACGGCAGCAGTACCTGCTGCAGCTGCTCGGCCGGTACACGCTTGAACTCACCATGCACGCGCAGCTTCGCCAGCGGCCAGCGCTCGGCGCCGACCCAGCCATTGACCACGGCCACCACCGGCAGTGCAACCACCGACAGCGCCAACAGCCAGACGAAGATGCGCAGCACCGCGTTCATGCGTGCGAGGCCTCCAGGGTCTGTTCCAGCACGCGCCACACCAGCTCTTCGAAGCTGATGCCGGCCTGGCCGGCCGCCTTGGGTACCAGCGAATGGCTGGTCATGCCCGGCGCGGTGTTCACTTCCAGCAGGAAGAAGCGGCCGCTGCTGCGATCACGCATGACATCCACGCGGCCCCAGCCACGGCAACCGGCAGCGCGGAACGCGGCCAGCGCGATGCGCCGGATTTCTTCTTCGTCCTCACCGTCCAGGCCCGGGCACAGGTACTGGGTGTCCTCGGCGATGTACTTGGCGTTGTAGTCGTACCACTGGCCCTTGGGCACGATGCGGATCGACGGCAGCGCGACGTCGCCGAGGATGGCAACGGTCAGTTCGTCGCCGACCACCATCTGCTCCATCAGCAACTGGCCGTCGTAGCGCGCGGCCAGCGCCACGGCCTCATCCAGACCGGCATCATCGGTCACCCGGCTGATGCCTACGCTTGAACCTTCGTTGGCCGGCTTCACCACCACCGGCAGGCCCAGTTCGGCCGCCAGCCGATGCACGTTGGACGCGTCGACCTTCCGGTACTGCGGGGTCGGCAGGCCCAGCGACAGCCACACCTGCTTGGTGCGGATCTTGTCCATGCTCAGCGCCGAGCCCAGCACGTCCGAACCGGTGTACGGCACGCCGAAGGCGTCCATCAGGCCCTGCACGATGCCGTCCTCACCGCCACCGTTGTGGCCGTGCAGGATGTTGAACACGCGGTCGATGCCGCCAGCGGCCAGCGCCTTGGCCAGCGCCGGGATGCCGTCCACGGCGAACGCATCGATGCCGCGCGACTGCAGCGCTTCCAACACGTTGCGGCCGGAGTCCAACGACACTTCGCGCTCGCTGGAACTGCCGCCCAGCAGCACGGCGACGCGGCCGAACACGGCCGGGTCGGTCACGCGCAGCGGCGGGAAGGTCAGCGTGCTCACGCTTCACCCTCCGCCTTGAAACCTTCCACGGCGATATGGCTCGCGACGGCACCAATATCGCCCGCCCCCATCATCAGCAGCAGGTCACCGTCCTGCAGCACGTCCGGCAGCACGCTGGCCAGTTCGGCAGCCTTGCCCACCACCACCGGCTCGCTGCGGCCGCGCGCGCGGATGGCACGGGCCAGCGCGTGCGAATCGGCACCGGCAATCGGTTCCTCACCGGCCGGGTAGACCTCGCTCAGCACCAGTGCATCGACGCTGGACAGCACGGCGGCGAACTTGTCGAACTGGTCGCGGGTACGGCTGTAGCGGTGCGGCTGGAAGGCCACCACCAGGCGCTTGTCGGCCCAGCCTCCACGGGCGGCGGCGAACACCGCTTCCAGCTCGCTCGGGTGATGACCGTAGTCATCGATGATGCGGACCTTGGCACCGCTGGCGGTGGTTACTTCGCCCAGATCGTTGAAGCGACGGCCGACACCGGCAAATGCTTCCAGCGCGCGTGCGATGGCATCCGGGGCCACGCCCAGCTGCCAGCCCACTGCGGCGGCGGCCAGTGCGTTCAGCACGTTGTGCCTGCCCGGCAGCGCCAGCACCACTTCCTGGCTGGTGCCCTGCGGCAGGCGCAGGGTGAAGCGCATGCGCGAGCCTTCCTGCACCACGTTCTCCGCGCGCACATCCGCCTGCGGGCTCATGCCGTAGCTCATCACGTGGCGCGGGGTCTTGGCGGCCAGTGCGGCCACTTCCGGGTCGTCGATGCACAGCACCGCCAGGCCGTAGAACGGCAGGCGCTGCAGGAACTCGGCGAACGCGGCCTGCACGCGGGCGAAGTCGTTGCCGTAGTTCTCCAGATGATCCGCATCGATGTTGGTGATGATCGACATCAGCGGGTTCAGGCGCAGGAAGCTGCCATCGCTTTCGTCGGCCTCGGCCACCAGCCACTGCCCACCGCCCAGCTTGGCGTTGGCACCGGCGGCCAGCAACTGGCCACCGATCACGAAGGTCGGGTCCAGGCCCCCTTCGCTCAGCACCGCAGCGGTCAGGCTGGTGGTGGTGGTCTTGCCATGGGTACCGGCCACGGCGATGCCACGGCGGAAACGCATCAGCTCGGCCAGCATCGCTGCGCGCGGCATGATCGGAATGCGCTGGCTGCGCGCTTCCATCAGTTCCGGGTTGTCTTCGCGGATGGCGCTGGAGACCACCACGCAGTCGGTGCCCAGCACGTTGGCCGCCGAGTGGCCGCGCATGATGCGCGCACCCAGGCTGGCCAGGCGGCGGGTCGCCACGTTGTCGGCGTTGTCCGAGCCGGACACTTCATAGCCCAGCGTCAGCATCACTTCGGCGATACCGCTCATGCCGGTGCCGCCGATGCCGACGAAATGCACGCGCGGGAATGCGCGCACCAGGTCGTTGGTGTCGTGCAGGCGGCGGATCATGCGCGGCCTCGCGCAGGGCAGGCGCGGTGGCATGCCTTCTTCATACAGCTTCCTCAAGAATGATATCGGCGATGCGCTCGGCGGCATCGACCTTGGCCAGGGCACGCGCGGCTTGCGCCATCTGCATGCGGCGGGCGGGATTTTCGGACAGATCGCGCAGCAGTGCGGCAATGCCGTCGGCCAGCGTTCCGTCCTGCTTCAGCAATACCGCCGCACCGCGCTCGACCAGGTACTCCGCATTGCGGGTCTGGTGATCGTCGACGGCAGCGGGGAATGGCACCAGCACGCTGCCGACACCGACCGCGCACAGCTCGGCCAGCGTGGACGCGCCGGAGCGGCATACGACCAGGTCGGCCCAGGCGAAGGCCTCGGCCATGTCAGCGATGAACGGCGTGATTTCAGCCTGCACGCCGGCCTTGGCATACGCCTCGACCGCCTCGGCATGCATCTTCTCGCCGCTCTGATGGCGCACCTGCACCGGCACGCCGGCGCCCAGCGCGGCAATCGCCTGCGGCACGCCGGCATTGAGTGCACGTGCACCCTGGCTGCCACCCACCACCAGCACGCGCAGCGGGCCGTGGCGGTGGGCGAAGCGTTGTTCCGGCGGTGCGATGGCGGCGATTTCTGCACGCACCGGATTGCCGACGAACTCCTCGCGCGCGGCGAAGGTGCCCGGGAAACCGGTCAGCAGGCGGCGCGCATAGCGCGACAGGATGCGATTGGTCAGGCCCGGTGCGCGGTTCTGCTCATGCACGATCAGCGGCAGGCCATGCAGGCGCGTGGCCATGCCACCGGGGCCGGAGGCAAAGCCACCGAAGGCCACCACTGCACGCGGCTGGCGCTTGCGGATGATCATGCCAGCCGCGCGCAGCGCACGCATCAGCCGCCACGGCGCAGCCAGCAACGCCAGCTTGCCCTTGCCGCGCAGGCCGGTGATGGCCAGCGTGTCGATCGCGATGTCGTGCTGCGGCACCAGGCGGGTTTCCATCGCACCTTCGGCGCCCATCCAGGTCACCGGCACGCCACGCTCGCGCAGCACGCGGGCCACGGCCAGGCCGGGGAAGATATGACCGCCGGTACCTCCGGCCAGGATCATCACCGGGCGGGCGCTGGAAGCGCTGCTCATGACAGCCTCCCGAAGGTCGGTTCGATGCGCGACTGCAGGCGGCTGGTGCCACGCGCAGCGTTCGGCGCAGCGGCAGCCACCGGCTCGGCGCTCATCGGGACGCTTGCGGCCACCGGCGCGGCCGGCTCGTCGCTCGGCTCGGCAGCAACGTCTTCGGCGCCACCGATGCGCACGGCCTGGCGGCGCTCGGCGCGCTTGAGTTCATAGGACACGCGCAGCAGCAGGCCCATCGCGACGCAGGTCATCAGCACCGACGAGCCGCCGGAGGAGATCAACGGCAGGGTGAGGCCCTTGGTCGGCAGGATGCCCAGGTTCACGCCGATCGAAACAAAGGTCTGCATGCTGATCCACAGGCCGATGCCGAAGGCGATGTAGCCGGAGAAGTGGCGCTTCATTTCCACGCAGCGCATGCCCAGCCAGAAGGTGCGGCCGACCAGCAGCGCGTACAGGGCCACGATCACGCAGGTGCCCAGGAAGCCGAATTCCTCGGCGGTGACCGAGAAGATGAAGTCGGTGTGCGCTTCGGGCAGGTAGTACAGCTTCTGCACCGAATTGCCCAGGCCGACGCCGGTCCACTCGCCACGGCCCACGGCCATCAGCGCGTTGGACAGCTGGTAGCCGTCGCCCTGCTGGTCGGCCCACGGGTCCAGGAAGGAGGTGATGCGGCGCATGCGGTACGGCTCGATGATCGCCAGCGCGCTCATGCCGACCAGGCCGATGATCACCGGCATCGACATGCGCGGCATGTTCACCCCGCCCAGCACCAGCATGCCGGCGGTGATCGCCAGCAGCAGGGTGGACGAACCGAAGTCGGGCTGCAGCAGCAGCAGTACCACCAGCGCACCGGCCACGCCCAACGGCTTGAGCATCGCCGGCCAGGTCGCGTTGACCTCGTCGCGGAAACGCACCAGGTAGCTGGACAGCCACACGATGTAGAGCACCTTCACCGCTTCGACCGTCTGGAACTTGGAGATGCCCAGGTTGATCCAGCGGCGCGCACCGTTGACGGTGCTGCCCAGGCCGGGCATGAACACTGCCAGCAGCAGCACGAAGCAGCCCAGCAGCAGCATCTGGTTGTACTGCTCGATGGACTTCAGCTCGGTGCGGGCGGCGATGACCGCCAGCACGATACCCACCGCCAGGAAGATCAGATGGCGGTTGAGGTAGTAGAACGGACTGCTCATCAGCGCGATCGAGCTGGACGCCACCATCACCACGCCCACGCCGGTGAGCGCGATGATCGCGCCCAGCAGCCACTTGTCGTAGCTGCCTTCGATGGCTTCAAGGCGCGTTGCCTGGCGGGACAGGTCGTTCATCTCAGCGCACCTTCAACGTGGCCAGGCCGATCAGCACGAGCACGACGGAGATGATCCAGAAGCGCACGATCACGCGCGGCTCCGGCCAGCCCTTCAGTTCGAAATGGTGGTGGATCGGCGCCATGCGGAACACGCGCTTGCCGGTCAGCTTGAACGAGGCGACCTGGATCATCACCGACAGCGTTTCGATGACGAACACGCCGCCCATGATCACCAGCACCAGTTCCTGGCGGGTGATCACCGCGATCGTGCCCAGCACCGCGCCCAGCGCCAGCGCACCGATGTCGCCCATGAAGACCATGGCCGGATAGGTGTTGAACCAGAGGAAGCCCAGGCCCGCACCGGCAATGGCCGCGCAGATGATGACCAGCTCGCCGGCACCCGGAATCTGCGGGATCTGCAGGTAGTTGGCGAACACCGCGTTGCCCGAGGCATAGGCGAACACGCCCAGCGCGCAGGCCACCAGCACGGTGGGCATGATCGCCAGGCCGTCCAGGCCGTCGGTCAGGTTCACCGCGTTGGAGAAGCCGACGATCCAGAAGTAGGCGATAGCCACGAAGCCGATGCCGGCCAGCGGCAGCGCGATCGACTTGAACATCGGGATGTAGAAGGTCAGCGCTGCCGGTACATCTGCCGTGTAGAACAGGAACAGGCCCGCGGCCAGGCCGAAGATCGACTGCAGCAGGTACTTCCAGCGCGACTTCAGGCCGTTCGGATCGCGACGGACGATCTTGATCCAGTCGTCATACCAGCCGATGGCACCGAAGCACAGCATCACCGCCAGCACCAGCCACACGTAGCGGTTGCGCAGGTCGGCCCACATCAGCACCGACAGGGTGATGGTGAGCAGGATCAGCGAACCGCCCATGGTCGGCGTACCGGCCTTGGAGAAATGGGTCTGCGGACCGTCCTTGCGGATCGGCTGGCCGCCCTTGAACTGGGCAAGCTTGCGGATCATCGCCGGGCCGAGCCACAGCGACAGGAACAGCGCCGTCAACGCGGCAAGGATGGCGCGGAACGTCTGGTAGTTGAACAGCCCGAACAGGCTCTCCAACTGCTGCAACCATCGAGCCAGTTCATACAACATGCGGGGATTCCTCTCCTTGCGCCAGCAGCGCTTTGACGATCAGGTCCATGGCACTGCCACGGGAACCCTTGACCAGGCAGCGCACACCAGCGTGCAACTCATCCTGCAGCGCCTGTGACAGCGCACCATGGGTAGCGAAATGGCGACCACCTTCACCGAAGGCGGCCGCAGCGGCGGCACTGAGCGGACCCAGCGCATACAGCCGCTTCAACCCGGCAGCGCGTGCGCGGATGCCCGCCTGCGCATGCAGCGCCTCGGCATCCGGGCCCAGCTCGCGCATGTCGCCCAGCACCAGCCAGCCCTCTTCCGGGGCGGCGGCCAGGGCATCGATGGCCGCAGCCAGCGAGCCGGGATTGGCGTTGTAGCTGTCATCCACCAGCACCGCGCCGTTGCGCAGCTGATGGGCGATCTGGCGGCCCGGCACCGGCTGCGCTTCGGCCAGGCCGGCGGCAATCAGCGCCAGGTCGACGCCCGCGGCCAGCGCCAGGCTGGCCGCGGCCAGCGCGTTGCTGACGTTGTGGCGGCCCGGCAGGCCGAGCACCACGCGGGCTTCGCCGGCTGGCGAAACCAGGGTGAACTGGCTGCCCTGCGCGCCGGCGCGAATGTCGCGCGCGGTCACGTCGGCGGTATGTTCCAGGCCGTAGCGCAGCACGCGGCAACGCGGCGGGGTGCCGACGAAATGCTGTTCGAACCAGCGGCCGTAGGCATCGTCGACATTGATCACCGCCACGCCATCAGCCGGCAGTGCGGCATAGATTGCCCCCTTGGTCACTGCCACGCCGAGCAGGCTGCCCATGCGTTCCAGGTGTGCCGGGGCGATGTTGTTGACCAGCGCATAGCGCGGGCGGGCGATGTCGGTGAGGTAGGCGATGTCGCCCGGCTTGCCGGCGCCCATCTCGTAGACGGCGTAGTCGGCATCTTCCGGCGCATCGATCACCGCCAGCGGCAGGCCGATCTCGTTGTTGCGGTTGCCCGGGTTGGCGTAGACCACCTTGTGCGCGTGCTGTGCCACCTGCTGCAGGATCGACAGCAGCAGGCTCTTCACGCTGGTCTTGCCGTTGCTGCCGGTGATCGCGAACACCTCGGTGCCGCGGTCACGCTGCATGCCGGTGGCGATCTTCGCCAGCGCCAGTTCGCTGTCAGCCACCAGCACCTGCGGCAGTTCGATGGGCAGCAGGCGCTCGACCAGCAGCGCGCTGGCACCACGGGCCAGCGCGTCGGCAGCGAAATCATGGCCATCGAAACGTTCGCCGCGCAGCGCCACGTACAGGCTGCCCGGGCCAAGGCTGCGGGTGTCATGGCTGACCGCATCGATGGCCACGTCGTCGCCGTGGATCTCGCCGCCGGCCCAATGTGCGATCAGCGAAAGCAGGGTGCGCTTCATGCGGCGCCCTCCCCGGCCTGCGAGCTCAGAACACCGGCCTTGGCAGCCAACGCAGCGGCCGCCACTTCGGTGTCGTCGAAGTCATGGCGCACGCCATTGACCTCCTGGTACGGCTCGTGGCCCTTGCCGGCAATCAGGATGATGTCGCCGGCACCGGCGCGCTTCACCGCCAGGCCGATCGCACGCGCGCGGCTGCGCTGCACGGTCACCGCCTCGGCGTTCTGGAAGCCGGCCAGGATGTCGGCCACGATCACGTCGCCATCCTCGCCACGCGGGTTGTCGTCGGTGACGATGACCTGGTTGGCCAGGCGCTCGGCGATCGCAGCCATCTGCGGACGCTTGCCGGTATCACGCTCGCCACCGCAGCCGAACACGCAGAACAGCGTACCCTGCAGATGGCCGTGCAGGCTGTCCAGCGCCTGTTCCAGCGCGTCCGGGGTATGTGCGTAATCGACCACCACGGTCGGCAGGCCGTCTTCGCCGCCGAGGCGGTTCATGCGGCCACGGATCGGCTGCAGCGCCGACAGCACTTCGGCGATGCGCGGCAGCGGCTGGCCCTGCGCATGCAGGGTACCGGCCACCGCCAGCAGGTTGTCCACGTTGAAGCGGCCCAGCAGCGGCGACTGCACCGCCGCACGCTGGCCGTCGATGACCAGTTCGAACGCAATGCCACGGCCATCCAGCTGCAGCGCCTCGGCGCGCACGCTGGCCTCGCCGGCACCACGCGAGCTCAGGCCGATCGGCTGCACGCCCGCCGGCAGGCCGGCGAACAGCTGGCGGCCGAAGGCGTCGTCCAGGTTGATCACCGCCGCCTTCAGGCCCGGGCGATGGAACAGCCGTGCCTTGGCCGCGCCATAGCTGGCCATGTCGCCGTGGTAGTCCAGATGGTCGCGGGTGAGGTTGGTGAACACCGCCACGTCGTAGTGCACGGCATCCACGCGGCCCTGGTCCAGCGCGTGCGAGCTGACTTCCATCGCCACCGCGCGCGCACCGGCGTCGCGCAGCTGCGCCAGCAGCGCATGCATCTGCAGCACCAGTGGCGTGGTGAAGCCGGTCGGTTCAACCGCACCATAAAGTCCGGCGCCCAGCGTGCCGATACTGCCACTGGGCGTACCGAGCAGGTGCCAGGCCTGGGCCAGCAGCTGCACGGTGGAGGTCTTGCCGTTGGTGCCGGTCACGCCGACCATCGCCATCGCCCGCGACGGTGCGCCATGGAACTGGTCGGCCATTGCGCCCATGCGCGCGCGCAGGCCCGGCACCGCAATCGCATCGGCCGGGGCCGGCAGCTCGGCAGGTGCCGGCGGTTCGAACAGGATGACGCCAGCGCCCGCCGCGCGGGCCTGCTCGACAAAGCCCAGGCCATGTGCGCCGAAACCGGCGATGGCGACGAAGGCATTGCCGGGGCGCACGGCGCGGCTGTCCAGCACCAGGCCGGTCAGAACGGGATCATGGCCCGCCAGGGCCACGTCCGGAAGCAACTGCGAAAGCAACATCGAAGGACTCATTGCGTGCCTCCCGTAGCGGGCGGCGTCTGGGCATGCGCGCTGGGCAGCGCAGCATCGAATTCAGCGGCGGCATCCACCGGCAACGCGGCTTCGGCCGGCGGCGCAGGCAGGATCGAGGCCGAGTGGCCGACCTTGCCGGACTGCTGCGCGGCCAGCCACGACTGCAGGTCGTCCAGCGGCACGTCCATCAGGCGCAGGGTGCCTTCCATCACGTTGTGGTAGACCGGCGCCGACACCAGGCCGCCGTAGAACTTGCCGGCCTGCGGGTCGTTGATGACGATGACGGTGGCGAAGCGCGGGTTGGTGGCCGGCACCACGCCGGCAAACAGCGCGTTGTAGTGGCCGCGCTCGTAGCCGCCGGGGCCGGTCTTGCGCGCGGTACCGGTCTTGCCGGCCACGCGGTAACCCAGCACCGCTGCCTGCTTGGCGCCACCCTGGGTAACCACCGTTTCCATCATCGCCACCACCTGCCTGGCGACGTTCTCGTCGATGATCTGATGCGCTTCGTTGCGCTGGCCCTTGACAAAGGTCGGCGCGATCAACTTGCCGCCATTGGCCAGCGCCGAGTAGGCGGTGGCGATCTGCAGCGGCGTCACGTTCAGGCCGTAGCCGTAGGACATGGTGGTCTTGGTGGCACCGTCCCAGTTGGCCGGGCGCCGCACCACGCCACCGGATTCACCCGGGAAGCCGCTGTGCGGCACCGAGCCGTAGCCGAAGCGGCGCACGCCGTCGTAGAACACCTGGTCCGGCATCTTCGCCGCAACCTTGGCCGCGCCGATGTTGGAACTGCGGGTGATCACGCCGGTCACGTTCAGCACGCCGTTGTTGCGTGGCACGTCGCGGATGGTGAAGCGGGCTACCTGCATGTAACCCGGGTTGGTATCGATGATGGTGTCCTTGGTCACCGCACCGGCCTGCAGCGCGGTGGCGATGGTCAGCGGCTTCATCGTCGAACCCGGCTCGACCAGGTCGGTCACCGCACGGTTGCGGCGCGCATCGGGCAGCGCGCCGGTCAGCGAATTCGGGTTGTAGGTCGGCAGGTTGACCATGGCCAGGATCTCGCCGGTGGTCACGTCCATGATCACCATCGAACCGCCGGCCGCCTTGTTGGCCACCAGCGCGTTGCGCAGTTCCTTGAACGCCAGGTACTGGATGCGGCGGTCGATGCTGAGGGTCAGGTCCTTACCCGGTTCAGCAGCGCGCAGCAGATCGCTTTCGACGGTCTCGCCCTTGCGATTGCGGATGACCCGCTTGGCGCCGGCCTTGCCGCGCAGCCATTCGTCGAACGCCAGCTCAAGGCCTTCCTGGCCGCGGTCGTCGATGTTGGTGAAGCCCAGCACGTGCGCCATCGCCTCACCCTGTGGGTAGAAGCGGCGGAACTCGCGCTGCGCGGCCACGCCCGGAATCTTCAGCGCGACCACCTTCTCTGCCTCGTCCGGATTGATCCGGCGACGCAGGTACATGAATTCCTTGTCCGACTTCTGCGACAGGCGGCTGCTCAGCTCATCCACCGACATGCCGACCGCCTGGGCCAGCTCCGGAATGCGCTCGGGCGAACGCAGCAGGTCCTGCGGGTTGACCCAGATCGACGCGACCGGGGTGGACACCGCCAGCGGCTCGCCGTTGCGGTCGGTGATCATCCCGCGCGAGGTCTTGATCGGCAGCTCGCGCAGGTAACGGGCCTCGCCCTGGCGCTGGTAGAAGTCGCTGTTGATGATCTGCACGTAGGCGGCACGACCGACCAGCGACACCGAGCACAGGCCAAGCGCCAGCGCGACCCAGCGCAGGCGCTGGCGCAGGTTGAAGGCGTTGCGCGGGCGGTTGCGGCCGGTCTTGCTCATGGCCGCACCACCACGATGTCCCCTGCTTCGGGGAACTTCATGCCGAGCTTTTCGCGGGCGATGCGATCGACGCGGTTGGCTTCGGCCAGCGTGGCCTGTTCCAGCTGCAGGCGGCCGAATTCCAGGTTGATGTCATCGCGCTTGCGTTCGGCGCGCGACAGCTCGATGAACGTCTGCCGATGACGGTGACGCACGAACACGACGCCGATCGCCGAGGCCACGGTCGAGGCCAACAGGATGATCAGCAGCAGCCGGCTCATGCGTCGGCCTCCCGCTTCTGGGCCACGCGCAGCACGGCGCTGCGGGCGCGCGGGTTGGCGGCCAGTTCCTCGTCGGTGGCCTTGATGGCACCGCCGATCAGGTCCAGCGTCGGCACGAACGCGACCGCCTCGGGCAGGCGGCGGTTGGCCGGCGGCGCCTTGGCCAGGCGGTTCATGTACTGCTTGACGATGCGGTCTTCCAGCGAATGGAAGCTGATCACCGCCAGGCGGCCACCGGGCTTGAGCCGCTCCACCGCCGCATCGAGGCCGGCTTCCAGATCGGCCAGCTCGCGGTTGATGTGGATGCGGATGGCCTGGAAGCTGCGCGTGGCCGGATGGATCTTGTCCTTGCCACGTGGCATCACCGAGGCGATCAGCTCGGCCAGCTCGGCAGTACGGGTGAACGGCTGCTTCTCGCGGCGCGCCACGATGGCACGCGCGATGCGGCGGCTCTGGCGTTCTTCGCCATAGGTCCACAGCACGTCAGCGATCTCGCGGTCTTCCACGCGGTTGATCCACTGCGCGGCGCTTTCGCCGCTGTCCGGGTCCATGCGCATGTCCAGCGGGCCGTCCTTGCCGAAGCTGAAGCCACGTTCGGCCACGTCCAGCTGCGGCGACGACACGCCCAGGTCGAAGAGCACGCCGTCCAGGCCTTCAGCCGTCGCATCCCACTGCAGCAGCTGGGCGAAGCTGCCACGGAAGATGGACACGCGCGGGTCCGGCGCGAAATCGCGCTCGGCAACGGCGATGGCTTCCGGATCCTTGTCCATGACCAGCAGGCGCCCCTCGGGACCGAGCTGGGTGAGCACGCCACGTGCATGACCGCCACGACCGAACGTGCCATCCAGATAACGTCCGTTTTCGATCACCCTCAGGCCTTCGATGACCTGGGTGTACAGGACCGGCAGGTGCACCGCCGGCGACTGCGACACCGGAAGGTGACCGGCCTGCGCTTCTGGGCGCATCCGGGCACCCCGGCTCACAACTTCAGGTCGAGCAACCCATCACCCAGATCCTCGTCAGACAACGTCTGCTGGATCAGGGCCCGATGCGCCTGCTCGCTCCACAATTCGAACTTGTCGCCCATACCGAGCAATACCGCCTTCTTCTCAATGCCCACCGCACCGCGGTGGCTGGCGGGGATGCTGATGCGACCGTTGCCGTCCAGCTCCAGATGGGCGGCCGAGCCGACCAGCTTCTGCTGCAACAGGCGTACGACGCGCTGGGTGTTGGGCTTGGACATGACGTCGTCGCGGACCCGCTCCCATTCCGACTCTGCATACAGCCACAGGCAGCCGGCTTCGAACGGGTTGTAAGTCAGCACGAGACGGTTGTTGCTGGCGCGCGCGACGAGGTCGCGGTAAGCGGTGGGAACCGCCATGCGCCCTTTATCGTCAACTGTGATGGCCGTCTCGCCCTGGAACACGACGCGTGCACCTATCCTTCGCCCGGTGAAACATTGAACCACGAAAACCCACAAAACACCCGGATTTCCCTCTGATGCCCACCTTAGCAGCGGCCGAAGGGTTGTCAACAACTTTTCAGCGGGGAAATCGCCAGCCGCATCAATGGCTTGCAACAACCTTTAGAGAATTGTTCAAGGCTTATCCACAAGTTGCTGATCCGTCTCAATTTTTGAGATTGAACGGAAGTTCAGGGCTGTGGACAGGGCGTGAAACATCTCCCGCGCATTCATCCGGAACCGGGCGGAAACGCCGCCGGACTGCGCAAACGATGCACAATGAGGCCATGTGCCTGCTCGCTCTTGGCTGGATGCACCACCCGCGCTGGCGGCTGGTGATGACCGGCAACCGTGATGAGTTCCACGCCCGCCCGACCGCCGCGCTGGCCCCCTGGCAGGATGAGACCTCCGTCATCGGGGGGCGCGACCTGCGCTCCGGCGGTGGCTGGGCCGGCGTTGGTGCCGGCGGCCGCATGGCCGTGGTCACCAATGTCCGCGATCCGCTGGCCGCACAGACCGGCCCGTCCCGGGGGGCGCTGGTGGCCGACTTCCTGCGCGGCCGCGACCCGGCCGCCGTGCATATCGACCGGCTGGCCATCGTGGCGGGCGCATATGCGCCCTTCAACCTGCTGCTGGCCGATGGCGACAGCCTGGAGTACCTGGGCAACCACCCGGCCGAACGCCAGCGCCTGGGCCCCGGCGTGCACGGCATGTCCAACGGCGCACTGGACGCGCCGTGGCCGAAGACCCGCCGGCTGATGGCTGCGCTTTCCGCCTGGCTGAAGGAAGACGGGGTCAGATCCCTTTCCCAAGAGGAAAGGGATCTGACCCCGCTCTGGAATGCTCTGGCCGATGAACACCGCCCGGCCGACAGCGACCTGCCCGACACCGGCATCGGCCTGGAGCGCGAGCGCTGGCTGAGCCCGGCCTTCATCCGTGGCGACGACTACGGCACCCGCGCCAGCACGGTGCTGTTGATCGACGCCCATGGCCACGGCCAGATCCACGAGCGCCGCTTCGGCCCGCAGGGTGTCGCCCTCGGCCAGAGCCAGGTCGATTTCTGAGCCTGTACCTGTTTTCTGTGTCTATAAATGTCTGCACGCACGTCACACGATGACCCGGCGCGATCCTGCCGCGCGCCCCACCGATCCACAGGGAGTCATCGATGCGCCGTGTCTTCGTACTTGCCGTCACCCACCTGCTCGCCCTCGGCCTGGGCTTCGGCCTGGGCATCTACCTGCTGCCGATCCTGATCGCCCCAGACGACCCGCCGGTCGCGCAGGTGCAGGCGGCGATGGGCGACGCCCGTTACCACACCACCTTCCGTCGCGACCTCAAGGGCAGCGACGCCGTGCACTGGGCCGACGGCAAGGTCAGTGTCAGCGCGCGCCAGGTCGCGTTCGACGGCAAGATGGGCCCGGGGCCGGACTACAAGGTCTACCTGGTGCGCGACTTCGTCGACAACAAGGCCGACTTCCTGAAGATCAAGGCGCAGGCCCAGCGCATCGGCGAGGTGAAGACCTTCAACCGGTTCCTGGTGGAGGTGCCTGAGAGCGTCAACGTGGACGACTACACCACCGTGGTTGTGTGGTGCGAAAGGTTCGAGCAGTTCATTTCCGCAGGGCAGTACCGCACGCCGGGTTGAACAACATCCCAAGCATCTGGGCGGAGAGCAGCCGAGCATGGCTCGGCTCTACTGTAGAGCCGAGCCATGCTCGGCTTACCGTAAGAAAGAGGCGGAGCCGGCCGATAAGCCGGGTTCTGTCGTGGACAGTCATTCCTCTAGGCGTTACGTCACCGCAACGCTCAAGCAACCTACCCGGATCCAACGCGGGCCGCGCCAAAGGATCCCTATTTGGTCTTGCTCCAGGTGGGGTTTGCCGTGCCGGTCTGTTGCCAGACTCGCGGTGCGCTCTTACCGCACCATTTCACCCTTACCGGCCTTCCGAAGAAGACGTAGGCGGTATCTTTCTGTTGCACTTTCCGTCGGCTTGCGCCGCCCAGGCGTTACCTGGCACCTTGCCCTATGGAGCCCGGACTTTCCTCGGCACCCCCGAAGGGATGACGCGACTGTCTGGCCGGCTCCGCCAGCGCGCATTCTAGCGCACGCGGGTGGTTCCTGCCGCGTTGATCGCGGCGCGTCGTTCATCCATCCACGCGTGGCGTGGATCTACCTCGCCGGAAATGGCCCGGCACCAGATGTTCCATTTTGCCGGTTGATATTGAAAACAACCTGCATTATGGAACAATGCCGCCATGGGAAATGCTGAGGCCAGGGCACGAAAGCTACTGCAGCGCGCAGGCACGCTGCGCGCGCGCGAACTGGTGGCTGCCGGAATCGCCCGTGCGCAACTGGCGCGCCTGGTCGACGCCGGCGCACTCATCCGGATGTCCCGCGGCGTCTACGCATTGCCAGGAAAAGCCCGCGGCGACACCGACGATGGACTGCGGATCATTGCCGAACGCCTGCCGCACCCCCGTCTGTGTCTGTTGAGTGCGCTGCGCCTACATGGGCTGACCACCCAGGCGCCGTTCGAGATCTGGGCAGCCATTGGCAACAGTGACCGCGCGCCCCGCATCGACTGGCCGCCGCTCCGGGTGGTCCGCATGTCGCCAACGACACTCAATGCAGGACTGGAAGAACGCCGCGTGGGCACGCGCTGCATCTACGTCAGCAACGTTGCCAAAACCGTCGCCGACTGCTTCAAGTACCGCAATCTCGTTGGCCTCGATGTCGCTATCGAGGCGTTGCGTGACGCGCTTCGCAGCCGCGCCACGACCCCAAACGCACTGATGGAGTATGCGCGGATCTGCCGCGTTGCCAGACTGATGAGACCGTACCTCGATGCCCTGGCGTGACCCACTCCCTGCCGCTCCCCCAGCGCGTTGCTTCCATCCGGCAACGGCTGCTCGATCTCGCACGCAGCCGCAACGAAGACTTCCAGTTCGTGCTGGACAGATTCGCCGTTGAACGCCTGCTCTACCGGCTCTCGACCTCATCCTTCCGCGACCAGTTCCTGCTGAAGGGCGCCCTGCTGTTCGTGGCCTGGTTCGATGCACCACACCGGCCCACACGGGATGCCGATTTCCTCAGATTCGGCAGTGCTGAGCCCGACCATCTTCTGGACATCGCACGCGCGCTCTGTGCAATGGCAAGCGACGACGGCCTGCGTTTCGATCCAGCCAGCATCACCATCGAAGCTACCCGCGAAGACGCTGCATATGAGGGGCTGCGCCTGCGCCTGATCGCCTATTTGGGCCGAGCGCGCTGCCATGTGCAGTGGGATGTGGGGTTTGGCGACGCGGTCACCGCCCCACCTCCGGAAATTGCCTATCCGGTGATGCTGGATGGCTTTCCGCCACCTTGCCTGCGCGTCTACCCACGCGAGACGGTGTTCGCCGAAAAGCTGGAGGCCATTGCCGCCCTCGGCATTGCCAACAGCAGGATGAAAGACTTCTTCGACCTGCTGGCACTGGCGCGCGAGGACGCCATGGATCGCCCCGGCCTTGCAGCCGCCATTGCTGCGACCTTTGACCGACGCGGCACCCCTGCACCGACGCCGCTGCCGTACGGGCTGACCCAGGCGTTCGCCAGGGATGCCCAGAAGCGGGCTCAGTGGCGCGCGTTCCTGCGCAGGAATCGCCTGCGTGCCCCTGAGCTTTCCTCCGTGGTTGCCGAGATTGCCATTATCTGCGTGCCCTGGACGGCATCGCACCGGGCTGAGGCCGGACGGCGCACCCCGGGGTGCGGATCCGGGTGGGGTTCATTCATCCACGCATGGCGTGGATCTACCGATGCCGCGCCGATTCCGCCTTGGTGGGTGCGGACCTTGGTCCGCACGATCCATCAACTCCCGTACAACGCCTTGCGCGGCGCACCGGTCAACTCGGCCGCCAGCTTCGCCGCGGTCGACGGCGGCAGATGCTCGCTCAGCTTGGCGTACACACGGCGGCCATGCGCCAGTTGCGCTTCCTCATCATCGCCGGCGCCCTGCACCATCACCACGAACTCGCCCTTGCGCTGGTTCTCGTCGGCTTCCACCTTGGCCAGCAGGCCGGCCAGGTCGCCATCAAGCACGGTCTCGAACAGCTTGGTCAGCTCGCGTGCCAGCACCGCCGGGCGCTCGCCGCCGAAGATCGCCGCCATGTCCGCCAGCGATTCGGCGATGCGGTGCGAGGATTCGTAGAACACCATCGTGCGCACTTCGCCGGCCAGCGCCTGCAGGCGGTCGCGGCGGCCGCTGGCCTTGGCCGGCAGGAAGCCTTCGAAGCTGAAGCGATCGCTGGGCAGACCGGCCACGCTCAGCGCGGCGATGGCAGCGCAGGCCCCGGGAATCGGGCTGACCTTGATGCCAGCCGCACGGGCAGCACGCACCAGGCGGAAGCCGGGGTCGCTGACCAGCGGGGTGCCCGCATCGCTCACCAGCGCCAGCGACTCACCCGCCTGCAGGCGCGACACCAGGCGCTGCGACAGGGCCTCTTCATTGTGTTCGTGCAGGGCCACCAGCGGCTGCTGGATGCCGAAATGGGACAGCAGCTGGCCGCTGCGGCGGGTGTCCTCGGCACAGATGGCCGCCACCGAGCGCAGCACCTCCTGCGCGCGCGGGCTCAGATCGGCCAGGTTGCCGATCGGGGTGGCGACGACGTACAGGGTTGGGACACTCATTTCAGCGGTACTCACGGGGCAAGGGTAGAATCGTAGCGTGTACCCGGCCAAGGCCGCTGCCCTCATCGCATGGACCCGATCATGAACAAGCCCGCCGCACGGATCTCCGCCCTGTCGTTGTCGCTGATGCTGCTGGCCGGCTGTGCCACCACCAGCCTGACCAGCGCGCCCGAATCGCCGGCCCAGAGCCAGGCGCTGGCGCTGATCGAACAGGGCAAGCCGCGCGACGCCGCACTGCAGCTGGAAGGCCTGGCCGCCACCCTGCGCGGCGGTGCCCGCGCCAACGCCCTGGCCGATGCAGCCTGGGCCTGGAACCTGGCCGGCGACAGCGCCCGCGCGCGCAGCCTGCTGGGCCAGCTCACCGCCCGCCAGCTGACCGGCGCCAGCCTGCAGCGCTACCAGCTGACCGGCGCCGAGCTGGCACTGGCCGACAAGCAGCCGGCACAGGCCCTGGCCCTGCTGAAGGACAGTGGCGACAACGTACTGCCGGCCCTGCGCACGCGCTGGCACCTGGCCCGCGCCACTGCCCTGCAGGGCACCGGCGATGCCTTCGGTGCCGCCACCGAGCGCGCACGCGCCCACGCCAGCCTGACCGGCAGCGCACGCAGCGAGAACCAGGCCGCCATTGCCGGCCTGCTCGGTACGCTTGACGATGCCACCCTGCGCAGCCGTGCCGCCGCCCTGCCGGCCAACGACCCGTTGTACAACTTCGCCGGCCGCGCGCTGATCGCGCGTGGCCTGCCTCTGCCGCGCCCGTTCGACCGCGACGGCGCCGCCCAGTTCGATACCAGCAAGCGCCCGCCGGCCATGAGCGACGGTTACCGTCCGCCGGCCAAGCTGGCCGTGCTGCTGCCGCTCAGCGGCCGCCTGGCCACCGCCGCGCAGCCGGTGCGCGATGGCCTGCTGGCCGCCTACTACGGCGAGACCCGCCGCCGCCCGGACATCAACTTCATCGACACCGCCGGTACCCCGGCCGGTGCGCTGGCCGCGTATGACAAGGCCGTCGCCTCCGGTGCCGACTTCGTGGTCGGCCCGCTGGGCCGCGACGAAGTGGACGCCGTGTACGGCCGCCAGCAGCTGCAGGTGCCGGTGCTGGCCCTGAACCGTGGCAAGGATGCGCCGCCAGCCGGCAGCGCCGGCTTCTCGCTGGCACCGGAAGACGACGGCATCGTCGCTGCCGAGTACCTGCGTGGCCGCGAGCGCGGCAAGGCGCTGGTGATCAACAGTGCCGACGACACCGGCCGCCGTGCCGCTGCGGCCTTCGCCCAGCGCTTCGCCCAGCGTGGCGGCCAGGTGGTGGCCACCGTCGGCGTCAGCGACGCGGTTGGCGATGTCGGCGCGCAGGTGCGCAATGCCGGCCAGGTCGATGCCGTGTTCCTCGCCGTGCGCGCCCCGCAGGCCCGCCTGCTGGCGCCGCAGCTGGCGCTGGCAGGTGCCGGTGTCGCCACCCGCGTCGGCACCTCGCAGCTGACCGTCGGTAGCGGCAAGGTGGAAGAAGACGTGGCGCTGGACGGCATCGTCTACCCGAACGAAGCCTGGAACGTGCGCAGCGTGTCCGGCCTGCCCTCGGCCAGCCAGGTGGCCAGCACCCTGCCCAGCGCACGCGGTGCCGCCGGCCGCCTGTTCGCCTTCGGCGCCGATGCCTGGAAGATCACCGCCTACCTGGACAAGCTGTCCAACGAAGGCGGCCTGGACGGCGCCACCGGCACCCTGTTCCTGGACAGCAACGGCAACATCCTGCGCCAGCCGGCCTGGTCCACCTTCAATGGCGGCCGGCCGATGCCGATCGTCGGTGGTCGCTGAGCGCAGCCAACGGGGCTCGGCGGTGGAAGCCGCCGCCGAGCAGCATCTGCAACAGGCCGGACTGCAGCCGCGTGCGCGCAACGTGCGTTATCGCGGCGGTGAACTGGACCTGGTGATGGACGATGCCGGCACCGTGGTGTTCGTGGAAGTGCGTTACCGCGCGCGATCCGACTTCGGTGGCGGCGCTGCCTCGGTGGACGTGCGCAAGTGTCGACGCCTGGCCCATGCCGCGTTGTTGTATCTGCAGGACAACCCTGCACTGGCCAATGCGCCCTGTCGTTTCGACGTGGTGGAAGCCACGGGTGAACCGCCGCAGTTGCATTGGCTGCGGGATGCGTTCCGGTTGGATGATTGCTGATGGGTACCGTCCGCTTTGGTAGAGGCCAACCTTGGTCGGTGCTTCTGTGCCAACCAAGGTTGGCACCTGCCAGCGCGCAACCTGGCCGGCACGACCATGGTGCGTGACTGATGCCGTCCATCATCACCCATGCCGCTGTGCCGCTGGCGCTGTGGTGCGCCGCCGATCGTGGCCGCATTCCTGCGTGGCTGCTGGCTGCCGGTGTGGTCGCCGCGATGCTGCCCGATGCCGATGTACTGGCCTTTGCACTGCACATTCCCTATGCCGATGCGTTCGGCCATCGCGGTGCAAGCCATTCGTTGTTGTTTGCCGGGGTTCTGGCGGTGTTGGCCGCGGTGTGGGCGTTCTTTGGTAGCGGCCGACCTTGGTCGGCGGTTTCGTGCCAACCAAGGTTGGCACCTACCACGGCGCGGCCAACGGTGGCGTCCACCGTGCAGGCGGCGGCATTCGTCTTCATCTGCGCCGCCAGCCATCCCCTGCTCGACGCCATGACCTCCGGCGGCCTTGGCGTTGCCCTGGCCTGGCCGTGGAGCGAACACCGCTTCTTCGCCCCGTGGCGGCCGATCCGCGTTTCACCGTTCGCCCCGCAGTTCTTCAGCGCGCGCGGCATCGCCACCCTTCTCTCTGAACTGCGCTGGGTGTGGCTGCCGCTGGCCGGCGCCGTTGTTGCCTGGAAACTGATCCAACCCGCCCCTGCTGTCCCGCGAGATCCGTCATGAGTACTGCCCTGCCCGCTGCCCTGGTTGCCGAACTGTCTGCCCTGCTGGGCGCGGAGGGCTGGCGCATGGATGACAACGCGCTGGAGGCGAACGCGCAGGACAACTCGTGGCGCCACCAGCGCCCCGCTGCCGTCGCGCTGCCCGCCAGCATCGAACAGGTACAGGCACTGGTGCGCGCCTGCCGTGCACATCGCGTGGCGCTGATCGCGCGCGGCGCGGGCACCGGCACCACCGGTGCTGCGGTGCCATTGCCCGGCAGCATCGTGCTGTCGTTCACTCGCATGGATCGCATCATCGACATCCGTGCCGGTGATCGCTGCGCCGTGGTGCAGCCGGGTGCGTTGAACGGAACCCTGCAGCAGGCACTGGCGCCGCACGGCCTGTTCTGGGCGCCGGACCCGTCCAGCGCGGAGATCTGCAGCGTGGGCGGCAACCTGGCCTGCAACGCCGGTGGCCCGCGCGCGGTGAAGTACGGCACCAGCCGCGACAACGTGCTGGGCCTGGTGGCAGTGACCGGCACCGGCGAGGTGATCCGCTGCGGCGGCGCCTACACCAAGGATTCCACCGGCTACGACCTCACCCACCTGCTGGTGGGCAGCGAAGGCACACTGGCGCTGATCGTGGAAGCCACCCTCAAGCTCACCCCGCTGCCGGTCAGCCAGGCCGGCCTGCGCGTGCTGTACCGCGATGCCGATGCGGCCGCCGCCGCGGTGTCACGCCTGATGTCGCAGCCAGTGGTGCCCACGCGACTGGAATTCATGGACGCCCGCAGCCTGGAGCTGCTGCGCCTCAACGGTGCCGAAGTACCCGAGGCTGGCGCGATGCTGCTCGTGGAAGCCGATGGCGACCACGACACCCTGCCCTACCTGCTGCAGGCACTGGCCAGCGCCGCCGAGGGCGACGGCATGATCGAGCTGGACGTGGCGATGGAAGGCCGCGCACGCGACCAGCTGTGGGCCGCACGCAAGGCGCTGTCGCCGGCACTGCGCACCGTGGCACCCGGCAAGATCAATGAAGACGTGGTGGTGCCGGTGTCGCGCATTCCGGAACTGGTGGCCGGCGTGCAGGCATTGGCACGCGACTACACGCTCACCATCGTCACCTTCGGTCATGCCGGCAACGGCAACCTGCACGTCAACATCCTCTACCACCCGAACGATGCCGACGAGAACGCACGCGCGCATGCCGCGCTGCCGAAGATCTTCGAACTGACGCTGTCGCTGGGCGGCACGCTCTCTGGCGAACACGGCATTGGCTTGGCCAAGCGCGATTTCATGGCGCAGGCGTTCAGCCCGGCCACGCTGGCGGCGATGCGCGCGATCAAGTCCGCGCTGGACCCGGATGGGATTCTCAACCCGGGCAAGGTGCTGCCGCCGGTGTGAGGCCAACAGTTGCACCCACCGCGCTGTAGAGCCGAGCCCATGCTCGGCTGCTCTCCGTTCTGATCACGATGCACCCGCGCTTCGCGCAGTAAGCCGAGCATCGGCTCGGCTCTACAAGGGGCTTCCGCGCAGCCTCCATTGCACGTTCCGCCTTCTGTAGAGCCGAGCCATGCTCGGCTGCTTTCCGGTCAGATCACGAAGAACGCTGCGCTTCGCGCTGTGAGCCGAGCATCGGCTCGGCTCCACAAGGACGCTGCGCGAATGCTGACGCATTCGCCTCACAATGCGCGACCACACTGCGCCTGCATGCAGATTGCAACAATTTTGAATTTGAAACTTTCCTCATTGGTACAGCAGCACCTACGTGCGCAAGATGTAGATGCCACCGACGACGGGTGGCACGGGCTTCCAATCCCGTTTGATTAGTGTCGTTTACGCTTGCCTGCCGGCGTCACCGCCTTCCCTCGTGCCTGGGTGGCGTCGGCAGGCATTCTGTCCGCGGATCTTTGGCGGGCGGTGCGTGGGGGCCTCGTGCCCGCCGGCATTTGGCGACACTAATCACCGGTATTGGAACCACGCACCGTCCGCCACCCTCGCTGTTAAGCGGGGTGGCCCCTTGCTTCGCACACAAGGACGCCGCCATGACCACTTCCCACTATCCCCACCTGTTTGCCACCTTGGGCGAGGCCGCCACGCGCCTGCCTGACGACCTGGCGCGCACGCTCGAAAGCACCTTCGCCGCACTGCAGGAAGGCGAAGAGCCCGGCACCATCACGCTGCTGCACTGCCTGCAGCACATCCGCCAGGGCGACGCCGCCGATGGACAGCCGTGGCCTGGCAAAGGCCGCACGCCGGGGCAGCGGCTGGCACTGGCGCGCATCGACCGCGCCAATGCCGGGCTGACGTTTCTGTTGGAGTTGCTGCACGCTACAGAACGCGTGCGCGTGGATGGTGAGGTCAGCCAGCAGGTAGGCGATGACGCGCGCGAGGGATTGCTGCTGGCGTGCCGTGGGCTGGCCGAATATGTGGATGCGCAGCTGCACGCTGCATTGTAGAGCCGAGCCATGCCCGGCTGCTTTCCTGCCTGTCGTCTCGCGATGAAGCAGCGCTACGCGCGCAGCCGAGCATGGCTCGGCTCTACGTCGGCTGCACCAGCGCGCTATTTCCGCGGGGTCAATCGGCATCTGGCGCAGGTGCGAAGGCACCAAGCGACTTCCGCTCAATAATAGTTGGCCACCAGCACCGCCTGGCCAATGATCTCGCCGGCCAGCAACGGCTCACCTGCCAGGCGGATATAGCGCGCAGTGAACGGGATGCGTTCACTGGCGCCGGTGGAATCGGTATGCGCCCACACCCGTCCCATCGGCAACGGCAGACCGTTGTGCAGCACCTGCAGGCCCACACCCTGCGCACTGGAACCGGCCGCGGGCGCCAGAATGTCGCTCATGTTGCTGCGATCGGTGGCATCGTAGATTTCCAACGACACCGGACGGCCGGGAACACCGCAGTCCATCTGCACAGTAAAGTCCTTCGCGCCACCGCTACCAGTGGCGTCCAGCGCATCGGCGCTGATGGGGTCGAGCACGGGGCTGGCATCCATCAACGCGCAGGTGGTGCCCTGGAATTCATAGCCCAACTCGAAATGGAACTCGGCCGAGCCGGAGCCGAGCACCTGTACCGAGCCAAGTCGGCGCTGTGTCTGCGGTCGCACTGGGCCACCGCGGGAATAGAAGTACAGCTCGGCTTCCATGTAGTTTCCAGCAGCCTCGAATGACCAGGAATTATCACGCAATGCATCGATCGCACCGCCAACACCTTCAGCGCCATTGTCTGGAGAGTTGCTGAAGTACACGACAACCAGCGGAGAGTCCGGGCTCAGTTCGTATGCAGGTTCATCGTTAATGTCTCTCACGTAGGTCAATCCACTCAGCGCTGCGCGCAAGGTGGCCGACTCTTCAGCGTCGCACTGATAGTTGATGGCGGAGCTGTGCGCCACATGCAGCAAAACATCTGGCTCAGGCACGAAGCGCACCGGCACGGTCTGTGCGTAGGTGACGCTTGGAACATTGGGCACGCACGCCGCATGCGCGGCAAAGCCGAACGACGTCAGTCCGGCCAGCGTCAGTGCGCGCGCGACGTTGGGAACAACGTACATGATGGCTCCGGGGTGAAAGGTCGAAGCAATGCATGGTGCAGTTCAAACGGGCGCAGGACCATGCAACTTGTTGCGAAGTACGGCGAGCGGCGATTCGTGGCATTCGCGGGTCGCGCGCATACGCGCGCGTGGTGAGAGATGTGCAGCTTCACGTCGCTTGTGGAGGCGAGCCTTCGAGACATCACGGCCCCTGCGCGCCTCAGCCGAGCATGGCTCGACTCTACAACAACGCAGCCGCGCAAGCTCGACTCTACTCGTAGTCGGCAGTGACGGTGATTTCCGAGCGCACTTCACCTGCCTGCAGGCCGGTCAACGCGGTTGCGTAGTAGCCCGCGCGCAGCGGGAAGCTCGCCGTTGCACCGGTCACCGGCACCTCGATACCGGTATCCCCGTTCTTCAGATAGGTCGTTCCCGTGGCACCCGCCAGCAAGGCCACGCTCACACCCACTGCGGGGTCGGTGCTGGCCGTGTTCTGCCAGCGCTCGGCATCACCTGTGGCCGCCGTGCCGCTGAAGGACAGCACCGCCTTGCTCACGCCTACGCAACCGGTGAAGTTGAGCACGCCAGCCTTCAATCCGTTGTCGCCCACCACCAGTTCATCGGCCTTGATCGGATCAAGGGCGATCGGCGGTGCCGCCAGGGTGCAGGTGCCAGGCAGCACACGGCCGCTGATGGTGAGGGTGGCGGTGTCGGCCAGGGCGACGGAAGGAAACATGCCAGCGCAGGCTACCAAGGCGCAGACGAGAAACGAGGATTTCATGGAATTCTCCTGATTGGGGATGAACGACCGTAATGGATGCTCACAACGACGCGCTGGCCGCCGCCAGACGCTGTGGAACGCACACTCCCACGCTCCACGACAGCCCATAGGCGTCCGGAGCGTCAGGCATGCGGTACTCGATGCGGCAGCGCGCCGCGCCTTCGGGATCGATAATCAAGGCACCTGCATCCTGCGCGCCACGCAGCTGGATCACCCCGCCCTGCCCCACTGCGCCCAGCGGCAGGCCATCTTCGCTATGCACCTGCGCGGCAAACGGCAACGGCTGGCCCAGCGCGTCGGTGGCATCGATGAACAGGGTGCGCTCGCGGCGTACTTCAAACGGCACGCGCACGATGCCACCGGCGGTCGGTGCCACGCGCTGCGAGGTCTGCAGCAGTTCAACCTCCATCGGCAGGCCGGCCGGATCCAGATCCAGCGTGTTCCAGCGGTACGGGCTGATGTGCGGCACCAGTGCATAGCCATTGCCGGCCACGCGCACGCCCGTGCTGCTGCCCACGCGTGCCCCCTGCGCGCCCGGTGCCTGTACCAGCGCGAAGCCATCGCCGACCGGTGCCCCCAGATTGATGCCACCGCCATGCAACACCCCGCAACCGCGTAGGGTGCCCGCATGGGAAAGCATTACAGTCATTTGAGTTCCGAGGAACGTGCCGTGCTGCAGATCGAAGTCAGCAACGGGTCCAGCATTCATTCCATTGCCAGGCGTCTCAGTCGCAGCGCTTCCACCCTGTCGCGGGAACTGGGCCGGCAGGAGCACCCGGGATACGTTGCCAGGCTCGCAGGGCAGCGTTACCAGCTGCGCCGAAAGCGCAGCGTTCGCAGGCGAAAGCTGGTGGAGAGCAGCGCACTTTTCCAGAGTGTTCGTGACGATCTGGTCTTCTATCGCTGGTCGCCTCAGCAGATTGCTGCCAAGCTTCGGGTCATGCATCCGGATGACCCGAGCAAGCGCGTGAGCCACGAGACGATCTACGCTGCCATCTACGCGCACCCGCGCGGTGGTTTGAAGAAAGAGCTTGTGGAAGCGTTGCGCCAGCACAAGCCAACGCGTGGTCTGCGTCGCACCAGTGCCGCCAAGCGCACATGGGTGCCTGAGGAGCTTCGCATCGCCCACAGGCCGGAAGAAGTGGCTGAGCGTTTGATACCGGGGCATTGGGAAGGCGACCTGATAAAGGGCGCGTTCAACCGCACCTGCGTGGGCACGCTGGTGGAGCGCAAGACGCGCTTCGTCCTGCTGTGCAGGATGGATGGCTGCACTGCAGAGGACGCGCTGGAAGGCTTTACGCGGCAGATGAAGAAGCTGCCTCACTTTCTGCTTGGAAGTCTGACCTACGACCGCGGCACCGAGATGACCTGCTACAAGGAGCTCATGCGACGGCTGAACATCGATCTCTGGTTCGCCGACCCACATGCGCCGTGGCAACGCGGCAGCAACGAGAACACCAATGGCCTGCTGCGCCAGTTCATGCCCAAGGGCGCTGACCTGTCCAAGGCCAGCCAGGAATATCTCAACAACGTTGCCGACCTGATGAACGCACGTCCGCGACAGACGCTTGGCTGGAAGACGCCGAATCAAGCGGTGGAAGAGGAATTCGCAAAGTTCAATTCAAGTGTTGCGCTTGCAAGTTGAGACCGCCGTTTCAAGAGCAGCCGAGCATGGCTCGGCTCTACAGGAAGATCAGTCGAGCAAGCTCGACTCTACGGTGTCGATCAGCAGCTGACGGAAGTGCGGCAGCAACACGCGGTTGCCGTGTCCGCTCAAATGGTCGTTGTCGAAGAACAGCGGCTGGCCATCTTCCACTGCCAGGCAAACCTCGGGCCCGCACAGCAGCGGCAGCGGGTCCCACACGGCCAGCGACGGGTAGCGCGCGGCAAGATCGACCAGCAATGCCATCTGCGGTGCACGCAGCCTCTCCAGGTCGGCGCGGCGCATCTGCAATCCACCGGCACACGCCGGGTTCATGCGGTTGAACCAGTCCGAGCACCGATAGGCGCCGGCCTTGAACAGCGGCATCGGTGCGTCGATCACCACCTGCACGCCCAGCACCTGCAGCCGCTGCAGCACGCGCTCGGCTTCCTCGCGTGCGGCCTGGGCGTCGGCCGGCGTCTGCTGGGTCAGCAAGGTGCGGTAGACCGTCTCATCGTCCTGCTGCGACCAATCGATGCCCCGCAGTTCGGGCGTGCGCAATGCCGCCAGCAGCACGATGTCACCCGGGCGCGCCTCGCGCTCGATCTGCGAAAGCGCCTGCTCGATAAAGCCCTGGCAGGCGGCCGGGCTGGCCCGCAGCAGGTTCACGAAGCTGCAGCCGCCCTGATCGCTCTGATGCAATTCCATGCCGGTCTGGCGCGCCACCATGCTGGTCATGGTGCGATATGCAGCGGCGTGCGAATCGCCGGCAACGAACAGGCGACGTCCGTCCAGGTTCGGTGCCGCGACCGGCTCCAGCGGCCGCCAGGCCGGGTAGCGGCGCGCCTACCAGGCATGGCTGTCACGGGTCACACTCAGCGAGATGCGCTCCTGATGTTCCACGCTGGCCTACGTGGCCACGCCACACAGCGCCACCAGAAGCCCCGCCGATGCCAGCGTCTTCATCGGCGCCCAACGCAGCAATGGCCCGGCGTTCCGCAGCGGCTGCTCGACCAAGTGATAAGACGCAGCCGACACCGCCAGCAGCAGCACTGGGTACAGCCACAATGCCGCGCCCTGCAGCCCATAAGTCCAACGCAGCAGCACCAGCAGCGGCCAGTGCCACAGATACAGCGAGTACGACAGGCGGCCCAGATACACCAGCGGCGACCAGCCCAGAACCCGGGCGATACCACCATCTGCCTGTCGGGAAACGCCTGCCAACAGCAGCAGCGTGCCGACCACGGTGGCCAGCACGCCCGGCATCGGCATGGGCAGATGCCGGGCCATCCATCCGCCGGCCACCAGCAACGCCAGACCTCCAGCCCGCCCATAGCACCGACAGCCCGGTGAGTACCGGCAACAACGCAGGTGTCCACCACCAGTACCCGCGGCCGCGCAGCCACACCATGAACACCAGCGGGAAGACCAGATAGAACTGCTCTTCCACACCCAATGTCCACGTATGCAGGAACGGATTCAGTTCTGCGCCGGGGGAGAAATAGTCATCGTCCTGGCCGGCCAGGACAATGTTGCTGAGCCCGGCCAACGCGGCCCAGCCGGTCTGGTCGAACTGCTCGTTGCGCCATGCGCGCGGAATGAACAGGGCCGACAGCACGAAGGTGGCCAGCAGCATCAGCAGCAGCACCGGCAACAGCCGCAGCGCGCGACGTCGATAGAAATCCAGCAGCAGACGGGCCGTGGGCTGGGAGCCACGCGACGCCAGCGCCTGACTGATCCCGAAGCCGGAAATGACGAAGAACATGTCCACGCCGGTGAAGCCACCGGGCAGCCACGCAGCATCGATATGAAAAACAATGACGGCCAGCACGGCCAATGCGCTCCCGCCATCGATGGCGGGAGCGTGTGGACGAATGAAGGCAGACATACGGAGAAGGCAATCGGCGACAAGGGAGGGGCCAGCATTGCTATCCCCAACCCTGAGCTCAATGGACGATTACGTCAGCGATGAGAGTTACTCAGGGGAGATCCAGAATCAATGCCCTGACAGACCGTTACCAGTTGGTAGTACGTCAAACAGATGAAGGTCAGTTGTAGTCCAGGCTCAGCGTTGCCTGCCCCTTGATCTCACCAGGCTCCAATGCTTCTGCATTGCGCACGTAACGCGCGCTGAAGGGAATGTTCTGCATACCCACCCGTGACGGACCATGATCCCAGGTCTCGCCAAACCTCACCGCATTACCACCCCGCAACAGCTCCAGGTCCACCCCCCGCGCATCGGAGTCCGACGTCGGTGTCAACCGGCTGCCCACGTTACCGGAATCGAGCGCGTCCACAATCTGCAACGTGACATTGGCACCTGCCGTCAGACAATTCATCTGCATGTTGAAGGTCTTCTCGCCGATCGGGCGCCCTACCGCAGGCAGCGCATCAGCGGAAACATTGTCAAGTACCACCGAGTTGTCACCGATCGTACACGTCGGCGAACGCATCTGTATGCCCAGACTGACCGGAACGGTTACCGACAGCCCAGGTGCCTGCTGCAAGGTAATCTCTATCGTGCCCAGATTTCCATAGGGAGCGCCACTGGTTGGTCCGCCCCTAGCGAAAAGCCTAGTGTACAGCCTGAAATCGAGGCCGAACGAGCCGGACCTGGTGGTGTACTGCGTTGTGTTGGGCCCCATCGAAAGCGGGAGTCGGCCAGTTGGGGAGCCACTGTTCTCAATGATCGCAACGATGCCCACCAGCGGTGATCCCGGGTGCAACTCGTACGCGGGAACCGACAGACCAAACAATTCAACGTCCCGGACATAGGTAAGCCCAGGCAGATTCGCCTGGATGTTCACGTCATACGTCGCTGCTCTGCAGCCGGTGAATAAGCCGTTACGGCCTGTGTGGACATTGGTCAAGAAGGCATCCGGCTCGCTGACGTAGTTCACCGTGACGTCTTCATCAATGGGAATCTCCCTCGACACGGTGGAGCAGGCCTGCACGGTGGTACACGCGACCAGTCCAGCCACGGCTGTCAGCGCGGCAAACGATGCCCGCTGCCCACCCTTCAAAGGATTGACGCAAGACACGGAACTGCGCGGTTGCCGCAGCACTCGAAGTAGGCCGTTGCAAGGCAGCTTCAGCATTCCGAAAGCTTGCTTGCAATGAACGGCGAAGCGTCGAATCCGCGCATTCCTTCTGCGCAGGGAAAGATCGGTGGTAAGCATGAATTGTCTCCTGCTGCATCCCGGTAACGGGCGGGGTATAATCACTGTTTGGTGGTCGCGACCCACAATGCGCCGCGAAGCTGGCGGCCGATGAGTTGTAGATGGCCAACAGTCGCTGCGCATGGTGCCGGGCCTTACTGGCCAGTGCCATGCAATTGGTTGCGGTTCTGCCAGATCAACGCCACAGCGGTTACCAGGCCATGCGTAGGCCCATCTGCGCCGAGATCCTACGCTGGCCGCGACCACCGTGCTCCGCGTTCAGGCCCGCCCAGGCGCCCCGGCGCACGCCCCACTGCAGATCGACACCCGCCTGCAGTTCACGCCGATCGCTCTTCCGAGAATCGTGCATGTCGCCGCTCAGCCAGTACACGGCCGCATAGGGTTGCAGCAGGCTGCGCTGGCCCTCATGCCAGGTGGAAACCCGCAGCCCCGCACCGGCCTCCATGCCGTCGGCATGCCGCAACAGCACCTGCGGCTGCAGCTGCAATGGCCAACGTGCGCCCCTACGCAAATTGAATGTGAAGCCGCCTTCCAGCGACGCCAGCCATGGCCGCGAGTCGCGGGCCGCTTATGTCAGGCTCGCGCCGTACACATGGCTGCGGAACTGCGCCGCCTGCAGGCTGGCATCGAGATAGGCTCCAGCCGCGCCATCTGCCTGTTGCAGCCAAGTGCCGTACACGCCGACCGTAGTTCCTTGCACGCGTTCCTTCCCGCCGCGACCAGACGCCGTGGAAACCACGTGACCATCGCTGCGGCTGCTGCCCACCATCACGCCCATAAGCACATGACTCGATTGCAGCACATCGCTACCCAGCTGTACCGCCGCGCCGCTTTCGTATGCATTGTTGCTCAGCGTGGCGACACGCACCCATGCATTGCGTCCGTCTTCCAGCGTGAGTGTGCCGCGACGGTCATGCGCGCGCAGGGCCAACAGGACAGCGGCCCGAGCACTACCCAGCTGCACTGCATCGGTGGCCAAATCGCCAGCCATGACCGGTGCAGCAGCGCAAACGCCCGCAGATGGTGTGCGCGAAGGGCTGCTGCTGCCATGCCGGGGGTTGGCCGAGTATGTGGACGTGCAGTTGCACGCCGCGCTGTAGAGTCGAGCTTGCTCGACTTCGCAGACACCGCGGAAGGCAGTCGAGCAAGCTCGACTCTACGATGGGGCGGCGCGCGGCGCGTTATTCGTAGTCTGCGGTAACGGTGATTTCGGTGCGCACTTCGCCGGCCTGCAGGCCAGTCAACGCGGTGGCGTAGTAGCCGGCACGCAGCGGGTAGCTGGCGGTGGCGCCGGTGACCGGCACTTCAATACCGGTGTCGCCGTTCTTCAGGTAGGTGTTGCCGCTGGCACCGGCCAGCAGGGCCACGCTGACGCCCGCTGCCGGGTCGGTGCTGGCGGTATTCTTCCAGCGCTGCGCATCGCCATCGGCCGCCGTGCCGCTGAACGACAAGACCGCCTTGCTTACACCTACGCAGCCGGTGAAGTTCAGCGCGCTGGTTTTCAGCCCATTGTTGCCAACCACCAGCTCATCGGCCTTGATCGAGTCCAGTGTGATCGGTGGCGCCGCCAGTGTGCAGGTACCCGGCAGCACGCGACCGCTGATGGTGAGCGTGGCGGAGTCGGCCGAGGCCACGGCGAGCAGCATGCCGACAGTGATCGCGACGATACAGGCAACTAGTGAAGCTTTCATGGAATTCTCCTGACGAGGATTGAAAGTACGCGGCGGCTTACTCATAGCGAAGCGCTGGCCGCCGCCAGACGCTGCGGAACACACTCGCCCACGCTCCACGACAGCCCATAGGCGTCGGGAGCATCGGGCATTCGGTACTCGATGCGGCAACGCGCCGCGCCTTCGGGGTCGACAATCAAGGCACCTGCATCCTGCGCGCCACGCAGCTGGATCACCCCACCCTGCCCCACCGCACCCAACGGCAAGCCGTCTTCGCTGTGTACCTGCGCGGCGAATGGCAGCGGCTGGCCCAGCGCATCGGTGGCGTCGATGAACAGCGTGCGCTCACGGCGCACGTCGAACGGCACCCGTACGATCCCACCAGCGGTCGGCGCCACGCGCTGCGAGGTCTGCAACAGTTCCACTTCCATCGGCAGGCCAGACGGATCCAGATCCAGCGTGTTCCAGCGGTACGGGCTGATGTGCGGCACCAGTGCATAGCCATTGCCGGCCACGCGCACGCCCGTGCTGCTGCCCACGCGTGCGCCCTGCGCGCCCGGTGCCTGTACCAGCGCGAAGCCATCGCCCACCGGTGCGCCCAGGTTGATGCCACCACCATGCAGCACCGCGCTGCCCGAGGCGCCCAGCGACAGGCTGCTGTAGTCGCCCACGCGGCTGTAGCCGGCATCGACGTGGCCGCGCCCGCCCTGCCACGCGGCGTAGGCACTGTGGCTGCCTTGCCCGCTGCCCTGGGTAGTGGACAGCGTGTAACTGAGCGCGCGCGATTCACCCAGGTTGCCGGTCAGGGTGGCTTGGGCCTGCCCGCCACTGCCGGCATGGCTGAGCTGGGTGCTCATGCGCGGCGCATGATGGGTGCGGCCCAGCGGCACGCTCAGGGTGAAGGCATAGCGGGTGTCCTGGCGTCCATCGCCCTGCTGGTAGCGCAGGGCCGACAGCCCGTAGTTCGCCCGCCGCGTGCTGGTCTGCACACTCAGCTGCAGGTCGCTGCGGCTGCGGCTGCTGTCCCAGTAGGCGACCTGGCCGCCGCTCAGGTGCAGCGTGGTGCGCTCTCCCAGCTTCTGCGAGAAATTCAGCTGGTAGCGCTCGCGTGCACGAAAGCCGTAACCCCATTCGTCCACCGCGCCGCCGCCGAGCACGCGCGCGGTGTCGTTCAGACTGAGGAAGCCGCGCGTGCTGTAGCGGTAGGCAGCCAGACCGAAGTTGGTGCCGGTGGCCTGCACATAGCGCTGGTAGTTCACCCGGAAGCTGTTGCCGGACATGCGCTCACCCGGCGCCAAGTTGGCGCGCGAATGGGTGACGTCTACGCCGAAGGCGCCGATACGGGTGTTGATGGCCGCGCCCGACAACAGCGATTGGTAGTGCTGGCCGACCTGCGTACCGCCCAGCAGGGTAAGGCCGTTGCTGATGCCACGCGCGTAGGTGCCTTCGGCAAAGCGCAGCGGCTGCAGGGTGCGCTGGGTGTCGCGCAGCTCGCCCACGGTGAACGCGAAGCGCGAAGCACCTGCGCGCAGCGCCTGTGGCACTGCAGAGAAGTTCACGTTGAAGCGCTGCTCGCGGCCATCGGCCTCGGTGACCGTGACCTCCAGGTCGCCGCCGAAACTGGTGGGGTACAGATCCTCGATGGAGAATGGACCGGGCGCCACGTTGCTTTCGTGGATGATGTTGCCGTTCTGGCGGATGGTGACACGTGCCGCGCCTTCGGCGATGCCCTGCACCTTCGGCGCATAGCCGCGCAGCGAATCGGGCAGCATGCGGTCATCGCTGGCCACGCGCACACCGGTGAAGGCCACGCTGTCGAACAGCTCGCCACCGGTATTGCCCTGGCCCAGCAGCAGCTGGCTGTTCCAGGCCGGAATGTCGCGCTGCACGTGGCTGCTGATGACGTTGTAGTTCGAGCCACGCGTACTGTGTGTAAAGGAAGATCGATGACGCAGCCGCCAGGCCCCGGCATTGAACCCTGCGTTCAGGCCCAGGTAGGAACTCTCACGCCCCTGGCTTCGGTAATGATTGCCGCTGTAGTTCACGAACGCGGCCGTGATGCCGTCGTCGCGCAGCTCCGGCGCCACGAAGCCGCGTGCGGTACTGGCCTGTGCGGCCTGCGGCAGGCTGATCGACAGTTCCAGGGTGCCGCTGTCGAAGGCGACGCGTGCGCCTTGCACACGCTCTGCCAGATCGACGCAGGCCGCTGCATTGCCGGGCAGCGCATCCAGGTATTCCGGCTTCAGCGGCAGCAGGCGAACCAGCGACACTGGAATACACGGCACCGCCACGTGCGGGTCCTGGTCGATGGCGAAGCGGATGTCCTGGCTACGCAGGAACTGGCCGTTCACATGTACATCCACCGCGTAGTCGCCTGCAGGCAGCGGATTGCCGTTGACATAGCGCGCCATGTCGATGGCCTCGCCGCCAAGCAGGAAGCCTTCGCTGAACTCGGGTGCGGGTGAGGCGGCAACAGCAAGGGCGGGCAGACCCGCCAGCAGCGCGGTACCGATGGCACGTGCCAGGGGAACGGGTTTCACCGGGCGCATTGCGCCGGCCCACCGCGATGCGGCGGAAGTCGGAAACTGCATGTGGCGGGTGGCCGCGTGAGCACGCGGCGGCTTCGTGGGGGGACGCCAGACTAGGAGTGTGCTCTTGCCAATGACATTCAACTTGTTGCATTTCGCCTGACGCATCTGCACCAGTGTCGGCGACAACCCACGCTCCGCCAACAACGGGCACGAACAGCCGCCTCGCGTGCGTGATGACGCAACTGCGTGGAGGTCTTCCGCCATGCAAGTGCATTTGCAAGTTGTTGCATTCACCCGGCGACAGCAAGCGCGGAGACTACGCACCGCTGGCTGCTGCGCGGCCAATGCACATCCTTCCCTCCGTTGAGAACTTCGCATGTCCCTGAAACTGCGCCTGCTGTCCCTGTCCCTGCTCGCCGCCGCTGCGCCGGCCGCGTACGCCGAATCACTGGAAATCACCGGTGAGCTGATGCCGTCGACCTGCTCGGTCGGCTCCGCTGGCGGCACCATCACCGTGCCGATGGGCCAGGTCGATCTGGCTTCGGTGAACGCCAACACCCGTGCTGGCCAGAAGAACTTCACCATCGCGCTGGACTGCACCGGCTCGGGTGCCGAGCAGGATGTGGGCGTGCGCTTCGGCGGCACCCCGGACGGCAGCACCGGCAACCTTGCACTGACCGTCGCGTCCGGCGCCACCAACGTGGGCGTGGCCCTGTATGACGGCGCCGGCAACCACCAGAAGATCGGTGATGACCCGACCCAGTGGGTCACCATCGCCGCCGGCGGCACTGGCCAGCTGGACTACAGCGCGTGGTATGCCTCGCCGGGCCAGAACGCGACACAGGGTACCGCCAACGCCTCCGGCGATTTCGTGGTGGTCTACAAGTAAGCCCCTGGCCGCCCGGCGCACGGATGCGCCAGGCGGCCATCTTCATCATCAAGAGGTTTCCCATGAAGCACCACGCATCGACGTGGCTGTGCGCGTCGCTGGCGATGGCCGTTGCGCTGCCTGCTACCGCGGCGGTCACGCTGCAGGGTACGCGTATCGTGTACGACGCCGGCAAGGGCCGCGACACCACCGTGCGCGCCAGCAACGTGGGCGAGCTGCCGGCCATGACCCAGGTCTGGATTGACGATGGCAACGCGCAGTCGCGCCCGGAAGATGTGCGTACGCCGTTCCGGCTGACCCCCGCCGAGCCACGCCTGCTGCAATCCAAGCAGGGCCAGGCCTATCGCATCACCTACGCGCCGCGTCCATCGGAGGCACCGCTGCCGACCGACCGTGAATCGGTTTTCTACTTCAATCTGCTGGACATTCCGCCCAAGCCCGCCAACGTCGCCGACAAGAACCTGCTGCAGTTCGCCGTGCGCACACGGGTGAAGCTGTTCCATCGCCCCGCCGGCCTGCCCGGCAGCGCGCGCGATGCGGCCGCACAGTTGCAATGGCGCGCTGACGGTGGTGCGCTACAGGTGAGTAACCCCAGCGCCTACCACGTGACGCTGAGCACGCTGAAACTGGCCGATGGCCGCAGCGTGGACGTGGACATGATCGCGCCGGGCCAGAGCGCGCGCTTCGCGCTGCCGGAGGGTGCGGCGATGCCGGCGTCGGTGACCTTTACCTGGCTGGATGACTACGGCGCGCCGCGCGAGCAGCAGGCAGCGGTCAGCCGATGAAGCCTGCACGCCCGTGGCACTGGGCGCCGTTGCTGTGTCTGGTCGCGACGCTCTTCCTGTTTGAAGCGGGTGCCGCCTGGGCCTGCACTGCCGTGACCGATGGCTTTGCCAGCACGATGTATCCGGTGGTGTTGAACGAGCGCGAATCGTTCGACTACTCCTTTGGCGCGGCCGGTGTCGAGTTCAGTGGCTGCCCGAACACTGCGCCGCTGGAGTTCGAGGTGGAGTTCGATACCCCGATGACGCTGCTGGGCACGGTGGAGTACCGCGGCCTGACCTTCGGCAAGTTCCAGGCGTCTGATACTTCACCATTGGTACTGCTGGGCGTGTACGAGGAGCGCGGCGGCATTGCCAACGGCGTGGCGTTCACCATGAGTGGGCAAAGCCTGGTGCTGACCGTTCCTGCTTCGTCGCGGGCGAAGCTGTTGACCGAACTGTCGGTCTCCGGGCGTCGCAACGTACAGAGCGAAGCGATCTCGCGTACCTCGCAACTGCGCATCCGCCCGCGCAGCAATCCTTCATTGGTGGGCACAGGCACGCTTGAACTCGGGTTCGATGTCTCGGTGATACGCGACTGCGCGGTGCAAGGCGCCACGCTGACACTGGACGATGTACCCGCCAATGCACTGGCAGGTGCCGGAAGTTCGGCGGGCGACAAGGACTTCGTGGTGAACATGGCCTGCAGCCACGACAACGTGCCGGTGGAGCTGACCCTGACCGACGCGCATGTGCCCGGCGGCAGCGGCAGCATGCTTGCCGCCGCACCTGGCAGCGATGCCGCAGGCGTGCAGATCGAACTGCTGCGCAATGGCCTGCCGGTGCAGCTGGGCACGCCCTGGTCGTACGGCATGGCGCAGACCGGAAGCAACCCGATTCCGCTCAGCGCGCGCTATGCCCGCAACGCCGACGCGCTGGTGGCCGGCGCGATTGTCGGCGAAGCCGTACTGATGGCCGATTACCCCTGAGTGCCGTGGCGGTCGGGTTCAGATCCTTCTGCCAGTCGGCAGACGGATCTGAACCCGCCAATCGTGACCAGTGTTTTCACCGCCCCAAAGGAGAAAAGTAGATGCACAAGATGATGGTTCCGCTGAAGCGCTATACCCAGTTCACTGGGCGCGCCAGCCGCAGCGAGTACTGGTGGTTCCAGCTGTTCATGATGATGTTTACGGTTCCGTTGAACGTACTGGGCCTCATTGCCGGCCACATCAACTCCACATCGCTGGCGTTGGTTTCATCCGGGCTGACAGTGGCGGTATGGCTGGCACTGGCACTGCCACTGATCGCGGTGACCATTCGCCGGCTGCACGACACCGATCGTTCGGGCTGGTGGCTGCTGCTGATGTTGGTGCCGTTTGCCGGCTTGGCCGTGCTGGTGTTCATGCTGCTGCCCAGCACGCCGGTTGACAATCGGTTTGGCAAACCCGTTCCGCACGTATAAGCGATTACGCCGGGCAATGCCTGGTGTTTTTGTTTGTCGCGCCCCCGCTCTGGCAGGTGTCGACCTTGGTCGACACGAGGCCGGCAAGGAGGCCTGACAGATCAGTGCCAACCAAGGTTGGCACCTACCATGGCAACGCTCTGACGCCAAGCTGGGGTCAGAGCCCTTTGCGCTGCAAAGGGATCCGACCCCGCCATGCTTCAGGCGAAGTGCTGGTAACCACCATCGGCGGCTTCGCCATCCACATGCACGCCCTGCCCTTCGGCGATGCGGCCGATACGGGTGAGCGGCAGGTCCAGCGATTCGGCGAGGTAATGCAGCGCATCGCGCTGGTCAGCGGCGGCGGTGAAGCACAGTTCGTAGTCGTCACCGCCGCGCAGTGCGCATTCGCGGGCGGTTTCACGGCCCAGCAGCTCACGCAGCGCATTCGAAATCGGCAACAGATCGGCATCGACATGCGCGGCCACCGCGCTGCGCGTGGCGATGTGGCCCAGGTCGGCCAACAGGCCATCAGACACGTCCACCGCTGCATGCGCGAACGCCCGCAGGCGCAGGCCGAGGGTGACGCGCGGCGTCGGTCGCAGCAGGCGCAGGCGCAGGCTTTCGTAGTCGGCCAGCAGCGTGGCGGTGGCCACGTTCAGCGCACCCTGCTGCCACAGGCGCAGCGCACCGGCGGCATCGCCCAGCGTGCCACTGACCCAGATATCGTCGCCCACCTGTGCACGGTCGCGGCGCAGTGCCTGGCCACGGCCGACCTGGCCCATCGCAGTGACCGACAGCGACAGCGGGCCGCGCGTGGTGTCGCCACCGATCAGCGCGATGTCGTGCTGGTCGGCGAGGGCGAAGAAACCGTCGGCGAAGGCTTCGATCCAATCCTCGCTCGCATCGGGCAATGACAGCGCCAGCGTGCACCACGCCGGGCGCGCGCCCATCGCAGCGAGGTCGGACAGGTTGACGGCCAGCGTCTTCCAGCCGATGTCGAACGCCGGGGTTTCGGCCGGGAAATGCACGCCGCTGTTGAGCGTATCGGCGGTGACCACCAGCTGTTCGTTCGGGCGCGGCTGCAGCAGCGCGGCGTCATCACCGATGCCGAGCAGGATGTCGTCGCGCTCGAGGGTGCGGGCGCGGATGCGGTCGATGAGGGCGAATTCGGCCAGGGACATGGGGGCGCTCCGGCGGGTTGCATGGATGGGCGGCGGGCGCGGGTGGATCGTGCCGATGGGGGACAACCGATGGGAAACCGATCGGATGGAACCGGTGGGAATCCGACGGGGTAGAGTCGACTGTTAGTCGACTGCTCTCCCGTCCGACACCCCGACTGCTGATCGAAAGGCAGTCGACTAACAGTTGACTCTACCAAAGCAGGTTCCCGCGCCATTCGAAAATCAAAGCAGGTTCCCGCGCCGTTCGAAGTCCAAAGCAGGTTCCCGCGCCGTTCAAAGATCAAAGCAGGTTCCCGCATCGTGCAACGGTCGAGCGGGTTTTCACCCATGCCAACCAAGGTTGGCATCCACCAGAAGCAGAAACGGGTCAGTGACCCGATTCGACCTTGCGCCATTCCACGGCGGCACGATCCAGCACACCATTGACGTAGGTGTGGCCGTGTTCGGAACCGAAGCGCTTGGCCGATTCGATGGCTTCGTTGATCACCACGCGGTACGGCACGTCCAGGCGGTAACGCAGCTCATAGGCGGCCAGGCGCAGCACCGCGCGTTCGATCGCGTCCACTTCCTCGATGCCGCGGTCCAGGTACGGGGCCAGGGCTTCGTCGATGTCACGACGGTTGTCGAGCACGCCATGCACCAGCGCTTCGAAGTACGCCAGGTCGGCGATTTCACGGGCCTGCTCATGCGCGAACTGGGCGATCAGCGACTGGGCGTTGCCGCCGGAGATCTGCCAGGCATAGATGGCCTGCACGGCACGGCGGCGGGCGCGCGAGCGCAGCACCGGATCGACGCCATCGCGGCGGACGGGTTTACCGGAGGGCTTGCCCTGGGTGTTCTTGTTCATGGCAGCTGCTCCAGAAGATTGACCATTTCCAATGCGGCGAGTGCGACTTCCTCGCCCTTGTTGCCGTGGCTGCCGCCTGCGCGGGCCTCGGCGTCTTCAACGCGTTCCACCGCCAGCACGCCGTTCAGCACCGGCACGCCGAAGTCCAGCTGCACGCGCATCAGGCCTTCGGCGCAGCGGTCGGCCACGTGTTCGTAGTGGCGGGTATCGCCACGGATCACGCAGCCCAGGGTGAGGATGGCGGCGTGTTCATGGGCGGCGGCCAGGCGCGCGGCCACCAGCGGCAGTTCCCAGGCACCCGGCACGCGGATCACGTCGATGTTGGCTTCGGTGATGCCGTTGCCGGCCAGGCTCTGGCGGGCGCCAGCGACCAGCGTATCGGTGATGCGGGCGTTCCAGCGGCTGGCCAGGATGGCGAAGCGCGCTGATTCGGGAGTGCGAAGATCGCCTTCGTAGTGGCTCATATGCGGCTTGGGGGACTCGATAAGGGGGTAATTCTAGCGTGGATGGGCCCCGGCCGTGGCTCGCGGGGACCTTGAGGGAGCCTGCTGTAGAGCCGAGCCATGCTCGGCTGCCCTGTCTGGCACCGGACCGGAGAACCCCGCGCTGGGCGCATGAGCCGAGCATGGCTCGGCTCTACAAGGGTTCCCAATGGCCTCAGCAGCCCACCGTCTCCACCACTTCCAGGCCGTACCCGGCCAGGCCGATCTGGCGGCGCGGGGTGCCCAGCACGCGCAGCTTGCCCAAGCCCAGGTCGGACAGGATCTGCGCGCCGGCACCGTTGCGGCGCCACTGGCTCACGTCCTTGTCCTTGCCCGGCACTACCGGCGCCGCCTGCTGGCGCAGGCGGGCCAGCAGGGCCTCGCCATCACGCGGCGCCTGCAGCACCACCATCACGCCACTGCCTTCGGCGTCGATGGCACGCAGGGCATCGGTGGCGGCCACGCCGAAATCATCGCGACGCCAGTGCAGCAGGTCGGCCAGCGGGTTTTCCACCTGCACCCGCACCAGGGTGGGGGTGTCGGCGTCCGGGGTACCACGCACCAGGGCGAAATGCAGGTCGTGGGCGATGCGGTCGCGGTAGGTCACCAGCTTGAACGGGCCGAATTCGGTATCGATGTCGCGCTCGTCGACGCGCTCGACGGTCTTTTCGGTGGCCAGGCGGTAGGCGATCAGGTCGGCGATGGAGCCCATCTTCAGGCCGTGCTCGCGGGCGAAAACTTCCAGCTCCGGGCGGCGCGCCATGCTGCCGTCGGGGTTCAGGATCTCAACCAGCACGCCGGCCGGTTCCAGCCCGGCCAGCATGGCCAGGTCCACGCCGGCCTCGGTGTGGCCGGCGCGGGTGAGCACGCCGCCCGGCTGGGCGATCAGCGGGAAGATGTGGCCCGGCTGGTGCAGGTCGGCCGGCTTGGCGTTGGGCTTTACTGCGGTGCGGATGGTGTGCGCACGGTCATGCGCGGAAATGCCGGTGGTGACACCCTCGGCCGCCTCGATGCTGACGGTGAAGTTGGTCTGGAACTGCGCGGTATTGGCCTGCACCATCGGCGCCAGGCCCAGATCGGCCGCGCGCGTGCGGGTGAGCGGCAGGCACACCAGGCCACGGCCGTGGGTGACCATGAAATTGATGTCGCTGGCCTTCACCAGCTCGGCGGCCATGATCAGGTCGCCTTCGTTCTCGCGGTCTTCGTCATCGACGATGACCACCATGCGGCCCAGGCGGATGTCTTCCAGGATTTCGGGGATGGGTGCGAAGTTCATGCGCGGGCTCCTTCACCCAACAACCGCTCGACATACCGAGCGACCAGATCGATTTCCAGGTTCACCGCGCTGCCCACGCCGGTAGCGGAAAACGCGGTGTTGGCCACGGTGTGCGGAATGAGGGCGACTTCGAAGCCTTCATCGTCCACTTCGTTGACGGTGAGGCTGACGCCGTCCACGCAGATCGAGCCCTTCTTGGCAATGTAGCGGCGCAGCGAGGCCGGCGCGGCGAAGCGCCAGCGCTGGGCGCGCGCATCTTCGTGGATGGACAGCACCTGGCCCAGGCCATCGACGTGGCCGCTGACCAGATGGCCGCCCAGGCGGTCGGTCGGGCGCATGGCGCGCTCCAGGTTGATGACCGCGCCCTCGCCCAGCTGGCCCAGCGTGGTCAGGCCCAGGGTCTCGGTGGAGGCATCAGCCTGGAAGCCGCAGGCGTCGAATGCGATGACGGTGAGGCAGACGCCGTTGATGGCAATGCTCTCGCCCATCTGCACGTTGTCAAACGGCAGCGTCCCGACATTGAAAGTGAAGCGGACATCGCCGCCAATGGGTTCGCGAGCGGCCAGACGGCCGACGCCTTCGATGATTCCAGTAAACAAGTAACGTTCTCCGCGGAATGTGAGCGAAAAACGCCGCAAGGCAAACAGGCGCACGCAGGGCATGAGCCCTGTGGCACCGTCTTCTTTCATCCGGACTATGACCGTCGGCTCCGGCATTGGACCGGATCTGCTGACCCCCGGCCGTGGGCCGGGGCGCTCGCGGGCTCGTGCTTGCGCACCTACCGCCGGTGGGGAGTTGCACCCCGCCCTGAAGACGTTTGTGTACCGGCGAACCGGCGTAGCCAGTGTAACAGCCCGGGCTGAACGGGGTCGGATGCCACAGCTGTGACGCCCGTCGCTCGCAATTTGTAAAACTTTCATTAAAATTCTGCCTCGGACGACATGATGTCGCCACGGGCAGCCGCAAGGGCAGGCCCGCCAATGGACTGAAATTCACAGGAATTCCCATGCGCAAGATCCTGATTGTGGCCGCCCTGCTGGCCGCCGCCCCGTTCACCGCGTCGGCCGACGCCCTGAGCTACACCTACGTTGAAGGTGGCTGGACGCAGGTCAAGGTTGACGACAACGCACTGGACGACCCCAAGGTCGACGGCGGCTACCTGCGTGGTTCGGTCGCGCTGGCCGAACAGGTCTACGTCTTCGGCGGCTGGTCGCGTACCAGCAAGACCCGCCATTACGGCGAAGATTCGCTGAAGCTGGAACTGAACCAGCCGGAGCTGGGCATTGGTTACCACATGCCGTGGTCCGACCGCGTGGACTTCACCGCCGATGCCGCCTGGGTGCGCCAGAACGCCGAATCGACCCTGCGCTATGACGGCGTGCGTTACCACGGCAAGGACCACACCAACCTGGGCCGCGTCACCATGGGTATCCGCGGCAAGCCGTCGCGCATGACCGAAGCCTGGGCCAAGGCCGGCTACATGGATGGCGGCAACAACTTCAAGGGCACCTGGGTCGGTACCGTCGGCGGCCAGATCAACTTCACCAAGACCTGGGGCCTGGTGGGCGAGATCTCCGGCTACCGCGACGTCACCCAGTACTCGGTGGGCGTGCGCGCCAGCTTCTGATCCAACGATCGCTCCTCGTCGTGCGATCGAACGGGCCCCGCAAGGGGCCCGTTTTTTTTGGCCGCTGCACACCGGCACGTGGCCGCGTGGCGCCATCGAAAGTGCAGGCAGATGCGCTAGTCTTGCGCGCCTCTGGAACAGGAAACCACCGTCATGAAGACGCTCACCCGTAGCTTGCTGACCAGCGCCGTGCTGTGCGCCCCGCTGTTTGCCAGTGCCGCCCCGGCCCCGCTGACGCCCGAACAGGCCTTCGACCTGTACGCGCGCACCCTGCTGGAAGACGACGCGGCCGCCACCCGCACGCTCAACGATGCGCTGAAGCCAGCCTTCGAAGGCCAGGACGCCGTGACCCCGACCCCGGGTGCCCTGGCCAAGGCCCTGGCCGAGCCGTGGCAGACCGTGCTGGCCAGCGCCGGTGACAAGACCGACGCCGCCGCCACCGAAGCGCTGTACGCCAAGGCCCTGCGCGATTCGAAGTGCCGCGCGACCAAGAGCGTGATCGAAGACAACGAATACGTTGAAGACCAGAAGCTGGCGCGCATCAGCTTCAGCTGCCAGGTGCCCGACCTGGGCAAGGTGCGCCCGCTGTTTGCTGCCAGCCTGGCCGCCGATGCCAGCCCGGCCTCGCGAAAGCAGTTCACCGATGCCTATACCCAGGCGCTGCAGAGCGGCGCGCGCGTGCCGGTCAGCGGCACCTTCACCCTGTACCCGGCCAAGGACAACGGCTATTGGTACAGCGGTAATTTCGATGACCTGGTGGGCACCGTGGCCGGCGCACTGGCCCCGTTCGAGGACTGGATGCAGGACGTGGAGGCCGCCAGCGCACCGAAGGTAACCGGCGTACCGGGCTGCGACCTGCTGCTGCAACAGCACCGCGCCTGCGTGGCGAAGATCGCGCCGGACCAGATCAGCGGCGTGGATGCGATGGCCGAGGAACTGAAGGCCAAGGCACAGGTGCAGTCGGCCGAGGAGATGACGCAGGAGTGCAAGGCACTGCGCCCGATCGCCGAGATGATGTGGACTGACGAATGCGCGTGAGGCGGTAAGCGATATCGCCGGGCCATGCCCGGCATTACGCCGCTGCCGTCAGCCTTCGGCGGCAGTGCCGGTATGGTGTGACAGAGAGTCCGGGCAACCTTCACGATGCCTGGGAGGGGCCTGCCGGCGAAGGTGGCGCGCGGACGGCCAGATATCCTCGATGCCACCAAGGCACGCGCATGCAGTCCACCGCCATCCCGACTGCGCAGGAACAAGGTCCTCTGGAGGCAGTGCGACTCGCTGAGTCGAACGGCCAAAGTCCGCGCCCCGTGAACCCGGCGCCGTGGGTCTGGAATTTCGGATTTCTTGCATGGACCCAGGGTCCACGTACAGGGATCCTCGCGTTCCATTCCACGCGACGCGGCCATGCCATGCTGAAACCGATCATCACCGGATTGCTCGGCACGTCGCTGTCGGCGACCGCCGCGCCCACGGGCGCACTCTCGCTGGAAGAGACCTTTGACGCGTACGTACGCGTAGTCACCCAGGATGACGAGCGAGCCCGAACCGCACTGAGGGAGAGCCTGCAGACAGCCAGTAAACATGCGTTCCCCGGAATCGGGGATACCGTAGACGCGCTCCATATCCATCAAGGCCCTGCGCTGGGAAGCAATGACCCCATTGCCATGGCTGTCAAAGCCAGGTGGCACTCCATCCATTGCAAAGAGGTCGAGCGCGCCGATAGCGGCTCTCCCGATCGTGTGACGATCCGCTACCACTGCGGGGTTCCAGACGTCTCCAGCTTCTTCGCGACCTATCGCGAGCATCGCGAACAATTCGTGGCCGTGGATGCAGTCGCGTCCATCCAACCCGCGAAAATGGCATTTGCCCAAGTGCTGACCCAAGCTCCCAACAGCACGTTCGACACCACGGCCGAGTTCTTCCGTGCTGGCGAAGGCGGTCCCTGGGCCAGTACCGACATGATGTTCCTCGGGCTGGCGCTGCTTCAGAAGATGCTGCCGTTCCGGGAATGGAATGAGCGCATCGAGGCAGAGTCCATCACTGCCCGTACGGGCATTCCTGCGTGTGACCTGCTGCTTGACGCACGACTGAAAGCCGCACGGATTCACGACTCCGTCGATCCCTCATCAGACGACGCGACCTTTCAGAATGTCCTGGAAGAGACGGTCAGCGGGATGGGACCCGACGAGGCTCGCGCGCACTGCCGTGCACTCCAGGAACGCCACCGACCATGAGTCCACCCATGAAAATGATGCGACTGCTCGTACTGACCTGCGCGCCACTCTCTGCCCTGGCCTCGCCCGATGCATCCACGCAGCGTGCGGATGCGCTGCCGTCGGGCGAGATCACCGCAGGTATTGACGCCAATTTCCAGCTTTATCTTTCGCTTCTGCTCGCTGCCGACCCGGTTGCCCGCCGCACCCTCGACGCGCAGTGGAAGGGTACGTTCCAGCCCCCAGGCTATCTCGATCGGCTGCAGGAAGTGCGAGCGCGCATTGGCGATGACGAGGCCGCCGAACGCTTCCTGGTGCCTGCTGGCTTTGAATCACCCGGCATCGGCGCTGCATCGCTGGACAGGCTGGGCCGCGTGACCTGTACCGCACTATCCACCCGCGCCGGCCCCACCGCCAATACAGCGACGTTGTCCTATCGCTGCTCTGTCCCCGACCTGACTCCACTGTACGCCAGGTACCGGGAGGCAACAAAGGCAGGTTCCAGGGCTGCGGCTCCCGCCGAGATGGCCGACATCTTCCGTCGCCAGGTCAGGATACTGAGGGGATCAGGATCGCGCAGCATTTCCGGGGATCTGGAGTTCTTCCGACATGGCCAGGGCGCATGGCTCAGCCGCAGTGCCAACAGCCTGGAAGCGAAGCTGCTCGACGCCTTCATTCCCTACCACGGCTGGGACCGGCGCATGCTGGAGGAGGAAGCGCCCAGGCTCACAGGATCGGTTGCATGTGACTGGCCGCTGCATCGGCTCCGCAACTGCGTGAGCCAGCAGGCACCGCATCGCATCGGTCATTTCAATGCGCTCCAGGCCGAAATACTGGATGCGGCGAAAGGCATGGATGAGCACCAGCTATTGACCTACTGCAACAACCAGGTATCGCCCCATCTTCATTTCGAATACAGCGGCCTGACATGCCCATGAAACAGGGCCCGGCAAGGTGCACGTGCGGTCAGGGCTGATGAACTACGCGTACGGCAAATGCCTGGGAGGCCATTGGAGACCTGTGAGCCTTGCAACATGCGCAGCGATCATTCGCCCCGCCAACCTTGATGCCACATCCGGCGGGTACGACGCGACATGATCGGCTTGCGTTACGGCCGCAGCAGCAGACGCATGTCCTCACCCACCTGGCGTTGATCCACCACGCGCAGCCGGTGCTGCTGGGCCATCGCCTCGATGCCGAGGCCAGCCAGCAGCGGGCGGCCGGTATCGCCCAGCAGCGTCGGCGCCTGGTAGAGCAACAACTCATCCACCCAGCCGCCGCGCAACAGTGCACCGGCCAGGGTGGCTCCAGCCTCGGTATGCACTTCGTTGATGCCACGCTCGGCCAGCAGGACCAGCACCGCACCAAGGTCCAAACTGCCACCGCTGCCCGGCACGCTGGCAAATTCGGCGTCGGCCGCATCCGGTGCGCTTACTGCTGCGTCATGCAGGTACAACGTCGGTGCCCCACCCTCGCGCACACGGCTGCATTCCAGCGAACGCAGGCGCGAATCCAGCACCACGCGCAGCGGCGGCATCACGTCGGTATCGGCCAGGCGTACGGTCAGCATCGGGTCGTCGGCCAGCACGGTGTCGGCGCCGGTCAGGATCGCGCCGGCGCGAGCACGCCAGTGCTGCACATCCTCGCGCGCGGCCGGGCCGGTAATCCACTTGGAGCTGCCGTCGGCCATCGCGGTGCGGCCATCCAGGCTGGCGGCCAGCTTCACCCGCAGCCACGGGCGGTTGCGCTCCACGCGTGAGAGGAAGCCCTTGTTGAGTTCGCGTGCCTGCGCGGACATCAACCCTTCGGCGACCTCGATGCCGGCATTGCGCAGCAGATCGAAGCCACCGCCATCAACCTTCGGGAACGGATCGCGCATCGCCGCAACCACGCGCGACACGCCGGCCTCGATCAACGCCAGCGCGCACGGCGGCGTGCGCCCGTAGTGTGCGCAGGGCTCCAGGGTGACGTAGGCGGTGGCACCGCGGGCCTCGATGCCGGCCTCGCGCAGCGCGAACACTTCGGCGTGCGGGCCACCCGCGCGTTGGTGCCAGCCCTGCCCGACCACGCGTTCGCCATGGGCGATCACGCAGCCGACCATCGGATTGGGGCGGGTGGTGTAGGCGGCACGCTCGGCCAGGCGCAGTGCGTTGGCCATGTGCAGGTGGTCGAGGACGGAGAACGAGGTGCTCATGCCACCATGGTAACGCTGACGGTGTAGATCCACGCCATCAGTGCCAACCAAGGTTGGCACCCACCAGAGCAAAGGCCATTGTGCCAACCAAGGTTGGCACCCACCAAGGCAGAAGCGGTCAGCCCTTCTTCTTCTTGGTCAGGGCAATCACGTCGCCCAGCAGCTGCAGCTGTTCGGTACTGGACGGCAGGTCACGTTCCAGCTTCTCGATCTCCTCGCGGAAATCAGCTACGTCCTCGAAGCTGCGGTACACCGACGCAAACCGCACGTAGCCCACGTGATCGAGCTTGCGCAGTTCATTCATCACGAACTCGCCAACCTTGATCGAAGGCACTTCGCGCTCGCCGCTGATACGCAGCTGGTGAACCACCGCGCGTACCGCCGCTTCGATCTTGTCTTCGGCCACCGCACGCTTCTGCAGCGCGCGGTCGAAACCCGCCCGCACCTTGCGCTGGTCGAACGCTTCGCGGGTGCCATCGCTCTTGACGATGGCCGGCAGCTTCAGTTCAACCGTTTCCATGGTGCTGAAGCGCTCGCCGCAGGCTTCGCATTCACGCCGACGGCGGATCGTCGCGCCGTCTTCAGAGACGCGCGAGTCGATGACCCGGGTATCGGCATGTTGGCAGAAGGGGCAATGCATGGAACGCCTGGCTCAGGGGGCAACCTAATTGCCACGGTCATGGCAGCGTCGCAAAGGTACCTGAGAAGGCGTTCAGCAGCAAATGCTGTCTGCGCAGAAGTGCCTGCGCAGCGCGCCCAGCGCGCGCGTGGCGGGAGGCTCAGCCCGCCTTGCCGACATCAGGGGGCAGACCGTCCCCAGCGCAGCCACGCCAGGTGCCCCGCCATCACCAGCAACGGCGGGCCAAGCCCAAAGAAGGCCAGCGTCGTTATCTCACCATGCTTGAAGGTGAAATACAGCGTGGCGGCGACCACGCCCAGCGCGGCGAAGGTCCCCAGCAGCAGCCCAATCCATGCGACAAGCGGGGATTGGCGCAGGCCATCGCGGCCGCGCCACAGGAAGAGCCCGGTCAGCCACATCCATGACAACAGACCGAGAAGCCCGGCCAACGACCACAGCGCGATCACCGCGGGCTCGTTGCCGGACAGATACTTGCCGTCCATGACGGCTATCAGGCCCAGCACCGCCACGGTGCCTCCTGCCGCCGCAGTGGGCAGGCCCACCAGCAGGCCTGCTATCCCCATCCATCGTTTGTGCTGCTGCTCATCCATAGGCTCGACTCTCCTTGCTGACGTCAAGGGCTTCGTGGCTGCTGTGGCTCCTGACGCCTCAACCATGCCTGCGAAGCGGACTGCGAGCAAGTTCCCGCGCAGACTGCCATTTACTCCACCACCTCCTTCTTTGTCAGCCATCGGAGGTGGCAGACAAGGGTCAACCACGGGGCGCCCAAGGCTATGGACACAGGCAGAAACAGCATGCCAAACGGTCCAACCACTATGTACATGGCACACCCGGCCTGCATGGCGCATATCAACCCCATCGCACTCAGCGGCTCCGAGTTTTCCCGTAGCCCGGCGGTGCCGCGCTCATGCCACGCATTGATCAGCCTGTAAATGAAAGACAGGGCAAGCAACGAGAGCAGGGCCCACAGCGCAATCATTGACAGAAATACAACACTGCCACGAAGAAGAGCTCCCCAGGTCATCAAGAATGCGAAATAAAAACTGAAAAGAACCAGGGGAACGGACAACAGCCAAAAGTGTAGAGCAAGAAGAATCGACTGCTTGGCAGGTGGATGGCGCATGGTCATGACCCTTGAGGCGATTACACGAGCCTGAGACCCCGCCGTCAGCTAAGCCATACGATTATTCTGAAAAAGTATCAATCGGATACTGGGGTCAGAGCCCTTCCCTGCGGGAAGGGATCCGACCCCTGCGTCGATCCGGGTTGCGGGGTCGGATCCCTTTCCGCATGGAAAGGGCTCTGACCCCTGCTTCGATCAGCCGTAGACCGGGTACTTGCGGCACTGCGCGCTGACGGCGTCGCGCACGCGGGCGATGACGGCTTCATCGGTCGGTGCGTCGAGCACATCGGCGATCCAGTTGGCCAGGTCCACGCAGTCCTGTTCCACGTAGCCGCGGGTGGTCACCGCCGGGGTGCCCAAGCGCAGGCCCGAGGTCACGAACGGCGAACGCGGGTCGTTCGGCACCGAGTTCTTGTTGACGGTGATGTGCGCCTTGCCCAGTGCAGCTTCCGCATCCTTGCCGGACACGTCCTTGCCGATCATGTCGACCAGCATCAGGTGGTTCTGGGTGCCACCGGAGACGATCTTGTAGCCGCGCGCGATGAGCGTGTTGGCCATCGCCTGGGCGTTCTTCACTACCTGCTGCTGGTAGGCCTTGAAGCCCGGTTCCAGTGCTTCCTTGAAGGCCACGGCCTTGCCGGCGATGACGTGCATCAGCGGACCGCCCTGGATGCCCGGGAACACGATCGACTGCAGCTTCTTGACCAGGTCTTCGTCGGCGCCCTTGGCGACGATGATGCCGCCGCGCGGGCCGCGCAGGGTCTTGTGGGTGGTCGAGGTGACCACGTGCGCGTGTTCCAGCGGGCTCGGGTAGACGCCGGCGGCGACCAGGCCGGCGACGTGCGCCATGTCCACGAACAGGTAGGCACCGACCTTGTCGGCGATGGCGCGGAAGCGCGCCCAGTCGATCACCTGCGAGTAGGCCGAGAAACCAGCCACGACCATCTTCGGCTTGTGCTCCAGGGCCAGGCGCTCGACTTCGTCGTAGTCGATCAGGCCCTGGTCGTTCACGCCGTACTGCACGGCGTTGAACAGCTTGCCCGAGGCATTCACCTTGGCACCGTGGGTGAGGTGGCCGCCGTGGGCCAGGCTCATGCCGAGGATGGTGTCACCCGGCTGCAGCAGCGCGAAGTACACGGCCTGGTTGGCCTGCGAACCGCTGTGCGGCTGCACGTTGGCGTAATCGGCGCCGAACAGCTGCTTGAGGCGGTCAATCGCCAGCTGCTCGGCGATGTCCACGTATTCGCAGCCGCCGTAGTAGCGCTTGCCCGGGTAGCCTTCAGCGTACTTGTTGGTCAGCTGGCTGCCCTGCGCTTCCATCACCGCCGGGCTGGTGTAGTTCTCGCTGGCGATCAGCTCGACGTGGTCTTCCTGGCGCTGGGTCTCAGCGGCGATGGCCTTGGCCAGTTCGGGATCGTAGGATTCGATGCGGACGTCACGCGGGAACATCGGGTACTCCAGCAGGCAGGGAAAGGGGATACGACTCAGCCCTCGATTGTAGCCCCGCACCGGCCTGCTGGGGCCGAAACAGACGGGGCCGGCATCCCCGAAGGAATCCGGCCCCGTATGGTTTCGATTGATGGTGTGGGCTCAGAGCCCTTTCCGTTGGAAAGGGATCCGACCCCGGCCGCGATCCTCAGCGCCCGCTGAGCACGTACTGGGCGATCACGCCGGTGGCGATGGCCACCAGCAGCATGTTGCCGCGGTCGTCGCGGATCCAGTGATGCCCGTACGGCGGGCGTCGCAGGTGGTAGCGCGGGTAGTCGTTCACCACGTAGACCGGGCCACGGTAGTAGTCGCGGTAGGGGGAACCGACCCGCCAGCCGTAGCCGCCATAGCGCGGCGGCGGCGGTGCCGGACGATAGACCACGCGCGGCGGCGCCGGGCGGTAGTAGCGGTCATGGTCGCGGTGCCACTCGCGGCGATCCTGGCGGTAGTCGCGCCGGGCCTCGCGGCGGTCGCGCTCCCAGTCACGGCGGTCCTGGCGCCACTCACGGCGATCCTCCCGCCACTCGCGGCGGTCATGGTCGCGACCGCGATGGTCATTGTCGGCGAAGGCCGGGGCCACGGCGCCCAGCGCCAGCACAGAGGCCACGGCGCCGGCCATTACTCGATTGATGCGCATGTCAGACCTCTGCTCGGGTGGGTGGTGAGCCCATATTGCCCACCCGATCTGAACCGTTTCCGGCTGGAAACGCTTCCCGCTGCGGGACTGTGACGGAGTATTCAGGCGATAGCCAGCCCGGCGGCGCCACCCGGGCGCGGCCCGGAACCGGTTCCGGCTATAATTGGCGGTATTCCATTTCAGTCTGTGCCCACTGCCGCAACGGGATCTTCCCGTGACGGACCGGGCGCAGGGCCGCGCCTACGGAGACCGCATGTCCTCGCAATACATCTACACCATGAACCGCGTGTCCAAGGTGGTCCCGCCCAAGCGGCAGATCATCAAGGACATCTCGCTGTCCTTCTTCCCGGGCGCGAAGATCGGCCTGCTGGGCCTGAACGGCGCCGGCAAGTCCACCGTGCTGAAGATCATGGCCGGCGTGGACACCGATTTCGAGGGCGAAGCCCGCCCGCAGCCGGGCATCAAGGTCGGCTACCTGGCGCAGGAACCGGAGCTGGACCCGACCAAGACCGTGCGTGAAGCGGTGGAGGAAGGCGTGGGCGAAGTGCTGCAGGCCCAGGCCGCGCTGGAAGCGGTGTACGCCGCCTACGCCGAGGAAGGCGCCGACTTCGACGCGCTGGCCAAGGAACAGGAGCGCCTGGAGGCGATCCTGGCCGCCGGCGATGCGCACACCCTGGAAAACCAGCTGGACGTGGCGGCCGATGCGCTGCGCCTGCCGCCGTGGGATGCCATCGTCGGCAAGCTGTCCGGTGGTGAGAAGCGCCGCGTGGCGCTGTGCCGCCTGCTGCTGCAGAAGCCGGACATGCTGCTGCTGGACGAACCGACCAACCACCTCGACGCCGAGTCGGTGGAATGGCTGGAGCAGTTCCTGGCGCGCTACACCGGCACCGTGGTGGCCGTTACCCATGACCGCTACTTCCTGGACAACGCCGCCGAGTGGATCCTGGAACTGGACCGCGGCCGCGGCATTCCGTGGAAGGGCAACTACACCGACTGGCTGACCCAGAAGGACGAGCGCCTGAAGCAGGAAGACAACCAGGAAAAGGCTCGCCAGAAGGCGATCCAGAAGGAACTGGAGTGGTCGCGCCAGAACGCCAAGGGCGGCCGCACCAAGGGCAAGGCCCGTCTGGCCCGCCTGGAAGAGCTGCAGTCGGTCGATTACCAGAAGCGCAACGAGACCAATGAAATCTTCATCCCGCCGGGCGAGCGCCTGGGCAATGCGGTGATGGAGTTCAAGAACGTCTCCAAGAAGTTCGGCGACCGCCTGCTGTTCGACAACCTGAGCTTCCTGGTGCCGGCCGGCGCCATCGTCGGCATCATCGGCCCGAACGGTGCCGGTAAGTCGACCCTGTTCAAGATGATCACCGGCCAGGAAAAGCCGGATACCGGCGAGATCGTGGTCGGCCCGACCGTGAAGCTGTCCTACGTGGACCAGAGCCGCGACGCGCTGGAAGGCAACCACAACGTCTTCCAGGAAATCGCCGGCGGCCTGGACATCCTCAACATCAACGGCATCGAGATCCAGTCGCGCGCCTACATCGGCCGCTTCAACTTCAAGGGCCAGGACCAGCAGAAGATGGTCGGTTCGCTGTCCGGTGGTGAGCGTGGCCGCCTGCACATGGCCAAGACCCTGCTGCAGGGTGGCAACGTGCTGCTGCTCGACGAACCGTCCAACGACCTGGACATCGAAACGCTGCGTGCGCTGGAAGATGCGCTGCTGGAGTTCCCGGGCAACACCTTCGTCATTTCGCATGACCGCTGGTTCCTGGATCGCATCGCGACCCACATCCTGGCGTTCGAAGGCGACTCGCACGTGGAGTTCTTCCAGGGCAACTACCGCGAGTACGAAGAAGACAAGCGCCGCCGCATGGGCGACGACGCGGCGCCGAAGCGCCTGCGCTTCAAGGCGCTGAAGTAAGCCGCACCGCAGGAAACGAAAGGCCGCGCTCGCGCGGCCTTTCGTCTTTCAGGCCTTCCTGTCGCCAGTTTTTCAAGGTGTTTTCGCCGGTCGGAATTCAACCGCTGATGAACGTCCGAGCCCAAACAGGCGTGAAACCCTGTCGCAGTCTCGCTTTGCAATTCGTTGTATGTATTCACTCGCCCACATCGGTTTTCCTACGCGCCCGCTTCATCCCCCAACGCAGGAAACCGCAATGAAAACACTGATCATCACCACGGCAGCCCTGCTGCTGTCGGGCACCGCCACGGCCGCAACCACCGACTGGGAAGGCTACTACTTCGGCGTGCAGGCGTCGCACGGCGAAGGCCACAGCAAGGACCGCAGCAACGCCAACGCATCGGAGAAGAGCATCCGCGGCTTCACCGGCGGCGTGCAGGGCGGCCGCCGCTGGCAGTTCGACAACAACATCGTGGTGGGCCTGGAAGGTTCGCTGTCCTTCGGCAACGTCGCGCGCGACTGGAAGGACCGCGAGCAGCACCAGTACAGCCCGTACCACGGCAAGGATGCAGTGACCCGCGCAGGCGCCGTTGATGTGACGCTGGGCCGCGCGATGGGCCGCTGGCTGCCCTACGTCGGTGCCGGCGTGACGGTGGCCCGGCAGGAATTCACACTGGGCTGCGACAAGTCGCTGGTGGAGGCCACCAACGGCTGCCGCGTGGCCGAATTCGAGACCCGCGCCTCGCACGTGTCCACCGGCGCCCACGCCACGGCAGGCGTGCTGTACCGCTTCAACGACCGCCTCTCGGCCGGTGCCGAGTACCGCTACACCCACCTGGGTTCCAGCCCGGTGACCCTGGAAGATCCCAACTACCCGGCTGCGGCCCGTCGCAGCTTCCATACCGACTACAGCAGCGTTACGCTGAAGTTGAACTACCACTTCTAACCGCCTGGCGACGTACCCGCAGGTCCCCAGGGGCGGCAGGGTGTGCAGGCATGAGAGATCTGCGATGTCCCTGTTCGAGCGCCTGTTCCAGCTGCAGCAGCACGGCACCACCGTGCGCACCGAACTGCTGGCCGGTGTCACCACCTTCCTGACGATGTCCTACATCGTCTTCGTGAACCCCGAGATCCTCGGCACCACCGGCATGGATGCCGGCGCGGTGTTCGTGGCCACCTGCCTGGCCGCCGCGCTGGGTTCGGCGGTAATGGCGCTGGCCGCCAACTTCCCGGTGGGCATGGCGCCGGGCATGGGCCTGAACGCGTTCTTCGCCTTCACCGTGGTCGGCGCCGCCGGCCTGCCCTGGCAGCAGGCGCTCGGTGCGGTGTTCATTTCCGGCCTGGTGTTCCTGGTGCTGTCGCTGACCGGTGTGCGCGCATGGCTGGTGTCGGGCATTCCCTCATCGCTGCGCTCGGCCATCGTGGCCGGTATCGGCCTGTTCCTGGCGATCATCGCGCTGCAGAAGTCCGGCGTGATCGTCGGCAATGAAGACACGCTGGTGGCGCTGGGTCCGTTGAACACGGCGCCGCCGCTGCTGGCGCTGGCCGGCTTCCTGCTGATCGCGGTACTGGAAGCACGGCGCATCCGTGGTGCGATCCTGATCGGCATCCTGGCCGTGACCGGCGCGGGCTGGGCGCTGGGCGACGTGCAGTACCAGGGCCTGGTTTCGCTGCCGCCGAGCCTGGCCCCGACCTTCCTGCAGCTGGACCTGCCGGGCCTGCTGCACCATGACGGCGGCGCACCGATCGCCGTGCTGCTGCAGGTGGTGCTGGTGTTCGTGCTGGTGGAAGTGTTCGATGCCACCGGCACGCTGTATGGCGTGGTCGGCCGTGCCGGCCTGCTGAAGCTGCCGGGCGCGCAGAAGCGTTTCGGCCGCGCGCTGCTGGCCGACAGCACCGCGATTGTTGCAGGCTCGCTGCTTGGCACCAGCAGCACCACCGCCTTCGCTGAAAGCGCCTCTGGCGTGCAGGTGGGCGGCCGCACCGGCCTGACCGCTTTGGTGGTGTCGGCCCTGTTCCTGGCGGCACTGCTGTTCTCGCCGCTGGCAGCGATGGTGCCCAGCTATGCCACCGCACCGGCGCTGCTGTTCGTCGCCGGCCTGATGCTGCGCGAGCTGGTGGAAGTGGACTGGAGCGACCTGACCGAATCGGTGCCGGCGGCCCTGTGTGCGCTGGCGATGCCGTTCACCTACTCGATTGCCAACGGCCTGGCGTTCGGCTTCATCGCCTATGCCGCGCTGAAGGCCGGCACCGGGCGCTGGCGCGAAGTGCATCCGGCGGTGTGGCTGGTGGCGGTGCTGTTCACCCTGCGCTACGCGCTGGAATGACCGTTGAGTGGGGTCAGAGCCCATTGCGATGCAATGGGATCCGACCCCGCAGCACTGCAGCTACCAGCGCGGCTGCAGGCGGCCGTCGGCGGCGAAACGCCAGCGTCCTTCAGCCCAGCCCAAGCCGAACAGGGCCAGCATCTGCGAGTAATAGGCCGGTGCATCAGCACGCTGCTGTTCGGCGCTGGGCAGGCTGGCCCGCAGCGACTGCGCGTGCTCCGTGTCGCCCTGCGCGATCAGATACGGTAGCAGGGCCGCACGGAATCCGTAGTTGCCTTCGCCCTGCCCCTGGCCACTGCGGGTGTCGATCTTTTCCCACATCGGCGCACCACTGCGCAGGCGCTGCAGCGGCCCGGACAGGGCCGCCAGCTGCGTGCGGAACAACGGATCGCGCGGCGCGGTCATGCCTGCCCAGGTGTAGCAGCGGATCGCATCGTAGCCGCCGACCGCACCGCGCACCGGATCGACGACGAAGCGATCGCCTTTCCACGCCGCCCAGTCCGGTGCGAACCCGTGCGGGCTGCTCTGCTGCAACAGCTGCACGCTGTTGCGCGCCAGTGCCTGCCACGGCCCACCGCGATCCTCCACCGCAAAGCGGCGCAGCAGCGGCAGTGGCAGATAACTGGGGTTGACACGCGTGGCGTCCCCTTCGACGAATCCCTGTGGGCCCGGCAACAGCATCGGGCCGAGCCCGGGCAGGTCCACGATCTCGCGTGCCCGCACCTGGGCGAGCATGCCCTCGGCGATGGCGTTCAGCGCGGGACGGCGCCACAGCCGCGCGCCTTCCAGCAGCGCATAGGCCAGCCAGAGATCGGAGTCCGAGGCCGGGTTGTCATCCAGTACCCGCCACGCTCCGGCGTCATCGCGTCCCCACAGCCAGGCCGGCAGGCGCTTGCCCATGTCGCCTTCGGCGAGGTTGTCCTGGGTCCAGCCCAGGATGCGGTCGAACAGCGCCTGGTCGTTGTCGACCAGGGCGAAGAACAAGGCATAGGACTGGCCTTCGGAGGTACTGCGCTGATCGTCCTGGCTGCGATCGATCATGCGTCCGTCGCGGCTCAGGCTGCTGTCGAGCAGTACCTGCCACGCCGGCCAGCGCGGTGCGGGCGCGGCCTGCGCACTGCACCAGCCAAGCAGCGGCAGCGTGGCGGCCGCCTGCAGCAGGCGACGTCGCCGCAGGTCAGCGGAATTCGCCATACGGCACCAGTGGCGATACGGGCAATGGCAGGTTTCCCTGCCACGGTTTGAAGGTGTAGCGCAGGTAGAGCTGGAACGAATTCGGCGAGAAATCGCGGCTGCGCTGCAGCGTGCCGGCGGCACCCAGCACGAAGTGGTCGCCCAGGCGGCGCTCGACCGCACCATACAGGCGGTAGCCGGTGCCGGTGCTGCTGCTGTCGCCGGTGTACAGGCCGGCCTCGTCCAGCTGCAGGGGGCCATACTGCGGCTCGAGCTGTGCAATCACGCGCTCGATCAATGCCTGGTCGGGGAAACGGCTGATCGACGAGGTACGCGCACTGGACACACTTACCGAGCCATCCAGGCGCAGCGACCACACGTCGTTGCGCCAGGCGAAGCTGACCGGCAGGCTCAGCGACGCATAGCGCTGCGGGCTGTAGTAGCCGCCCTGGCCCAGCGAGTAACCGCCCAGGTCCTTCTGGTAGCGCCAGTACATCGCGGTGGTGCCCACATCCAGCCGCATGTCGGGGCGCTGGATCAGCTTGTGGTACCAGCCCACCATCGCGCGTGCACGGGTATTGTCGGCCACGTTGTGGCCGGTCAGCCGATGCCAGCTCCAGTTCGACCACACGCCATCGCGGCCACCCTGGTCGTAGCCGAGGCTGAAGGTCACGCCGTTGGCGGTGACGCCGCCCCAGCTGATGCCACTGCGCGGATCAACCGCACCGGCCTGCGACAGCAGCGAATTGGTCATTGGCCGCCGCGACACCGTGGCGCCCCAGCCGAAGCGCCCGAGGTCACCATTGAGGGTGATACCGCCAAGCCAGTTGCCGACCACGTAGTTGGACGGGGTGTGGCCGATATCGAAGTTCCAGCGGTCATCCAGGGTGCGCCAGCCCACGGCGAAGCCGGCGCCGGAGGTGCGCCGCTGGTGCACGAAACGGGTGCAACCCGGTGCGCGCAGGCGGCTGTTGTCAGCCTGCAGCAGATCCAGGTCGCAGCTACCGAAATCCTCGTCGTAGGCCCCGTTCCCGTCGGTCTGGAAGCGGCCGGCATCGAAGCTCACCTGCTCGATGCGCGCCCAGCCCAGGCCACCGGCGAACGGCGCGTCGAGATGCGCGATGCGGGTATCGCGCGACAGCCGCGAAATACCCGGGGTTCCGTCGCTACGGCGCCCGGTGTCCTGCATCACCGTCAGGGTGGGATTCTCCTGCTGGTACAGGGTCTCCACGTCGCTGCGCAGGCTGCGCCGCAACCAGTCATCGCCGGCCGTCTCGCGGCTGGCCAGGGTCAGCGCGCGGTTGTCGCGCGGCGCGGCCTGGCTGGGGGCCAACAGGCCGTTGTCGGCCATCGCCTGCGCATACATGTCCAGCGCCTGCTGTGGATCATCGCGGCGCACCAGCCGTGCCGCATCACGCCAGGATTGTGCGTCGGGCCCGGTCTTGCGCGCCAGCAGCGCGCGCAGGATCGCCAGCGCCTTCGTGTCCTCGCGCAGGTCGGTCCAGATCGTGGCGAGCTGGCGCTGCTGGCCGATCTCGGCATCGTCCACTGCTGGCGGTGCGTCTTGCATCTGGCGGCGTGCGCTGGCCAGATCGCCGGTGCCGATCCAGGCCTGTACCTGGCCCAGCTGCGCATCCACGTTGCCCGGCTGTGCAGCAAGCACGCGCTGGTAGTAGTGCAGCGCCTGCGCGTGGTCGCCGCGCAGGCGCGCCCATTCGGCCATCAGCAGATCGTTGTCGGTGCTGGGCGGTTGCTGCTGCAGCAGCGCGATGGCTTCGGCCTCCCTGCCCTGCGCACGCAGATCCCACAGATGATCGACCAGCTGCTGCCGCTGCAGGCGCGCCGACAGCGCGCGGATGTCATCGTCCCACTGCGCCTGCGGCAGCGCATCGAGCACCGCCAGCGCCTGCGGCAGCCGATCGGATCCCGACAGATAGAGCGCCTGCGCGTAGCGCGCTTCGGTACTGTCGTTGTGCGTGGCCATGTCGGCCACCACCGCGTCGGCTTCGTCCTGCCGGCCGGCGGCGCGCAGCTCGTTGCCCAGCGCATAGGCCAGCCATGCATCGCCCGGCAGTTCGCCGCGCAGCTGCTGTCCCAGCGTGATCGCAGTGCCTGCATCCCCGGCAGCCAGCGCCTGCTCGCGACGCTCACGCAAGCGACTGATCTGCAGCTGGCGCAGGTCTTCGGCATACAACCTGCGCTGGGCAGCGGGCAATGCGTTGATGAAGGCTTCCAGCCGTTGAGGATCGGTGCGGCCGTACAGCTGCACCAGCTTGCGGATCACGTTGGCATCGTTGGGGGCCATCCGCCGGGCAACCTGCAACTGGCGTTCGGCCGCGGCGTCATCACCACGGGCCACGGCCACGTCGACCAGGCCCAGTGCAGCATTGACGTCGCGGGGCTGCTGGCGACGCGCCTGCGCATACAGGCGCTCGGCTTCGTCCAGCCGGCCGGCCGCCAGCGCCGCGTCGGCCTGGTCCAGCTGCAGCCAGTAGCGGGTGCTGGCGATCAGGTCACGCCACTTGTCGTTGCTGTCACCGGCCGGGGTGGCCTGCACCGCACGCTGGAAATAGTTGATGGCCTGCTCGCGGCGGCCCTGGCGCATCAGCGCCATGCCCAGCCCCCCCAGCAGGTCGGGCTCGCGAGGATAACCGCGCAGGGCCTGCAGGAAGGCGCGCTCGGCCTCTTCATTGCGGCCTGCATCGAGCAACTGCTGGCCACGCAGACCGGCGCGCCACGCCGGGTCGCTGACCCGCTTGTGCTGGTCGGTGTAGCGCTCGCGCACCAACGCGATGTCGGCGAACGTCGGGTTGCGGGTGATGAAGTCCTGCAGCCTGCGTACGCTGCGGTCATCGGCCGGCTGATCCTTCAGGTAGGCCCACTCGGCGTCCGCCGCCATGCCGCGCGCTTCCGGATTGCGCCCCATGCGCTGCAGCGCGGCCAGCGCCTCGGCATCGCGGCCGGCCGCGAACAGCATCTGCGACAGCGCCTGCAGCAACGGCACATTGCCCGGATAGCTGCGGTCCAGTTCGCTCAGCGCACGGATCGCCTGTGTACGCCCATCCGCCTGGGCGCCGCGCAGGCGCCAGTACTCCAGGCCCAGCTGCAGGCCGGGCGGCTCATCGTTGAACAGGCGCCGGTAGATCGCCAGCGCTTCGGCGCTGCGACCACCGGCAGCGAACAGACGCGCCTGCTGCAGGTCCTGCTGCAGGTCACCACGGTAGGCCTGCCAGAGGCGTTCGCCGGCGGCCAGTTCACGGGTACCCGCGCCGATCTCGCGCAGGCGCTTCAGGGTCGCCTCGGCATCCTGCAGCTTCTGCTGCGACAACTGCACTTCCAGGATCGCCACCAGCGTGCCGCGATCATCCGGTGCCAGCATGCGCAGCCGCGCCAGCGCGTCTTCGATCAGGCTCTGGCGACCGGTGGCCTCACCGATGCGCACCTGCTGCAGCAACCACTGGCGCTGCTCGGCGACGGTTCCGCCCGGTGTATCGGACAAGGTCTGCGCCGCGCATGGCCCGGCACCGGCCAGTCCCAACAGGACCAGGCCGGAAGCGGTGACCAGCGGATGCCGAGTGCGTGCCATCAGTGCCCCGGGTCCAGGCGCTTGGCCGCAACCCAGCGCAGCGTGCGCCACAACAGGAAGGCGACCATCAGCACCACCAGCGTGGCCAGCACCGCCAGCAGTGCCGGGTGGTCGGCCAGGTGGTACCACAGCAGCAGCCACCACGGCAGCGCGCCGACGTAGTAGTGATCGCCGACGAACTGGCTGTGGATGCCCGAGGTACGCAGGATCGCCACCGAACCGGCGATGGCTTCGCGCTTGCCGGTATCGCTGAGTGCATCGTCGAGCAGGCCGTAGTCGGCGGCGTTGCTGGCGGCCAGCGAAACGATGCTGCGCTGCGCATGCCTCGGCGACTGCATGCCGATGATCGCGGCGAACGGCGCCTGCGCGCTCACTGCCACTTCGGTCACCGCCGGGTCGCCATCGCGGCTGCCACGGCGCGCCTGTTCCATCGCCTGCTGCGGCGACGGCGACTGGCCGTTGAGCAGACGTGCGCGCTGGTCGTCGATCAGCAGCGACAGCTGCTGGCTGCCGCGCAATTCGGCAGGCAGGGCGCCCAGCATCAGCAGGTCCGCATCCAGCGCGCTGGCCTGCTTCCAGTCATCGGACAGGCGCAGGCCATAGGCCGGGTAGCCGCTCTGCACGCCCAGCCCACCGATCAGGTTCAACAGCAGGCTGACCTGTGCTTCGCTGGCGCCGGGCGGCACCAGCACGACCGTCTCGGACAGATCGGCCATGCGGGTGAAGGGGAAACCGCTGAGTGCGAACGCGGACAGGTCCGGCAGGCCCATGTAGTGATGGAACCCGGAGAAGTCGATGGTCGAGTCTTCCTCGATGGCTGCCTGCAGGTTGGGCGGCAGCACGGTCTGGCAATGATCGCGCTGTGCACTTCCCATCACGCTGGCGAAGTTGAAATCAAAGCGCAGCTGGTTGCGGTCGCCCAGCTTGAGCGCCGGAATCAACAGGCGCCCGTCATCGGCACCGGCATCGCCGGCCAGCACCGGCAGGCGGATTTCCTCCAGGCCCTGCTTGCCGTTGCGGCGCACCAGCGGGAAGCTGGAGATGAACTGGTCGTTGATTGCAACGCCCAGCCGCGACTCATCGCTGCCGAACGGCGGCGTGTAGCGGTAGCGCAGGTTCAGCGGAATGCCCTGGTTGCGCCAGATGAACAGGTCCGGCGGCAGGTTGAGGTTGACCGTGATCGGCTGCGGCGACACGCCGTTGGCGTGCAGCTGCTGCGGATAGTCGAGTAGTTCGGCCAGGCGCACGGCGCGGTCGGTACGCACCCAGTTCGGTGCGTCGTACGGCTTGCGCGGGGCCAGCGGCTTGATCTCGTCGACGCTGACCTGACGGCCGCGGAACAGCACGTTGCCGGCCGCCATCGCGGCCACCGCCTTCTGCAGATCCTCATCGTTGCGGCCCAGCACCAGCAGCAGCTTGCGCTGCGGATCCTCCGGCAGCGACATCAGTTCGATCATCGGGCCCTTCACTGGGGCATGGTTGGCGATCACCGGCGGGAACCTGCCGTTGACCGCCAGCACCACCGCGTGGCCCTTGTCCGGCAGCGCACCGAAGCTGACCGGGAAACGCGCCTGGCGCCACCAGCCGGACAGGCTGCCGAAGTACGAGGACATCACCGCCGCCGCGCGCTGCTGCGCCAGGCTCGGTGCGGCGGCGAACACCACCGGCAGTTCCAGGCGTGCGGTATCGCGCGGGTCGAAGAACGGCAGCGGGAAGTTGGCCAGGTCGTCCTGCATCGCCAGTGGCTGGCCACCCAGGCGCAGCGTGCTGTTGCTGGACAGGTTGACCCACAGCGAGCTGTGCGTCGGCTCTTCGCAGATGTCGGTGTAGTGACCGACGAACTCCAGGCGGACCTGGTTGAAATCGGCGATCAGGCGTGCGTCCAGCGGCAGCTTGGCCTGCACCGGGCGGCCGAGCTGGTCGTTGCTGATCGGCACCACGCCCATCATCGCGTCGTTGAGGTAGACCCGCAGGTGCGACAGGGTCGGGAGCAGCGATGGTGAAGGCGTGAAGCTCAGATCCAGTTCCGCATCGCGGACCAGGCGGTCACGGCGCACCTGGAACTCGAAGGTGGTGGCATTGCGCACCCCCGACAGCAGCGTGTCCTGGCGACGCCCCAGCTGCGCGAAGGTGTTCTGCCGCTGCCAGGGCCAGGCGCTGCCCGCCCAGGTCTGCGCCAGCGCGGGCTCGGTACCGGCGGCAGGCGTGGTGGCGGGTGCGGCCGGCACGCTCGGCATCGGTGGCGCGGCAGGCGCCGTGGTGGGAGGAGTGGCCGGTGCCGGGGCAGGCGCGCTGTTGCCTGACGCCACGGGCAGGGCCAGCAGGGGCAGCAGCAGCCAACGCAGAGAGGACGGAAGGGTCATGGACGAAGCCCTGGATCAGCGGCTGGGTCAGCCGGGTGGGAAGGAAGCGGACGTTGCGGAGCAAAACTGGCCAGCCATCGCAGCAGGCGACGGTTCCAGTGTGCCGGGCGGTCAAGGTCGAACGGTGCGAAATCACCCATCCGCCGATAGCCACGCCAGCCCAGGACCAGCACGCTCCACAGGCTGCGCGGCAGGCTCTTGGGTTGGTAACCGGCGTGCCAGTCGAGCCAGGCATCGGCGCGGGCGAAGGTGCACTGGGCGAACTCGACGCGCTGGCGTTCGTTCTCGAACAGCAGCAGCAGGCCCAGTCGCTGGCCGACCGTGCGCTGCACGCGCGCCGGGAACGCGAACTCGCGGCGGCCGCGCCCCAGCAGCACCTGCACGCGCTGGCCTTCGGCCAGTTGTGCGTCTTCGCCGAGCTCGACGCCCACGCCATCGTTGGAGTAATCCTGAAGCACGCCGCGCAGGCGGCGGCCATCGGGTACCTGCAGCGCCATCGGCAGGTGGGTGGTGACGCGATGCGTGCGCCGCACCTGCTGCACTTCAGCGGCCACCGCCAGCGCCCCACCGATGATCAGCAGGTTGTACAGCACCCACAGCGAACTGACGACCACCGTGCCGCGTTCGTCGAGCGGCCCATGCATGAAGCGCCACACGGCAAAGCACAGGCCCAGCACGTTCAGCAGCGCCAGCACCAGGTAGGGCTGCGCTACGCGCCAGTCGAAACGATCACCGGCCTGGGTACCGCCCTTGTCGGTGACGTTGAACTTGCCACGGTCCGGGCTGAACAGCGCCACGGTGGTGGGCCGTGCGATGTACCAGGCCAGCACGGTCTCGTACACCTCACCCCAGAACGGTCGCCGGTACTTGCCCTGGATTCGCGCGTTGGTAAGGCTGGCGTGGGCCATGTGCGGCACCACGAACAGCAGGATGGCCAGTGCCGGTGCGTAGATGATGTAGACGTGCAGCAGCAGGAACGCCAGCGGCGCGGTGAGGAACACCAGGCGCGGAATGCCGGCCAGGAAATGCAGCATCGCGTTGGCGTAGCAGAAGCGCTGGAACAAGCTCAGGCCCTTGCCCAGCAGCGGGTTGTCGATGCGGAAGATCTGCACCATGCCGCGTGCCCAGCGGATGCGCTGGTTGACGTGCGCGCCGAGGCTGTCGGTGGCCAGGCCGGCCGCCTGCGGAATGCGCAGGTAGGCCGAGTTCCAGCCGTTGCGATGCAGGCGCAGCGCGGTGTGCGCATCTTCGGTGACGGTCTCGGTGGCAAACCCGCCGATGGCATCGATGGCCTCGCGCCGCAGTACCGCGCAGGAGCCGCAGAAGAACGCCGCGTTCCATAGGTCGTTGCCGTCCTGCACCAGACCGTAGAACAGCTCGCCTTCGTTGGGGTCGCTGCGGAACACCTGCAGGTTGCGTTCGAACGGATCGGCCGAGAAGAAGTGGTGCGGGGTCTGCACCAGCGCCAGTTTCGGGTCGCGCAGGAACCAGCCGCAGGTGATCTGCAGGAACGAACGCACCGGCAGGTGATCGCTGTCGAAGATGGCCACCAGCTCACCATCGATCAGGGTCAACGCATGGTTGAGATTGCCGGCCTTGGCATGGCGGTTGTCGGCGCGGGTGATGTAGTTGACCCCGGCACGCTCGGCGAATGCGCGGAATTCTTCGCGCTTGCCATCATCGAGGATATGGATGCGCAGCTTGTCGGCCGGCCAGTCCAGGCCCATTGCTGCGTACACGGTGTGCCTCACCAGCGCCAGGTCTTCGTTGTAGGTGGGAATCAGCACATCCACCGTCGGCCACTGGCGGATATCGGCCGGCAACGGCGCCGGACGGCGACGCAGCGGCCAGGCCACCTGCACGTAGCCCAGCATCAGCACCAGCCACGAATAGGTTTCCGCCGCCAGCAGCACCACGCCACAGACCAGGTCGAAGGTGCTGTTCCAGTTCAGCGTGGCGGTGTAGCGCCACCACAGGTAACGGCAGGACACGGTGATCGACAGCACCACCAGCACCAGCGTCGCATAGCGCCCCTGCATGCGCCGCACCAGCAGCGCGATGGCCCACAGCAGTGCAACGAACACGAACTGTGCGAGATAGGTGAACGGCTGGGTGATGCACAGCGCCGCCAGCCCCAGCGTGGCCAACCCGACCAGCAGGGTCAGCAGGTGCCGCGAACGTGGCGACAGGCTGCCCACCTTCCGGCCGAACCAGGCCGCCACGCGGCTGTTCCAGAATTCACTGGGCGCATCGCGCATGGCGCGCAGATAGCGCAGGCGGCCGCGACCGGCCGCGCCACGCAGTTCGGCAATGCGTTCGCGCCGGGCCTGGGCCAACCGCTGCCGCCTCAGCGAAGGCTGCGGTACCAACCGCACCACCGACAGCCACATGGCCTGGATCAGTAACCGCAACGGATCGCCCGGGCGCCAGCGACGGTCGCCCTGGATCTGCGGGAAGGCGTTGCGCAGGCGCGGGGCCTGTGCCTGCCACGCCGGCCCTTCCAGGCGCAGGAACGCCCAGCCCACGCATTGCAGCAGCCACAGCATTGCCCGCGTCGGCCAGGACGCATGCACCCGCTCACGCAGGCGTCCCCAGTCCAGGTAATAGACGCGGGCACCCATCAGCGTCCTCCCGCCGCGGCCTGGCGCCGTGCGGCCTCCGCCAGGCACCACAGCACCAAGCCATCCACATCGGCAGCAGCCAGCGAATCGGTCGCATAGCGGCCCAGTGGCTGCTTGCTGGCCAATGCGGACGGCACCCGCGCATCCTCGTGCAGCGGCTGCGGCACCAGCCGCGCCCCGTGCGCGTGCAGCCACAGCTGCATCAGGTCGCGCTGCACCGGAATGACCGGGTCATAGCGGTTGGCCAGCAGCAGGCGAGTGTCATCCGGCTGTCGTTGCAGGAACACATGGCTGACCGGATCGACACAGGCCAGGCGCAGCGGCAGCGTGCAGCGCGCGTGCTGGTTGATGGCCGCAGCGTGCGCCGGCAGGCGCTGCGGCAGGTCGAACAGGATCCAGTCGAACTGGGCCTCCAGCAGCGGAATGCGTTCGGCCCAGGTGGCCGGTGCCTGCTGCAGCTGCTGTTCGATGTGCATCGCGGCCTCGGCGTCGACACGACCGTAGGGCAGCACCGCGAGTCCTGCTGCGACGGCGTAGGCGGCATCACGCCAATCCGTACCGTCCAGCTGCGCGCGCGCCCAACCGTTGTCCACGTCGGCAGGCAGACCCAGGTGCAGGCCGAGCATCTGGTCCGGGCTGCATTCGACCAGCAGCACACGCTGCCCCTGGGCGTGCAGGCCCTGGCCCAGCGCGGCAAGCACCGTAGTGACGCCGGTTCCGCCATGGATGCCCTGCAGCGACAACACGGTGCTCATCGGCGCGGCTCCAGTTCGGCCAGCAACGGCCAGCGCGCCAGCGCCCGTGCACGTTCCTGCTGGGCCGAGAAGTCCACGTAGGGCAAGCCCGGCATGTCCAGGCTGCGGCGCAGCAGGTCGATGTCATCCTCTTCCACGGACAGTGTGACCGGCACGGCAAGAATGTCGGCAGGCATCAGCGCGCCTCCTCCGGGTAGGGGCTCCAGGTCTGGCTGCCCTGCAGCTGCAGCCAGGGCTTGCCGGCGTACTCGATGACCTTGGCGCCTTCGTTCTCCGATACCGACGGTGTCTGCGGCAACCCCTTCAGCAGGCTGTCCCAGTTGCGCTCGCTCGGCGGCGACTGGGCATTGAGCGCGTACACACGCGACACCAGCTCGGACACCGCCAGGTAGCTGCTCGGTTCGGGCACATGACGTGGGCCGCCGGCCGCCGGCGCGCCCATGCCGATCAGCTTCACGCCCACCGGCACGTGGGTGATCGATGGACTGGGAATCTCACGCATGCCCGGAATCTGCATGCGGTCGCCATGCAGGGCCGCGCCATGCTCAGGCACCACCACGATCATCGCGCGGCGGCCACTCTTCTCCACCGCATCGACGAAACCGGCCATGTCACCCAGCACCATTTCCGCACGTGCCTTGTAGTCGGCGGCATTCGAACGGCCATCGGCGCCGACGATGCGGTTGCCATCGTGCAGCGAGATCGTGTTGTAGAACAGCGCCACCTGCTGGCTGGTCCCGGCCAGCCGCTGTTTCCACCACGCCATCAGCACATCACCATCGCGGCGCAGCGGTGACTTGTCGAACGCCACCAGCGCTTTGGGAAACGCGCTGATGTCCATCGGCTGCGCCTGCAGCCCACCGTACTGGTGCAGTTCACCGATGAAGTCGTCGAAGTGACCGTCATGGTTCATCGCCAGCTCGCTCTGGAAGCCTAGATGCTGCAGGTTCGAGAACAGCTGGCACTCGGCCGGCACCGGATCGAACAGCGCGGTGTGCGAGGTCTGGCCACAACTGGCGCGCAGCAGGCGGATCGCTGCTGGGCCGCTGTAGGCGGTTGCCGAGTTGAAGTCGTCGAACACCACGTCCATGTGGTCGAGCAGGTTGTTCTGGCGCAGCCCCACTTCATCCAGATCGCTCCATGCCAGCGAGCAGATGTTGAGGATGATGACGTCGAACGGCGCGCCGCTGCCCGGTGCGGGGAAGCTGGTCTTGAGGCTGGCCTGCTGCTGGTAGAAGCTGGCCAGCCATGCATTGAGCGTCTCGTTGTTGGCCGGCGGCAGGCCGCCACCTGAGGTGCCTCCGGTGCTGGCGGTGGCTGCGGTGGCGGTACCCTGCCCCCAGTTCCAGCCCGCCGGCATCGGTATCGCCATCACGGCCAGGCCAAGCATGCCCAGCACGCTCAGGGTAGTGATGCGCAGCCACGGCTTGAGCAGCACGTAGGCCAGCACCAGCATCACCAGCACCGCCACCATCTGCCAGTTGATGAAGCGCTGGGCCAGTTCAAGCCAATAGTCGGCCGAGAAGTCCAGCACGCCCGGCTGCACCAGCAGGCGCCGGAACGGCGGCCACCAGGTGTCCTGGTAGTACAGCGCGACGCCCACCGGTACCGCGACGACGGTGCGCGCGATGCGTGCCCAGCGCCAGCGCAGCGGAATCAGCAGCGCGCCCAGGAACAGCAGGTTGGGCAGGATCTTCAGATCCAGCGCGCCCATCCAGGCCAGTACCACCTTGGACAGGAAGTACAGGTTCCAGCCACGCAGGTCGGCCCAGGCGAAGGGAGATGCGGGTGCCATCTGCGGACTCATGCAGCCCTCCGCGGCGCACGCTGGCGTACACCGGCGCGGCGCAGATGGCGGGGTGGCAGCCAGCGTGCGGCACGGCGGCGCAGCCCGCGCCACAGCGTGCCGAGCATGGCTCCGAAGGGAATCATCACCAGCGCGCAGGCGACGATCAGGGTCCAGAGTTGCTGGTCGGTGGTCATGCGCGATCTCCCAGCCGCAGCGGCTTCGGGGCGGTGAAAACAGGCGCCTCGAGCGCCGGGGCCACAGCCGGCAGGGCCGCAGGTGCTTCGGGCAGCACCTCGGCCTCAGGATCACTGCCGTGGGCATTCATCGCTGCAATGTCATATTCGGCCAGGCGCTGGTAGCCATCGAACAGCTCGCGCCAGGGCAGGCGGAACAGATTGCCCAGGGCCTGCTCGACCGCATCACGCCGGCAACCAAACAGGAACAGGCGCACCTGCCCGCGGTAGACACAGGCCAGATCGCCCTGGCGGCGGATGCGCAGCTGCTGCAGGGTCTGCTCGGCACGCAGGCCGGCCACCGGCTGCAGCGCCAGCACGGCGCTTTCCACCGCACTACCGTCCTGGTCGATGCGATCACCTGCGATCTGGCGGAAGCGTGCGGCGTTGACCAGGCCACTCACCGATGGTGGCCGATGCGCACGGATCAACGGCTCCGGATCCTCAGCCAGCTGGCCCTGCCAACGCTGCCGCTGCACGGTTTCCAGCAGGGTCAGCAGTCGCGGCAAGGGCGTCGCTGACGGCACCACCAGGCTGCAACCGCACTGCATCAGCAGCCGCTCATCGGCGTAGCGCAGGCAGGGCTGCAGCTCGCGCACCACCAGCTTCAGCGCATTGCCACGTTCTCGGCGCAGGCGGTGCAGCAGGCGGGCCAGTGCATCCACCTTGGCATTCTCGTCGATGGCCAGCACCACGGTGGCCTCGCGCGCCTGCAGCGCGGCCGGCAGCAATCCGGCCCAGCCGTCATACAGGCGCCAGGCCGCCGACAACGGCGGCGCACCTTCCAGCACTTCGGCCTGGGCCAGGAAGACATCGCGGTCGCTGCCACTGGTCGCATCGATCCCAGTCTCGGCGGCACCGGCCTCGGCCAGGTGGCGCAGCCCGCAGCTTTCCTGCTCGACGCCGAACGATCGCTGGGCCACCACGCCATGGCTGTTGGACCAGTAATGCAGCAGCAGCTGCAGGGCACCACGATGCGGATGCAGCTGGGCCACACCGGCGCAGATCCGGTTCAATGCCAACAGGCGCGGGGCCAGGGTCGCCACTTCGCCGTGGCACAGCAACAGCAGCACCTGCTGCGCCTGCACGGCACATTCCTGCAGCTGCTGGCACCAGCGCGCCAGCCGGGCATCATCCCAGCCGTCCAGCGCCGCCACCGGAAACTGCACCAGGCTGAGCCGGGTGCGCGCCGAGGCGGTGCGCGGCAGATCGCCGGTCAGCCCGCGCAGCGCCTGCTGCATGCCATGGTGCGAACGCTGGAACAGCCGCAGGCGGGCCGGCCCCTGGTCGGCAGCCAGCAGCGCCAGCATCGATTCGGCCCCCCGCCCCAGCGTGACCAGCACGGCTTCATCCAGTGCCTCGGCCGTGGCCAGCACGCCGGCACCGAGCAGGTCCGTCGGCGCGCTGCCGGCGGCCACCACCCAGTACAGGCCTCCGCTGCGCATCTCGACGAACTCGGCGGGCAATCCGGCAATGGCAAGGTGGGTCGCAGGCACGCCGGATCCTTTCATTGCCCCTCAACCGGGCGGAAAGCCCGGCAGTGGAGGCGCTGCGGTGAAAAGGAGGTCACTTTCATGACGTACATCACATTCATGTTTCTGTACGGCAATGATAGCCCTGATCTTCACGTTTGCGGGATCAAGACGCAGTCAACGCCGCCCGCGGAACGGGCGACGTGAGGCTCGAAACTCAGCAATGGAAAGCGCGTACTACTCGTACTGGATCGTGAACGTCGCCTGCCCGTTGGCGGTGCCGGCACCGACGGTGCCGGCCTGGGTCTGCACATAGCGGGCCCGCAGCGGCAGGCTCATGACACTGGTACCGGTGGTGGTGGTGCCGACACTGATGGTCTGGCCGAAGCGCACTTCGCGCTCGCTGCTGCCGTCGCGCTGGACCATCTGGATGCCGATGCGGGTAGCGCTGTTGGTGGCTGCGCTCAGCTTCAGCACGCCGGGCATGTTCGAGCTGTCCTGATCGGCATCCAGGCGGATGCCGATCTTGCTCTGGTATGCGGCCACGTTGCTGCCCTGGCAGTTCAGGCGGATCTCGAAGTCACGGTCGACCGCGCGCGAGCCGACGCCGGTGAAGGTGGTGTTGGCCACGCTGCCGAAATCGACCGCGATGTTGCGGCTGCCGGCCTGCACTTCGCAGGTCGGGCTGACCACGGTGGTGCCCGAGCCCCTGAAGGTCGAGGTCAGTACCGGGCGGCTGGGACCATCACCATCGAAGTAATAGGTGGTGAAGCGGCCATTGGGTGCGATCACCCCCGAACCGGTCTGCGTGGCGGTCTTGATCAGCTGGATGCGGAACTGGCCACCGATCAGCGAGATGGTGGAGTTGGCACCGAAGTTGATGGAATGCGGGTAGTAGGTCTGGATCGCGCCGGAGTCGCGGAACAGTCGAATACCTACGCCAGCGACACCGGTCTCGTAGACGTTGGCAAAGCCGGCCACTGGCCGCTTCTGCGGGGCATTGACATACTCGCCGGTCGAGCTGCCGCCATACCAATAGTCGCAGCGGGCGACGCTGTTCTGCTGGTTGATCGGCACGCTGATTTCCTTGATCACGCCACCCACCGGGGTGCTGGGCAGGATCACGATCTGCCCCATGTCCATCTGCACGTCCTGCGCAACGAAACCATTGATCTGGATGCGGCAGGCTGCGCTGGCCTGCTGCGCCAGCAGAACACCGCCCAGCAGCGCCATTGCAGCCAGCACCTTGCGGCCACGGGAAGAAATCATCGGCATGCTGCCTCCAGCGGGATGAAGCCGGTCTTGGACGCATCGGCGTCCGCCGGAACCTGGTAATCGACGGTGCAGCGCTGATCGGCGCCCGCGCCCCACTCCACCAGCAGGCGGCCCTGGTTCTTTTCACTGCGCACGTACAGGCGGCCGCCCTGGCTGACCATGCCCACCGGCTGGCCCTGCTCGTCCTTGACCTGTGCACCGAACGGCATGCTGCGGCCATCGGGGTTGCGTACCTGGATCAGCAGCGCGTTGCCCTTGCGGGTATCAAAGCGCAGGTAGCTGATGGCACCGGCGAACGGTGCGATCGCCTGGCTGGTGCTCTCCAGTTCGACGTCGTGGGCCATGCCCTGCGGGTCGAGGGTGACGGTGTTGAGGCGGTACGGCGACACGTACGGGACCACCGCGTAGCCGCGGCCATCGACACGCAGGCCCGGGGCGTTGCTGACGATGGCATCGCGTGCGCCCGGCGCTTCCACCAGCACCATGGTGTCGCCACGCTGCGGGGTGAAGGTGAAGCCGCCTGGATGCACGACCACGCTGCCGTTGGCACCGACCGAGGCCTGGCGGAAATCACGCGAGTGGCTGTAGGTGGCGTTCAATGCCGAATAGCGGCTGCGGTATTCGACGTTGCCGACTGCGGTGGTGCCGCCTTCGCGCGAGTCGGACAGGGCGGCGCCATAGCTGAAGTTGTTGTCGACGCCGGCCGAACCGGTGATGCCGACGCGGCTGTTGTCGTAGCCACCGCGATCGCGCACGCCGAGGTCGGCGCTGAACGATACCGGGTGGGTACCACGGCCCAGCGGCACGCTCATCGACAGCAGGTACTGGGTATCGGAACGGCCCAGAACGCCCTCTTCGGTACGCAGCGCAGAGAAGCCATAGTTCACTGAGCGCCAGGCGTTGTTGTAGCCGACCTGGTACTGCTTGGAGGTGCCGGGGCGATCGTAGAAGTCGCGCACCGAACCGGTCAGGTAGAGCGCGCCGCCGCGACGACCCAGCGGCTGGTTCAGCGTCACCTGGAACTGGCTGCGCTGGCGGCCGCGGGTGGTCGGATCGATGCCACGCTTGTCCGAATCACGACCGTACAGTGCGTCCTGCAGGCTGTAGAAGCCTTCAGTCGAATAGCGGTAGGCGGCCAGGGTCAGGTTGGTCCCGGTCTCGCCGATCATGTTGCTGTAGCTCAGGCGCACGCTGGCACCGGTGTGGTTGCCGTAGTGATCGAACGAGGTACGCGCATGGGTGACGTCGGCGGCGAACGCGCCGACCGGCGTGGACAGGCCAACGCCGTACAGCAGCGACAGGTAGCCGTCACTCAGTGCGCTGCCGCCGTACAGGGTCAGCTGGTTGCCGATACCACGCTGGTAGGTGCCCTGCACCAGCCACGGCTCATCGGCCAGCAGCTTGTTGCGCACCTGGCCGGCGGTCAGCGAGTAACGCGACACGCCTTCGCGCAGCATCTGCGGCACCGAACCGAACGGCACCTTGAACTCGCGGCGACGGCCATCGGCCTCTATCACGCTCACTTCCAGGTCGCCGCCATAGCCGGTCGGATAAAGATCGTCGATGACAAAGCTGCCCGGCGATACGGTCGAGGAATAGATCAGCTGCTGGTTCTGGCGCACTTCGATGCGCGCGTTGGTCTCGGCGATGCCGCGCACGACCGGCGCGTAACCGCGCAGCGAATCGGGCAGCATGCGGTCGTCGCTGGCCAGGCTGGCACCGCGGTAACCGATCGAGTCGAACAGCTCGCCGGTGGTGTAGGCCTCACCGATGGTGAGCATGCCGCGCACCTGCGGGATGCCGCGCTGGGCGTAGGTCGCGATGCTCTGCCAATGACGGCCGTCGCCCTCGGACCAGGTCAGGTTCGAATCGTGGCGGAACTGCCAGCCGCCCAGGTTGAGGCCAGCGTTGAGGCCCAGGTAGGCACTGCGGTTGCGCTGGCCGCCTTCGACGCGGCTGTCGCTGTCGATGGCATTGAAGCTGTAGCCGACGAAGCCGGCATTGATGCCACGGTCCCACAGTGCCGGGTTGACGTAGCCACGCGCCTCGCGGCGCAGGAACACCTGCGGGATGCTGAGGTCGTAGCGCAGGTTGCCGCTGTCGTAGACACCATAGGCATTGGCCATGCGCTGCTGGACCGGCACGCAGCTGGTCGTGTCGGTCGGCACGGACGGGTCCTGCTGCAGCAGCACAGCCTCGCTGTCCACGCCCATTTCTTCCAGCATCGGCAGCGGCAGGCAGGCGTCTACGCGGCCCTGCGCATCGGCCTTGAACTGCAGGTCGCGGCGGCCCTGCCAGGCTCCGTTGACATAGACGTCGACACGGTAGTTGCCGGCCACCATCGGGTTGCCGTTGCTGAAGGCCGCCAGATCGACCTGCTTGGCCTGGCCAGACAGGAAGCTGGAGTTGAACTGGGCCGACTCCGGGGCACGCGCATTGGCCGCACCACTCTGCGCCATCAGCGCCTGTTCGCCGAGATTGGCCGGAGCAGCCAGCGCCCATCCTGGGCAGGCCACGCCAGCAACCAGCAGGCAAAGCGCCTGATGGATCGACAATGTCAATCTGTTTCCGATCACACTGACATTCCTTCAGTTCGCCGCACGGCGGCGGTGGCGGGATGCGCGGGCCGTGGGCCAGCGCGGCGCGTTCAGCCCCCGGTGCTGCCGAGGCGGATCGTGTGTTCCACCCGGCCGCCGTAGTCGTTGATGGTGATGAAGCGGACCTGGCTGGTGCCCGCCGGTGCGGCAAACTCCAGGCTCTGCTTCGGTGCAACCATTGCGCCCTTGTCCTCGACGGCCTTTTCGGTGCCGCCGGTCACGGCGTGCACTTCAGCCAGGGTGACGTGGAAGGGGCTCGGGTTTTCCACCCGCAGGCGATCGCCGGCGAGCGTCCAGCGCAGCGCTGCCGGCGCGTCGTTGGCGACGCCCTTCAGGCCCTGCGGCCGGTAGAAAAGCTTCAGGCGCGAACGGAACGCAACCTGCAGGTAGTTCTGGTCGCCACTGTCGGCGTTGTCCGGCGACGGCGGAACGTCCAGCACGTTGAGCCAGAACACAGACTCGCGATCGGTCGGCAGCTGCGCGCCGGAGAAGATCACGCGCAGCGCTTGGCTGCGGCCCGGTTCAACGCGCGCGATCGGCGGCGTCAGTACGAACGGGGCGTCGCTGGTATCGGCGGTCTGGTTGGCGTCGCCACTGTCGATCCAGGCCTGGACCAGGGCGGGCGAGTCGCCGACGTTGTCGACCTGCACGGTGACTTCGCGCGCCTGCGCCGGATAGATCACCCGCGTGCCATTGACCACCACGCCGGCCAGTGCGTCCTGGCAGAAGGGCAGCGTGAACGCTGCCAGCAGCAGCGCCCGGGGAAAGAATGCTTTCATCGGAAGTACTACGCTCGAGGTATGGGGCCAGAGGCCGCGAGGCACTGGCCGGCGCGTACGCCGGCCAATGCGGGTACGGCTGCGATCAGTTGTAGATGATCGTGTACTTGACGCTGCTGGTGACGTCGCCCGGGGTGGCGGCGGCAGTGGCGTAGTACTCGGCGTAGTAGTTCAGGTCGGCCGAGCCGTCGGTGCCGACGGTGACCCACTGCGAGTTGGTCTGGGCCTGGCCAGCACCTGCAGCCTTGATCGGCAGGACCTGGTTGTTCGAGCCCAGCAGCTGCAGCTGCACGTTGGTGGCAGCGTTGGCCGAGGCCTGGTTCAGCAGGCGGCCGGTGTTGAAGTCAACGGTCGAACCCGGCTCGAAGTAGGTAGCGACGTTGCCGGCGCTGCACTTGGTCAGGTTGATCGCGAACGGGGTACGGCCCGCAACGTTGCCGGCGGCGGCCAGCGTGTTCTTCGACACGGTCGGCAGGTTGACGGCGAAGTCCTTGCCGCCCGGGGTCGAGATGGTGCAGGTCTTGTCGGTCACCTTGCCGGTGAAGGTGATGGTGCCGTCGGCGGCGTTGGCGGCCAGCGGAGCGGCGGCCAGCATCAGAGCGGCGATGAGGTTGATCTTGTGCATTCGCTTTTACCTAACCCTACTGAAGAGATGGAAGTAGAGGAGGAAGCAAGGAGCACTGCCGGGCGAACAAGACCCATCCTTGCGTCTCACCTGTGGCCGGATTCGGACATACGTTCCCCTGAATCCGTGACGCAAGTATATGCACAAGTGTGATGAAAGTCTCATTATTTTTCTGAACGTCAATTCATTGACGCTGCAAATGTGACGTGCTAGGCGAAATGATGACCTCAAAGGTGCGGGGATTTGACGGTCGCCGGATCAGGTCGGAAACGACCTTGGATGACGCTTCAGGTGGCGCGTTCGGCATGCACGGAAACAGGCCTTTTTCAGGTGGAAATCGGCTTCTTTGATGCGCATCACTCTTTCTTGGTGATGGGCCTAGCAGATTCGGAATCGTCCTATTAAAGGCTGATCGAAGCTGTCGCTAACTAGGACACACCGAACCAGAGAACGTGTCATGAGAACCTCCCTTCTGCTGTGCGTGGCCCTGATGTCCATCAGTGCCGTGGCCCAGGCCAGCAGCGGCAGCATCCGCTTCAGCGGCCGCATCGTCGAACCGGGCTGCACGACCAACCTGTCCCAGGGCGAGCTGAGCCTGGCGGCCTGCCCGCCGTCGGCCAAGGGCTCGACGGTGGCTGTGACGGCGCTGGCCGATGGCCAGGCCGCAACGCTGCGCGATGGCAAGCGCCAGGGGCAGAAGCTGTCGGTGTCGGCCAGCGCGATGCGCGCCGGCGATATCGCCTTCTCAGAGCGCTACAGCGTGCAGGCCTCGAAGCAGCAGCCGCTGCAGGGCGCCTACCTGGTCGTTGTCGACTACCTGTAAGCAGCACTGAAGGCCGGCGCGGTTACGCTGGCTGCGGCAGCTCGAAGACCTGGCGCAGGTAAGCCAGGTAACCCGGGTCGTCGCACATGCTCTTGCCCGGCGAATCGCTGAGCTTGGCCACCGGCTGGCCGTTGCAGCGAACCATCTTGATGACGATGTTGAGCGGCGTCGGACCCAGATCATTGGTCAGGTGGGTGCCGACGCCGAACGCGACCTGGCAGCGACCACGGAAGTAGTCGTACAGGCGCATGACCTTGGCGATGTCGAGCCCATCGCTGAACACCAGTACCTTGCTGCGCGGGTCGACCCGGCGCTGCTGGAAGTGCGCCAGCATGCGGTCGCCCCAGTCGAACGGATCGCCGGAGTCATGGCGGACACCGTCGAACAGCTTGCAGAAGTACATGTCGAAATCGCGCAGGAACGCGTCCAGGCCGACCACGTCGGACAGCGCGATCCCCAGGTCGCCGCGGTACTCGCGCGCCCACGACTCGAGTGCCGCCACCTGCGAATCACGCAGCCGCGGGCCCAGCGCCTGGAACGCCTGCAGGTACTCGTGCGCCATCGTGCCGTGCGGGGTCATGCCGTAGAGGCGGGCGAAGTGCACGTTGCTGGTGCCCACCAGCTGCGGGCCCAGCGCATCGCGCAGCAGCGGCAGCAGGCGCGCATGCCAGTCGCGCGAGTAACGCCGGCGGCTGCCGTAGTCGGCGATGCGACACTGTTCGAAACCGGGGGTATCGCGCAGCAGCGCGGCCTTGGCCTGCAGGCGGCGCTCGCCTTCGGCGAAGTCAGCCGTGGTGGTATTGCGGAACCAGACTTCGTTGATGATCGCCAGCAGCGGCACTTCGAACAGGATGGTGTGCAGCCACGGGCCGGTGATGTCCAGTTCGATCTCGCCGGGCACGGTTTTCGAGGCACGCAACTGGATGTACTTGCGGTCCAGGTGGAACAGACCGAGGAAATCGGCGAAGTCCGGCTTCACGAAGCGCAGGCCACGCATGTAGTCCAGTTCCGCGTCACTGAAGCGCAGGCTGCACAGGTGGTTGATCTCTTCGTCGATCTGGTCGATGTAACGGGCCAGGTCGATGCCGGGGGTGCGGCACTTGAACCGGTACTGCACCTGCGCGCCGGGGTGCTGGTGGAGCACCGCCTGCATCATGGTGAACTTGTACAGGTCGGTGTCGAGCAGGGACTGGATGATAGGCATGGGGCGGATTATGCGCCCGGACGGGTGAACCGGGGGCGCCGCCCGTGGATCCACACCCTGCATGGATGCCCCTATCCATGCAGCCGAGCGCGGGCTCGGCGCTACCGATCGGGCACCCCATCCACGCATGGCGTGGATCTACCGACGGATCTCGTGTGGCCGAGCGTGGGCTCGGCTCTACAGGGACCGGCGCAACAGGCGCGGCACCAGCATCACAGCGTGGGCCCAGATCGCGCACCACACCGCCACCCGCACCGGCAGCGAACGCTGCTTCGCTTCGAACTTCTGGAAATAGCGCCACAGGCCCTTGTGCTTGTGCCATTCAACGAAGAACGGTCGTGAGCGGCTGGAGACACCACGCACATGGGTGACCTGCAGGTCGTTGGCGATCGCCACCACCGCGCCAGCCTCACGTGCGCGCCGGCACAGGTCCAGGTCTTCGGCGTGCAGGCGGTAGCCAGCGTCCCAGCCACCGATGCGGTCGAACAGCGCACGCGGCATCATCAGCAGCGCACCGGACAGTGCCGGCACCCGCTGCAGCGGCTGCTGGGGGTCGCGCGGAACCGCCAGCTTCGAGCCTCTACCCGGCGAACGCAGCATCAACAGAAAATCCGGATCACGACGGCGCACCGCCTCGTCGGCATGGCCATGCTCGTCCAGCTGCTCGACACCCAGCAGGCAATCACCCAACCCTTCGGCACGGCTGCGCAGCTCGGCCAAGGTATCGGGCTCCACCATCAGGTCCGGGTTGATGAAGGCCAGCCACGGGCTGTGCGAATCGGCCACCCCCTGGTTGTTGGCAGCGGCGAAGCCGGGATTGTCAGGATTGCCGACAAAACGCACGCGGGGGTCGTGGCTGGCGTGCCGTTGCACGATATCCAGCGTGCCATCCAGCGAGCCGTTGTCGATCACCCGGATCTCGGCCACGTCCTGCGCCTGGCGCAGGCGCGAGAGGCAGGCATCGATGGTGCTGCCACTCTGGTAGGTGACGACGATGGCGGCGATGGCAGCATTCAAACGGGGGGCTCCGGTGCGGAAGGAACGAACAGGTCGCCCTGCTCCCTGGGCATTATCGCCTGCCGCATGCGCTGCTGCAGGTCGGCGCGCAGCCCGTGCAATGGATCGTGCATCAGGAAATCTGCCAGGCGCGGCACCCAGCCGGGCCAACGCGCAGCCAGCGCCTCAAGGTCGCCATCACGGCTGACCGCCTCGCCAGCCCGGCTGACAAAGGCGGTCTCGCACAGCACGTTGCGCCAGCCCAGGCCGGCCATGCGCAGGCTGAGGTCGACCAGGGCCGCGTTCCAGCCGGCGTAGCTGTCCACATCCAGGCCACCGGCGCGACGGCGTGCATTGCCACGCACCAGCACCGCATGGGTGACCGCCGATGGCAGTTCCGGGTGCAGCGTCGGCAGCCCGCTACAGACGTGAGCCAGCAGTTCTGCGTCATCGGGCTCGGGATTGATCTCGCCCAAGCGCGGCCAGGCCGCAGTTTCACCCGCGTTGCACCACGGGGTTGCAGTGGCGATCGCGGCGTCGCGGGCAAAGGCATCCTGCAGCTGCTGCAGCCAACCGGGTGCCGGCACACTGTCCGGGGCCAGCACGACCACGTCCATGCCATCGCAGGCGCGCAGCATCTCGTCCAGATGCGCCACTTCCCCCAGCGGCCGCGCGCGGCGGGTGTATTCGGCCTGCAGTGGCGTATGCGCCAACCAGTGTTCCACCACCGCCTGCGCACGCGGACCGGTCTGCGCATCGTCGGCCAACCAGACCGCGGTGCCCGGCGCGGTGCCGGCATCCAGTGCAGCCAGGCAGCGGTCGAGCGCGGCATCGTCCACGCACAGCGGCAACAACACGATCGCCCCCATCCCGCCTCCGTGGTTGTCGGTGGCCACAGCCTAGCACTGGGAGGGTATCGGCCGGGTTGCACCCGGCACCCGCTTCAGGCCGGGGTCGGAGCAACAGCAACAGCCGAAGCAGAAGCTGGGTTCCTTGGAGTTGGCGGGGTGGGTCCGGTTGCGGGGGACGCCGTAAATACGTCCCTGTAGGCTCGGTCGCGCCATCCATGGCGCTCACGCCCCCGCAACCGGACCCACCCCGCCTTCGACAGATTTCTGCGATCTGCCGGAATGGCTCCTGGGGGTCAGATCCGTTTTCCTTCGGAAAACGGATCTGACCCCATTTCCTGATTTCGAAATCTGACAGACAGTCATCCACGCATGGCGTGGATCTACCGTGTCGACCAAGGTCGACACCTACCAACAGCCACGGGAATCTGTCAGAGGCGGGGCGGTGTGGGTTGGCAGGACCGTTGGCGCCATGGATGGCGCCATCGAGCCCCCTGGGACGGGTTTACGGCGTGTCCTGCCAACCCACACCGCCCCGCCATCCCTCAGTAAAACCCGCTGTTGCTGTTGCTGTTGCTGTTGCTGTTGCTCCAGCTCCGGCCTCTGCGGGTGCCGGGCGCAGCCCGGCCATAAACCCCTTACTTCTTCGCGCGCGGCTGGTTCAGCGGTTCCATCGCGCGGAAGCGCTGGCTGTACTCGTCGGTCAGCGTGCGTGCTTCCTGCCCGTTGCGCACGATGCTCGGGGTCAGCAGTACGATCACTTCCGAACGACGGCTGGTGCGCGTCTTCTGCCCGAACAGGGCGCCCACCACCGGAATCCGGCTCAGGCCGGGAATGCCGCTGCTGCCATCGGTCGCCGAATCGGTGATCAGGCCGGCCAGCATGATGGTGTCGCCGCTCTGCACCGCCGCTTCGGTCGACAGCTTCTTGGTGGAGATGCGCGGGTTGCAGTTGCGCTCGGTCGGGTTGCAGTTCTCCGGCACCTCGGAGGCGCTGCTCACTTCCTGCACGATGTCCAGGAACACCGTGCCGTCGCGGGTCACGCGCGGGCGCACCTTCAGGATCACGCCAGTATCGATGTACTGCACGGAGCTGTAGGTACCAGTGCCCAGGCCGGTGTTCACCGTGGTGGTGTTGATCGGTACCTTGTCACCCACGTTGAGTGTGGCCTCCGCGTTGTTGCGCACGAACACCGAGGGAGTCTGCAGCAGGCGTACGTCGGTGACCTTGTCCAGCGCGCTCACCACCGCCGCGCCGTTGTGGCCGGTGAACGCCCAGCCCAGGCCTTCGCCACCGGTCACTGCACCGGCGAAGCTGCTCCAGGAACCGCCAGCGGCGGCAGGCAGGGTCACGCCGCCCAGGGCGCCGGTCAGCTTCTGCCCGAGCACGGCATTGTCGAAGAACCAGTTGACGCCGTACTTCAGGTCTCCGGTCAGCGCGACTTCGGCCACCTGCGCTTCGATGTGCACCTGCAACGGCATCACATCCAGCTTCTCGATCACTTCCCGGATCGAGCGCCAGGCCTGCGGGGTCGAGCGCACCAGCAGGGTGTTGGTTTCCTCCACCGCCGACACGCCCACGCGGTCGCCTTCCACTTCCAGGCTGACGCTGACGTTGCCGGACTGGCGCTGCGGCAGGTTCATGCTGCCGCTGTTGCCGCTGCCGGAGCTGCTGCCCGGGGTCGAACCGAAGCTGCTGCTGTTGTTGCTGTCCATGCCGCGCTCGCCGTCGCTGCCCAGCTGCGATGGAATCGCGCCGGGCGCCAGCGATGCGGGGCTGGAGCCGCCACGATTGCCGCTGCTGGCGAAGGCTTCGCTGAGGCGCTCGGCCAGGTCGCGCGCCTTGATGTAACGCAGCTCGTAGGAGAACAGGCGGGCGCTGCCACCGGCGGTATCGATACGGTCCAGCCACTGCTGGATCTGGTCCAGGTAACGCACCTGCGGGGTGATCACCAGCACCGCGTTGGCGTTTTCCAGCGGCAGGAAACGGAACATGCCGGCGCTGGGGGTCTTGCTCTCCTCGCCGAACACCTTCTCCAGATCGGCAGCGACCTGCTCGGCCTTGCCCGACTGGATCGGGAACACGCCCACCGACATGCCCGACAGCCAGTCGACGTCGAAGATCTCGACGGTGCGCATGTAGTTTTCCAGCTCGGCGCGGGTGCCACCGAGGGTGATCACGTTGCGGCCACTGTCGACGTTGACGATGGCGTTGGGCCGCGCATACGGCTCCAGCACCTTCTTCATTTCCGTGGCGGAGATGAACTGCAGCGGGATCACCCGCACTTCGAAGCCACGTGCGCTGGCCGCCGGTGCGGTACTCGGCGCGACGGTGCCGGCCAGGGCCTGGTCGGCGGCGACGATGTTGTAGCGGCCGCCGCTGTAGACCATGCGGGCGTTGTTCCAGCCCAGCACCATTTCCAGCAGGTTCAACGCCTGTGCCGGCGACACCGGCTTGGGCGTGGCCAGGGTGACCGTTCCCTGCACGCCCGGTGCGATCACGTAGTTCTGGCCCAGCATGTCACCCAGGATGGCTTTGACCACCGCATGCACAGACTCGCCTTCGAAGTTGAAGGTGGCCTCGCCAGTGCTGGCGCCATGCAACGCCGGTGCCGGTGCGCGTGCGGCTTCGCGGTTGATCATGGTACCGGTACCGCGGCGGATCACGGCCTGTGGAGCCCCCTGGGCGTCACGGGCGGCATCGGCGGCGACCTCGGCCGCCTGGCCGGCCTCGGCAGTGGGCGACAGGTTGCCCTTGCGTTGCACATGCGGCGCGGACACGGTGCTGCAGCCAACCAGCAGCGCGAGGGCAAAGGACCAGGGAAGAAAACGCAGGCTCATGCATTCACTCTATCGGTTGGTGCCATCGCCCGGGGGCGGCGACGGTTGTTGCTGCTGTTGTTGCTGCAGCTGGCGGCGACGGGCCTGGATGCGTTCGCGGATGGCCTGCATCTGCGCTTCGCTGGGGCCGTTGTTGTTGGCAGGCGGTGCCGCGGCGGCGGCTGGTGGCACGCTGCTGGCGGGCTGCGGCTGCGCGGTTGCGGTTGCAGCAGCCGGAGGTGGGGATGGCATCGGCGGTGCGCCCGCCGGCGGCGGCACAACGACCGCACCCGCCGGCGGCGCGCCATTGGCACCCCGCAGTACGGTGGGTGGCTCGCCGCCCTGGCCGTTGAACACGGCCAGTTCCAGCACCTGGCTGCCACTTGGGCCGATCACCGTGGCCTGGCGCGGCGCCAGCCCCACCAGTTGCCAGCCGTCCACCGCTTCGCCATTGAGGCGCAGCCGCAGCGAACGATTCTGTTCGGTGGTGAAGGTGGCCATGCCGAAGTCCCCGGTCAGCAGCACGCCGGTCAAGCGCAGCGCGGCGCTGGCGGCAGGCTCGCTTCCACCGAGCAGGTAGGGCTTCGGCGTGCGGTCCTCAGCGAAAAGTGGACGCTCACCGATCGCGCTGTAGCTGTCGGCGCTGGGCATGCGTTCTGCGGCCAACGGCGGCAGCACCGGCAGCAAAGGCGCCGCATCGGCATCGCCGTCTGCAACGGGTAGCTGGCTGCCCAGACCGAAGCCGGTGGCCAACCAGACCGCCGCGGCCCAACCCGCCAGGGCCAGCAGGAAACCGGTGCGCAGGCTGATCTGCTCAAGTTTCATCAGCCACCTCCTGTCCCTCGGCCGGCGCAGCCGGTGCGGGGGCGGGGGCCGCCGAAGGCGGCTGCGGCGCGGACACCGGTTCGGCGGCAGGTGCCGGGGCACTGCCATCGGCAGCAGCGCCCGGCAGCAGGTAGCCCGCCAGCTCGAACGACACATCCAGGCCAAGCCCGGATTCATTCGGCGACTGCTGGAAGCGCTGCGCGATCAGGTTGAGATTGTCGACGAACAAGCGCGGGCTGCCGGTTTCCAGGCTGTGCAGCACCGTGGCCAGCTCGGCCACGCCACAGCGCAGGCGCACCTGCATGGCCACGCGCACGAACTCGGCGTCCCGGCGGTTGTCGGTGAGCGGCGTGCGGTTGCTGATGGTGCAGCTGCGGTTGCCCGGGCTGGCCATCGCCACCGCATCCTGCAGCTTGGCGCCAAGCGCAGCGGCAGCCGCTTCGGCGGTCGCTTCGCGCAGGAAGCCCGGCCGTTGCTGCAGGGCTTCCCGGGTGGCGCGCAGGCGCTGCTCGATCTGCGGCTTCTGCTGCAACTGTGCCTGCACCCGCGATTCGCGCTCGCGCAGTGCGGCCACATCGGCATCGATCTCGCGCAGCGGCTGGGTGAACCACGGGTGCACCAGCAGCAGATAGGCCAGGCCCAGCACTGCCAGCAGCAGTGCCAGTGCCAGCCAGCGGTCACGGCGTGCGCTTGGCATCGGCATCGGCCGCCTCCCGGGTCGGGGCCGCCGTCGGCAACGGCTGCAGTTCAGCGGTCAGGGTGAAGCGGTCGCGGCCGCTGGCGGCACCATCGGCCTGCAGCACGCCGGTCAGGTTCACCTTGCGCCACTGCGGCGCATCCTGCAGCAGCTGCACCAGCTGCGATGCCTCGCGGCTGAGCCCGATCAGCTGCAGGTTGTTGTTCTCGATGGCCAGTTTTTCCAGGTACGTCCCCTCCGGCAGGCGCCGGGTCAGTTCGTTCCAGATCTCCACCGTACCGGCGCGCTGGCCGCGCTGCTTTTCCAGGAACGCAGCACCGTCGATCAGCGCCTGCAGCTGCGCACGTTCGCTGGCCACGCCACGCGCACTGCGCGCGCTGCGCTCCACCTGGGCCCGCAGTTCGTCAGCTGCCGCGCGGCGGTTGTCGAGCAGCTGCAGGCCAGCCAGCACCAGCATCACCACCGCGGCCACCGCCAGCAGAAGGTTCCAGCGCCGCATCGGGTCGGCCTGCTGCTGACGCTGCGCGGGCGGCAGCAGGTTCACCTGCAGGATGTTGCCCTGCGCATCGATGGCATCGACACCGGACAGTACATCGGCCCATTGGCCCACATTGCTGCGCCAGGCCTCGAGCTGCCGCAACGGCCAAGCCACCAGTTCGACCTGCAGCTGGCCCTCGCCTGCCGCGCCACGTTCACGCACGTCATAGCTGACCTGGCTGGATTCGAACGGCGTCTGCCGGTCGATCTCGAAGCCGACCACCGCACGCAGGCGGTCAGCCGCCGCCACTGGCAGGCGCAGCTGCCGGCGCAGCACATCGGCGGCCGGCAGCAGCCACACCCGCGGCAAGCTGCGCAGGCGGGCTTCCAGCACGCGATCCAGTTCGGCCGGGGACAGCGGCCACGGCAGCCGTACCACCGGCTCGCGGCGCTCACCGGCCTCGCGCCAGACCTGGAGCTGGTCGCCTTCACGCTGCAGCAGCAGGCGTGCCTGCGCCCAGCCCAGCGCCCACTGCCAACGGGCCGGCACCCACGCCAGCAACGATTGCCGCCACCAGCGCAGGAAACGGCCGACGCCCGGGCCGATCCGGCCCTGTACCTGCCGCACACTGTCCTGCCAAGCCGTCATCTTGCTGTCATTCCCTGCTCCCAGCGAAGCACTGTGTAGGACCGCCCGGGAACCCCGCCCGAGCCATTGCGTACCACCGCCTGCAACACCGACCGGCGTCCACTGCCGTCGGTGACACGGGACTCGATACTATAGGTGCCACTGCTGCTGGCAAGGGTTGACGCACCCGCAGCGGAATCGGCATCACGCTCCTGCTGGGCACGCTGGGCCAGCACGGTATCGGCGTCCAGGCCCAATGCGGTCAACACCACCGCACTGGCGAACTGCGGATCCGGCCGCGCCTGGCGGCTGTACAGGGTCAGGTGCGGCAGCATCTTCTGATACAACGGCCCACGCATGCCGAGCACCCGCTGCAGCTCGCCAAGGGTCTCGAAACGCTTGTTGCGAGGGCCATAGGGCAGGCCTGCCGCAGCATAGTCGGGCGCTTCGGCACCACCGCCGGGCTGCAGCAGGCTGTCCTCGTCACGCCAGTCGACGATCGCGCCGGCCAGCTGGCGGGCCTGCATTTCGTCTTCACCCAGCGCCTTGAGGAAGGCGCTCAGCAGGGCCACGTCGGCCAGGTTCAGGTTGATCTTGCCGTTCTCGTCCAGCACCTTGATCTCGATGCTGGCGTCATCGAACTGCCAGCGATAGGCACGGCCATCGGCGCGCCAGGGCGCTCGCTGCGGATCGGCGGACAGGCGCGTCAGCGCGTACTCCAGTCCCGCCCGTGCACGCTCCTGGCCACGCGCATCATCGTCCAGCACCCGCTGCTGCAGATGCTCGACCCGCGCGCTCAACGCGAACGCCCCCACCAGCGCCGTCATCAGCGCGATCAGCCACAGCACCAGCACCAGTGCCGCGCCGCGTTCCCGGTTCACCGTGCACCTCCACTGCCGCCCGCGCGCGGAGCGACCACCAGTGCAGGCCAGGGGGCGCCCTTGGCGGGCACGATCTGGATCTCCACCAGCATCGGCAGGCGCCGGGTATCGTCCCAGCGCGGCATCCAGTCGGTGACCTGGCCGGTGCTGGCATCGATGCCGCGGTAGCGCAGCTGTACCGATTTGAGGTTCTCCACCAGCACCTCCGGCGGGCGCGGCGGATTCTCGGCAATGCGCTCGCCTTCCTGCAGCAGCACCAGGTCCAGCAGCAGGCGCTGCTGGCCGCTGCGGCCGTCCACCTGCAATGCATGCAGGTACGCCCCACCGCGGCCGAGATAACCGGGTAGATCAGCCGCGAACAGCATGCGTTGTTCTTCGCCCTGGAAGAAGATCGGTTCGCGGGTGGGATCAGGCACTTCCAGCGGCGTGCGCAGCGCACCCGCCAGTTGTCGCCGCAGCAAGGTCTCAACCGCACGCATGCGTTCGCTCTCGGCGGCAATCTGCTCGCCACGCTGGCTCACCGCCATCGCCGAGCGCACGCTGGCGAACGCCAACGCCAGGCCACCGGCCAACAGCACCGTGGCCAGCATCACTTCCACCAGGGTGAAGCCTGCGGCGCGTCGCTTCATCGCGCGCTCTCCAGGTCCGGTGGCAGCAGGCGCAGGCTGCGCCAGCGCAGTTGTTCGCGTTCGCTGTCGCCCCAGCGCACCTGAAGCTGCAGCTCGGCCAGCCAGGGAGCCCCCGGCGATTGCGCCTGTACCTGTGCCACGTTGCCGGCACGCGGCTCGACCCATGGTTGCACCTGCAGCTCCCAATGGTATCGGCCCTGTTCCCAGTCGCCCTGCTGGCTGCCGACCTGCAATGGCGAGGCGACACCGGCTTCGGCCAGCAACGACTGCGCATGCAGCACCGCACGCGTGCGCAGCTCGGCCTCGCGGACCTGTTTCGCGCCACCTGACAGGCTGCCCAGCAGCAGTGTCAGCGCAAGGCCCAGCAGGGCGAAGGCGATGATCACTTCCAGCAGGGTGAAACCACGCGCCCGCCGCTTCATGGCGCCTGCCACGGGCCGGAGCGGACCTCGCCGGTCAACCAGCCGACATCGATGCGCCATTCGGCGCCCTCACGCTGCAGCCGGATGCGGCCACCACTGGAGCCACCATCGGGATGGAACTCGATCACGCCCTGCCCCGGTGCGGTGGCCAGCTGCGCGGCGCCTTCGAACTGCACCTGCAGCTGCGCCGGGACGTCGCCCTGGCGCTGGTTCGCACCTTGCCAGTGGCGACGCGCCGGTTCGATCACGAAGCGCTGCGGTTCACCGCGCGCGATGGCCTGGGCGCGCACCATGCGCAGCTGGTTGGCGATGTCCTTGCCGGCGCTGCGCAGCTGCATGCCGGCAAAGCCGCGCGACAGACCCGCGGCGGTGATCAGGCCGATCGCGGCGATCAGCGCGATCACCAGCAGCATTTCCAGCAACGACAGGCCCGCTGCGCGCCTGTCGTGCAGGCGCGGGCGAGGCAGCCGGCGCGGCAGGAAATGCGTCATGCCCGGTTACGGCTGGTAGCGGATGTCAGCGTCGACACTGCTGCCACCGGCCTTGCCGTCCTTGCCCAGGCTGATCAGTTCATACGGCTGGCCTTCGCCCGGCGCGCGGTACTCCAGCGCGTGGCCCCACGGGTCATTCAGGTCGGCCGGCTTGGCGTACGGGCCCAGCCAGCCGCCGACACCGGCCGGTGCGGTCACCAGATCGTTGAGCGAGCCCGGCAGCTTGCCGGTATCGATCTGGTAGTTGTCGACCTTGGAGGCAACGGTCTGCACCTGGGCCTTGGCGATGTTCGCCTTGCCACGATCGGCGCCGCCCAGCACGCGGCTGGCGACCAGGGTCAGCACCGCGCCGATCAGCACGATGACGATGATGATCTCCAGCAGGCTCATGCCCGACTGGCTGCGCGCGGCGGTGAAGGAAAGGCGGATCGGTCGACGGGAAGCAATCATGGTCGGTCCTTTCAGTTGCGGAGTGTCGAGGTTGCGTAGGGAGCCATCATCAGCCGATGGCATTGGTCAGGTCGTACAACGGCACCAGCACGGCCACGATCACCGCACCGACCACCGAGGCCAGCACCAGGGTGATCGCCGGCACCATCGCCGCCAACAGGCGGTCGATGCGACGGGCGCTGTCCTGTTCAAACGTGTCGGCAGCTTTCAGCAGCATGGTATCGAGCGCGCCGGACTCCTCGCCGACCTGGATCATCTGCAGCGCCAGGCGCGGGAATCGCTTGCCACGTGACAGCGCCAGCGACAGGCCGGCACCGTTCTTCACTTCATCGGCGGCCGCTTCCACGTCAGCGGCAAGCGCGCGGTTGCCCAGCACGTTGCGTGCGATGCCCAGCGCCCCGAGCAGCGGCACGCCATTGCGCAGCAGGGTGCCCAGCGTGCGCGCCAGCCGTGCGGTTTCCAGTTCGCCCAGCAGGCGGCCGATGCCGCGACGCTGCAGCAGCCATCCATCCAGCGCCAGCCGGAACGCCGGCTGCCGTACCTTGCGTTCGAAGAACAGTGCCAGCACTGCAGGCACCACCAGCAGCAGCACCCACCAGTCGCGCACGAACAGGCCCAGCTGCAGCACCGCATTGGTGAACCACGGCAGCGCCACGTCCAGGCTTTCGTACATCTGCGCGAACTGTGGCACCACGTAACCGAGCAGGAACAGCAGCGCACCGCCCACCACCACCAGCAGGATGGCCGGATAGACCAGTGCGTTGATCACCTTGCCCTGCAGCGCGCGGCTGCGTTCGAGATAGTCGGCCAGCCGCTGCAGCGTCTCGTGCAGGCTGCCACCCGCCTCGCCGGCACGCACCATGTTCACGTACAGGCGCGAGAACAGGCCGTGCTGGCGCTCCAATGCGGTCGACAGCGGCGCACCACCGCGCACCACGTCGCGGATGTCGGTGATCGCGCGGCGCGAACGCTCGTCTTCCGGCAGGCCGAGCAGGATCGACAGCGCACGGTCAAGCGGCTGGCCGGCACCCAGCAGGGTCGCCAGCTGCTGGGTGAACTGCAGCAGCGCCGCACCCTGCAACGGGCGCTGGCGCAGCAGCGTGCGCCAGCTGCTGCCGCCGACCACGCCGCCATCGGCCAGCTGGGTCTCCATCGGCAGGTGGCCCTGATCCTGCAGGCGCGCGATCAGTTCGGCCTCGCTGCCTGCTTCCATCTGCCCGTCGAAGATCTCGCCGTGCGGATTGAGCGCCTTGTAGCGGTAGTTCGGCATGTCAGCCCCGGCGTCCTGCGCGCATCAGCTTTCCTCGGTCACGCGCAGCACTTCCTCGATGGTGGTCTGGCCGCTGAGCGCTTTGGCCAGGCCATCCTCGTACATGGTGCGCATGCCGGCTTCGCGGGCGATGCGTTCGATCTCGCCCATGCCATCGCGGCGCATCACCGCACGCCGCAGCGCGTCGTTCATTACCAGGAATTCCATGATGGTGGTGCGGCCCAGGTAGCCGGTCGGCGCCAGTGCCGAAGGCTTCGGGCGGTACAGGTGGATCGGCCCTTCCGGTTGCAGACGGCGCAGCTCGAAACGCTCGATCTCCTCCGGCGAGGCTTCATAGCGCTCGGCGTGCGTCGGTTCCAGCCGGCGCACCAGGCGCTGGGCCAGGATGCCGTTGATGGTGGAAGTGAGCAGATAGTCCTCCACACCCATGTCGAGCAGGCGGGTGATGCCGCCGGCCGCATTGTTGGTGTGCAGGGTGGACAGCACCAGGTGGCCGGTCAGCGCCGACTGGATCGCGATGCGCGCGGTTTCCAGGTCGCGCATTTCGCCGATCATGATGATGTCCGGGTCCTGGCGCACGATGCTGCGCAGTGCGTTGGCAAAGTCCAGGCCGATCTGCGGCTTGGCCTGGATCTGGTTGATGCCCTCGATCTGGTACTCGACCGGATCTTCCACCGTGATGATCTTGACGTCGGCGGTGTTGAGCTGGCTCAGCGCGGTGTACAGCGTGGTGGTCTTGCCCGAACCGGTCGGGCCGGTGACCAGCAGGATGCCGTGCGGTTGTTCCAGCACCTTGCGGAACTGCGGCAGGAACGCATCGGTAAAGCCGAGCCGATGGAAATCGAACACTACCGTTTCGCGGTCGAGCAGGCGCATCACCACGCTCTCGCCGTGCGCGGTCGGCACCGTGCTCACGCGCAGGTCCAGCTCTTTGCCCTGAACGCGCAGCATGATGCGCCCATCCTGCGGCAGGCGGCGCTCGGCGATGTTGAGGCGGGCCATGATCTTGATGCGGCTGATCACCGCGGCAGTGAGGTTGGCCGGCGGGCTTTCGCCCTCCACCAGCACGCCGTCGACGCGGTAACGCACCTTCAGCCGGCTCTCGAACGGCTCGACATGGATGTCCGAAGCGCGCAGCTCCACCGCACGCTGGATCACCAGGTTGACCAGGCGGATCACCGGCGCTTCCGAGGCAAGGTCGCGCAGGTGCTCGATATCGTCGACCGCGCCACCCTCGCCGTCTGCGGTTTCAACGATCGCGCCCATCGCGCTGCGGCCCTGGCCGAACCAGCGCTCGACCAGGTCATCGATCTCCGCACGCATGCCCAACACCGGCGTCACCGGTACGCCCAGCGCCAGCTGCACGGCCTGCTGCGGGTACGGATCGTGGGCGTCCGCCAGCCACAGCCGCACGCCCTGTTCATCCAGCGCCAGCGGGCATACATGGAACTGCTTGAGGAAACGAAGGGACAGCGGCAGGCCCTCGGCCAGGCCCTGGGGCGGTGAATCCGGCAATTGCTTGCCATCCAGCAGCGGCAGACCCAGCACCTCGGCGCTGGCCTGCGCCTGGTCACGTTCGGATACCAGCCCCAGCCGCACCAGCAGGCCGAGCAGGCTGCCGCCCGCCTCCGCGTGCAGCGGCCGAGCCCGTGCAAGATCGCCCTCCTTGAGGCGGCCACGCGCCAGCAACGCATCCAGGATGCGACCTTCGGCGTCGTCAGCGGCGGTTGCAGCAAGCGCGTTCACGTGACCCTCCTGTCAATCGGCTCGACTTTAGCAGTTACGCCGTGATTTCCGTCGCCCCGCCGCCCGCTTTCGTAAAAAGACGAAGCCCGTCACATGCGGGTGACGGGCTTCGGCCATTCAACTACCGCGATGCGCGCTTACTGCGTGGCGAGAATGCTCACGCCGCTGTATGCCGCTTCGCCCACCACCTTGATGTAGTAGGTGCCGGCAGTCGCTGCAGTTACGCGCACCGTTTCCGAGGTGCCCGGGCGGGTCGAGCGCGCATCGTTGTCGGTGGCACTCGGTTCACGGCCCTTGGCCAGGTACACCGATACGTTGCCGGTGCCGCCATAGGTGATGACGCTGAGCTGCTTGCCTGCCGCGGCCTCGAAGCTGTAAAGCACGCTGCTGCCGGCGGCACCACTCAACCCGCCGATGGCCACCTTGTTGGTCAGCGGCTTGGCCACCGGACCGCAGTTCTCGGTGCACGGCTCTTCCAGGGCCTTGTCCAGCGCGGCCTTGGCGTCGACGATGCCGGTGCCGATCGGGGTGGCGGACGGAATGCTGACCGGGAACGGACGTGCCGTTTCCTTCAGCAGGGTCCGCATGCCTGCCGGTGCGAGCGGGTCGCGGTTGGCGGCGATCAGCGCGCTCTGCACCAGCGCGGCGACGGCAGCCACATGCGGTGCCGCCATCGAGGTGCCGGCCTTGCCGCCCAGGGTGTAGCCCTCGGTGGAACCGGCTGCCGGCGGCGACGTCTTGCTGCTGGACACCGCCTGCCAGACATAGCCGTTCGGATTGCCGTCGGTGACGCCACCGCCCGGGCCGGACAGATCGATGCGGGTACCGAAGTTGGAGTAGTAGGCCATGGCGCCGGTGATGCCGGTCGCGCCGACCGAGACCACGCCGTCGCAGTTGGCCGGGCGGGCGTTGGCGACATTCATCGAGTCGTTGCCGGCTGCCACCACCACCAGGGTACCGCGGTTGGTGGCACCGGTGATGGCCGCCTGGTAGGCCGGATCACAGCTGCCGGAGCCGCCCAGGCTCATGTTGATGATTTCGGCGGGATTCTGGTTGGCAGGGATGCCGGCCACGGTACCGCCCGAAGCCCAGGTGATGGCGTCGGTGATGTCCGACAGGGTGCCACCGCAGTAGCCGAGCACGCGTACCGGCAGCACCTTGGCCTTGTAGGCCAGGCCGGCGGTATGCAGGCCGTTGTTGGTGGCCTCGGCGATGGTGCCGGTCACATGGGTACCGTGCCAGCTGCTGTCACGTACCGGCGAACCGTCGTAGCAGGCGTTGGCAGTGGGCATCCAGTCACCGTAGTCGAGTGCACCCGGCACGCGGCCATCGGCGGCACGACGCGAGCGGCTGGCCTGGCTGATGAAGTCGTAGCCCTCCAGCAGGGTGCCGGCGGCAAAATCCGGGTGCTCGGGCAGGATGCCGGTATCGAGCACGGCCACCACGATGCCCTCGCCCTGCGAGACGTCCCATGCGGCCGGTGCGTTGACGCCGCCGACCGGGTTGTGGAAGTGCCAGTTGTGGCTCTGGTAGTACGGATCATTGGGCACGAAGTTGGGCGACGCATCGGACTTCGCGACGGCGTCAGCGCGCGGCGACGACGCGGCATCGATCGGATACATGACGGCGTCGGCCACCGCATATTCGACGGTCGGGTCAGCCTTCAGTTCGCCCAGCACCTTGTCCAGCTCGGCGCGCGCGATCCCTCCCTGCAGGCGGATCAGATCTGCACCGATGCCAAGCTTGCGGGCCACCTGCGGGCGCAGCGCGGCACTGCGCGCAGCCGCGCTGGTGCCTGCCGGCACGGCGCGCGCGATGGCCGAGTTGACCACGGCCAGCTTGGCGTTTGCATCGGCAGCTGCGGCGCTGCCAGCGCGGTACTTCACGATGATGCCATCAACCTGCTGCGTCTTCGGGCCGGACAACGGCGCATTTGCTTTCAGGTCGGCGGCCTGTGCCAGGCCAACACCGGTCAGCGACAGCACGGCGGCTGCCAACACATTGATGCGAAGGTTCTGCTTCTTGATCACGTCGAATTCCTCTTCTGGGTCATGGATCGAACCAACACTGCGGCCATCATTCCTTGACGACTCCCGGCCGGCCCAGCCGGGATTGCCGTGACCTCCCCCCAGGCCCTCGTTGCAGGTGCTGCGCCGGCGTGGGTGGCCGCCGGCGCGATGGAGTGGCTTACCAGCCGAAGCCGGCACCGACGCCGACCGAGCTGTCGTCGCTGCTGAAGGCACCGCCGACCGTCACCGTGGCGCGATCGCTGATCGCACGCTGGTAACCCAGCGACAGTGCCGATTCGCCGCCCTGGAAGCCGATGCCGACGCCGACCCGGTTCTGGGTACGGATGCCGGCAGCACTGGTGGCCATGTTGAGCATCGCCGCGCTCATCGCGCCCTGGCGGTCGATGCGGCGATCCATGTGCCGCAGGCGCCCGTCGACCTCGCCCTTGAACACATCGAAGCTGTCGGCGACGGCCTGCACGCGGCTGTCGGTGTAGCTGTTGGCGGTGGCCATGCCACGATCGAGCTGGCCCTTGTTGACCGCATCGGTGGCGGTGGTACCGGCTGCCACGTTGGTGACCTGGCGCTCGTTGCCTTCGCTGCCCACCGACACCGTATTGGCACGATCGGCAACCGAGCCCTGGCCCAGCGCCACCGCGTTGGCAGCGGTGGCACTTGCGCCCTGGCCGATGGCAGTGGACGAGGCGCCGCTGGCCACCGCGCCGTCGCCCATGGCGACCGCGTTGAGCCCCGATGCCGGGGTGCCCACCGGGATGCCCGCACCCGCCGCCGCAGCGGTCGGCGTGCCCTGCACGCGCGCGGTGCTGGCCGGTGCCGCATCGGCCGTCGCCGGGGCTTCGGCAACGCTGGCCAGTGCGCTTTCATCCAGCGAGACACTCATCGAACGCAGGCTGGCCGTTCCCGAGCGCGTGCCACCGGCGGTGCGGCGGTCGATCTCGCTGACCTTGCGGTCCAGCGCACCCAGCGCATCGCCGACGTTGCTGTAGGTAGCCCCCTGGATCACGTAGTTCGGCGCCACGAACACGCCCTGCATGCCGACGCTGGCGCCGCCGCCGAGGAAACTGGCGGCATCGCTGAGCGACTGGAACAGCTGGCCGCCATTGATCGCCTGGCGGCTGCCGGCGGCGATGCTGCCGGCACCGACGTTGTCGATGGTGGTGCCCTGGAAGCCGGACAGGGTCAGGCGGTCACGGCTGGCGTCGTCGTAGCCGACCGCACTGGCCGCCGTGGTCTCCACCGTGGCGATGCGCGAATCGAAATCACCGACGCGGGTTTCCACTGCGCCCACGCGCTGGTTGGTGACATTGAGCTGGGAGCCGGTCACCGCGTCGCTGCTGCCGGCAGCAATGCGGCCATCGGCCACGTTGACGATGCGGCGCGTGGCCGGGCCATCGGTGGGGTTGCCACTGCCCACCGACACAACATTGGCATCCAGCGCACGTGCTCCGGCACCGATTGCAACCGAGTTGACGCCGACCGCTCCCGCGCCGGCGCCAACGGCCAGTGCACCGGAGGCAGACACCGTGGCATTGGCACCCAGCGCGATGCTGCGTGCGCCCGCCGCATTGGCCACCGAGCCCATCGCTACCGAATCGGTACCGATGGCGTTCGCGGTTCCCGTGCCATTGGCGCGGAAATATCGGTTGGTGGTGTTGGCGGTGAACGCAACGGCGTCCAGCTGCCCGCGATTCACTGCGTCATTGATTTCGGTACCGTTGGCGACATTGGTGACCTGCCGGTTGTTGACGGCACTGCCGACGGACACGGTATTGGCACGATCGGCCACCGAGCCTCCACCCAGTGCGACACTGCCGGCAGCCGAAGCGTTGGCACTGACACCCACCGCCGTGGCATTCAAACCGGTGGCCTTGCTGCCGTAACCGACCGCAGTACCCAGGCGGCCGCTGGCTTCGGCATAGCTGCCCAGCGCCGAAGCGCCATCGGCCGAGGCACTGGCGCGGAAGCCACTGGCCTGCGACTGCGTGCCGGTAGCCGTGGACTGCGCACCGTTGGCCGTGCTGTAGGGCCCCTTGGCCTGGGCCCCGGCGCCAGTGGCGCTGGCGCCGGTTTCGCTGGCGCTGGCGCCGCTGCCCAGCGCAACGCTGTCGACACCACTGGCCTGCGCAGCATTGCCCAGTGCGGCAGCGTTGTTGCCGGTGGCCAGTGCATCGAAGCCGACCGCGGTGGCGTTGGCGGCCATGGCGTTGGCGCCGCTGCCCAGCGCAGTCGCACCGTTGCCGATCGCATTGGCCGCATTGCCGGCCGCCAGCGCATTTTCACCATCGACCAGTGCACCTGCCTCGCCATCGGCATTGCCGCTGGCCTGGAACTGGCGGCTGGTCTTGTCGGCCACGCTGGCAACGGCGTCGAGCTGGCCCTTGTTCACCGCATCGGTGGCTTCGGTACCGGCGGCAACGTTGGTGACCTGGCGTTCGCTGCCGGCCTTGCCAACGGCCACCGTGTTGTCGCGGTCAGCCTTGGAACCGGCACCGAGCGCAACGCTGTTGCTGCCATTGGCGGTGGCGTTTGCACCCAGCGCCGTGGCGTTGGTACCAGCCGACCAGGCATTCCAGCCGATGGCCGTAGCGTAGTCCTCGGTGGCCCACGCACCGGCACCGAACGCCGCCGCACCGGTGCCACTGGCACGCGATGGGATCAGGCCGAAGAAGGTGCTGCCGCCGATCGCCACGCTTTCCGCACCGCTGGCTTCACTCGACTGACCCACCGCAACCGCGCCGGTGCCGGCCGCGGCCGCGCCGAAGCCCACCGCCGTTGTGTTGGCGCCGCTGGCCGCCGAGCCATAGCCCAGTGCGGTGCCGAGGCGACCGGTCGCTTCGGCATAGCCACCCACCGCTGTGGTGCCATCGGCGGAGGCCGCGCTGCGGAAGCCGCTGGCAAGGGACTGTGCGCCACTGGCGTTGGATTCAGTACCGTTGGCGGTGCTGTAGACACCGCTTGCCTGTGCACGCGCGCCCACCGCGCTTGTCCCCACTTCGCTGGCGCTGGCACCACTGCCCAGGGCCAGGCTGTCCTCGCCGGTGGCCTGTGCGGTGCTGCCCAGTGCCGCCGCGTTGGTGCCGGTCGCCAGTGCATCGATGCCGACGGCGGTGGCGTTGGCGGCCAGCGCATTGGCACCACTGCCCAGCGCGGTAGCGCCGTTGCCGATGGCGTTGGCCGCATCACCGGCGGCCAGCGCATTGTCGCCCTCCACCAGCGCGCCGGTTTCACCATCGGCATTGCCGCTGGCCTGGAACTGCCTGCTGGTCTTTTCCGCGGCGGCGGCTACGGCATCGAGCTGGTTCTTGTTGACCGCATCGTTGCCCTGCGTGCCATCGGCCACGTTGGTGATCTGGCGGGTGTTCCCGCCGCCGCCCACCGACACGGTGTTGTCGCGGTCCGCAATCGAATCCGCACCGAGCGCCACGCTGTTGGCCGCGCGCGATTCCGCCGCATTGCCCAGCGCGGTGCTGTTGATGCCTCCCGACCAGGCGCCACCGCCCACCGCCGTGGAGTAGTTGCCCGAGGCTTCGGTGGCCAGCGTGCCGAACAGCGAACCACCAATGGCGACGCTGTTGGTGCCGGTGGCCAGGCTGCCCTGGCCGGTGGCGGTGCTGTAGGCGCCGGACGCCTGCGAATCGCCGCCCAGCGCCACGCTGTTGGAACCGGAGGCATTGGCGAAGTTGCCAAAGGCGGTGGCATTGAAGGCCGAAGCCTGTGCATAGCCGCCGATGGCGGTGCTGTAACCACCGGTGGCTTCGGCACCGATACCGAACGCTGCCGCAGCCGTGCCGCTGGCCACGCTCTCGCTGCCGACCGCGGTGGCACCACTACCACTGGCGTTGCTGAAGTAGCCCACGGCTACGGCTTCTTCGCCGGAGGCTTCGGACAAGGCACCGATGGCGGTGCTGCCCGCGCCGCTGGCGATGCTGGCCGCGCCGAACGCCGCACTCTGCTCACCGCTGGCTTCGCTTTCCGCACCCTGCGCGGTGGCGTATTCGCCGGTGGCCTGTGCATTGGCGCCTACGGCACTGGCATTGGCGGCGGTCGCCAGCGCGTTGAAGCCGATCGCCTGCGCGTTGCCGGCCAGCGCATTGGCACCGCTGCCGAGCGCGGTGGCGCCATTGCCGATGGCGTTGGCCGAATCACCTGCGGCCAGCGCGTTGTCGCCCTCCACCAGCGCACCCGCCACATCGTCGCCGTTACCGCTGGCCTGGAAGAAGCGGCTGGTGGTCGTGGCGGTGCTTGCCACCGCGTCCAGCTGTGCCTTGTTCACCGCATCGGTGGCCTGGGTACCGGCGGCAACGTTGGTGACCTGGCGCTCGTTGCCGCTGCTGCCCACCGACACCGTGCGTGCGCGGTTGGCGACCGAGCCCGCGCCGAGTGCGACGGCGTTGCTGGCAGTGGCATTGCTGCCCGCACCCAGCGCGATCGCACTTTCGCCGCCGGCCACCGTGTTGGTGCCGATGGCGATGCTGTTGATGCTGTTGCCCAGCGCCTGGAAGCCCAGTGCCACGCTGTTGTCGCCATAGCCGAAGGCACCGCGGCCGACGGCGGTGGCGCTGGTGCCGTTGGCCCAGCTGTTGTAGCCGATCGACGTGGCGCCAGCGCCGCTGGCCCACGCCGCGTTGCCGAACGCGGAAGCGTTGGTGGCGGTCGCCCACGCACCGGAACCGAAGGCGCTGGCGCCACTGGCGGTGGCCCAGCTGTAGCCGCCCACCGCGGTACTGTCATCGCTGCTGGCGAACGCACTGTCACCCACCGCCACCGCATACGCGCCGGTTGCGCGCGACTTGCCGCCGGCGGCGAAGCTGTTGTCACCGCTGGCCTTGGCCGCATTGCCGAAGGCGCTGCTGGCAGCACCGGTGGCCTGCGCAGCGCTGCCGACTGCCGTGGCATCGGCCACGGCCGTGGTACCCACCTGCTGCGCCTTGCCATCGGCACCGACGATCGGCTGGTTGAACTCGTCGTAGGCCTGGCCCAGGCCACCAATGGCGACGCCGCCGCTGCCGGTGGCCGTGCTGTTGCGGCCCACCGCCACGCTGTCATCGCCGATTGCCGACGCGGCCGCGCCATGCGCAACCGCGCCAGCACCGATCGCGTTGCTCGACGAACCGGCCGCGATGGCCCCCTCGCCTTCCGCCAGCGCGCCGGCATCGCTGTCGGCTTCCGGCTGGGCCTGGAAGAAGCGCGCGGTGCTGTCGGCGATGTTCGCTACCGCATCCAGCTGCGCCTTGTTCACCGCATCGGTGGCTTCGCTGCCTGCAGCGACGCTGGTGATCTGCCGCTCATTGCCGGCGCTGCCCACCGCAACGCTGTTGGCACGCACCGCTTCGGAGTTCGCGCCCAGCGCGACACTGTTGGCGCCGCGTGCAGTGGCGTAGTAGCCCACCGCAGTGCTCTGCGCACCACTGGCCCAGGTCTGCGCGCCGAGCGCACTGGCGTTCTCGCCCGGCGCATAAGCGAAGTAGCCCAGTGCGGTGGCTTCGGCACCGGAGGCTTCGCTGAGGCTGCCGTTGGCCACGGCACGGTCGCCGCTGGCGATGGCGCCTGCGCCGACCGCAGTCGCCGATTCACCGCTGGCCTGGGTCTGTACGAAGAAGCCCAGGCCGGGAATCAGGTCGGCCGGGCCACCGATGGCAACGCTGCTGGTGCCCGTGGCATTGCTCTGCGTACCCAGTGCCGTGGAGTAATCACCGATGGCATTGGAGACCGCACCGAACGCCGACGCCTGCGCGCCGGAGGCATAGGCCCCCACGCCATAGGACGATGCGGCAAAGCCGCTGGCATCGGCGCTGGCGCCGACGGCCGTGCCACCCACGCCGGCACTGGTGGCGCCGGTGACCACCGGCACGCCACCACTGGTGATCAGCGGATTGCCGTTGGCATCCACCGCAGCGCCACCCACGGCCACGCTGCCCGGTCCGTTGGCCTGCGCGTTGTTGCCGAATGCTGCGCTGTTCGGGCCAGAGGCCAGCGCGTTGTTGCCCACCGCGGTCGCGTTCTGCGCAACGGCGGTGGCACCGGCACCGACCGCCGTGGTGCCGTTGCCGATGGCGTTGGCGGCCTCGCCGGCGGCCAGCGCGTCATCACCTTCAGCCAGTGCGCCGGCATCGCTGTTGCTGCTGCCGGTGGCCTGGAAGCGCTTGGCGGTGGCATCGGCCACCGCGGCAACATCCTTCAACTGGCCGACGTTGACCGCATCGGTGTCCTCGGTGCCGGCGGCAACGCTGGTGATCTGGCGGGTCAGGCCGTATTCGGCGGCACCGACGGATACGGTATCGACACGGTCGGCCAGCGAGCCGGCGCCCAGCGCCACGCTGCCAGTAGCGACCGCGGCGGAATTGGAGCCCAACGCCGTGCTGTACTCACCGACCGCCGTGCTGAACGCACCGACGGCAATCGAGGCTTCGTTGGCGGCGGTGGCGCCGCGACCCAATGCAGTACTGCCGGGACCCATCGCCACGGCACCGCCACCGACGGCGGTCGCACCGTCTGCGGTGGCTTCGGACAATGCACCCAGTGCCGTTGCTGCGCCGTTCTCGCTGGCGGCATACGCACTGGCGCCGATGGCGGTATCGCCAAGGCCGAAGGCTGCCGCGCTCTGCCCGACCACTACGCTGGCATCACCGATCGCCAAGGCGCCCTGGCCGAACGCGCTGGCGCCGATGCCGGCCGCGATGGCCTGGGTGCCGATGGCGGTGGTGGCGTTGGCCAGCGACTGCGCACCGGCACCGGCGGCCAGTGCGCCCTCGCCCTGGATCTTCGCCGCGTCGCTGTCATCGCCTGCGCCGTCGGCCTTGAAATAGCGGTCGCCGTCGGCGGCAACGTCGGCCAGCGCGGCCTGCGTGGCGCGCGCCTGCGCGTCCAGCTGAGCCTTGTTCACTGCGTCGGTCGCCTGCGTGCCTGCGGCGACGTTGGTGACCTGCCGTTCCTTGCCGGCATCACCGACGGAGACGGTGTTGGCACGCGTGGCCCTGGAGCCGGCGCCCAGCGCCACGCTGTTGGCCGCACTGGCACTGCTGTTGCTGCCGATCGCCACCGCATTGCTGCCCTTGGCCGTGGCCGAGCCTTCGATCAGGCACTTTTCGAGCAGCTTGCCGCTGAATGCCACGCAGGTGGCGCTACCGCCGATCTGCACCGACTGTGCGGTGGCAGGGCCACTCATGCCCAATCCCAATACCAGGCCCAGTGCCACCGCCAGCAGTGCGGGCGTGGCCTGTGTCGCATCGCGGCGCTGGTCGACGACCCCACCGCTGCTGCTGTCGGAGGAAGCCAGTTCCGAGGCCACCACCAACTGACCCAATGCTTTGTTCCAGACCTTGCGATAAATCCGATTCATCGGTACGGCTCCTGATTGGACTGGTTTTGGGCAAAGCAACGCCACCGCTGGGCTTTCCGGCCCAACGTCCCCTGGGGGCGTTTATTCGCGTGATTTACTGCGGGGTATTGCCGAACGGCGCGCAGCGACAGAAAACCGAGCGCGTGCGCCAACCGGTTACTGCGAAATGAATGATTCTGAAACGGGGTTCAAGTGTTAACGGCAACTTTGCAGATCGTCAAGACTTTGACACGACAAATCCTATTGCCGTGAAGCAGTTCACTTTTTCGCCTGTTTATAAAAGGATTTTGTTAGCGATGCGTGACGATACTTTGTCGCCTGAAAATCCATGTAACTAGCGGGCGCATCAGGATTTTCACGCGCGCAAAGAAAAAACCCGCCGGTCAACGGCGGGTTTTTCCATACGCGGCGGCATTGATGCGTGCGCGATGTGGTGCGATCAGCCGCACCACACCCGCGCGTTGCGGAACATGCGCATCCACGGCGAATCACCCTGCCACTCGGCCGGGGCCCAGCTCATGTTGAGCGCACGCGGGGTGCGTTCCGGGTGCGGCATCATGATGGTCACGCGGCCGTCGCTGCTGGTCAGGCCGGTGATGCCGTCCGGCGAACCGTTCGGGTTCAGCGGGTACTGGTTGGCAACGTTGCCGTGGCCATCGATGTAGCGCAGCGAAACACGGGCCGCGGCCTGGTCGACCGCGTTGTCGAACACCGCCTGGCCTTCGCCATGCGCCACTGCCACCTGCAGGCGCGAACCGGCCATGCCCCGCAGCAGGATCGATGGAGATTCCACCACTTCCAGCAGCGCGGTGCGGGCCTCGAACTGCTCGCTGGCGTTGCGGCGGAACTGCGGCCAGTGTTCGGCACCGGGAATGATGTCCTTCAGCTGGCTCATCATCTGGCAGCCGTTGCACACGCCCAGGGCAAAGCTGTCCTCGCGCGCGAAGAACGCGGCGAAGGCATCACGCAGCGCGCTGCGCTCCAGGATCGACGTCGCCCAGCCACGGCCGGCACCAAGCACGTCGCCGTAACTGAAGCCGCCGCAGGCGACCAGGCCGGTGAAGTCCTGCAGGGCGACGCGGCCTTCGATCAGGTCGCTCATGTGCACATCGAAGGGACGGAAGCCAGCACGTTCGAAGATATTCGCCATTTCGATCTGGCCGTTGACGCCCTGCTCGCGCAGCACGGCCACGCGCGGACGCGCACCCGTGCTGATGAACGGGGCGGCCACGTCTTCATTGATGTCGAAGCTGAGCTTGGGCTTCAGGCCCGGTGCGTTGAAGGCACGGACGATCTCACGCTCGGCATCGGCGTTGGCCGGGTTGTCGCGGCGCTTCTGCATGGCGTGGGTGACCGACCACCAGGCGTCGAACAACGCTTCCCAGCGCCATTCGGCCAGGTTCTCGCCGGCCAGCGACACGCGCACCACCGGTGCAGTGGTCGGCTTGGCAATGCGCTGTGCGCATTCGGTCAATGCATGGCGCTCGACCAGGTCGGCAAATGCCGCGCGGTCTTCGCGCGCGATCTGCACCACCGCACCCAGTTCTTCGTTGAACAGGCTGCGGAACGGATCATCGCCCCAGGCATCGAGGGTGATGTCCAGGCCCAGCCGCGAGGTGAAGGCCATTTCGCACAGCGCGGCGAAGGCGCCGCCGTCGCTGCGGTCGTGGTAGGCCAGCAGCAGGCCGGCCTGGCGCGCATCGCGGATCAGTTCGAAGAAGCCGCGCAGGCGCTGCGGGTCGTCCAGGTCCGGGGCGGCACCGGCGAAGGCCGGCAGGTCACCGTGGTCGGCATGCACCTGGGCCAGGATCGAACCGCCCAGGCGCTGCTTGCCGGCGCCGAGGCCGATCAGCCACAGCTCGCTTTCGACGTCGCGGTCGAGCAGCGGAGTCAGCTGCTGGCGCACGTCGGCGACCGGTGCGAACGCGGAGATCACCAGCGACACCGGCGACACGCTCTTGTGCGCCTCGCCCTGGTCGTGCCACTGCGCCTGCATCGACAGCGAGTCCTTGCCCACCGGGATGCTGATGTCCAGCTGCGGGCACAGTTCCATGCCCACGGCCTTCACCGCGTCGTACAGCAGCGCGTCTTCGCCCGGGTGGCCGGCCGCGGCCATCCAGTTCGCCGACAGCTTGATCTCATCCAACGCATCGACCGGGGCAGCGCACAGGTTGGTCAGCGCTTCGCCCACCGCCATGCGTGCCGAAGCTGCCGCATCGAGCAGGGCCAGCGGGGTGCGCTCGCCAATCGACATCGCTTCACCGGCCACGCCTTCGAAGTCGGCCACGGTGATGGCTACATCGGCCACCGGCAGCTGCCACGGGCCGACCATCTGTTCGCGTGCGGTCAGGCCGCCGACGCTGCGGTCACCGATGGTGACCAGGAAGTTCTTCGACGCCACCGTCGGGTGCGCAAGCACGCGCAGGCCCGCTTCCTGCAGATCCAGACCCGCGGTCTTCAGCGCCGGCCAGCGCGGTGCCGGCGGATGCGTAGTGTCGCGGTGCATCTTCGGCGGCTTGCCGAACAGCACGTCCATCGGCAGGTCGATCGGCGCATCGGCCGGGGTGTGGCCCGGCACGGCACCGTAAGCCACCACCAGGTGTTCCTCGGCGGTGGCCACGCCGACCGCAGCGAACGGGCAGCGCTCGCGGGCGCACAGCGCGGCGAACTCGGCCAGGCGCTCCTGGGCCACGCCCAGCACGTAACGTTCCTGGGATTCGTTGCACCACAGCTGCATCGGCGACAGCGACGGATCGTCGGTGGGCACCTTGCCCAGGTCGATCACGCCGCCGACGTTGGAGTCGTGCAGCAGTTCGGGGATGGCATTGGACAGGCCACCGGCACCGACGTCGTGGAAGAACTTGATCGGGTTGTTGGCCCCCATCGCCACGCAGCGGTCGATGACCTCCTGGCAGCGACGTTCCATCTCCGGGTTGTCGCGCTGAACGCTCGCGAAGTCCAGGTCCTCGGCACTTTCGCCGGAGGCCACCGAACTGGCGGCACCACCGCCCAGGCCGATCAGCATGGCCGGGCCACCGAGCACGATGACCGCATCACCGGCCTGCAGCTGGATCTTGTCGACCTGGATGCGGTCGATGGCGCCGAGGCCACCGGCCAGCATGATCGGCTTGTCGTAAGCGCGGACCAGATCGGCGCCTTCGGGCAGCTCGAAGCTGCGGAAGTAGCCGAGCAGGTTCGGGCGGCCGAACTCGTTGTTGAATGCGGCGCCGCCGAGCGGGCCGTCGGTCATGATTTCCAGCGCCGGCGCCATGCGCGGGTTCAGCGCGCGCGGCGCTTCCCACGGCTGCGGCAGTTCGGGAATGCGCAGGTGCGAGACCGAGAAGCCGGTCAGGCCGGCCTTGGGCTTGCCACCGCGGCCGGTCGCGCCTTCGTCGCGGATCTCGCCACCGGCACCGGTCGAGGCGCCCGGGAACGGCGCGATCGCGGTCGGGTGGTTGTGCGTTTCCACCTTGATCTGGAACGCGCTGGGCACCTGCGGCTCGCGGCGGTATTCGCCACTGGCCGGGTCCGGGCGATAGCGCGAGGCCGGATGGCCTTCGATCACCGCCGCATTGTCGCTGTACGCGCTGAGCGTGTGCTGCGGGGTCTGCTGGTGGGTGTTCTTGATCATCCGGAACAGCGAGCGGTCCTGCTCCTGGCCGTCGATGGTCCAGCTGGCGTTGAAGATCTTGTGCCGGCAGTGCTCGGAGTTGGCCTGCGCGAACATCATCAGTTCCACGTCCGACGGCGAGCGGCCCAGCGCGGTGAAGCGTTCGCGCAGATAGTCGATCTCATCCTGCGCCATGGCCAGGCCGAGGCGCTGGTTGGCAGCCTCCAACTGGTCCACCGGCACGCGTTCCAGCTCGCCACGGGCCGGCGCCGAGAACAGCGCCTGGCCCTGCTCCACGGTCTCCAGCACCGACTGCGTCATGGGGTCGTGCAGCGCCTTGACCAGCGCCTGCCGGGCATCGGCATCGGCCGGCCAGCCCTGCACATCGATGCGCAGGCCACGCTCGACCCGGCTGACCGGCTGACCGGCACCGCGCACCAGCTCGGTGGCCTTGCTCGACCACGGCGACAGCGTGCCCAGGCGCGGCACCACGATGCGGCTGACCGCACCGTCGGCGAGGGCCTCGGCCTGCGGCGCAGCTTCGAGGATGCGGCACAGGGTGGTCAGGTCGGGTGCGGTGCTGCCTTCGGGCTGCACGAAGTAGACGTGCCAGGCACCGCTGATGCGCAGGGAGGGAGCGATAGACTGCAGGCGGGATTCAAGACGTTCGCGGCGGAACGGCGACAGGGCGGGCGCGCCCTCGAGGACCATCATGTCCGGGGAACCGTAGTTGGGAAACGGGCCCGACATTGTACCGGAAGCGGGGGAAGGGCTTTGGCCGGGCGGCGCCCGGCACCCGCCGAGGCCAGGGCAACGGCAACGGCAACGGCAACGGCAACGGCAACGGCAACGGCCAAAGCAAAAGCTGGGTTCCCGTGGGATGGCGGGGTGGGTCCGGTGGCGGGGGACGCCGTAAACCCGTCCTTGGGGGCTTGGCCGCGGCATCCATGCCGCGGACACCCCCGCCACCGGACCCACCCCGCCTTCGACAGATTTCGCGATCTGCGGTAGATCCACGCCATGCGTGGATGCTCGCCGGTAGTGCCGGCCGCTGGCCGGCAACCAGGGAAATCTCAGAAGTCAGGCATTGAAGAGCGCAGCGACCGGCTTCTGCTTTTGACTTTTTGTTCTGTCTTCCGTGGCTGGCCGCGCAGGAACCTGTCCGTGGCCGGGCGGGTGGGCTGCGCAGGGGCGTAAGCGCCATGGATGGCGCGCCCGAGCCTACAGGGACGTATTCACGGCGTCCCCTGCGCAGCCCACCCACCCGGCCAACCTCCAGAAATCCCCTGTTCGCGGAAAGCCCCAGCCACGAGGGGCTCCGCCGATGGCCGCCGACCGCGCGCAGCGCGCTCTCCGCCTGAATCCCGGAACCATGCGCTTGCTCACGGATTGACCACACAATTGATGACAACGTTGTCCCTACCTGGCGCCGGACTCTCTCCCCGGCCTCCCAGGTACCCCGTCCGCCCCCTCCGTCGCCTTCCCGGGCGACGCCCGGACCTGCGTCACGCGCGGCGCCATCGGGGCCCGCGCGCCCTTTGATCGGAGACTTACCCATGTACGACCCGATTGTGCGCAGTGCCGAACGTGCGACCCGAAGCTGTCGTCCCCGCCGCCTGGCCTGGCTGCTTGCCCTGGCCGCCGGTACCGCCGCCCTGCCCGGCCTGGCGCAGGCCGCCAGCTGTGCCGGCGTGGCCCAGTGGGACCAGGCCAAGATCTACCGGGCCGGCGATACCCTCCAGAAAGGAGGCGTCCTCTATCGGGCGAACCAGGACATCTGGAACGCGCCGCCGGACCATCCGGCCGGCGCGCCCTACTACACCAACCTCGGTGCCTGCGATGGCAGCGGAACCAACCAGCCGCCAGTGGTCAGCCTGACCTCGCCGGCCAACGGCGCCACCTTCAGCGCCGGCAGCACGGTCAACGTGACCGCCAACGCCAGCGACCCGGACGGCAGCGTCGCGAAGGTCGAGTTCTTCCGCGACGGCGCCTCGCTGGGCATCGCCACCAGTGCGCCGTATGCGGCCAGCTGGGCCAATGCCAGCGCCGGCAGCCACACCCTGCGCGCGGTGGCCACCGACAACAACAACGCCACCAGCAGCACGTCGACCATCACCATCACCGTCAACGCCGCCGGTGGGGATACCACCGCGCCGAGCGTGCCCGGTGGGCTGACGGTGGGCACGCGTACCGCCAACAGCATCGCGCTCAGCTGGAGCCCGTCCACCGACAACACCGGTGGCAGCGGCGTGGCCGGCTATGACGTGTACCGCAATGGCAGCCTGGTCGGTTCGCCGTCCAGCGCCAGCTATGTCGATGGTGGCCTGACCGTATCCACCACCTATCGCTACCGCGTGCGTGCCCGCGACAACGCCGGCAACGCGTCCGCCCAAGGCACCGAGATCAGCGCCACCACGCTGGCCGGCGACGGCGGCACCACCGGCAAGCGGGTCATCGGCTACTTCACCCAGTGGGGCATCTACGGCCGCAACTACCGGGTCAAGAACATCGACAGCAGCGGTTCGGCCGCACGCCTGACCCACATCAACTACGCCTTCGGCAACGTGCGCAACAACCGCTGCGAAGTGGGCATCACCCAGCCGTCGGATCCGAACAGTGGTGCCGGTGGCGATGCCTTCGCCGACTACACCAAGGCCTTCAGCGCCGCCGAGAGCGTCAGCGGCAGCGCTGATACCTGGGACCAGCCGCTGCGCGGCAACTGGAACCAGCTCAAGCAGCTCAAGGCCAAGTACCCGGGCATGAAGGTGCTGATCTCGCTGGGTGGCTGGACCTGGTCGCGCGGCTTCTCCAGCGCGGCACGCCCGGAAAACCGCCAGGCCTTCGTCGCCTCGTGCATCGATGCCTACATCAAGGGCAACCTGCCGGTGACCGACGGTGCCGGTGGCGCCGGTGCCGCGCTGGGCGTGTTCGACGGCATCGACATCGACTGGGAATACCCGGTGGCGTGCGGCATCGAGTGCGGCAAGCCGGAAGACAACGCCAACTTCACCGCGCTGATGGCCGAGTTCCGCCGCCAGCTCGATGCAGTGCGTCCGGGCCTGTTGCTGACGGTGGCGGTGGGTGCGGGCATCGACAAGATCCGCGTCACCGATCCGGCCGCGTACCACCCGTACCTGGACTACATCAACGTGATGACCTACGACTTCCACGGCGCGTGGGACGCGAAGACCAATCACCAGTCCGCACTGTTCGATTCGCCGAATGATCCGTCCACCGGCGACCAGAAGCTGTACAACAGCAACGACGCCATCGAGGCCTTCATCAGCCGAGGCGTTCCCGCCGCCAAGCTCAACCTGGGCATCGGCTACTACGGGCGTGGCTGGACCGGCGTGGCCAACGCCAACAACGGCCTGTACCAGACCGCGACCGGCGCCGCCCCGGGTACCTACGAGGCCGGCATCGAGGACTGGAAGGTGCTGAAGAACCTGGCGTGGCCGGGCTACACCGACAACACCGCCGGTGCCACCTGGATCTACAACGGCAGCACGCTGTGGAGCTTCGACACCCCGGCCAACATCACCCGCAAGATGGGTTACGTGAAGACCCAGGGCCTGGGCGGTGCGTTCGTCTGGGAGTTCAGTGGTGACGATGCGCAGGGCACGCTGACCAAGGCGGTCAGTGATGGCCTGAAGTAAGCAGAAAAGCCGGGGATGCGACACGCATTCCCGGCTTCCCACCTGTAGAGCCGAGCCCATGCTCTGCTGATGCTTCCGCAGCCGAGCATGGGCTCGGCTCTACAGGAAAAGGTCGGCGGTGATCAGCGCTTGGCCGACAGCTTTTCCAGCGCCGCACGCAGCTGTGCCGGCGGCAGGTAGCCCCCCAGCTGGGTGCCGTCGGGGGCGAAGATCGCCGGCGTGCCGTTCACGCCCAGCTGCTGGCCCAGTGCGTACTGCATCGCTACCGGGTTGGTGCAGTTCTTGGCCGGCACGCTGCCACCGCGCTTGGCGTTGGTCAGTGCCTGGCGACGATCAGCCGCACACCAGACCGAGATCATGTCGGTGTAGTCCTTGCTGCCCAGGCCCATGCGCGGGAACGCCAGGTACTCGACGGAGATGCCGTTGCGGTTGAGCTCGGCGATGTCCTGGTGCAGCTTGCGGCAGTAACCGCATTCGATGTCGGTGAACACGCTGATGGTGTACTTGGCGTTCGGGGCAGCAAACACGATGCGGTCGCCATGGTTGGCCTTGGCCAGCAGATCGCGGCGGTAGCCGAGCAGGCCTTCGCTGTTGGCCGGGCCCTTGGCGCGGGTGTCATACGGCTGCGACTGGAACAGGTAGCGGCCATCATCGGACACGTACAGCAACTGGCCGGACACGACGACCTCGCGGAAGCCGGGGAACGGCGCAGCGCCGATGTAATCCACCTGGAAACCGGGATTGAGCGCGGTCAGCGCGGCACGCACGGCCTGGTCGGCCGACGCGTTGGCGGCCGGGCTGGCCTTGGCCGCAGTGGTAGCAGGGGCCTTGGCGGCCGGCGGCGCGGGCTGGGCACAGGCCGTCAGGCTGAGCGCGCCGAACACGGCGGCGATGGCAAATCGGAGCATGGAACGGTCCGCGGCAGAAGAAGACCTCGGATTCTGACACAGCCACCGGCACCGGGCCGCGACGCCGCGCACCGCCCGGGGCCAAGGTTCAGGCCACCGCTCATCCACGCGGATGATGCCGGGCGTGCAGTTTCTGCAGGTGCTCGCGCGCCACCAGGGTGTAGATCTGGGTGGTCGACAACGAGCTGTGGCCAAGCAGCATCTGCAGCGCACGCAGATCGGCGCCACGATTGAGCAGGTGGGTGGCGAAGCTGTGGCGCAGGCCATGCGGGCTGATCCGCACCGGGTCGATACCGGCAATCTGCGCGTAGCGCTTGACCAGGTGCCAGAACGCCTGCCGGGTCAGCGCATGCAACGTCGCTTCGACAAACAGCGGGGTCTGCCCATCCGCCAAGGCCTGTACCCTGCCCTTGCCGACCAGCTGCGGCCGGGACTGCTGCAGGTAACGCTCCAGCCAATGCTGGGATTCCTCGCCCAGCGGCACCAGCCGCTCCTTGCTGCCCTTGCCGGTGACCCGCAGCACGCCCTGGCGCAGGTTGACCGCAGTGGCCGGCAGCAGCACCAGTTCGCTCACGCGCAGGCCGGCGGCATACATCAGCTCCAGCATGGCGCGATCGCGCAGGCCCAGCGGGCTGTCGACATCGGGTGCTGCCAGGAGCGCGTCGATCTGGCTCTCGGCCAGTGCCTTGGGCAGCAGCCGAGGCAGCTTGGGTGGGTCCAGCAGCGCGCTGGGGTCTTCGCTGCGGTCGCCCCGGCGCACGCCATCGGCAAAGAACGCGCGCAACGCCGACAACAGGCGGGCATTGCTTCGCGGCGACCAGCCATGCCGGGTGCGCCAGGCCAGGTAGTCGAACAGGCCGGGACGCTCGATGCCGGCCAGGCCACCGTCGCGCCCGTCCATCCAGCGTGCCAACCCTTCCAGGTCGCGCCGGTAGCTGTCGAGGGTGGCGCGGGCCAGGCCGTTCTCGGCCCAGATCGCATCGAGGAAACGCTGGATGCGCACGCTGTCATCGGCGCGCAGTTCCGGCAGTTGCTGCACCAGCTGGCGGCGTTCGGCGGGGGTGGAAACAGAAGCCATGCGTGCAGGATACGAGGGCCACTGCGGATGCGGCCAGCATTGCGTATGCTCGGCTCATGTCCCGTCCCGTCATTGATACGGTCCCTGCGGCCGCTACCGAGCTGCCCCGCCCACGCGCTTTGCTGCTGTGGCGTGCGCTGGCGATGGTCTACGACGCGCTGCCGGTGCTGGCGCTGTGGATGCTGGCCGGCACCCTGTTCACCCTGGCCTACACCTTCAGCGGCCACGCCCAGCGCGAGAACATTGCACCGTTCAGCGCCTGGCAGTGGCTGCTGTGGGCAGTGTGCTGGCTGATCACGGGGGGGTATGCCACGGCCAGCTGGCGCCGCGGCGGACAGACACTGGGCATGCGGCCGTGGCGGTTGAAGCTGGAATCGAGCGATGGCGCGCCCTTGCGACGCACGCAGCTTTGGCTGCGTTTCGCCGTGGGCACGTTGTCACTGCTGCTGGGCGGCCTGGGATTCTGGTGGGCGTGGATCGACCGCCAGCGACTGACCTGGCACGACCGCGCCAGCGGCACCCACCTGATGCGGATACCGAAGCGCTGATGCACGACCTGTAGAGCCGAGCCCATGCTCGGCTGACGAGCGGTGAGCGAAAAGCAGCCGAGCATGGGCTCGGCTCTACAACAATCACGATCAGCCCGATTTCCGCCGGAACAGCAATCCCGATACCGCCAGCATCACGATCGGCGGCAACGCATAGGCAATGCGGAAATCGAACTTCAACGCGCCGGCCATGCGGCCGAAGAACAGCTGCAGCAGCCAGAAGCCCAGCGCGAACAGGATACCGAGGAACAGGCGCTTGCCCATGCCACCACTACGCAGCGAGCCGAACGCGAACGGCACCGCCGCCAGGCACAGCGCCAGCACGTTCACCGGGTAGAACCAGCGGCTCCAGTACACGTCCTCGAAATCGCGCGCATCCAGGCCGTTGCGCTCGCGATAGGCGATGCTGGTGCTCAGTTCCGCCAGGCTGAGATTGCGTGGCTTGGCGATGCCGGTAGCCAGCGCCGCCGGGTCCAGCTTCGAATTCCAGGGCTCACGCGCCACTTCCTGGCGGGTCACCGAGCGCTCGCCGAAGGTGTCGCGGCGCACCCCGGTCAGTATCCAGCCGTCCTTGTCATGCTCGACGGTGTCGGCATGGGTCAACGAGGCGATCCGGCCGTCCTCGGCAATGCGGTACAGGCGCACGTCGCGCAGGATCAGCCGCGTGCCCTTGTCGCCCACCAGCTGCTCTTCGCCTGCGACGGCACTGAGGAAGGTATCGCCTTCGCGCGCCCACAGGCCCGAGTAGCGGCTGCTGGAAATGTCCCGCCCCCATTTGGCGCTGGACTTCAGCGCATCGGCGCGGTCCTGGCCCCAGGGGCCCAATGTCTCGGCGCTGAGCACCATCACTGCGGTCAGCAACGACAGCGCGATGGCCACCGATACGCTCAGGCGCTTCCGCGACAGGCCCAGCGCACGCAGCGCGGTCAGCTCCGAGGTCGCCGCCAGCTGGCCCAGGCCCATCAGTGCCCCGATCACCGCTGCGGTGGGGAACATCGTGTAGGCGCGGCGGGGCACCGTGTACAGCACCCATGCGGCGGCATGGCCCAGGGTGTAGCCGTTCTTGCCGATGTCCTTGAACTCGCCGGAGAACGCCATCACCACGTCCAGGCCGACCAGCACCGCCCAGGTAAGCAGTACGGTGGTGAACACCGACTGGCCCAGGTACAGATCGAAACGCATCGGGCGCAGCCTCATGCGCGGGCTCCCTTCGGGCGGCCCAGGCGGCCATCACGGGCATACATCCAGATCGCCAGCGCCAGCAGCGGCAGAGTCAGCCACCACAGGCCCAGCGCGGGCGGAATCTTGCCGTTGGCAATCCAGCCACTGCCGATGAACATCAGGTTGGTACCGACCATATAGGCCATCAGGGCCAGCATCATCCGGCCGTAGCGCTGCTGGCGCGGCGAGCTGCGGCCCAGCGGCACGGTCAGCAGGGCGAACGCCAGCGCGATCAGCGGTGGTGCCAGGCGACGGTGCAGCTGTGCCTGCGCCTGCGGGCGCTCGTCACCGATAAGCTTCAGCGTCGGCATCAGTTCCGGGTCATCCTCGGTGCGGGTCTGCGCGCCATCAGGCAGGGCCACGTCGTTGCGGGCGAAGGTCGCCAACCGGTAGTCCAGCGCACCGGCCACCGGACCTTCCACCTGGTGGCCGTCATCCAGCTCCAGGAAGCGCTGGCGGGTGCCCTCGAAGAACATGCGGCCGCCGTTGGCCGACACCACCTCCAGCCGGTCATCCTTCTGCCGCTGCAGGAACACCTTGCCCAGCTGGGTGCCATCGGGCGAGATCGAGGACAGGTAGACCACGCCGCCATTGGGCAGCTGGGTGAAGCGGCCCGGCTCCAGGCCGGCCATCAGCACGCTGCGGTTGGCCTCGACGATCATCTGCTCGGCCACCCGGCCGGCCCACGGGCCCAGCCACAGCGAGCAGGCGCCGACCAGCAGCACCACCGGCACCACCAGCATCAGCAGCGGCCGCAGCAGGCGCTTGGGGCCCACGCCAATGGCGGTGATGACCGCCATCTCCGAGTCCCGGTACAGGCGGGCGACCGCCAGCAGCAGGCCAAGCATCAGCGCCAGCGGCAGGATCAGCGGCAGGTAGGCGATGAACTGCAGGCCCAGCTGGGAGAACAGCAGCTTGGCCGGCAGACGCCCGTCGGCGATGTTGCCGAGGATGTCCACCAGCACGCCGCCTACGCTGACGACCAGCAGGACGATCAGGGTAGCCAGGAAACTCTGGACGAAATCGCCCAGCAGGTATCGGTCGAGCTTCAGCATGGGGCGGTGGTTTAAACTCTGGGGTTCGTTCGCGGTGCCGCCCAGTCTACTGTCTGGGCGTAAACGGCCTGCGATTGTACGGACTCGCCAATGGAATCTGCTCAATGGCCCTCGAATTCACCCTGAACCACGTTGCTCCGGCCGCCGCCACCGTCGATTGCCTGGTGGTCGGCGCCTACGCCGACCATACCCTGACCCCGGCCGCACAGGCCCTGGACGCTGCCAGCGGCGGCCGCCTGGCCTCGCTGGCCCAGCGCGGCGACCTGTCCGGCAAGACCGGCGCCACCACCCTGCTGCACGACCTGCCGGGCGTGACCGCCCCGCGCGTGCTGGTGGTCGGCCTGGGCGATGCCGCCCGCTTCGGCGTGCCGCAGTACCTGAAGGCCGTTGGCGACGCCGTGCGCGCGCTGAAGGCCGGCGCTACCCGCAGCGCACTGTTCACCCTGTCCGAAGTGGCCATCAAGGACCGCGACGCGGCCTGGGCGATCCGCCAGGCAGTGATCGCCGCCGATCACGCCGCCTACCGCTACACCGCCACGCTGGGCAAGAAGAAGGCCGACGACGCCGGCCTGGCCCAGCTGGCCATTGCCGGTGACGACGCCCAGGCCCTGGCCCAAGGCCAGGCCATCGCCGCCGGTGTCGAGTTCGCCCGCGAACTGGGCAACCTGCCACCGAACTACTGCACCCCGGCCTACCTGGCCGAAGTGGGCGTGAAGTTTGCCGGCGAGCACGACGGTGCCGAGGCCGAGATCCTGGATGAGACCCAGATGGAAGCGCTGGGCATGGGCTCGCTGCTGGCCGTGGCCCGCGGGTCGGCCAACCGTCCGCGTCTGGTCGTGCTGAAGTGGACCGGTGGCGGCGACGCCAAGCCCTATGTGCTGGTCGGCAAGGGCATCACCTTCGATACCGGTGGCGTCAACCTGAAGACCCAAGGCGGCATCGAGGAGATGAAGTACGACATGTGCGGTGGCGCCAACGTCATCGGCACCTTCGTCGCGGCCGTGAAGGCCAAGCTGCCGCTGAACCTCGTCGTGGTGGTGCCGGCCGTTGAAAACGCGATCGATGGCAACGCCTACCGTCCATCTGACGTGATCACCTCGATGTCGGGCAAGACCATCGAAGTGGGCAACACCGACGCCGAAGGCCGCCTGATCCTGTGCGACGCGCTGACCTACGCACAGCGCTTCGAGCCGGCCGCGCTGGTCGACGTCGCCACCCTGACCGGTGCCTGCATGGTCGCCCTCGGCCACCAGACCGCCGGCCTGATGACCAAGCACGACGACCTGGCCAACGAGCTGCTGGCTGCCGGCGAGCACGTGTTCGACCGCGCCTGGCGCCTGCCGCTGTGGGACGAGTACCAGCCGATGCTGGATTCGACCTTCGCCGACGTCTACAACATCGGCGGCCGCTGGGCCGGTGCGATCACCGCTGGCTGCTTCCTGTCGCGCTTCGCCGAAGGCCAACGCTGGGCGCACCTGGACATCGCCGGCGTGGCCAGCGATGAAGGCAAGCGTGGCATGGCCACCGGCCGCCCGGTCGGCCTGCTGAGCCAGTGGCTGCTGGACCAGGCCGCCCGCGCCTGATGCCGTACCCGACCCTGGCCGGCCCACGCCGGCCAGGGCCTCGCCCGGCACGACCGGGCTTCTGCCTGACCCGGACCCTGCCATGCCCCGCGCCGACTTCTACCTGATCGCCAAGCCCCGCTTCCTGACCGAGCCACTGCGCCTGGTCTGCGAGCTGGCACGCAAGGCCAACGACGCCGGGTTGTTCACCCTGGTGCTGGCCCGCGACCAGGCCCAGGCCGAAGAGCTGGACGAGCTGCTGTGGGCCTTCGACAACGATGCCTACATCCCGCACCAGATCGCCGGCGAAGACATGGACGAGGAAGAGGCCCTGGTGCTGATCGCCGTACCAGGCACCGGCGCGCCGGCACGCCCGCTGGTGATCAACCTGCGCGATGAGCCCTGGCTGGGCCAGTGCGAACGCGTGCTGGAAGTGGTCCCGGCCGATCCGGAAGCGCGCGAACCGCTGCGCGAACGCTGGCGCCAGTACAAGGCCGCCGGTTACGACCTGAACAAGCACGACATGTAAGCGCGCCCCGGCCCCCTTGATGGGCCGCCGCCGCGCCCTGATCCTTCAACGATTACCTCCTGGTTCCCCCGCATGACCCAACTCGCCTCCAGCTACGACCCGAAGTCCTTCGAGACCGACCTCTACGAGGCCTGGGAGAAGGCCGGCCACTTCAAGCCGTCCGGCACGGGCGAGCCGTACACCATCCTGCTGCCGCCACCGAACGTGACCGGCACGCTGCACATGGGCCATGCGTTCCAGCAGACGCTGATGGATGCACTTGTGCGCTACCACCGCATGCGCGGCTACGACACGCTGTGGCAGGTCGGTACCGACCACGCCGGCATCGCCACCGAAATGGTGGTCAGCCGCAACCTGGCGCTGGAAGGCAAGGGCGAGACCCGTGATTCGCTGGGCCGCGAAGGCTTCATCGGCAAGGTCTGGGAGTGGAAGCAGCAGTCCGGCGACACCATCGAACGCCAGATGCGCCGCCTCGGCACCTCCGCCGACTGGTCGCGCAGCACCTTCACCATGGACCCGCAGCCGTCGGCCGCGGTGAACGAAGCCTTCGTGCGCTGGTACGAGCAGGGCCTGATCTACCGCGGCCAGCGCCTGGTCAACTGGGACCCGGTGCTGAAGACCGCCATTTCCGACCTGGAAGTGGAGAGCGCCGAGGAAGATGGCTTCCTGTGGTCGATCGCCTACACGCTGGATGAAGGCCTGAGCTACGAGCACGTCGAGCGCGATGCCGACGGCGTGGAAACCCTGCGCGAAACCCGCGACTACCTGGTGGTCGCCACCACCCGCCCGGAAACCCTGCTGGGCGATACCGCGGTGATGGTCCACCCGGAAGATGAGCGCTACGCCCATCTGATCGGCAAGAGCGTGGTGCTGCCGTTGACCGGCCGCCGCGTGCCGGTGATCGCCGACGACTACGTGGACCGTGCGTTCGGCACCGGCGTGGTCAAGGTCACCCCGGCGCACGATTTCAACGACTATGAAGTGGGCGTGCGCCACGGCCTGCCGATGATCAACCTGTTCACCCCGGTGGCGGCGCTCAACGAGAACGCACCGGAGCGTTTCCAGGGCCTGGACCGCTACGCAGCGCGCAAGGCCGTGCTGGCCGAGCTGGAAGACCTGGGCATCCTGGTCGAGACCAAGGCGCACAAGCTGCAGGTGCCGCGCGGCGACCGTACCGGCCAGGTGATCGAGCCGTACCTGACCGACCAGTGGTTCGTGAAGATGGACGACCTGGCCAAGCGTGGCCTGGAACTGGTCGAGGACGGAAGCATCGCCTTCGTGCCGCCGAACTGGATCAACACCTACCGCCACTGGATGAACAACATCCAGGACTGGTGCATCAGCCGCCAGCTGTGGTGGGGCCATCGCATTCCGGCGTGGTTCGACGAAGCCACCGGCAACTGCTACGTCGGTCGCAGCGAAGACGAAGTGCGCGCGAAGAACAACCTCGGCAGCGACGTGGTGCTGAACCAGGAAAGCGACGTGCTGGAGACCTGGTTCTCCTCGCAGCTGTGGCCGTTCTCCACCCTGGGCTGGCCAAACGAGCAGGCCATGGCCGAGCGTGGCTTCGACCGCTACCTGCCGTCGTCAGTGCTGATCACCGGCTTCGACATCATCTTCTTCTGGGTGGCGCGCATGATCATGGCCACCGACAACCTGGTCGGGAAGATCCCGTTCAAGGACGTCTACTTCACCGGCCTGATCCGCGACGGCCAGGGCCAGAAGATGTCCAAGAGCAAGGGTAACGTGCTTGACCCGCTGGACATCATCGACGGCATCACCATCGACGACCTGGTCGCCAAGCGCACCGGCGGCCTGATGCAGCCGAAGATGGTGGAGAAGATCGAGAAGGCCACCCGCAAGGAATTCCCGGACGGCATCGCCGCCCATGGTGCCGACGCGCTGCGCTTCACCATCGCCGCGCTGGCCACCCACGGCCGCGACATCAAGTTCGACATGAACCGCGCCGAGGGCTACAAGAACTTCTGCAACAAGCTGTGGAACGCCAGCCGCTTCGCCCTGATGAACACTGAAGGCGCGGCCTTCACCGGCGTGCCCAAGCCGCGCACCGATGCCGAGCGCTGGATCCTCGCGCGCCTGGCGGCCACCACCGCCGAAGCGCAGGGCCATTTCGCCGCCTACCGCTTCGACCTGCTGGCGCAGTGCCTGTACGAGTTCGCCTGGAACGCGTTCTGCGACTGGTTCCTGGAACTGAGCAAGCCGGCCCTGAACGGTGCCGACGCCGCCGATGCTGAAAGCACCCGCCACACCCTGCTGTACGTGCTGGAAGCGCTGCTGCGCCTGCTGCACCCGCTGACCCCGTTCATCACCGAACAGCTGTGGCAGCAGCTGGCCCCGCGCCTGGGCCTGGCCGAAACCACGCTGTCGCTGCGCCCGTACCCGACCGCGGCCGAGTTCGAAGGCGATTTCGCCCAGGCCGAGGCCGACGTGGAATGGCTGAAGGCGGTGATCAGTGCGGTGCGCCGCGTGCGCAGCGAACTGAACGTCGCCCCATCCAAGCTGGTGCCGCTGCGCCTGCAGGCCGGCCTGGAACAGGACCGCCTGCGCATTGAACGCTTCAGCGCCTCGCTGTCGTTCCTGCTGAAGCTGGACAGCATCCAGTGGCTGGCCGAAGGTGAAAGCGCACCGCCGGCCGCCGCCGCAATCGTGGGTGAACTGAAGCTGCTGGTGCCGCTGGAAGGCCTGGTCGATCTCGACGCCGAGCGCGTGCGCCTGGACAAGGAAATCGCCCGCGTCGATGCCGAAAAGGAAAAGAGCGAGACCAAGCTGGCCAGGTTCACCGACAAGGTGCCACCGGCGGTGGTCGAGCAGGAACGCGTGCGACTGGCCGACTGGAATACCCAACTGGCCGGCCTGCGCGAGCAGCGCGCGAAGCTGTAAGCGCCGCGCTCTGGTGCGTGCCAGCCAAGGTTGGCAATTACCACGGCGGGAGAGGTTGGCATCTACCGATGCGGAATCGGAAACGCCGGGCAATGCCCGGCGTTTCCATTTTCCCGGCATGGCATCATCGCCCGATGCCTCTTTCCATCTTCCTGCTGGTCCTCGCGGCTGCGGCCCTGCACGCCAGCTGGAATGCGATCGTCAAACGCGGGCCGGACAAGCTCCTCGGCACCGTGCTGGTGACCGGCAGCGCCGCACTGCTGTCGGCGGCCGCCCTGCCCTTCCTGCCGTTCCCGGCCGCGCACAGCTGGCCCTGGCTGGCTGCATCCGTGCTGCTGCAGGTGACCTACTACGGCCTGGTGGCACGCTGCTACCAGCAGGTCGACATGAGCCTGGCCTATCCGCTGATGCGTGGCAGCGCGCCGATCCTGGTTGCACTGGCCGGCACCCTGCTGGGCGAGCAGCTGCCCCCTGCCGCGTGGCTGGGCGTGGTGCTGGTGAGCACCGGCATCCTGTGCATGGCACTGGGTGCACGTGGCGGCCAACTGCGCCTGCCACTGCTGACCGCGGCGATGATCGCCACCTACACCCTGGTCGATGCGCAGGGTGCGCGCCAATCCGGCAGTGCGCTCAGCTACACGCTGTGGTTGTTCCTGCTGTCGGGCATTCCACTGCCACTTTGGGCGTTGTACACCCGCGGTGGCGCGGTGCTGGACTATGCGCGCCAGCATTGGCCGCTGGGACTGGCCGGCGGCGTCGGCACCACCGCGTCCTACGCGATGGCGTTGTGGGCGATGACCCAGGCCCCGGTGGCGATGGTCTCAGCGCTGCGCGAATCGTCCATCCTGTTCGCGCTGTTGATCTCGGTGTTCCTGCTGCGCGAGCGGATCCCGCGTGCGCGCTGGCTGGCAGCGGCACTCATCGTGGGCGGTATATTGGCCTTGCGGCTGGCGTAGAGGTAGTGCCGGCCGCTGGGCGGCACCCCTTCTCCCTTACAACGGCGGCATCGCCTGCAGGTCGCCGTCGACCAGTTCGATGGCCATCACCACCGCATCCTCGCGGCCCTGTGCCGCCGGGTAGTAGCGTGGACGGCGGCCGATCTCGTTGAAACCTTCGCTGTGGTACAGGGCCAGCGCGGGTGTATTGGACGGACGCACTTCCAGGAACACGCGGTGCGCACCCCGGTTGCCCGCCAGCTGCACCAGTGCGCGCAGCAGTTGGCGACCCAGCCCACGCGACTGCGCCAGCGGATCGATGCAGATGTTCAGTACATGTGCCTCGTCGGCGGCAATGCTGAGCACGCCGTAGCCGATCAGCTGGCCATCGCGCTCCATCGCCAGTCCGGGATAACCGGCACGCAGGCAATCAACGAAGATGCCGCGGGTCCATGGGAACGGATAGCCACGCACTTCGATCGCCATCACCGCATTGAGGTCGCTCTCGCGCAATGCGCGCAGGCCGACCGGGCCGGGCTGGCTGACCGCGCTCATGCACTGCCCCGCTTGCGCAGGGCACGCAACTGCGGCCACAAAGCGCGCTTGGCGGCCGGATCCTGGCGCAGCTGGTCCAGCGGCCAACTGTCCATCAGCGCCTGCGTGGCGGGATCGTTGGGATTGCAGCCGGACGCACGCAGCAGTGCGATCTGCAGGCGATCCGGGAGCCGCACCGCCGGTTGCCGTGCATTGCCGCCCGGCAGCGGACGGACCGGTGCCGGCGCGGTATCCGGTGCGGTGATGGGGGTCTCGCGACGCGGCGGTGCCGGGCGTCCCTGATGAGGAGCGGCTGCGGCTTCGGCAGGGTGTTCCCGCATGGAGGCCGAACCCGCCCGCACTGGTTCCGCCGAAGCCGCTGCGGCCGCATCGGCTTCGGCCACGCTCAACTGCAGCGCGGCGTCCAGTTCGGCGGCCAGCTGGCCGTCGTGATACACGGTGTAACCCATGGCCTGCAGCCAGGCCTGCTGGGCCGGTGACCACAGCACGGGCAGGTCCTGGCTCACGCGGCCTCGGGCTTCTTGCGCAGGCGCTGCACGGCCCACATCACCGGGCCGGACAAGGCGTACAGGATGCCCACCGCGAACAGCACGCGCGGCAGATCGATGACCGCGATGGCGATCGCCACCGGTACCAGTGCCAGCACCAGGAACGGCACACGGTCGGAACGCCCCCCCTTGGCAGCACCGCCCTTGAAGCTCCAGAAGCGGATGCGGCTGACCATCAGCAACGCCGCGACGATCGTCACCGCCAGCGCCACATAGCGCAGCTGGTTGCCGTCCCAGCCCAGGTTGCCATCGGCGAAGGCCCAGACGAAGGACATCATCAGGCCGGCCGCAGCCGGGCTGGCCAGGCCGACGAACCAGCGCTTGTCGACCACCGCCACCTGGGTGTTGAAGCGGGCCAGGCGCAGTGCCGCGCAGGCGGCATACAGGAACGCCACCGCCCAGCCGACCCGCCCGAGCAGCGGGTCATCGAACTTCAGCCACGACAGCGACCAGTGGTACATCACCAGCGCCGGGGCCATGCCGAAGCTGACCAGGTCGGCCAGCGAGTCGTACTGCACACCGAATTCGCTGCTGGTACCGGTCAGGCGCGCCACGCGCCCGTCCAGGCCATCCATCACCGCTGCCACGAACACGGCGATGCTGGCATTGACGAAATCCCCGTTGGCCGCGGCGATGATCGCGTAGAAGCCGGCGAACAGGCCGGCGGTGGTGAACAGGTTGGGCAGCAGGTAAATCGTGCGCGAACGCGGCGGCGGTGTGATCGGGTCCATGGAATCCAGTTTAATCGACTTGCCAGTGCTCGGCGCCAATGCTGCAATCGGCGTTCTACGCCCATTCCATGGAGTTTGCCATGCGTGCCCTGTCCTGCCTTGGATGCCTGCTGCTGTTGGCCAGTGCCAACGCCGTGGCCGGCCCGGTCTATAAATGGAAGGACGCCAATGGCGTGACCCAGTACTCGGAGACCCCGCCGGCCGGCAAGAAATTCGAGACCCGCGAGCAGGCCCGCAGCCCTCAGGCCGCGGCCAGCGCCGAGACACCGGCCGCGCCGGTGCCGGAACAGTGCAGCACCGCCCGTGCCAACCTGGCCCTGCTGGAAGGCTCCGGCCAGGTGATGCACGACACCGATGGCGACGGCAAGCCCGATACCGCGTTGACCCCGGAACAGCGCAGCGCGCAGAAGGGGTTGGCGGAAGCGGCCATCAAGGCGTATTGCCCGGCGGAGTGAGGGTATCGGCAGGGCTTGCAGCCCTGCACCTGCTTCAAGCAACGGCAACGTCAACAGCCGGCTACGGGCTTTCTGTGGGTTTGGCGGGGCGGTGTGGGCTGGCAGGACACGCCGTAAACCCTTCCATGGGGGCTCGATGGCGCCATCCATGGCGCCAACGGTCCTGCCAGCCCACACCACCCCACCTCCGACAGGTTCCTGGTGACGGTGGTAGATCCACGCCATGCGTGGATGAATCTCCATGGAAATCGAATATTTCGAGAATTGATCGAAAAGCCGAGCATCGCTCGGCTCTACAAAAGGGCGACAGATCGCGGAAAACCGTCGAAGGCGGGGTGGGTCCGGTTGCGGGGGCGTGAGCGCCATGGATGGCGCGACCGAGCCTACAGGGACGTATTTACGGCGTCCCCCGCAACCGGACCCACCCCGCCATCCCACGGGAAGTCCGCCTTTGCCGTTGCTTCGGCAGTTGCAGTTGACGTTGCTTGAGGCGGGTGCAGGGCGCAGCCCTGCCAGTACCCCCACCCCGGCCGGGCTGGCAGAATAGGCGTCTCTGCCGTTATCCGAAGCCGACGATGCGCCTCTCCCAGTTCCACCTGCACACCACCAAGGAAACTCCCAGCGACGCCGAGCTCACCAGCCACCGGCTGATGCTGCGTGCGGGCATGATCCGCAAGCTTGCATCGGGCCTGTACACCTGGTCGCCGCTGGGCCTGCGCGTGCTGCGCAAGGTCGAGCGCATCGTGCGCGAGGAAATGGACCGTGCCGGTGCCGTGGAATTCCAGATCCCGACCATCCAGCCGAAGGAACTGTGGGAGCAGACCGGTCGCTGGCAGAAGTTCGGCCCGCAGCTGCTGAAGATCAAGGACCGCAAGGACCAGGTCTTCTGCTACAGCCCGACCGCCGAAGAAGCCGCCTGCGACTTCGCGCGCAGCGAGCTGTCCAGCTACAAGCAGCTGCCGGTGAACTTCTACCAGGTGCAGACCAAGTTCCGCGACGAGATCCGCCCGCGCTTCGGCGTGATGCGTTCGCGCGAGTTCCTGATGAAGGACGCCTACTCGTTCCACCTGCATGATGAATGCCTGGTGCGCGAGTACGAGAACATGAAGTCGGCCTACAGCCGCATCTTCACCCGCCTCGGCCTGGATTTCCGCATGGTGCAGGCCGACTCCGGTGCGATCGGCGGCGATGCCTCGCAGGAATTCCACGTGATCGCCGATTCCGGCGAAGACGCGCTGGTGTTCTCCACCGGCTCGGATTACGCGGCCAACATGGAAGCGGCGATCAGCGCCGATCCGGCCCCGCGTGCGGCCGCCGCTGAAGCGATGCGCAAGGTCGACACGCCCACCCAGAAGACCTGCGAGGACGTCGCGGCCCTGCTCGGCATCGACCTGCAGCGCACCGTGAAGTCGGTGGCGCTGGTCGCCGGCGAAGGCGACGCACAGCAGTTCGTGCTGGTGCTGGTGCGCGGCGACCATGAAGTCAACGAGATCAAGCTGGCCAAGGTCGCCGGCCTGGACGAGCAACGCTTTGCCAGCGAAGCAGAGATCGCCGAGTACCTGGGCAGCGTGCCCGGCTTCCTCGGCCCGGTCGCGCCTGCGAAGGCCATCCGCGTGGTCGCCGATCGCGAAGTGGCCGCGATGTCCGACTTCGTCGTCGGCGCCAACGAAGCTGGTTTCCACCTGGCCGGCGTCAACTGGGGCCGTGACCTGCCGGAACCGGAAGTGGCCGACATCCGCAACGTGCGTGCCGGTGACCGCGCGCTGGACGGCGGCGAACTGAAGATCGCCCGCGGCATCGAAGTCGGCCACGTATTCCAGCTCGGCCGCAAGTACGCCGAAGCACTGGATGCCACCGTGCTGGACGAGAACGGCAAGGCCGCGGTGATGGCGATGGGCTGCTACGGCATCGGCATTTCGCGCGTGGTGGCTGCCGCGATCGAACAGAACCATGACGATGCCGGCATCATCTGGCCGGACGCGATGGCGCCGTGGCAGGTGGTGGTGTGCGTGATCAACCCGAAGGGCGACGTTGCCGTCGCCGATGCAGCGTCCAGCCTGCTGCAGGAACTTCGCGACGCCGGCCTCGATGCCGCGCTGGACGACCGTGGCCTGCGCCCGGGCGCGATGTTCGCCGACATGGAACTGATCGGCATCCCGCACCGCGTGGTGGTGAGCGAGCGTGGCCTGGCCGCCGGTACCTACGAGTACCGCTCGCGCCGCGCCAGCGAAGCGGAAAGCCTGGACAAGGCCACCCTGCTGCAGCGACTGCAGGGCTGATCGCAGAAAGGACCGGGGCATGCCCCGGTCTTTTTTTGCGTTTCCGCCACGTCACCGATATTGCAGCGGACATAATCCGGTCAAAATCGACGCAATGCAGCCGGTACGTCGCCAAGCCCTGTCCTGTCTGCATTTGTGCTTGGAATAATTCATCTCTATTCTGTGCTGCGACGCCATGGACTGGCTCGTCCCGTCCACACATTAGTTTCCGGAGTAACCGTAAATGAGCATTGACCTGACCGGCCTGTCGGCACGCGAACTGGGCGCCCTGATCCGCACCGCCAAGAAGCAGCAGACCATCGTCGCCAAGCGCCGGCCAATCACCAAGGTCCGGGCCCAGCTGACCAAGCTGGCCAAGACCGAGGGTTACACCATCGAAGAACTGTTCGGCGGCGCCCCGGCCCCGCGCGCGCGCAAGGCCGCCCCGGCAGCCAAGGCACCGTCCAAGACCGCCGGCCGCAAGCTGGGCAAGGTGGCACCGAAGTACCGCAACCCGGCCAACCCGAAGGAAACCTGGACCGGTCGTGGCAAGCAGCCGCGCTGGATGGCCGAGCTGACCGCCAAGGGCAACAAGAAGCCGGAAGATTTCCTGATCAAGAAGGCCTGAGGCCAGGATCAGATTGCAATGAAAAACGCCGGCGGAAGCCGGCGTTTCTTGTTTGTAGAGCCGAGCCCACGCTCGGCTATCCATATGCAAAGTCGAGCATGGGCTCGGCTCTACAGGGTTTTGCGCGCCGGCATCAGCAGGTTGCCGAACAGCAGGCCGGCCACCAGCGCCATCACCACGTTGAGCACGGTGAGGAACACGCTCTGGCCAGCGCCGACATCCTGCTGCTGGACCAGGGTCAGCACGCCGCGCAGGCTGGTGCTGCCGGGCACCATCATGATGATGCCGGGCAGGCGGATGATCGCGCCCGGTCGACCCACCAGGCGGCCAAACAGATTGCCACCGGCGGTCAGCAGCATCGCCGACAGGAAGATGCCGGCCGGCGCACCCCAGGCGTGGCCGCCGAACTTGGAGATCGCATAACCGGCCACCGAGGCGGCGATTACCCAGGGATAGTCGCGGCGGTTGGCCTTGAACAACATCGCGAAGGCGAATGCTGCGGTCAGCAGTGAACCCCACTCCACCCACGGCCCCTGCGGCCGCGTGGCGCGGATCACCGGGTCCAGGCCGAGTACGTCGGCCAGGGTCACCGCGATCATCGCGCCCACGCTGAGCTTCATGATGGTGGTCAACGCGCCGGCGAAGCGCGCGGTACCGGAGACCCAGTGCTGGCTGGCGAGTTCATTGACCGCATTGGTCAGCGACATGCCGGGCAGCAACACCACCAGCGAGGCGATGATCACCGTGTTGAGGTTGAGTGCGCCGACAAAGGACGCGACCAGGGTTGCGACCATGCCGGCCAGCAGCGCCGCCAGCGCCTCGGCCGCTTCGCGGGTGGCCGGGCGACGGTCGGTGACCATGCCGAGCAGGCCGATCATCAGGCCGATGACACCGGCGGTGGCGATGTCCAGCCACGGCAGCTTCCACATGCCGGCCACGCCGGCAGCGCCGAGGGTGAACGAAAGGATGGTGCGCAACTTGCCGCGCCGGCCGGGATCCTTGTCCAGCTGGCGCAGCGCGGTGTGGCCCTGGGCGATGCTCATCCGGCCGTTGGACACTTCCTCGGCGATATGGTCGGCGACGCTGAGCTTGTGCAGGTCGTTCTCGCCAGGCGCCAGGCGGATCACGCGGGTGATGTCGCTGGAGCCGATCGCCTGTGCCGGGTCGCTGAAGCTGAGGATGATACCGGTGGGATTCGACCACGGTTCACAATCCAGATCGAGCTGGCGAGCCAGTGCCACCACTGCCGTTTCCAGGCGCTGGGCCGTGGTGCCGTAGCTGTGCAGGCGTCCGGCGATCTCGGAAACAAAGGCCACGCGCTGCGCGTAGGTGGCCTGGGGCGTGGGGATCGTGTGAGCGTCTGCGGACATGCGCCGTAGTATTACCTACTGCCGGGCCGCACTGGATAAATTCATCCGGGTTCGACGCGATGCCCCAGACAGAACGGTTATGCTGCGACCCGAATGGCCCAAGTGACCCCGAACCACGCCCCCCAGCTCGAACAGGACGCCCATGACCCGGGCCTGATCCGCCTGTCCGGCACCTGGACCTTGAAGACCGCGCTGGCCGCGGCCGAAGTCCTGCGCGGCGTTCCCGACACACTGACCGGCATCGACGCCACCGGCATCGAGAAGATGGATTCGGCCGGCGTGCTGCAGGTGCTGCGGGTGGCCCATCGCGCCGATCTCGGCGAGGACGCGTTGCAGTTCCGCCCGGATCACCAGGCGCTGGTCTGCACCATCGAGGAAGTGGCCGACGACCGGCCCAGGCCCAAGCGCGATTTCGGCGTGCTGGCCGCGCTGGAACGGCTCGGTGTCAGCGTCCATGCCACTGGCCACAATATCAAGGCGCTGTGCAGTTTCCTGGGCGAAAACCTGGTCAAGGCAGCCCGGCTGGTCAAGGAGCCCCGTCGCTTCCGACTGACCGCCACCGTGCACCAGATGGAGCAGGTCGGGCTGGACGCAGTACCGCTGGTGGCGCTGCTGTCGTACCTGGTCGGTGCGGTGATCGCCTTCCTCGGCTCGACCATCCTGCGCGACTTCGGCGCCGAGATCTACGTGGTCGAGCTGGTCAACATCGCCTTCCTGCGCGAGTTCGCGGTACTGCTGACCGCGATCGTGCTGGCCGGCCGCACCGCCAGTGCGTTCACCGCGCAGATCGGTGCGATGAAGGCGCGCGAGGAAATCGATGCCATGCGCACGCTGGGCCTGGACCCGATCGACCTGCTGGTGCTGCCACGGTTGATGGCGCTGCTGGTCACCCTGCCCCTGCTGACCTTCATCGCGATGGTTGCCGGCCTGGCCGGCGGTATCACCGTCGGCGCGTTCGACCTAGACATCCCGCCGCAGATGTACATCGCGCGCATGCACGAAACCATGGAAGTGCGGCACATGCTGGTCGGCCTGTCCAAGGCCCCGGTGTTCGCACTGGTGATCGGCCTGATCGGCTGCCTGGAAGGCCTGAAGGTGGAAGGCACGGCGCAGTCGGTCGGTGAACGCACCACCTCCAGCGTGGTGCAGACCATCTCGCTGGTGATCATCATCGATGCCTTCGCGGCGTTGTGGTTCATGCACATGGACTGGTGACATGAGCACGCATACGACTCCCGAAGAAATCCCCATGCAGGACGGCGAAGGCCACGACCTGGCCATCCGCGTGCGCGGGCTGGTCAACCGCTTCGGCAGCCAGACCGTGCATGAAGACCTGGACCTGGACGTGCGCCGCGGCGAGATCCTGGGCGTGGTCGGTGGCTCGGGCACCGGCAAGTCGGTGCTGATGCGTTCGATCCTCGGCCTGCGCACGCCCGACGCCGGACAGATCGAAGTGCTCGGCCGCGATGCGCGTGCCGACGATGCCGAGAGCCGACTGCACATCGAACGCAACACCGGCGTGCTGTTCCAGGATGGCGCCCTGTTTTCTTCGCTGACCGTGGGCGAGAACGTGCAGGTGCCCTTGAAGGAACACCACCGCGAATTGCCCGAGCGCTGGCACTACGAGCTCGCGCTGCTGAAGGTGAAGCTGGCCGGCCTGCCCGCCGATGCGATCAACAAGCTGCCATCGCAGTTGTCCGGCGGCATGCGCAAGCGTGCGGGCCTGGCCCGGGCGCTGGCGCTGGACCCGCCCCTGCTGTTCCTGGATGAACCCACCGCCGGCCTCGACCCGATTGGTGCGGCGGCATTTGACCGCCTGATCAAGACCCTGCAGGAAGCGCTGGGGCTGACCGTGTTCCTGATCACCCACGACCTGGACACGCTGTACGCGATCTGCGACCGGGTGGCGGTGATCGCCGACCGCAAGGTGGTGGCCAACGCGCCGCTGCCGGACATCGAGAAACTGGATCATCCGTGGATCCAGGAATACTTCCACGGACCGCGTGCGCGTGCCGCGCGCGGCGAACAGATCGAGAGTGCCTGAGCCATGGAAACCAAAGCCAACTACGTGCTGATCGGCGCGTTCACCCTGATCACCGGCCTGGCCCTGCTGGCCTTCGGCCTGTGGGCGGCCAAGTACTCCTCCGACCGTACCTGGCAGGAATACCGCGTGGTGTTCCGTGAGGCGGTGACCGGCCTGTCGGTGGGCAGCCCGGTGCAGTACAACGGCATCGCGGTCGGTTCGATCATCGAACTGAACCTGGTGCCGGACGACCCGCGCCAAGTGGTCGCACGCATCCGTCTGAACTCGACCACCCCGGTCAAGACCGATACCCGTGCCAAGCTGGCGATCACCAGCCTGACCGGCCCATCGATCATCCAGCTCAGCGGCGGCACGCCGCAGTCACCGGCGCTGACCACGGTCAACAAGGATCCGGCCCCGATCATCCCGACCACACCGTCGGCGCTGCAGAACATCACCGACGTCGCCAATCGCATCGTCGAGCGCATGGACCAGATCCTCAGCGACCGCAACGTGGCCTCGATCAATGCGACGCTGGCCAACCTGGAGACGATCAGCGGCGGCCTGGCCGACCGCGACCAGGGTACCCAGGCGCTGCTGCTCAGCGCGCGCGACGCCGCCCGCAGCCTGGACACCACCCTTAAGACCACCAACGGTACGATCGAGCGCCTGGACAAGAACCTGGTGCAGCAGCTGCCGGGCATCATCGACAAGCTGGACGGCACCCTGGCCAAGCTCGACTCGGCCGCCGGCAACGCCGATTCGATCCTGGGCGAGAACCGCGCCGCGATCAACAGCTTCGCCAACGATGGCCTCGGCCAGCTGGGCCCGACGCTGACCGAACTGCGCGGCCTGATCCGCGACCTGCGCCGGGTCAGCGACCGCCTCGAGAACAACCCCGCGCGCTATCTGCTGGGCCGCGACGCACCGAAGGAGTTCGAACCCAAATGAGCCCGATGCCCCTTCCGCGCCTGCTGCTGGCCGCTTCGCTGGCCACCCTGCTGGGCGGCTGCTCCATCCTTGGCAGCAGCGAGAAAACCGCAGTGACGCTGTACTCGCCCGCCGTGCAGGTGAAGGCCGATCCGGCGTGGCCGCAGGCCAGCTGGCAGCTGGTACTGGCCAAGCCCAGCGCCGCGCGCATGGTCGACAGCCCACGCATCAACGTGCGGCCGACCCCGTCGCAGCTGGAGATCTACAAGGGCGCCAGCTGGGCGCAACCGGCCACCGACATGATCGAGGACACCCTGCTGCGTGGCTTCGAAGACTCCGGCCGCATCCGCGGCGTGGCGCGCAGCACCGCCGGCATCCGCGCCGACTACAAGCTGTCCACCGACGTACGCCGCTTCGAGTCGGACTACCAGGGCCAGGCCACGCCGACGGTGGTGATCGAGGTCAACGCCAAGCTGATCCACGTCGCCGACCAGCGCGTGGTGGCCGACCGCACGTTCCGCCAGGCCCAGCCGGTCGGCAGCACCGATGTGCCGGCCGTGACCGCCGCGTTCGAGCGTGGCCTGCAGCAGCTGGCGCAGGACATGGTGGGGTGGACGCTGGTCAGCGGGCAGAACGATCAGCCGGGCGCCCTGCACTGATCAATGGCCGGCGTGCGCGCCACGGAGGGCGGGAGGGTCTCGATGGAGGCATGCGATACTCGACGCATCCTGGCTGCACCTGGCTGCACCGTCTCCCGATGACCTCATCCGTTTCCATCGCCGTCTGCACCTACAACGGCGAGCGCTTCCTGCAGGAGCAGCTGGACAGCCTGCTGGCGCAGACACGCCATCCGGATCAGCTCGTGATCCGTGACGATGCGTCCTCCGACGGTACCCTGGCATTGCTGCGTTCGTTCGTGCCTCGTGCAGAGGCCCTGGGCATCGCGGTGGACCTGCAGGTGAATGCCCGCAACGTCGGCTATCGGCAGAACTTCGACGGCGCGCTCCGCGCCTGTACCGGCGACCTCATTTTCCTGTGCGACCAGGATGACCTCTGGTACCCGGACAAGCTGCAACGTTTCTGCACCGAGTTCGATGCCCGCCCTGAGCTGCTGGCACTGCACAGCGATGCGCAACTGATCGACGGATCCGGCCGGATGTTGTCCAAACGGTTGTTTTCCGCGTTGGGGTACCGGCCTTCGGAGCATGTGCGGATGCATGCAGGCCACGGTTTCGAGCTGCTGCTCAAGCGTCCGCTGATGACAGGGGCGGCAATGGCGCTGCGTCGCCAGGTTCTGGACGATGCATTGCCTCTTCCTGCTTCGGGCTGGGTCCACGACGCCTGGATCAGCACGCTGGCGGCCATGCGAGGGGAGATCGACAGCTTACCCGAGCCGTTGATCGGCTACCGCCTGCACGGCAACAACCAGGTGGGGCTTGGCGACCAGGATGGCGTCTCGCGCGAGGTGAGGCGGGAACGCCAATTGGAGATCGAACGACTGCAGTGCGAGCAGCTGCTGGCCCGCGCACGCGCGCTGGGCCTGCCCGGATCGCGCCTGGAGTGGATTGAACGGAAGCAGCGGCACTTGACGGTACGCACAGGGATGGGCCCTGCACGCCTTCGCCGCATTCCCGCGGTGATGGCAGAGGTGTTCTCCGGCAACTACGGCTACTTCGGGCGTGGCCTGTTGACCGCCGCCATCGATCTGGTCCGGCGCTAGGCTCCGGTACGCGCGCCCGCCGTGCGTGAATGAATCCAGCGGAACGTCAGGTTGATCCGCTCCCCGCGAACCCGCGCCATCTTCGGGAGCGCGTGCTGGTAGGAGCGCTGGGTCTGCCCGCCCATCAACAACAGGTCTCCGTGGCCCAGGACGAACTCGGTCCTGCGCGCCGGCTCATCGCGCCGTCGCAGCAGGAAGCGGCGCGCAGCACCAAGGCTCACCGAAGCAATCACCGGTGCCGGCCCCAGCTCCGGCTCATCGTCACTGTGCCATCCCATGTGATCTCCCCCATCCCGATAGCGGTTCAGCAGCACGCTGTTGAAACGACCGATGTTCCCGTCCTGCAGCTGCTCACGCACGGCCTGCAGCACGGGCGGCCATGAGTACGGCACGAACTCGGCACCGGAGTAACGGTAGCGGGCCTGCGGGTCGCCGATCCAGCAGCTCAGCCGCGGCGACTCCACCCAGTTGCCGAACATGCGGATGCGATGTACCTCCCATGGCACTTCGGCCTGCAGCGCGGCCATCAGCCGGTCGGCGTCGGCCGCAGCCAGCCAGCCCGGCAAGTGCTGGACGTCCGCATCGGGCAGATCGTGGAGGAACAACATGGCGGCCCCTCAAGGAACAGGGCGGCGCTTGGCCGCCCCCGGAACATCAGGCACGCTGGAACGCGACGCCGGTCTTTTCCTTCAGTTCGTCATCGCCGACACCCGGTGCCGCTTCCACCAGCAGCAGCCCCTCGTCGGTAACGTCGAATACGGCCAGGTCGGTGATGATGCGATCAACTACGCCGACGCCGGTCAGCGGCAGCGTGCATTCGGCCAGGATCTTGTGCTCGCCATTCTTGGCGGTGTGCTCCATCAGCACCACCACGCGCTGCACGCCGGCCACCAGGTCCATCGCGCCGCCCATGCCCTTGACCATCTTGCCGGGCACCATCCAGTTGGCCAGGTCACCCTTGTCGGTGACCTGCATGGCGCCGAGAATGGCCAGGTTGACGTGGCCGCCACGGATCATCGCGAAGCTGTCATGGCTGCCGAAATAGCTGGCACCGGCGCGTGCAGTCACGGTCTGCTTGCCGGCATTGATCAGGTCCGCGTCGACTTCAGCGTCGGTCGGGAACGGGCCGATGCCCAGCAGGCCATTTTCCGACTGCAGCCACACGTCCACGCCTTCGGGAATGTGGTTGGCGACCAGGGTCGGCAGGCCGATGCCCAGGTTCACGTAGGCACCATCGGTCAGTTCGCGGGCGGCACGTGCCGCCATCTCATCGCGGGTCCATGCCATGTCAGTTGCCCTCCGCGCGGACGGTGCGCTGCTCGATGCGTTTTTCAGGGTGTGCGTTGTGCACGATACGGTGCACGTAGATACCCGGCAGGTGCACCTGGTCCGGATCGATGGCGCCCACCGGCACGACCTCCTCGACCTCCGCAATGCAGACCTTGCCGGCCATCGCGCAGGCCGGGTTGAAGTTGCGCGCGGTCTTGCGGAACACCAGGTTGCCAGCTTCGTCGGCCTTCCACGCCTTGACCAGCGCCACGTCGGCGCGCAGGGCGGTTTCCATCACGTAGTGCTTGCCGTCGAACTCGCGCGTCTCCTTGCCTTCGGCCACCACCGTGCCGTAGCCGGTGGCAGTGAAGAACGCAGGAATGCCTGCACCGCCAGCACGCAGGCGCTCGGCAAGGGTGCCCTGCGGATTGAATTCGAGCTCCAGTTCGCCAGCCAGGAACTGCCGCTCGAACTCCTTGTTCTCGCCCACGTAGGACGAAATCATCTTCCTGATCTGGCGCGTCTCCAGCAGCTGGCCAAGGCCGAAGCCATCGACACCGGCGTTGTTGGAGATCACCGTCAGGCCCTTGGCCCCGCTGTCACGCAGCGCGGCGATCAGCGCCTCGGGAATGCCGCACAGGCCGAAGCCGCCCACGGCCAGGGTCTGGCCATCGGCGACCACGCCCTCCAGCGCCTGCGCCGCACTGGCGAAGCGCTTGCCGCGCTTGCCGGTGGAAGTCACGTGTTCCATTTCTACAGCCCCACACGGGAAGAATGAGCGCATTCTAGCGCTACACCTGCCTACCGCTGGGATGCGCCGCAGCATGACGCCGCGGCGCGTTCCGGCTCAACGCGCGCGCGGCATCTTCGCCGTGGCGCGATGTTCCAGTGCCAGCAGCACTGCAAACCCCAGCAGCAGTGTCACCGGCATGCGGACACGGTCGACGCTGCTGCGCAGGTGCCAGTCCAGGTCATGTGGTGTTCCCAGGTAGACCAGGAACAGCAGCGTTGCATACGCCAGCGCCGCCAGCACGGCAACCGATGCCGCCGGAACCCGCAGCACCGGGCGCCAGAGCACCGCCAGCACCAGCAGCGGCACCAGCACCCAGACATCCAGCAGCAGGCGCCCGACGATCGGCAGGGTACTGCCCTCGCTGCCAAGCCGCGCCAGCAGCTGCACCTTCATGTCGCTTCCCGCCAGGTCATTGCCAACCCCTGCCTGCCCGACGGCCAGCTTCCATGCCAGCAGTGGCAGCAGGGCCACAACCGCGGCCAGGAGGATGTGCCAGCCCAGGCGACGCTCACGCAGCACACCTTCGCCCAGCACCACGGCCGTCAACAGGGCCGCAAGCACGGCCCCCTCGTTCTTCAACATCGACAGCACGGCCACCAGCAACATGAATGCGACCAGCTCGCGACTACCACCGTGCTTCCCGGACATGCGGTGGCGCATCGCTGTCGCCACGGCAGCGACGGCGTAGACCGCCACCAGCGGATCCATGTAGCCGTTGATCAGCATGTCGCGCGCCAGGCGCAGCAGCAGCACTGCGAACAGCACGCCGCACCAGCGCGAGCGGAAACTCGGGGCGATCAGCAGCAGTGCCGGCAGCAGCAGCAGCGGTGCCACCGCCTTGGGCAGCAGCTCGTTCCAGTGCCCAGCCAAACCTGCTGCACAGGCCATCAACAACGGAACCAGTGCAGGATAGTCGTTGTGGCTCCACGGCGCGTAATCATCCAGCTGGGCGTACAACGTGCCCTCCAGGTAGATCCGCTTGGCATGGAAGAGCCAGATTGAACGCGGGTCCCAGCCATCGCTGGGGCTTCCCAGTGCGATCAACACCAGCACCAGCACGGCCAGGACCAGAGGGGCGGTACGCAGGTCACGCACAGCCGGCAGGGCGAGCAGCGCGCTGAGCACGACCGCGCCAAATGCCACCTGCACCGGCCAGCCCATCAGGCCCACGGCGGCCAGGCCGTAGCAGAGAAGAATGGAGACCAGCATGGCCAGCGCCGCACGGCGCCCTGGTTCAGCGGCAGTCGGCAAGAACGACATCTCCGCTCCTCCCCTGGACGTGGCACTGGTCAACCAACGGATCACCGGCCCTCAGCAGGCGCTGCGGGGTATCGGTATCGCTGAACCGGACCGGATACAGCGCCTCCCACATGCGTTGCTGGATCAATGGGTCGTCCTTCAGCCCCTGCCCGAGTGAAAGCAGCGAGGGAGCGATCGGCTGCGCGCGCACCAGACCACGTGCATCCACCACCTCGCGTGGTACGGATGCCTCGAATCCCGCGTCCTCAGCGAAGGCCTGGCGCAGCAACGATGTCTGATAGTCAGATCGCTTGGCGACCGATACGAGGGAAGCGGCCAACAGCAGCGCCAGGGCCCCGGCAATCGCCAGGTCTCGGCGCGGAGTACGCGGGGGGGGAGAGGTGGAGGTCATGTCATCCATGAAACGTTTCAAGGAACCAACGGAAAAACCAATGCGCCAGCAGCACCCGGGCTATTGGCAACGGTAGTCGGACGGCATCCGGCTGTCGCGGAAAGGATCAGTGAGCGCATCGGTGTACTCCCCCATCAGCAGGCGATGGGTCGGCAGCAGGTTCTGCCGGTAGAAGCGGCCAAACGATGCGAGGCGCTCGCCGCGCGCGGTCAACCGCACACAACCATCATGGATCTGCACGGTTCCAGACTGCAGCTGCTCGGTCAGGCGCACTTCCACCAGGTGGTGCTCGGGGACGTACTCTTCGATGAAGACCTGCCGGAAGGCATCCTCGCGGATGCCGCCACCACGCTGCTGCAGCTTCTCCAGGATGTAGAAGGACAGCGAACGATCGATGACGGTCGGGACCGAAATCGCGAACACGTAGCCTCCCAGCAGCCAGATGGCGGCCAGCTGGATCAGCTCGAGGCGGCTGAAATCCCTGAACCACTTCAACGCGTACAGGCCCGCAAACACCACCACCACGGCGATCACCGCGTCGAGGATGCTGGCATACAGCACCACGTTCACGCGGAACTGGCGCATGTGGACGTAGTAGACCAGCAGCAGGGTGGCAATGAACGCCAGGGTTGCCAGCGCGGCACGCAGATACTTGTTCATTTGAACACCAGGAATTTGTTGGCAACGAAGCTGAAAGCCATCTGCATCCCCGTGGCCAATACGAATCCGATGCGATAGTCCAGACCCCATCGATCGGCCCAGACGTACATCACCAGCGCATGCAGCACGGCGATCGCCGCGTAGATCAGCAGGAACAGCGAGCCCTGCCGCGCCAGGCTGCCCTGCCTGCCATGGAAAACGAAGTAGCGGCTGCCGAGGAACGATACGGTGATGCCGAAGACCGCTGCAATCGCATTGGCCACCGCGGCCAACGGGATGTGCAGCACCTCAATGTTGAAGTGCAGCACTCCATAGTGCACTGCGGTGGCGAGCAGGCCATTGATCACGTAGCGGACGGCCTGTCCGCCCAGCGCATCCTTAGCCACTGCGGCGGCCGGCATGCAGGACCTCGTCGACGAACTCGCGATAGCTGCCCACGCTCATGACACCACCGCCGCGCATCATCCCCGACAACATCAGGATGATCAGCGTCAGTGCCGCGGTCTGCAGGAACACCAGCACCAGGATGCCGAATGCCAGCGAGAACCAGCCCTGCGATGCAAAGCCCAGCATCTTCAGCCCGGTGGCGACGATGCCGCCGATGATCGACAGTGCCGCCACCATGGTGCAGGCGATGCCCACGCGTACCAGCACATCCTCGGCAAACACCATCAGTGCACGGAATCCGTGCAGGGCAAGGCCGACGAAGTTCATCTTGCTGCGGCCGGCATAGCGCGGACCACGATCCAGCGCACAGGTCTGCACGCGCAGCTTAGAGCCCAGTACGCAGGCTGCAACGTGGATCCACAGCTCCTGCATCGATGCCAACCGGCGCACCGCCGGCATCTTCGCCGCCATGAAGTTGCCGAAGCTGATCTGGCGCCCGCTGAGCAGCGAGAACAGCAGCTTGTAGACAATGTAGAACGACTTGAACTTCAGCGATTCGACCCGGCTGCGACGACTGGCCACCACCACGTCGACATCGGCCGAATCCAGGCCCGCCACCAGTTCGGTGATGCTCTCCGGCGTATCCTCGCCATCGGAATCCATCACCACGACAATGTCATTGCCATCGAAGTGTTCGGCCACATAGCCCAGGCCGATGGCGATCGCACGCTGATGCCCGACATTGCGACGCAGGCGGATCACCACGCCCTCCAACCCCGAAGCCTCAATGGCGCTGATCGGCAATGGCTGCCGCACCGAGCCGTCGTCCACGGCCACCACATAGGTGTCCGGGCCCTGGGTGCGGGCGAGCTCGACAAACAGCTTCGAGGAGGCTTCCAGATCCTCGTAGACCGGCATCACCACGATCTTGCGCATCGTCGCCACCTCAGGCCTGCAAGCGATGGCGGAAATAGGCGATGGTCTCCTTCAGGCCGTCCTCCAGGCCGACCTTGGGCTCCCAGCCCAGATCCGCTTTGGCCAGGCTGATATCCGGCTGGCGTTGGCGTGGATCATCCAAGGGCAGCGGGCGGTACTCGATCTTCGACCTGCCACCGACGAGGCGGAGCACGGTCTCGGCCAGTTCCAGCATGGTGTACTCGGACGGATTGCCGATATTGATCGGACCGGTGAGATCAGCTGGCGAGTCCATCAGCCGCAACATGCCTTCGATCAGGTCATCGACATAGCAGAAGCTGCGCGTCTGGCTGCCATCACCATAGATGGTGATCGGCTCGCCCTTCAGCCCCTGCACGATGAAGTTGCTGACCACCCGGCCATCATTGGGATGCATGCGCGGGCCATACGTGTTGAAGATGCGCATGACCTTGATCTCCAGCTGGTGCTGGCGCCAGTAGTCGAAGAACAGCGTTTCGGCGCAACGCTTGCCCTCGTCATAGCAGCTGCGGATGCCGATCGGGTTGACCCGGCCCCAGTAGCCTTCTACCTGCGGATGGATTTCCGGATCGCCGTACACCTCACTGGTGCTGGCCTGCAGGATGCGCGCGCGCAGACGCTTGGCCAGGCCGAGCATGTTGATCGCGCCATGCACGCTGGTCTTGGTGGTCTGCACCGGGTCCTGCTGATAGTGGATCGGTGACGCCGGGCAGGCCAGGTTGAAGATCCGGTCCACTTCCACATAGAGCGGGAACGTCACGTCATGGCGCATGAGCTCGAACCGTGGGTGGCCCAGCAGCCCATCCACGTTCGCCTTGCTACCGGTGTAGAAGTTGTCCACGCAGAGGACGTCATGGCCGCCCGCGATGAGCCGATCGCACAGATGCGACCCGAGGAAGCCCGCGCCACCGGTCACCAGCACGCGTTTCTGATCGTGAGTGAATTTCAAAGCAAACCTCGATCCTTCTGGAACAGCAGGCCAATCGGCGATGGCCACGCGGGCCATGTCCTCGGTCGTCAGCGCGCAATTGTATGCGAACTGCCTGCTGGCCATGGCCCATCGACGGGGAATCGGCCCGCCCCACTTCCATGTCGGCGCTACCCGCCGGGCGTCCCTGACTCACCGGCCGTTTGCAGACCCTCCCGCTATAATCAGGTTTCTCTATCCGGATGGACTGCTTCGATGCCCCTGCCCGCCTTCAAGGCCTATGACATCCGTGGCCGCGTGCCCGAGGAACTGAACGAAGACCTGGCTCGCCGCATCGGCGTGGCCCTGGCTGCGCAGCTCGCGCCGGGCCCGGTGGTCCTAGGCCACGACGTGCGCCTGACCAGCCCGGCGCTGCAGGACGCGCTGGCGGCCGGCCTGCGCGGTACCGGGCGGGAAGTGATCGACATCGGCCTGTGCGGCACCGAGGAAGTCTATTTCCAGACCGACCACCTGAACGCAGCCGGCGGCGTGATGGTCACCGCCAGCCACAACCCGATGGATTACAACGGCATGAAGCTGGTCAAGGAAAACGCACGGCCGATCAGCTCCGATACCGGCCTGTTCGCGATTTCCGATGCAGTGGCCGCCGACACCGCCGAGGCCCAGCCGCCGCGTGCCGGCCAGGTCGCCCAGCATGACAAGAGCGCCTACATCCAGCACCTGCTGAGCTATGTCGATGCCGGCAAGCTGAAGCCGCTGAAGCTGGTGGTCAATGCGGGCAATGGCGGCGCCGGCGCCATCGTTGACCTGTTGGCACCGCACCTGCCGTTCGAGTTCATCCGCATCTGCCACGAGCCGGACGGCAGCTTCCCCAATGGCATTCCCAATCCGCTGCTGCCGGAGAACCGCGCCGCCACCGCCGACGCCGTACGCGAACATGGCGCCGATTTCGGCATCGCGTGGGACGGTGACTTCGATCGCTGCTTCTTCTTCGACCACAGCGGCCGCTTCATCGAGGGCTACTACCTGGTCGGCCTGCTGGCCAAGGCGATCCTGGCGCGCCATCCCGGCGGCAAGATCGTGCATGACCCGCGCCTGGTCTGGAACACCGTGGACATGGTCGAGCAGGCCGGTGGCGTGCCAGTGCAGTGCAAGAGCGGCCACGCCTTCATCAAGGAAAAGATGCGTGCCGAAGACGCGGTGTACGGCGGCGAGATGAGCGCGCACCACTATTTCCGCGAGTTCGCCTATGCCGACTCGGGCATGATCCCGTGGCTGCTGATCGCCCAGCTGGTTTCCGGGAGCGGCCGTTCGCTGGCCGACTGGGTCGAAGACCGCATGGCAGCCTACCCGTGCAGCGGCGAGATCAACTTCAAGGTGGCCGATGCCAAGGCCGCCGTCGCGCGCGTGATGGAACACTTCGCCGCGCAATCGCCCAGGCTGGACCACACCGACGGCATCAGTGCCGACTTCGGCAACTGGCGCTTCAACCTGCGCAGCTCCAATACCGAGCCGCTGCTGCGCCTGAACGTCGAAGCGCGTGGTGACGCGTCGCTGATGCAGGCGCGTACCGACGAACTCTCCCGTCTCATCCAGCAGTAACCGAGGCCCGCATGAGCAGCATCCAGCCCGTCATCCTGTCCGGCGGATCCGGTACCCGCCTGTGGCCGCTTTCGCGCGAGGCCTACCCGAAGCAGTTCCTGCCACTGGCCGGCGAGCTGACGATGCTGCAGGCCACCTGGCAACGCGTCGCCCCACTGGCGGCGCGTGGTCCGCTGGTGATTGCCAACGAGGAACACCGCTTCGTTGCCGCCGAACAGCTGCAGCAGGTCGGGGCCGAGGCGGCCGCGATCATCCTGGAACCGGTGGGCCGCAACACTGCGCCGGCGATTGCCGTAGCCGCGCTGGAGGCCACCCGTGGCGGTACCGACGCGCTGCTGCTGGTGCTGCCCTCCGACCATGTGATCACCGACGAAGCGGCCTTCCGCAGTGCAGTGCAGGCCGCAGCAAGTGCCGCCGACGCCGGCAAGCTGGTGACCTTTGGCATCGTCCCGACCGGCCCGGAAACCGGTTATGGCTATATCAAGGCCGCTGATGGACAGGGCGTGCGCGCGGTCGAACGTTTCGTCGAGAAGCCCGACCTGGAGACCGCCACCGGCTACGTCAGCAGCGGTCAGTACTACTGGAACAGCGGCATGTTCCTGTTCAAGGCGTCGCGCTATCTGCGGGAGCTGGAACGCTTCCAGCCGGAAATGCTGGCCAGCAGCCGCCAGGCCTGGCAGCAGGCTCGCCGCGATGCGGACTTCACGCGCTTGGACAAGGACGCCTTCACCGCCGTGCCCTCGGACTCGATCGACTACGCGGTGATGGAAAAGACCGCCGACGCGGTGGTGATCCCGCTCGATGCCGGCTGGAACGATGTCGGCTCGTGGACCGCACTGCGCGATGTCTCGCAGCAGGATGGCGACGGCAATGCCCACCAGGGTGATGTGATCGCCATCGATTGCCGCAACACCTATGCCTATGCCCAGCGCCTGGTCGCACTGGTCGGGCTGGATGATGTGGTCGTGGTCGAGACCGACGATGCGGTGCTGGTCGGCAAGGCTGACCGCATGCAGGAGGTCAAGACCGTGGTGGCCAAGCTGAAGGCCGAAGGCCGCAGCGAGGCGACCTGGCACCGCAAGGTGTACCGCCCCTGGGGTGCCTACGACTCGATCGACAACGGCGAGCGCTTTCAGGTCAAGCGGATCACGGTCAAGCCCGGCGGCACGCTCAGCCTGCAGATGCATCACCACCGCGCCGAGCACTGGATCGTGGTCAGCGGCACCGCCGAGGTGACCCGCGGCAACGAGGTGATCCTGCTCAGCGAGAACCAGAGCACCTACATCCCGCTGGGCGTGACCCATCGCCTGCGCAATCCCGGCAAGCTGCCACTGGAGCTGATCGAAGTGCAGTCGGGCAGCTACCTGGGCGAGGATGACATCGTGCGGTTCGAGGACACGTACGGGCGCAACTGACGCGGCGCCCGCTGGTGGGTGCCGACTGTTGGTCGGGGCGGGTGCCGACCGTTGGTCGGCACGTCGCCTACCGGGTCAGGCAATCTCCGCCATCACCCGCTTCAGGCCGTCCTGCCAGGTCGGCAGCACGATGCCGAAATCCTGCTGCAGCTTGCGGTTGTCCAGCACCGACCAGGCTGGACGCTTGGCCGGGGTCGGATACTCGGAACTGGGAATCGCCTCGACGGTCGGCACCTTGACCAGTACGCCGGTGGCCAACGCTTCGGCGAAGATCGCCTCGGCGAACCCATGCCAGCTGGTCTGGCCATTGGCGGTAAGGTGCCAGGTACCAGACAGCTGATCCGGATGCTGCAGCGCCTGCGCGGTAACATCGGCGATCAGCGCGGCCGGGGTCGGCGTACCGATCTGGTCGGCCACTACCCGCAACGCATCACGCTCGGCACCTACGCGCAGCATGGTGCGCAGGAAATTCGCGCCGTGCGAGGCATAGACCCAGGCCGTGCGGAAGATCAGGTGGCGGCCACCGGCCGCGCGTACGGCATCCTCACCATCTCGCTTGCTGGTGCCATATACACCCAGCGGTGCAGTCGACTCATCTTCGCGGTACGGCGCGGAACCCTGACCATCGAACACATAGTCGGTGGAGTAATGCACGAACGGCACGCCATGCGCCGCACACCATCGTGCGATCACACCCGGCGCCTGCGCATTGGCAGCGAAGGCGGCCTCTGCGTCCTGCTCGGCACGATCCACAGCCGTGTAGGCCGCAGCATTGACCACGATCGACGGCTGCAGGCGGTCCAGCAGCGCCGGCAGACTGTCGGGCTGGCTGAAATCGGCCGTTTCGCAGGCACGGCCATCTGGCAACCGGCCACTGCGCGTGGTTGGCACCACCGTACCCAGTGGTGCCAAAGCGCGCAGCAGTTCCTGACCGACCTGGCCGTTGCCGCCGAAGACCAGCACCGTCATGGGGTGTAGACCGGCAGGCGGTCCTCAGCGATGTCCTTCAGGAACGGCGCGTTCTCGTCCTTGGCCGACAACGTCGGTGCACTGACCGGCCAATCCACGGCGATATCGGCATCGTTCCAGCGTACGCCAGCATCGGCCTCCTTTACGTAGACATCGGTGCACAGATAGTTGAACAGCGCCGTATCAGAAAGCACAGCGAAGCCGTGCGCGAACCCTTCTGGAATCCAGAACTGCCGCTTGTTTTCGGCGCTCAGGATCACCGCTTCCCAGCGTCCGAAGGTCGGCGAGCCGCGGCGGATGTCCACCGCGACGTCATAGACTTCACCCTGCAGCACCGAGATCAGCTTGCCCTGCGGGCGCGGCCACTGGTAATGGAGGCCACGCAGCACGCCCTTGCTCGACGACGAAACATTGCTTTGTACGAAGCCGCCCTCCAGCCCCGCCTCAGCGAACCGGTCGGCATTCCATGTTTCAAAGAAAAATCCGCGGGCATCGCCGAACACGTTCGGCTCGATCACTTTGCATCCAGCCAGACTCGTCTCGATGACTTTCACGGCACGACACCACGCTGCAACAGCTTGACCAGATACTGGCCATAGCCATTCTTGCTCAATGGTGCAGCCAGTTCCTCAAGCTTGGCCGCATCGATCCAGCCCTGCCCGAAGGCGATCTCTTCAGGGCAGCACACTTGCAGGCCCTGCCGGGTCTGGATGGTCTCGATGAAGTTCGAGGCTTCCAGCAACGACTGATGGGTACCCGTATCCAGCCAGGCGTAGCCGCGACCCAGTGCTTCAAGGTGCAGGTTGCTCTCTGCCAGATAGCGCTTGTTGAGATCGGTGATTTCCAGCTCGCCGCGCGGCGAAGGCTTCAACTCGGCCGCGTACTCGCTGGCTTTTCCATCATAGAAATACAGGCCGGTCACAGCATAGTTCGAACGCGGATTCTCGGGCTTCTCGACCAGATCGATCACTCTGCCATCCTTGTTGAACTCGGCCACGCCATAGCGTTCCGGATCATTCACCCAGTAACCGAACACCGTGGCACCTGCATCCCGCTGGTCGGCACGCCTGAGCACCTCGCGCAGGCCGGTCCCGTGGAAGATGTTGTCTCCCAGCACCAGGCAGCTCGGCTTGCCGGCCACGAAGTCGCGACCGATCAGATAGGCCTGCGCCAGCCCATCGGGGCTGGGCTGCACTGCGTACTGGATGTCCATGCCCCATTGCGAGCCATCGCCCAGCAGCTGCTGGAACAGAGCCTGTTCATGGGGAGTGTTGATGATCAGCACTTCGCGGATGCCCGCCAGCATCAGCACGCTGAGCGGATAGTAGATCATCGGCTTGTCGTATACCGGCAGCAGCTGCTTGCTGACGCCCTTGGTGATCGGATACAGCCGGGTGCCGGAGCCACCGGCGAGGATGATGCCCTTGCGCTGGGTCATGAGGTCTCCTGGGTTCAGGCCGCAGTGCCGATGCGCTGCAGACGGTAGCTGCCGTCGAGCACGCCGTTGACCCATGCCTGGTTGTCCAGGTACCAGTCGACGGTGAAGGTGATGCCCTGCTCGAAGGTGTAGGCCGGCTCCCAGCCCAGGTCGTTCTTCAGCTTCGACGCATCGATCGCGTAGCGGCGGTCATGACCCGGGCGGTCGGCCACGTAGGTGATCTGGCTGCTGCGCGGCTGGCCATCCTCACGCGGGCGACGCTGGTCCAGAAGCGCGCAGATGGCCTGCACCACTTCGATGTTCTGCTTTTCCGAGTTGCCACCGACGTTGTAGGTCTCGCCAACCTGACCCTTGGCCAGCACGGTACGGATCGCCTCGCAGTGGTCGGACACGAACAGCCAGTCGCGCACCTGCTTGCCATCGCCGTACACCGGCAGCGGCTCGCCGGCCAACGCCTTGGCGATCACCAGCGGGATCAGCTTCTCGGGGAAATGGTACGGGCCGTAATTGTTGGAGCAGTTGGTGGTCAGCACCGGCAGCCCGTAGGTGTGGTGGAACGCACGCACCAGGTGGTCGGAGGCGGCCTTGGACGCCGAATACGGCGAATTCGGCGCATACGGGGTGGTTTCGCTGAACTTGCCGGTCTCACCCAGGGTGCCGTACACCTCGTCGGTGGACACATGCAGGAAGCGAAACGCCGCGCCCTGCTCGGCCGGCAGGGCCTTCCAGTAGTCACGTACCGCTTCCAGCAGGCCCAGGGTGCCAACCACGTTGGTCTGGATGAAGGCGCCAGGACCATCGATCGAACGGTCCACATGGCTTTCTGCAGCGAAGTTCAGCACCGCATCCGGCCGATGTTCGGCCAGCAGGCGGGATACCAGCGCGCTGTCACCGATGTCACCCTGCACAAACACGTGGTGCGGGTTGCCGTCCAAGCTGGACAGCGTCGTCAGGTTGCCGGCATAGGTCAGTGCGTCGAGGTTGATGACCTTGATGCCACGGGCGACCGCTTCGAGAACAAAGTTACCGCCAATGAATCCGGCACCGCCGGTGACAAGCCATGTGGGCACTACCTGTTCTCCTGTTGATGATCCATGTGGGCCGCACCCGGCAGCCCGACTCAGCGCAACAGGATACATCGGGGGCACCTTCACTACTGCCCTCACACCGTGAACAACACGCAGGGCCTCGCGGATTCTGCTGCATCGCAGCAAAACCATACGCATTCGCATGGTGCCCCGTCACCCGCTAGAATCGGGATCCCACCCCCGAACCGGTTGCTGTGCGAGGACCGGACGCTCTCTCCGTTATTGAAGGACCCCGTACCAGATGAAAATCCTCGTCGCGTACAAGCGCGTGGTGGACTACAACGTCCGCATTCAGGTCAAGCCGGACGGTTCCGGCGTGGTCACCGACGGCGTCAAGCTGTCCCCCAACCCCTTCGATGAAATCGCCTTGGAAGAAGCCCTGCGCCTGCGCGACAAGGGCATCGCCAGCGAAGTCGTGGTCGCCACCATTGCTCCGGCCGATGCCCAGGCGCATCTGCGCAACGGCCTGGCCATGGGCGCCAACCGCGCGGTCCATGTGGTCACCGACCAGGCCATCCAGCCGCTGACCGCCGCACGCACCCTGCTCAAGCTGATCGAGAAGGAACAGCCGGACCTGGTGATCCTCGGCAAGCAGGCCATCGACGACGACGCCAACCAGACCGGCCAGATGCTGGCCACGCTGTGGGGCCGTCCGCAGGCGACCTTCGCCAGCAAGCTGGACATTGCCGATGGCAAGGCCACGGTGACCCGCGAAGTCGACGCCGGACTGGAAACGCTGGAAGTGGACCTGCCGGCCGTGGTCACCACCGACCTGCGCCTGAACGAACCGCGCTTCATCAAGCTGCCGGACATCATGAAGGCCAAGGCCAAGCCGCTGGAGACCCTGCAGCTGGCCGATCTCGGCGTTGAAGCCGCCGACACCTTCAAGACCACCCAGTACGCCGCGCCGTCCAAGCGCAGCAAGGGCGTGATGGTCAAGGACGCGGCCGAACTGGTTGCCGCACTCAAGCAGAAGGGGTTGCTGTAATGAGCAAGATTCTCGTCATCGCCGAGCACCACGACGGCAAGCTCAACGCCGCCACCGCCAAGACCGTCAGCGCCGCCGCCGCCATCAGCGGCGCCAGCATCGATGTGGTCGTGCTGGCCGCCGATCCGGCCGCCGTCGCCGCTGAAGCCGCGAAGATTGCTGGCGTCGCCAAGGTCCTGACCGTGGCCAACGCCGCCAATGCGCAGGCCATCGCCCAAGTGCTGGCACCGCAGATCGCGCAGCTTGCAAAGGGCTACACCCACGTGTTCGGCCCATCGACCACCTTCGGCAAGGACCTGATGCCGTGCGTGGCCGCCCTGCTCGGCGTCAACCAGGTATCCGACCTGATGAGCGTTGAAGGCAGCCACACCTTCAAGCGCCCGATCTACGCCGGCAACGCGATCATCACCGTGGAAGCCCCGGCCGACCAGATCGTGGTCGCCACCGTGCGTGCCGCGTCGTGGCCGGAAGCCGCCCAAGGTGGCAGCGCTGCCATTGAAGCGGCCAGCGTCGACGCCGCTCTGCCGGCCCACACCCGCTTCATCGGCCTGGCCGCCGGTGCCAGCGACCGCCCGGACCTGCAGAGCGCCAAGCGCGTGGTCTCCGGTGGCCGCGGCGTTGGTTCGGAAGAGAACTTCAAGGTCATCTTCCAGCTGGCCGACAAGCTCGGTGCCGCGGTCGGTGCCTCGCGCGCCGCGGTCGACGCCGGCTACGTGCCCAGCGACCTGCAGGTCGGCCAGACCGGCAAGATCATCGCGCCGGAACTGTATGTGGCCGTCGGCATCAGCGGTGCCATCCAGCACCTGACCGGCATCAAGGATGCCGGCACGATCGTGGCGATCAACAAAGACGGCGATGCGCCGATCTTCGAGATTGCGGATATCGGCCTGGTGGGGGATCTGTTCACGATCCTGCCGGAGCTGGAGACATTGCTCTGATGAGGTGCGCTGGCAGTTGGATTCTGCTGGTCGCGGAAGAAGGCGCGCGCGCACGCGCGCCTGCCTTCCTGGCACGGCGGGGAACTGCGCCATGACAAGTACGCCGTTGGCCGGCGTCCGTGCTGGCTTCCGGAATTTACTGAAGCAGTACGCAGGCTTCTTCATCGTTTCAGGCACCGGGCTTGTAATCGCCGTGGGCCTGCTGTGGCTGCTGGTACACCTGGTACACCTGCCGGTGGGATGGGCCAACGCCATCGCAGATACCTCCGCGGCAACCTTCGTGTTTCTGGTTTCCCGCCAGAGGATTTTTGACGGCGCTGGCGGGCACGATGGGCTCAAGTATCTGGCATGGCTGGCCTGGCAGGCGGTTCACATAATGCTGATTTCGCTCGCCTTGGCTTGGCTGACGAGCACGTTCGGTCCTCGCTTGTACGACATTACGTCAGGCAGCCCGGAGACGCTTCTCAAGATTGCCATCACACCATTCACAATGACCCTCAACTTCGTTGTTGCTCGACTTCTTCTCCATTCCGGCAATGCCAAGGAAAATCCCTGATCCAGGCCTGCGAGACTCAATCAGCCGGCCTCCGTCTGGCCTGAGTGAAATGAGCCAACAGCGCTGATAGCTCCTCGGCATCCGGATCCCCGAGCCAAGGCAATCGTCCAACCCGGGGCAGGTGCGATTCCAGGGGAGGCGGGTCGCGCGCCTTCCATGCCAACGGGTCGCCAACCAGGGGCGGAGGATCATGGAGATGCCCTCATGTGATGTTAATATCTCCCGTCCTGTGACGCCATTGACCGCACCTTCGGTTCGCTCCCGCGCGGAACTTCCCTGAACCGTTGCCTGAGAGGTGTCGCCATCTTGCGGGGCGCCATTCAAATACACTGTTGCACGACCTATTCCCGCCGCGATCAGAAAGAGACGCATGAGCAGACACCTTGTCTTCATCCCCGCCTATAACTGTGCGCGACAGATTGCCCGTGTGCTCAGGCAGTTCGAATCGCTCCCGACTGGCTTTGTTGATCGTGTCCTCGTGATCGACAACCGGAGCACCGACGAGACGCTTCAGGTCGCATGCGACGCAGCCCGTCAGTTCACGAGCTGCGAGATTCAGGTCTGCCGCAACGTGGAAAACTATGGATTGGGTGGATCGCAGAAGGTGGGCTTCGCGCATGCCTTGGAGAACGGGTTCGAACGCGTAACGATTCTGCATGGCGACGATCAGGGGTCGATTGCCGATCTTGTCCCGGTGTTGTCCGGGGACAGCGTAAATCTGGATGCGCTGCTGGGCGCACGATTCATGCCCGGTAGCACCCTGCCTGGTTACTCCGCTTTTAGAACCTTCGGCAACGAAGTGTTCAACCTGCTGTTCTCGCTCGTGGCTCGCAAGCGGCTGCATGACCTGGGGTCAGGCCTGAACAGCTACCGTACTGCAATCTTCAGGGGTGGCTTCCATCTGCGCTTCCCGGATGACCTAACTTTCAACTACTGCATGGTGCTGGCTCACAGCCACCTGCGCCACAGCATGACGTTCTTCCCGATCACTTGGCGGGAGGACGACCAGATTTCGAATGTCAGACTTTTCCGCCAGGCATCAAAGGTGCTGGCACTGCTGGGCGCCTTCGCCTTGCGGCCACGCGCCTTTCTATCCAGGGATCACCGACAGCGCGTAACTGCGGATTACAGGACCGAGGTGATCTACCAATCGAGGACGGGGGCGTGAGGATATTTCCCCGCCTCCTCGACCTTGTGCTACCTGCGGCTGCGCTTGGGCTGGCCATCTTCTGGCTGACGACCCGCACCCACCTTGGCCCTGGAATCTGGGTAGCGGTGATCGCATACGCCATCTCTCATTTATTGCGCGTGTCGCGGCTGGTGATGTTTTTCATCTTCGAGAAGCCTTCGCTGGCAAATGTGTCGGCGACCCATGCATGGAGCACCTGGCTCAGTGCGGTGGCTCCATTCAAGCTCGGTGAGCTCACCAGGGCATGGGCCATCATGCGGCTCGCCCGCAAGCCTGCGGCTGGCTTGGCAGCCTATGCCAGCGAAAAGGTGCTCGATGCCTCGGTCCTGTTGTTGGCCATTCTGGCTCTGACTTCGAGCGGATACAGCGATGCAGCAATCGGCCTGCTCGCTGCGGTGCTTCTAACCGTGCTTCTGTTTGCACTTGCCGCCTATCTCACCAGTCGCGCAACTTCCACAGAACTTCGTCAGCTCATCCTGGTTGGCTCCAGCAGCGTGCGTGGACTGCATGCATTGACCTTGCTTAATACATTCGAGGCAGCCTTCAGCGCATTCCGGCAGATGATGGGCGGCCGCGTCCTTCTTCTGCTCCTGGTGACCATTGGAATCTGGATCCTTGATTTCACTGCGTTCTACCTTATCGCCATGAACGTCGACCCTGCACCTGGTCAGCTCGCGGGCTTCATCGATATGTTCGAATCCGTCCTGCTGCAGTCGGCATTCTCACCTTGGCACGCAGGCTACTGGAACGTAGTCACCCTGACTCTCGCCACGGCAACCATTCCATCGAGCATCTATTGCCTTTACAGCTCGCTGGCACGGCGCCGCTCCAGGCAGACCAGCTACCGCATTGAGCATAGGCAGAAGCGCTATTCCGGAGAACAAGCATGACGTTGCACCTTGTCATTGACGATCGCCAGACGGCATCACCCCCCGTCAGTGACCTGATCGGGCATCGGCGGTTCGGCGAGGTCAACTACCGCCGGAGTGCCCTGCTTGGCTGGATGAAGGCTCGAGCAATGGAGGTGGGCTGCAGCGATATCCACGTTGTCCGTTCCGATGGCGACCTCACACAGGCAATAGAACAAGCGAATCTGAACGAGTGCAGGACACTCATGGTTCCAGCGTGCGTTTGGATCCGTGATATCGGCAGCGGTTCCGCGCTGATAAAGCGCCTGGTACTTGCTGCCATCGACGCGCACATTCGTGTTGGAAACCAAGCAGTGCTGTATAGCGCTTCGGGGATATCCCTGGGAAGGCTGATAAAAGGTCTGGACCAGCCGCCGCTTCCTGGTTTGGTGGTCATGGATGGCTCGGATGCGTTCGTCGACCTGAATGACTACCGGAACTGCTTGTCGCTTCTGTCAGGGGCATTCGAGGCCCGCCATTTCAATGACATCCGCGCCGATGAGCTCACCATCAGCAAGCGCTCTTCCAACGCCCGCAAAATTACTGCCGAGCATGATTACTGGTACCTGCTTCCTCAAGCGATGCGGCGATGGTTTGTCATGCCCTATGACCTGCGCGTGGAAGCCAGCGGCGCAGAATATCGGATGGAAAGACTGCAGGTTGCTGACGTAGCCCTGCAATGGGTTCATGGCGCCATATCCGGCCCCGAACTACAGCAAGTGCTTTCCCTGCTGCGCGCGTTCCTTCAAGAACGTCCAAGCCGTCAGGTAGATGTCGAGGTCTGCAGCGCCACACAGCGTGAGCTCTATCTGAACAAGCTCATGCGCCGGATGGAGGAATTGCGCGCACTGCCGGAGGGCCGCGAGCTGGAGAACTGGCTTGCCATCGGCACGCCATACACGTCGTTCGATGAACTGACAGCCCGCTACACCGACCTGTACAACAAGGTCACCCAAAGCGTCCCAGTAGCCACGTCTCGAGAGTGCATCGGGCACGGAGACCTATGCTTCTCAAACATGCTGTATGAGCGTCACGGCAGGCTTCTTAAACTAATTGACCCCAAGGGCGCCATCACAGAAGCCGAACTGTGGACCGACCCCAGTTACGACGTCGCCAAACTCTCGCATTCGATCCTCGGCGACTATGACTTCATCAACCAGGATCTATATCGACTTGAAGTTGACCAAGATGGGCGGCTGAGCTTGATCGTCAATGCACACGCGGGCATTGATGACGCAAAGAATAGATTCCTTGAGTGGCTCACCGATAACGGTTACGACCCCCTGCTTGTCCGCCTCCACGAATTGTCTTTGTTCCTGTCAATGCTGCCATTGCACATTGACAGAAAGCACAAAGTTCTCGCATTCCTGATCAACGCAACGGATATCCTTCATGACATCGAGCAAAACTATCAGCAACGATTCAACACTGGTCATTGATGTCGATGGCACGCTCTGTCCGATCAAGAAGGACGGCGAGAGCTACTCGGATCTCGTGCCTTATCCGGAGATAATTTCCCGAATGCGCGAATATCGTGAGCTGGGCTTCCGGATCGCGCTCAGCACTTCCCGCAACATGCGGACGTTCGATGGCAACCTCGGGCGCATCAATGCAGTCACTGCGCCACAGATGGTGGAGTGGTTGCAGCGCTGGGATATCCCTTACGACGAGCTCTACTTTGCCAAACCGTGGCCAGGAAAGGACGGGTTCTACGTCGACGACCGCACGGTCAGGCCCGATGAGTTCCGCGACTTGTCCTTTGATCAGATCCGGAACTTGCTGAATGGCGACAGGGACACGGATTAATCCATGACGACTCTGCTGATAACCATGGCTGGGCTGGGTTCGCGCTTCGCTGCGGCCGGATACACCGTGCCGAAGTACATGATAGAAGCAAAAGGCTCCACCCTTTTCGCTTGGTCAATGATTAGCTTGAAAGGCTACATGCCCGCTCGTTGCGTCTTCGTCGTTCGGCGGGAAGACCATGCACGCGACTTCATCATCAACCAATGCAAAGCATTGGGCATCGATGATGTTGAGATCGTCGAGATCGACGGCTTGACCAATGGACAAGCAACAACGGCCCTGCTTGCCATTGATCACTGCCAGGCTAATGCACCGATTGCGATCTTCAATATAGACACACACATCTCGCCCGGCAGCATGCAGCCCCCAGGCGGGAATGTCGACGGTCATATTCCCTGCTTCTTGGCTCCCGGCACACACTGGAGCTTCGTTCGCCTGGGCGAGGACGGACTCGCGTTGGAGGTTCGCGAGAAACATCGCATTTCGGAGCTGGCGACAGTTGGACTCTATTGGTTCCGCTCTCCGGAACTGTATCGCCGCACCTACGAGCAACACTTCGGCGCAAGCGGTTCGGGGCTTGAGCGCGGAGAAGCTTACATCGCCCCCATGTACAACACGATGATCAAGCAGAACGCTCGGGTCAGCGTTTCGGTCCTGGAATTCTGCGATGTCGTCCCACTCGGAACTCCCGCCGAACTGGACGCATTCCTTTCCCTGCAGCAGTAGAAGAGCCATGTCGATCTCACAGCCGTCAGCACGCCAGCTCGGTGCAGCTGCAGTTTCTTTCGCCCTCTACCTGGCCGTAGCGTGGTCAGCGGACTGGTTTGGAATGAATGGGCGCGGCACGGAAGTGCTTTTTCTTCGCCTAGCTGGCGCTGGAACGGCGTCCATTGCGCTGCTGCTGTCTTTCCGACTTTTCCTACTCGCCGATACCGCGTCGCGACTGGTCTTCCTGGCCTGGGCCATGTGGCTCGGTGCCGCACTGGCACTGGTCTGGCCAGGAATCTTGATGTCGGATACCTATTCGGCTTACTTGTATGGACTCAACTTCCCCATCGATAGCTGGCTTGGGTTCATGACCCCGGTCGGCTATCAATTTGTCCTGCAAGTGATTCCGAAATACTGGGCGATCAGCTTGGTTCAAGTTCTCATGGCCGCGATGTTGCTAGCCTATGCCGACTGGACTGTCCGGCGCTTGGGTGGCGGACTTATCGCCAGGATCGTCCTGCATCTTCCATTGGCTGCATCGGTTGCATTCGTATCCACGAGCCTGCTGCTGAGTCGAGACGTGCCTTTCGCGATGATCCAGGTCGCACTGGCATTGGTGCTGCTCAACTACCTGCTTGATCGGCACTGGACATCTACGCGCTACATAGTCGCGCTGAGCCTGCTGTCCGCCCTGGGCCTAGTGGTCCGGACCGATGGATTGCTCCCGGCATTCATTGCCATGGCCATCGTTCTGATCAAGGTACTCCACAGTCCGCGCTCCACAGCGCTGCTGTTTTCTGCATTCGCTGCTCCATTGCTGGTCTGCAGTCTTCTGCTGCCATCGGTTCTGGGTGAATGGCAGAACCGCTGGGGATATCAACTGACATTGGCTCTTAACCCGCTCGGCCAGCTAGTACAGGGCCCCTATTACGAAAGCACGCCTGGCGCCGCTCGTACTGCCGTTGACCCCATCATTCCATATGACCGTGTCGTCGAACGATCAATTCCACAGGAGATCCCGCTGTACTGGGACCAGGCGATGAATCCCAATGCGACAGAAGAACAGAAGCAGGGCTTCCTGGCTGCGGTGACTACTTTGATTGTCGAAAACCCGGCGAAGTTCGTCTCTGCAAAGCTGATGACAGCAGGGTATGCCTCTGGCCTCGGCCCAAGGACGCTCACATTTGTCGAGGGTGACATCGCAGGGAACTGGTCAACCTTGAACGCCTCCAATCCCTACTATTCCGACGGCCGACCGATGTCGCATGTGCGCAGTCTGTTCGGGACTCTTGGGCCTTCCCGCGAATCTGTTATGGCGGCCCTAAGTTCGACCACGCAATACCAGGGTATGCACCTTAAGGGGTCGTTCCTGTGGTGGAATTTCATTCCGGAACTGGTACTGCTTCTTTTGGTGGTACTGGCCTACCGATGGGCACCCGCAAGCAGCCTGGCGGCTGTGCTGATTCTTTCCAGGATTCCAGCAATGGTACTTTTCGCTCCAGGATCGCATTTCAAGTACTACTTCACGGTCGAAATAGCCGGTTCAGTACTCCTGATTACAGCTTTTCTGGAAGCTCGCCTGCATCTGCAGGGAACCAGCTGGTCAACTCGACTGCTAACCGGAGCTCAGAGAGTTCGCAGCAACTGGTCGGCCGGGACGGCCCGAAACACTTGAATCATTTCGTGGGACTCGCCTAGGACCAAATACCGGTTGTGGGAATTGATGGAAGCCAGCGCCGGTCCGGCGCTACGGGACTCTGCGTGCGGACTGATACTCCAAGTCCGCCCTCCTAGTGACAGGCGCACGAAGCGTGCTCCTGCGGACTCGGCGTCTCCTTGAATCTGCGCCGAGACGGCGTTGGGAGCAACCCGCCGTATGGGTATCGATGCGACGCGAGAATGACGAGCACCCGATACCACCGTCGTCAATCAACGGAGCTCTATCGCCGCGGCCCCTGGGCCAGGATATTCCAGCACCGGACTACGCACTCTCACCAATCTCAATCTTGGGGAAGGCAACTGAGGCTGCTCTGAAAGCTGCTCTCCAGCTCTTCGGCGGGCGAGGCCTCGAGCAATCAGCCCCGCCCTCGCAACAGACGACGCAGAACGCGATCAGTCAAGCAGCCTGTTACGGAAGCACCACGTTCATTGCAGGCATTGCCTATCGTGGTGCTGGCGCCGATCCCGAAACTGCTTCAGCCAAGAGTCCATTGGTTTTTGTAGCTGTGGCCAGGGTGACGAAGCCGGTCTCGCCAGAGCACAGCCTCTTCGCCTGGCGCTTGAACTCTTGGGCAAGAGGCCCGATCTGAAGGATCAGCAGCGGCTACTGCGTGGCCGACTCAACGAAAACTCTGTTGAAAGATCTAGCGGACGTGGCGATCAGCCTCGAACCAGCCCGGCGTCCGGACTGCGACCGGGCGGGGCTCCAACTGCATTGCGGAAACACCCGTGAAATCGCGCCGAGAGCGCGGCCAAGCGCTCTCTTCACGTCACGATCTCAACCACGCGCCACGTGCACCGCGTTGATCTCTCTTTCCGTTCCTGCCGACGCATTTCTCTTCCGGGCAGTCAGGTAACCATCGAGGGCTTCGAGCGATGCGGTGAAGTCCTCCCAGCGGCGATTCCGGCGAAGCGATTCAAGCTGTCGCTGGACGCGCTCGCTGCGAAGTTGAGCAGAGGACTGCAGTAGTCTTAGCTGCGAAACGAATGCATCCACGTCGTCATAACGCTCGACCATATCCTCCTCTGCGAGGAAGTCCACGATCCCCCCCACCTGCGGTGCGAGGATCGGCAGTCTCGCCGCGGCTACATCGAACAGGATGGTCGGCGTCCCTTCCCACGCCGTCGTGTGCAGATAGGCAAAGTGATCAGGGGTTGCCACGTCCTCAAGCCTCTGGAATTCGCCGTGGAGAGTAACGTTGTGCAGAGACCGTAGCTGGGAGAGATCCTGCACCGCTGCGCCAGACATCACTTGTGCACCGTACACATCGAAGTGCACGTCAGGCATCCGCGTAGCGATCGCTGCCAGGATGTCCGGGCGCTTCTGCCGGTCGAGACGGCCGGCCCACAACACGCGCCTGGCACCGTCCGCAGAGATCGCCTGTCCGCACGATTCGGCCACCCGACCGTCATATGGGAACGGGATGAAGGTGAAGGAACCACGAGGAATGCCCAGCTCACGCGACCATATCTGCGGATAACGCGAGTTGTCGCAGATTACCGTGGAAAGGTGCGGGTAGCAGTAGCGCAGATAGTCACGCGCGTAACCGACCGGATTCATCCGCTGGTCGTAGTCATCGCAGAACAGCGAAGCAAACAATCGCGAGTGCTGGGTCAGCGCCAGCCCGTGGCGCAGGATTGCATCCCAACCAACACGGGAGTTCACAAGATGAACCGTCGGCGCGCGCAACTGCAGCAGTACACGCACCATTACATTGACTTGCTGGTTGAAATCCAGGGAAGCCGCAATGTTCCCGAAATCGACGCATTGGGCCTGCGCCGGCAGCCTGGAGGCCCATGGCGACGAAGCGGGCTCAGTCGTAAGAACAAGAATCCGTGCCAACGGATCGCTCTGCGCGATGGCGCTTGCGTGATAAAGGATTCCCCGATCCGCCCCACCTGGCTTCAGCCATGGCACAAGCAATGCATGCGTATACGGCTCTCCACCAATGGCATCGGATAGTGCGGCATACACCTCCCCCTGCCGGGTATCCATCGGAACCGAATAGAAGGCGTAGCGCTCCACGCCGGATCCTGGCGGCAGCAACTCTGGTTCTATCGAAGCAAGTGCACGCATCTCATCCTGCAGCCAGACCGGCATCGTAGGTGCCGATGCGATGCCATACGTTGACGCATTCGAATCTGTCGACTTTGCGGACAGCATGGCAAGCACACGGCGGACCCAGTGTGCCACCCGGCGCGTGTACCGATTGCGGACCCAGCGATTATGAGTGAGTTGATCAAACATGGCCTTGTCCTTTGCCGCGCTTGCGCCCAAGGGCAAACAGCGAGGTGCAGGGAATGACGGTTTTCAATGCGTGGCTGGCTTCGTTGAGAGAACCATGCCATTTGCGCCGGTAGAAGTAAGCCGATCCCCAGGCGAGCCGGTGGACCACTCCGCGGGCAATCGTCTCCGCATTCCAGTACCAGTCTTCGTACCCGAAGCCAGTTCGCTTCGGGTAGCAGGCCACGTAGGGAATGCTCTCGAACAGCTCGCGGGTGGAGAACGCTGCACTGATCCAGGGGTTCACAGTGAGCAATGCGTTCTCATCGTAGTAACCTCCCTCCTGATCCACCTGCCAGTTGAACGCACTGTACATGCCGAAGCTCAGGACCATCTCAGGATGCAGAACGAAGCACCCTTGCTGGCGAGCGGCCTCCTTCATGTGCACCAGGAAGTAGCCGGTGGAGACAAGATCATCACCGTCCAGAGTGCACACATAGTCTGCCCGGCACGCTGCCACACCCGCATTGCGTGCAAGTGCCGCATCCCCGAGCCGGGTCTCGACAAGAATTTCAGTCCCATCCAGATCGGGGTGCTCGGTCACGAACATGCGGGTCTGGTGGTCCGCGTTGTCCAGCACCAGGACCAGTTCAACCTCGACCCCATGCTCCCGCGCCACTTTGCGGGACAGCGCGTACGAGCGCAGCGAGGTGTGCGCAAGGATTCCTTCTCCATGGAAAGTGACGATGGCGCTCAGCGCTGGCCTGGTCATTTGCCGCTCCTGCGGCTCGACGGCACTACAGCTCGCCGCGTCCTCTTCGCATTCATTTGCGCCCCAATCTACTGAATTCTAAGCGTACTTAACGATCTTCATGATACTAGGGGACCTGTCCTGACGCGAATGGCCATTCCTCCTAGATTCGAACCCTCTTGGCGACGCCATAGTACTTCTCCACGAGCTGCTCCAGGTATCCTGGGCCAAAGTGAATACCGCAAGCCCTGGCGGCCCTAAGGCAGTCCGTGGTATCAATCGGAAACGCGGCACCGCGCTCAAGAATGCTGTAGTTCCCGCGCTTCGCGAGCGCACGTTCCATGCAATGAACAATGTCAGGCATACGGGTCGACTGGGCATCTGCGAGCGGCATCATCCGCGGGAACTGCTCGGGGTGACAGAGCACATGGGTCACCAGGGTCACCACATCTTCGACATCGATCAGATTGCGCTCAGAGCGTACCCACACCTCGAAGTGCTCACCAGACTGAATGCGTTGGCTGAGAAAATTGGTGAGCGTATGTGGATTGCCTCCTTCGCCAACCACCTGTGGAAGCCGGAACACCCTGCCACGCTCATCGGCCAGCACCCGAGACTCCATCCAAGTCTTGTGCCGCAGGTAGGGAGTCCTCGGCTCGTCCGGATTGCCAACTGCGCAGCTTCCGAAATAGACAACCCGGCGCGCTTGCGGATAAGTGAACACCTCATCCAGCAGACGCTTCTCACGATCAAATGCAGCCTGCTCCCGCTCGTCGGAGTTGGACACCCCTGCAGCAACGATCACAGTCGCCCCGTCCTGCGGCCACTTGCCGGCGAAGGCCTTGGCAACCAGGCCTCGTCCAATAATCACTGAATTCTTCCTTGCTCGATAGATATGTCAGGCGCTGCCGGCAGTTCCGGCAGGTAGAACGGTATGTCTTGCAGTGTCTTGACGAAGGTGCTCCAGTCCCGACCATCTGATAGCGAGGCGTACTGCTCGATCCGACGCTGTTCACGCAGCGCCTGATCATGTCCCAGGTCCTTCAACCTCGCCACGAATCCAGCAACGTCATCGGGATCATCAACCAACCAAGCAGCATCGAGGAGATCGCCGATCCCCCCGACTGCTGGCGCCACGATCGGCAGACCCGCGGCCGCAGCATCAAGCAGCAGTGTCGGCAATCCTTCCCATGATGTGGTGAAAAGCAGCGCCGCATGCGTGGGACGCACGATGTCGTCGAACCGTTCGAATGAACCGTTCAGGACTACGTTGGGCAATCCTCTGATCTCCTTGACTGCAGGATCCGGACGGCCCAGTTCGGATACCCCATGCACGTCGAATCCTACTGATGGCATTGACTTTGCGACCTGGAGGAGAATGTCAAGCCGCTTCTGGCGATCAAAACGCCCTGCCCAGAGTACTCGAGCAGGACCTTCGATCAGATACGGCCCCTCCTTCCGGACAACCTTCTGGTCATAAGGGAAGCGCAGCACGCTGAACAGCTGTCGAGGAACACCAAGCTCCCTGGACCAGATGTTCGGATAGACACTATTGTCGCAAAAAACCGTCACCAGGTTTGCATAGCTGTCGCGCAGGTGACTTCGGGCAAATCCGGTTGGAACCCCCTCCTCATCGCGGTCATCGCAGAACAGGGAAGCAAACAGCCCTGACTTCTGGCGCAGCGCCAGCCCGTGCTGCGCGAACGCCTGCCAGGCAACCCTTGAATTGATGTTGTGAATCACCGCCGGTTGCATCTGCAGCAACAGCCGGGTCAGAAGTTGCACGCGACCGGGCAATGCCATGCCGCCCACAATCCGGCCAAATGGGAGCACCCTGACCGCCGCTGGGACTCGCTCAAGCCAAGGAGAGGCAACGTCCTCGGTAAGAACAAGCAATGCTTTGCCTGCGGGCAGCGCCTCTGCCCAGACCCGAAGGTGATGCAGCGCCCCCCGATCAGCCCCTCCCCGCACCAACCATGGCAAGATGAGAACGTGGCTGGCTGACTGAGTGCCGACAGACTCCACCAGTTCCCGATAGATCTCGCCCGGGCGGTTGGTGAGCGGGATCGAAGCGTGGCCAAAGCGCCTGGGCTCGTCACCCTCCCTCAACAGCTCCGGCTCGATCGCCGCCAGCGCCACCATTTCCTCATGCAGCCAGTCCGGCATTGGTCTGTGCCCGCTGCCGGTATTCCGACCCACGCGTTCAATGCGTCGACCCAGCCAGACCATGATGCGGCCCAGTTCCATTCGTGGATTACGCAGCAGCTGGCGAACATCGACACGACGCGCCAAAGCGAACAGACGCCGCATCAACAATGCTCCCATCGACCGAACAGATCACTCGGTGGCAAGACGGCGCGCATGGCGGCGCTGCTCGCATTGACCGAGCCTGTGTGCTTGAGCCTGTAGAAATAGGCCGTGCGTGGCACGATCAGATGCTCGTAGCCCGCCGCCACGGTCTGGCAACTCCAATGCCAATCTTCATAGCCATATCCGGTCTTTTCTGGCCGGCAGGCGACGTAGGGGATCTGACTGAAGACTTCACGGCGCGCGAACACGGCACTTATCCAAGGATTCGCGTGGAGCAGCACGTCCGGCGAAAATGGCATGCTGCGCTGATCAAGCTGCAGACTGATTCCATTTTCCCTGCCGAAGCTGGCAACCACCTCGGCGTGAAGAACGGACCGAACTGGAGCTGCCGCAGCAAAGGCCAAGTGTCGCTGAAAGTAATCCCGGCTGATCAGGTCATCGCCATCGAGGATGCAGACAAAGGTGCTTCTGGCCTGCTCGATACCCAGGTTGCGCGCCAGCGCCGGATCTCCTGCTGAAGTGACGAGGATCAGCTCATCTCCCTCCAGGTCAGGATGCCCGCGCACAATTGCGCTGGTTTTCTCATCTGCATTGTCCAATACCAGCACGAACTTCACCTGCGATCCGGCGGCAGACGCATGCTGGCGCGACCGCATGTAGCTTCGCAGCGCAGCATATGCAAACAATCCCTCGCGATGGAAAGTCACTACGACGGTAAGTTCAGCCATCATCGCGGATGTCTCCAATCGAGCAGCTTGGTAAGCAAACGCAATGCCGTGCGTACCACGGACTTCAGCGGCATGCGTTGAAGTGCTGACGCGAGCGAGGTCATCTCTTCTGCGATGGCCTCGGCCGGGAACCGCAGCTGAGGTGAGTTGCCGATAATCAGCCCGGTTGCTGCGGCGAGATCACGCGCTGCCTCCTCCAGCTTCCGGTGTGCTGCGATCTTGTCGTCCAGTGCAGCTGATTGGCGCTGATACGCGTTGTGCACCTGCGCCAGCTCCTCCCGCCTCCGCTGGAGCTCATCCTGCAGCCCCGCCCATTCAGCTTCCGCATGCAGATGCGCAAAGCGGAATGCGGCCCGGAGGCCCACGATCTCTGCCGCCCTGGCTTCATTCTCGGACTGCGATGCCTGAAGCTCTTCGGTACGCAGTGCCAACTCCTCATGCAGCCGGTAGTACTGCTGCTCCAACCAGTCTTTGCCTTCTTGCAGCTGGCGCTGCCACGTCAGGCGCTGGTCGAGCTCAAGACTCAGACTCTGGTACTGGGCATCCAGCCAGTTTTTCGCAGACGAGAGCTCTTCGTGCTGCGCCATCAGTCGCCTTAGCTCGGTGGCGAGACGTGCAGTGTGCCCGTCCAGCCATGCCTTTCCTTCCTGCAGCGTTTCACTTTCGATTCGATGCCTCTGAAGATCCGAACGCAGTTCGTCCATATCTTGAGCGAGCACAAGCAACTGTGACTCGAGTACGCGCTCCCCCCCCTCCCGCCGCTCCAACTCGGCGTTGAGGTGGCGGTACTGACCGTCGAGCCAGTCCTTGGCAACCTGCAATTTGCCAATCCACTCCTGTTGAAGCCGCAGTTCCGTGCGCGCCTCCTGCAATTGTGCTTTCCAGGTATGGTTTCCCCCTTGCCAAGCAATCCCCGGCCGCAGTGGAGACTCAGCAGTTACCCGCAACGCAGTCGCCAGGCCACCGGCTTCATCCATGACCACGGCCAATTCCGGCATCGAGAATGTCTCCGGCGCCGCAGGATCAGCCACGACTTCGGACCAGTCCGCCTGAGCGGACAGCCGCCGCGCCTCGTCCAGACCGCGGGACCATGCCATGCGCGCAGCATCGACGTTGCCTTGGCCGAACCTGATCCAGCCCAACCTTGCGGCGGCGGCGGTGGTCTTGGTACCCAGCAGCGGGCTGAAGGCCAGCACATCGAATGCCAGGACACGCTGATAGAGCTCAGCCGCCTCTTCCAGCCTGCCATCGGCCTGGTAGAGCTGAGCGGCGGCAAAGGCGAGGGAAACCTGCCAGCGCAGCACCGTAGGATTGGCAGCCGGCTCGGTGATGTAGTGCCAGACGGCAGCGAGCAACACCTCACGCTTGTCTCCGGCGGCTGCTTCCGCGTCATAGAGCAGTACGCACAGGGCAGCACCGTGATCGGCGGAAGTCGGTGACGACGAGTCGAGTACGCTGCGGGCAAGCTGCCGGCGTAGCACCGGTGATTCGATCCGCTCCCCCATGGAAACGATCAAGCGGACAACGCTTGCGTCCTGATAGTCGCGATGGAATGCGATGATGTTGGGAACCTGCGCGGAAGGGTCCTGCGTGACCCCTCGCCCGCCAGTTTTCACCGCGAGCAGCACAATTGCGTCGGCGCTCTCCCCGCGCGCAGTGGCGAGCGGAGTCTCGCGGTCAATTTCGTGGAACTGCTCAAGACCAGTCCGGCCGGCAGTACGCTGATACCACGCGCGATCCACCACCAGCTCCAACTCTTCCAAGCAAGTCACCAAATGTGACAGCGGATCGAGTCCATGCGCCAACGGCACGCGCAGGACAAGCCGCCCGCTTCGCCGCAGTGGAGCATGTGCATTCCGCAGCAGCCCGTGCCAGTCCGCGGCATCGACGGCCATCTGCGTGATCACCACATCCAGCAAATCGGAGAACTCCGGCCAGCGCGCAGGGTTGATCCATTCGAGGCCGGGCTGCGACGGGGCGGGTGGTCGCGATGCCAGCACGCCCAACCAGCGGCAGCGTGATTGCTGCTGCACGATCCGCCATACGCCGTCCCCAGCGGCTTCGGTCGCCATGACTGCATCACCAGGACGTACGAGGGCGGCCGCTAAACCGTGAAAGCTGGCATGCGGAATCGTATCGGCGGAGGTCGATCTGACCCCGCTCCGAGCAAGCACCAACAAGGCAGCGCTGCCAAGAACGCCAGGCATGGTGAAGATCGCGGGGTGAAGATCCCATCCACGCTCACAGGCTTGCTCCCGCCAGGCGGGCACGTCTGCGCCTGCACCGCCCACCAGCACCAACGTGGAAACGTCAGATCCGAGCGCCTCGGACCGCAATGCATCGGTCTGCGCCCAAGCGACCATCCATTCCGGGCGCTCGCCATCCGCCTCAATCTGAGTCGTGGAAACTTCGCAGCCTGCCCTGCGCAACGGCGCGGTCAGCATCGTCATCTCGGCGCCGAACAGGACTACCCGGCCCGGCCCGCAGATCCGCAGACAGAATTCCGCCAATCCGTCGGGTAACAGAGTAGTCGCCGGCTGCGCGGAGGACATTGATGAATCTGGCGCGCTCATGGCGATTGCTACCTGCTATCGCCGGACGCAGCAGCAGACGCTTGTCCGAGGCGCTGTACCTCTGCCGTCAGTGAGTGGTACTGCGCGTCCAGCCATCTGCGAGCAGCCTCGAGTTCGACGTTGTACTGCTCCAGTTCGGCAATATGCTTCTGCTGCTCGTGGTACTTGCCATCAAGCCATCGCTTGGCATCCACAAGCTGCTGTACATCGCCAGCACTCAGGCTCGACTGCCCATTGCCATCCCCGATGCCCGCGGACACGGCGCGATCATCGTTGTCGCCCAGCAATGCGGGCTCCGGGCCGAGCAGATCGCAGATGATCGGGGCTCGGATCCGAATCAGAAGTTTCAATCGAGCAAAGCGTAGATGCGTTGGCAATGCCAGCTGGGCCGCGGCAAGATGCAGAAGCGCGGCCGCCTCGGCCTCGATGGATGGCTCGACCAATGCTTCACGGGCCGCTGTCCGGCAATGCTCCCAATGCGCAGCAGCGGACTCCAGCGTCCCAGTGGTTGTCGCAAGCACAGCCGCCGCCGCACGCGAGCGGGCCTGGAGCAGCGGTTCTCCCGTTTCGAAATGGGCCTCAAGTTCATGCAATGCGGCGTCAGTTTGTCCGTTGGCGAGCATTTCGCGGAACGGACGCAGCGGATCGTCCCCCGTTTCCATTGCCGCATCGGTCTTGCGGGCGAGCACCAGCAGCCATTCACCATCGCAGCTTGGACCTGCGTGCGGATCGATCTCAAGCATGGAGCGCACCGACAGATGCCGCTTCTGGCCACCTCCGGCATCCTGCAACCACGCCCTCTCGATAACGAAACCATTCCGATGGAACTGGTTGATGAGTCGCGGCCAGTCGTATACATGGAAATGAAATGGATTCGGGTCCTCGCCAGTTTCGTCCGACCAGTCATTAGGCACGCTTGCATACAAGCGCCCTTCCGGCGAGAGCACCCGATGCAGCTCCGCCAGCAGTCGATCAGGCTCAGGAAGATGTTCCAGCGTCTCCACAGATACCGCGAAGTCCGCGGAACCATCAGCCATTCCCGACAGATCCTGCGCATCGCCGACAACGAAGCTCATCTCTACCGGGGCATCAGGGGCAAAACAGGTACTGGCGTAGTCCACCGCATAGTCACTGGCATCAAGTCCAATGAACGAGGCCGCCTGGCTATTGTGGGCAAGCTGGTAGGAGCCGTACCCCAAGCCGCATGCGACGTCGATGACGCGATCCCCAGGTCGAATGAACTGCGCAGCCTGTGCATAGCGGGCCATGTGCGCATCGGATCGTCGCCCAGCCTCGCGAGTCATGTCCGTATGCAGATCGCGCTCTTCCACAAGCGCGCTCAGAGGATAGGCAGCAATGGCTGCGTCGGGCACGCGTTCGAACGCCATCAACAGCAACCCATTGACACGATCCAACTCACCGTATGGCGCTACGCGCTCGTTCTGCGGATGTTTGCGCCACTCTTGGCGGATGGCCGCTGCCTCCCACTGGGCACGCGCTACGTTGGTTGCCGCCCCCCCCCCGACCAGAAGGCATACGGGTATACGGATATCCGCCAGCAATGACTGCAGGCACTCATCGGCGGAGCCAACATCTGCATGATCAACAACGAGGACCGCAGACGCTGCGCCTTCCACTCCATCAAGCACCTCATATCCGCACTGCCGCAGGCCGCGCGCCAATGCCGGCTCGGAATTTCCGAGCAGCGCAACCGGACCCGCAGCCAACCAGTCATACAGTCTTCGAACTCCGACGCGCAACGCCGCGGGGGACAACGCGGAACGGGGAACATTCGTGCTTGTTTGCATCACAGTTTCTCCGTATTTCGCTGAATTCCGGCCACTTCCGCGTGCATGCGGAGATCGCAGACACCACCGAATGTGTATTCCTTCTGCCTCATGCCCACTTGGAAGAAGGCCGCCTCGTCACGCCAATGCAGCATGCGCTGTGCTCCGCCAAATTGCTCGATTTCTTCTGAAACAGAAACCTGGACTTCATAGAAGTTCATGCCAAGGGCGCAATCGAAGGTAAACCGCACCACGAAAGGAACGTCCGCCGGGAACATCATGTTCCACACCCCTGAATCATCCCGTCCGCGCTCGGCCCACGCATTAACATCCTGGTTCAAAGTACCCCACGAGTAGAGCTTCACCCCTTCCTTGTTGCGAAGCCGGACATTGATGTTGAGTCGGTCCATGTCACGCTTCGGGCGCCCGGTCACTTCAATGACCACCTTGTCCTGCGGCAGGAAGTAGGCGCACTCCTCGTCGCGCTGGTCGAGCACGCGCACCCGCTCGATCACGCAGTCATAGTCGCCGAAGGACAACTTGTCGCTGCGGGCACCCAAGATCGCAGAACCTTCATGGCCCTCTACGTCCGCGGCCCCTTCGCCAGCCACCTGCGCGTCAACAATTTTCTGGGCAAACTGCAGGTGCTGCGCACTGACCGACGCGTAATAGTCGCGCTCATCCTCATGCAGCTGCTTCCTGTATTCGAGGACCACGTCCGATGACGGCCCCGCAACCCGCACGGTGCCGTCCCTCAGGAGGATCGAATGATCGGTCAACGTCCTGATCGACTCCTGGTCATGGGAGACGAGGAGCAGGGTGCAACCGTTGGCTCGCAGCGCCTCCATCTGCTGGAAACAGCGCTTCTGGAAGAGCGCGTCGCCCACAGCCAGGGCCTCATCCACGATGAGGATGTCCGGCTCGACCTGGGTCTGCACTGCAAATGCCAGCCGCAGCATCATGCCGCTGGAGTAAGTGCGCACGGGCTGATCGATGAAACTGCCTATGTCGGCGAAGGCGGCAATAGCATCGAAGCGTTGCATCACCTCACGCTCCGTCAGGCCAAGAATCATGCCATTGAGCACGACATTCTCGCGCCCGGTGAAATCCGGATTGAACCCGCTTCCCAGCTCAAGCAGCGCAGCGATCCGTCCATTGACCTTGGCCTTGCCCCTTGTCGGTGCAAGTGTGCCGGCGATGATCTGCAGCAGCGTCGATTTTCCTGAACCGTTGCGACCGATGATGCCGACCGCGTCGCCCCGTTTCACTTTCAAACTGACATCACGCAGCGCCCAGAACTCACGCCCACGTTGACGCGAAGTCCACGAGCTACCAACAGGCAGAACACGCCCCAGCCGTGGCAACAGCATCTGCAGCAGTCGATCAGAAGGCTTCTCAAAAATGTTGAACACCTTGCTGACGTTCTCGATATCGATCACGAGATCTTCAGACGACATCGGCAAACGCCCTCCGGGTCCGCTGGAACCACCAGAAACCAATGAAGAAAATGGCCAATGACCAAGCGACGGCCCAGCCATAGGAAGGCCAATCCGGCAATGTGCCACTCACGATCAGCGCGCGGGTCTGCTCGACATAGACAGCCAGCGGACTCAGCCGCATCCACTTGCCGATCACATCGGGAAAAATGATCGATGGATAAAGCACAGGTGTCAGGTACTGGAGCACCCGCGCCAGCAATCCGGCAATCTGATCAACATCGCGGAAGAACACCCCGAGAGACGCGAACAGATAGGCCACGCCCATCGTAAGCATGAGCAACGGCAGAATCAGGACCGGCAGGAGGATCATCTGCCAATGGAGGCCAAAGCTGCTGAAGGCCAGGAACACCGCGAGCGCGACCGTGGCCACACCAGCGTTGTACAGCGATGACAACACCACCACGGGCGGCAGTACCTCCAACGGGAAGACTACCTTCTTGACCAGGTTGGGATTGCTGAGAACCGCCGTAGGTGCTCGCGTCAATGATTCTGCAAAGAAGTTGTAGACGATCAAGCCAATGAACAGCAACACGGCGTAGTCGACCTTGCTGTGCACTTCAATGCCTTTCCACTTGGCACTGAAGATGGTGGCGAAGATCACTGTATAGATGCCAAGCATGATCAACGGCACAAGCACGCCCCATAGCGCGCCCAGCAGCGAATGCTTGTACTTCGTCTTGATGTCGCGGCCGGCCAGGCTCAACATCAGTTCGATGCGGCGTCCCATCATACAGAGGCAACCCTCAGCGCCCGCTCCAGATCCACCTGCAGATCCCCCAGATCCTCAACACCCACGCTCAGCCGCACCAGTGCATCGCTGATGCCCAGCTGCTCGCGGCGCGCGACCGGGATCGACGCATGCGTCATCACCGCCGGGTGGTTGACCAGGCTTTCAACGCCGCCCAGCGATTCGGCCAGGGTGAACAGCTCGGTCTTCTCGCAGAAACGCTTGGCCGCCTCGAAACCGCCCTTGAGCACGATCGAGACGATGCCGCCGTACCCAGCCATCTGCTTGCCGGCCAGTTCATGCTGCGGGTGCGACGGCAGGCCCGGGTAGATCACCTTCTCCACCGCCGGGTGCTTTTCCAGCCACTGGGCCAGGGCCAGCGCGTTGGCGCAGTGGGCCTTCATGCGCAGCGGCAGGGTCTTCAGGCCGCGCAGGGCCAGGAAGCTGTCGAACGGGCCCTGCACGCCACCCACCGAGTTCTGCAGGAAGGCCATCTGCTCGGCCAGTTCGGCGTTGTCGCCAACCACCACCATGCCACCGACCATGTCCGAGTGGCCGTTGAGGTACTTGGTGGCCGAATGCAGGACCAGGTCCGCGCCCAGCTCCAGCGGGCGCTGCAGCATCGGCGAGGCGAAGGTGTTGTCGACCACCACGATCAGGCCATGGCGCTTGGCAATGGCGGCCACAGCGGCGATGTCCACGATCTTCAGCATCGGGTTGGTCGGGGTCTCGATCCACACCATCTTCGTCTTCGGCGTGATGGACGCTTCAAACGCAGCCAGGTCGGTCAGGTCGACGAAGCTGAAATCCAGCCCGGCGGTGCGGCGGCGCACGCGCTCGAACAGGCGGAAGCTGCCGCCGTAGATGTCATCCATCGCCACCACGTGGCTGCCGGCGTCCAGCAGCTCGATCACGGTCGAGCTGGCCGCCATGCCCGAAGCGAAGGCAAAACCGCGGGTGCCGCCTTCCAGCGACGCCACGCAGCGCTCGTAGGCGAAGCGGGTCGGGTTGTGGGTACGCGAGTACTCGAAGCCCTGGTGCGCGCCCGGGCTGGACTGCGCATAGGTCGAGGTGGCGTAGATCGGCGGCATCACCGCGCCGGTGCTGGGGTCGGGCGACTGGCCGCCGTGGATGGCCAGCGTGGCCAGGGCCAGGGCGCGATCCTGGGAAGTAGCGTTGGACATGTTCTTTCCTGAGGGGCGCCGAAGCTCGGCGCCGTCGAAGGTGCGGAAGTCTATCAGCGCGGCCTTAACGACCTTTGACGCGGATAAACCGGGATTCAGCAGCGAACGTCTGCGATCAACGGCTTACTGCACGCGACGGCGCAGATAGTTCAGCAGGTCGATACGGGTGATCAGGCCCAGGAAGGCATTGCCGTCCATCACGATCGCCACCTGGCCGCGGTCGAACACCGGCAGCAGCGCCTCGATCGGCGACTTCACGTCCAGCCGGTCCAGCTTGCTGACCATCGCCGTGGCGACGGTGTCGCGGAAGCGTGCTTCGTCACCATAGACATGCAGCAGCACGTCGCTTTCGTCGACGATGCCGACCAGCTGGTCACCGTCCATCACCGGCAGCTGCGACACGTCGTACAGCTTCATGCGCTGGTAAGCGGTGGTCAGCAGGTCGTTCGGTCCGATCACGACAGTGTCGCGCTGGCCATACGGGCGCAGGATCAGGTCGCGCAGGTCGCCGTGCTGCGGGCGCTCCAGGAAGCCGTTGTCCAGCATCCAGTAGTCGTTGTACATCTTCGACAGGTACTTGTTGCCGGTATCGCACACCAGCACCAGCACCTTCTTCGGCGCGGTCTGCTCCTTGCAGTACTTCAGCGCAGCGGCCAGCAGGGTGCCAGTGGACGAGCCACCGAGGATACCTTCCTTGCCCAGCAGTTCGCGCGCGGTGTGGAAGCTCTCGGCGTCGCTGATGGCATAGGCCTTCTTGACGCGGCTGAAGTCGGAGATCGACGGCAGGAAGTCCTCGCCGATGCCTTCCACCAGCCAGCTGCCCGACTTGTCGTTCAGATTGCCGTCGTTGATGTACTCGGCCAGGATCGAACCGACCGGATCGGCCAGCACCAGCTCGGTCTTCGGCGACAGCTTGGCGAACGCGCGCGACAGGCCGGTCATGGTGCCGGAGCTGCCGCAGCCGAACACGATGGCGTCGAGATCGCCGCCCATCTGCTCCAGGATCTCCGGGCCGGTACCGAATTCATGCGCGGCCGGGTTGTCCGGGTTGCCGAACTGGTTGATGAAGTAGGCACCCGGGGTCTGCTCGGCGATGGTCTTGGCCAGATCCTGGTAGTACTCCGGATGGCCCTTGGCCACGTCCGAGCGGGTCAGGCGGACTTCGGCGCCCATCGCCTTCAGGTTGAAGATCTTCTCGCGGCTCATCTTGTCGGGAACGACCAGGATCAGCTTGTAGCCCTTCTGCTGCGCGACCAGAGCCAGACCCAGGCCGGTGTTGCCGGCGGTACCTTCCACCAGGGTCGCACCCGGCTTCAGGTCGCCACGCTGCTCCGCCGCCTCGATCATTGAAAGGCCGATGCGATCCTTGATCGATCCGCCCGGGTTGGCGCTTTCGAGCTTCAGGTAGAGCTCGCAGACGCCGCTGTCCAGGCGCTGGGCCTTGACGATCGGGGTCTGGCCGATGAGTTCGAGGACGGAAGAATGAATGGGCATTCGGAGGACTTTCGGTTCGCGCCGCGGAGGGCCGGACCGGTGATTATCCGTCGGATGGCGATGAATGTCAGGTCGGCGCGGAGACGGGCCACAAGCCCGCAAAAAGAGATGCGGACGGCCCCGGATCGACGAGGAGACCGGTACCGCCCGCATCGGTGAGTGGTGCCTGCAGGCCAAGGCACCACTGCCTGTGGTGCCTTGGCGCGGCCGCCTCATCGGCGGTACCGCGATGCCGGGGCAGGAGCGCCCGGCGGGGGCCATCGATGGCCGGGTCACGCCGTTCCGGGCGTGACGGGGTGCGTCAAAGCGTGGGGGACGTCGTTGGGAGCGGTGTTTCGTACATTCGCAGAAGTCGTTGCTTGGCCAGCAGCTTCTCGCGCTTCATGCGACCCAGGGTGACATCATCGATCGGGAGTACGCCCAACTCCGCGTCCATGCACTTCTTGTTCAACTTGCGGTGCTGGTCATGGAGTGCCCTGAACTCCGGATCACGCGCGCGACGTGCGTCGATCTCGCTCTGGGGCTGATCTTCAAACATGATGGACCTCCTTCGACAGATACACGAACGCCCCGGCCACAAGGCACGGGGCGTTGTTCATGGAGGAGCGCCGGTCGATGGCCACCTGGACGCCTGCAACGACCTGCGGCACTGGCCTGCGCACGTCGATCTGCTGCGGTTCGCGCCCTGCTTGCATCGGCCCGGCCCTCCCATCGTCCGGTCCGCGGCATTGCGTCCCGGACGATTGACCCTACGCCTGCTCAAGGCGGGGTACAAGACCCCTGCGTCAAAAAGACCGAACCCCGCCGGGGCGGGGTTCAGGCTGAATGCTCATCACAACGAAAAACAAACGATATCAAGCAATTACGGGGCGATGATGACCTCGGCCGAACGTGCCTGGGTGGAGGCCGCCTTCTTTCCGGCGAGCTGGATCCGGTTGCTCGCGACCCCCGCAGCAACCAGCGCGTCACGCAGGGCCTCGGCACGCTTCTGGCCCACGCCATTGGCACTGTCGTACGCCTCGATGCGCAGGCGGCCCTTCTTGCCGATGTTCAGGTATTCGGCCAACGCCTTGGCCTGGTTGCGGGCGCCGCCGGACAGGCTGGAGGCGCCGGCGGCAAACGCATCGCCACGGAAGGTGAAGACCTCGCCGCGGCCATCGAACTTCGAGCCCGGCAGCTTCTGACCGGACACCAGCTCGGCTTCCTCGCGGGCCAGCTTGGCGGCGTTCTGCTGGGCAGCGCTGAGGCGCTGCTGCTGCTTGCCAGCCACGCTGGTCAGGGCGTTCTCGGCGTCCTGGCGGGCCAGGGTTTCGGCCTCGGCGGCCTGGCGCAGGCGTTCAGCCTCCTCGGCCTGCATCTGTGCCTGCATGCGCAGCTGTTCGGCCTCCTGGCGGGCGCGCGCGGCGTCGCGGCGGCTGGCCTCGATCAGCAGGTCGCTGCGGGTCCGCTCCAGGCGGTCGACCTCGCGGGCGGCCAGCGCGGTACGCACGGCCGTCTCGGCGATCTCCACCCGGCGCTCGGCCAGGTAGGTGGCCAGTTCCTGGTCGCGGCGCTTGGCCTTGTCCAGGGTGGCGATGGCCTGCTGGGCCTGCATGCGCTCGAAGGCGCCCAGCTCAGCGGTATCCGGGTTGGCCTGGATGGCCATCAGGCGCTGGCTCAGCTGCGCCACCATCGGGTTGTCAGCGGCCACGGCCAGCGTAGGCAGCGCCAGCAGCGCGGCCAGGGTTGCGGCAGTCATCGGCTTCACCGGCGATCCTCCCCGGTCGACAGCTGGCGTTGCAGCTGGTTGACCTCGTTGCGGCGCAGCTGCAGCTGGGCGGTCACGGTGGCTTCCTCGCTGCGCACGCGGGCCAGGTCGGCATCGGCGGCGGCACGCAGGGCCATTGCCGGGGCGTTCTTGCGCTCGCGGCGGTCGCCGGCGGCGCGCTGGGCCTGCTCCAGCCCCTGCCGGGCCAGCCCGATCAGGTCCGGGGCGTACTGGTCGGCATCGGCCTGGGTGGCCTTGTCGACCGCCTGCCGGGCCTGGGCCAGTTCCATCGCGCCATCCTGCGCCCAGGCGGGGGCAGACAGTGCGAATGCAAACGCCATCACATACAGGCTGTGGCGCATTCGTGCGAAGCTAAGTCGTTTCATTGGGGAGGCCGTACCGGTTGTCGGTTCACGGCCATTGTCGTCAAGCCGACACCGTGCTGGCAACGGGCGTCGGCCGTTTCGTTGGGGAAAATTCGCAATGGATATCGGCTACTTCCTGAAGCTGATGACCGAAAAGAACGCTTCGGACATGTTTCTGACCACCGGGGCACCGGTCTACATCAAGATCGAGGGGAAGCTCTATCCGCTGGGCAACACCGGCCTGCCGCCGGGCATGGTCAAGAAGATCGCCTACTCGCTGATGGACGAAGGCCAGGTACCGCAGTTCGAGCGCGAGCTGGAACTCAACATGGCCATCGCCCTGCCCGATGCCGGTCGTTTCCGCGTCAATGTGTTCAAGCAGCGCGGTGAAGTCGGCATGGTCATCCGCGCCATCCGCAGCCGGATTCCGAGCATCGAAGAGCTGAACCTGCCGCAGGTGCTGAAGGACGTCATCATGACCCCGCGTGGGCTGGTGCTGGTGGTGGGGTCCACCGGCTCGGGCAAGTCCACCTCGCTGGCATCGATGATCGACCACCGCAACAGCACCACCACCGGTCACATCCTCACCATCGAGGACCCGATCGAGTACCTGCACAAGCACAAGATGTCGATCGTCAACCAGCGCGAGGTCGGGCTGGACACCCATGCCTTCCACAACGCGCTGAAGAACGCGATGCGTGAAGCGCCGGACGTGATCCTGATCGGCGAGATCCTGGACGCGGAAACAATGGAGGCGGCGATCGCCTTCGCCGAGACCGGCCACCTGTGCCTGGCCACCCTGCACTCCAACAACGCCGACCAGACCATCGAGCGCATCCTCAACTTCTTCCCGGAAAGCGCGCACAAGAACGTGCTGATGAACCTGGCGCTGAACCTGCGCGCGGTGATCAGCCAGCGCCTGGTGAAGAACAAGGAAGGCCGTCGCCTGCCGGCCACCGAAGTGCTGCTCAACACGCCGATGATCCGCGACCTGCTGCGTCGCGGCCAGGTGCACGAGATCAAGGCGGCGATGGAAGCATCCCTGGAAGAGGGCATGGAGAGTTTCGACCAGTGCCTGTTCCGGCTGGCCAAGGCCGGCACCATCGAGCAGGAGGAAGCGCTGCGCGCCGCCGACTCGCGCGACGGCCTGGCGCTGAAGTTCCGCCTGTCCGAAGGCAGCAGCGGCGAGCACGATCCCTACGCGGATTTCTCTGCGGGCGCGCCAAGCATCACCCACGGGTTCTGATCCGCGCAGCTCTTTCGACACCGGTAGCGCCGGGCCATGCCCGGCGCAAGCCTGAAGGATTCAGGGCCGATCTCATCCATTGAGACCGCTCATCCGTAGGTTTCCGCAATGGAAACCATCCGCAAGCTTGCCATCCTGGCTGACGCCGCCAAGTACGATGCCTCCTGCGCCTCCAGCGGCTCGGGCAAGCGCGACTCACGCGCCAGCGGCGGCATCGGCAGCACCGAAGGCATGGGCATCTGCCACAGCTACACGCCGGATGGCCGCTGCGTATCGCTGCTGAAGATCCTGCTGACCAACTTCTGCGTCTACGACTGCGCCTATTGCGTCAATCGCGTGTCCAGCAATGTGGCCCGCGCGCGTTTCAGCGTGGACGAGGTGGTCGCGCTGACCCTGGATTTCTACAAACGCAACTACATCGAAGGCCTGTTCCTCTCCAGCGGCATCATCCGCAATGCGGACTACACGATGGAGCAGATGGTGGAGGTCGCCCGGCGCCTGCGCGAGGAACACCGCTTTGCCGGCTACATCCACCTCAAGACCATTCCCGAAGCGTCGCCGGAACTGCTGGCCAGCGCCGGGCGCTACGCCGACCGGCTGTCGATCAACGTGGAGCTGCCCACCGAAGCCGGGCTGAGCGCGCTGGCACCGGAGAAAACCGTACAGTCGATCCGCGGTGCGATGGGCGAGCTGCGCTGGCGCATCGAGGAAGCCAAGGAGGCACGCAAGGCCCCCGCCGCGGTGGCGCCGACTGCAAGCCGCGTCGCACGCCCGCGCCCTCCCCGTTTCGCCCCGGCCGGGCAGAGCACGCAGATGATCGTCGGCGCGGACGGGGCGAACGACCAGCAGATCCTGGCAAGCGCCGAGAGTCTGTACGGCAACTACCGCATGCGCCGGGTCTACTACTCCGCGTTCAGCCCGATTCCGGACGCCAGCCGGCAGCTGCCACTGCAGCCGCCACCGCTGCAGCGCGAACATCGCCTTTACCAGGCTGACTGGCTGCTGCGCTTCTACGGCTACGGCGTGGATGAGATTACCGACACCACCCAGGACGGCATGCTCGACCTGGATATCGACCCCAAGATGGCCTGGGCGATCCGCCACCCAGAACGCTTCCCCGTGGATCTCAACCGCGCGCCGAAGGAAATGCTGCTGCGCGTACCCGGGCTGGGCGTGCGCAATGCAGAGCGCGTGCTGATGGCGCGCCGGCACGGGCGCCTGCGCGTGGCGGACATCGCCCGCCTGAAGGCGCCGATGAGCAAACTGCTACCGTTCGTGCTGCTGGCCGACCACCACCCGCGCAGGGCGCTGGACGATCCGGCTGCGCTGCGCGCCCAATTGGCCCCACCGCCCCGTCAGGGATCGCTGTTCGATGCCCTACCGTCAGCCTGACACGCAGCGCTGGTCGCTGCGGGTGGACCCGCCGTGGTCGCTGGAGGCCTGGCGCAACGGCGCGCGCGATGCCCTGTTGCGCGGCATCGCACCGGAACAGCTGGACTGGCTGGAGGGCAGCGACGCATCACTGCTGGATGCGCCGGCGGTCAGCTCCGCGCCCGTGCTGGCCGATGCCGGCGTGCCGAACGTACCGCGCGACTTCCTTGAACTGGCGGCCACCTGCCTGTGCCACCGCGATATGCAGCGCATGGCCCTGTTGTACCGGCTGCTGTGGCGCATCACCCATGGCGAGCGCTCGGTGCTGTCCAATCCCGCCGATGCCGACGTGCTGCGCGCAACCGCGCTCGCCCAGGCCGTTCGCCGCGATACCCACAAGATGAAGGCGTTCGTGCGCTTCCGCGAAGTCCCCGGCCAGCCCGAGGCGTTCATCGCGTGGTTCGAACCACAGCATCACATCGTCGATCGGGTGGCGCCGTTCTTCGCGCGCCGCTTCACCGGCATGCGCTGGGCTATCCTGACACCGTCACGCAGCGTGGCATGGGATGGGCAGGCACTGGCGTTCGGCCCCGGCGCACGACGCGAGGACGCCCCGGCCGAGGATGCGCGCGAGGCCCTGTGGCAGACCTATTACGCCAGCATCTTCAATCCCGCGCGGCTCAACACCCGGATGATGATGCAGGAGATGCCGGTCAAGTACTGGCGCCACCTGCCCGAGGCGCAGCTGCTGCCGCGCCTGGTGCGCGATGCGGGCGATCGCGTGCAGGAAATGCATGACCGGCCAGCGCAGGCACCGCAGCGCAGGATTCCCATGCGTGGGGATGCTGCGTCGGCGCCCCCCGATACCGGCAGCCTTCAGACGCTGCGACAGCAGGCCAGCGCCTGCCGCCAGTGCCCGCTGTGGGAGACCGCCACGCAGGCGGTGTTCGGCCAAGGGCCGGCCAATGCGCGGGTGATGGTGATCGGCGAGCAGCCGGGTGATACCGAGGATCTGCGCGGCCAGCCGTTCGCCGGCCCGGCTGGCCAGCTGCTGGACCGTGCCCTGGCTGAGCTGGGAATCGATCGCGCCGCGCTGTACCTGACCAATGCGGTAAAGCACTTCCACCATGAGCGCCGCGGCAGGATCCGGCTGCACAAGCGTCCGGAAAGCCGCCACATCCAGGCCTGCCGGCCGTGGCTGATGGGCGAGATCGCGCGGGTGCGGCCGCAGATCATCGTCTGCCTGGGCGCAACCGCGGCAGCCTCGGTCTTTGGCCGGGATTTCAATCTGTCGCACGACCGTGGACGCTGGCATACGCTGCAGGACGGCACCCGCGGCTATGCCACCGTTCATCCGGCGTGGGTGCTCCGGCAGGGCGATGATGCCCGCCGCGAGGCCGGCTATCGGCTGTTCCGGGAGGACCTTCGGCAGATGCTGCGAGGGGATGGGGAATCCGCCGGGCATGGCCCGGCGCTTCCACGGGCCGGGGACCGGTAGCGCCTGGCCGCGCCCGGCGAGCGAAGCGGCCCGTCAGGCGGCGTCGAGCTGGTTCTCCGGGCGCACGCGCTCGAAGGCCTCCAGTGCCTGGCAGGCGGCCTCGATGCGGCGCAGGGTCGGGTACGGCGCCAGGTCGAGGCCGAAGCGGTGGGCGTTGTAGAGCTGCGGCAGCAGGCAAAGATCGGCCAGGCCGGGGCGGTCGCCGTGGCAGAAGGTGCCGGTGTCGCGGCTGTTGGCCAGCATCGCTTCCATCGCGGCAAAGCCTTCGGCGATCCAGTGCAGGGTCCATTGCGTGCGGGCGTCGGCCGGCAGTTGCAGGTCGCGTTCCAGGTACTGCATCACCCGCAGGTTGTTGATCGGATGGATATCGCAGGCCACCAGCTGGGCCAGCGCCCGCACCCGCGCGCGGCCGGCGGCGTCGGCCGGCAGCAGCGGCACCTGCGGGAAGCGCTCTTCCAGGTACTCGACGATCGCCAGTGACTGGGTCAGCGTGTGCCCATCGTGCAGCAGGGTCGGCACCAGCTGCTGCGGATTGAGCGCGCGATAGGCGTCAAGGTGCTGCTCGCCACCGTCGCGGACCAGGTGCACCGGCCGGGCCTCCCAGGCCAGGCCCTTCAGCTCCAGGCCGATGCGCACGCGGTAGGCGGCGCTGGATCGCCAGTACGTGTACAGCACGATGCCGTCGTCGACCGGGCCGTCGTCAACCAGGATGTCCATCGCCGCCTCCATGCTCAGGGCTTGGCCGCCTGTTCGATGCGCTGTTCGATCGCACCGAAGATGCTGTTGCCGGCGGCGTCGAGCATCTCGATGCGGACCACATCGCCGAACGACATGAACGGCGTGCTCGGCTTGCCATCGCGCAGGGTTTCCACCACGCGCTGCTCGGCGAAGCACGACGCACCCTTGCTGGTGTCTTCGTTGGCGATGGTGCCGGAGCCGACGATGGTGCCAGCACCCAGCGGGCGGGTCTTGGCCGCATGCGCGACCAGCTGGGCGAAGTTGAACTGCATGTCCACGCCCGCTTCCGGCGCACCGAACCACTGGCCGTTGATGTGGGTCAGCAGCGGCAGGTGCACCTTGCTGTCCTGCCAGGCATCACCCAGCTCGTCGGGGGTGACGAACACCGGTGACAACGCCGAGCGCGGCTTGGACTGCAGGAAACCGAAACCCTTGGCCAGCTCACCCGGGATCAGGTTGCGGAGCGAAACATCATTGACCAGGCCGACCAGCTGGATGTGGCCTGCGGCCTGCTCCGGGGTGGCGGCCATCGGCACGTCGTCGGTGATCACCACGATCTCCGCTTCCAGGTCGATGCCATAGTCCTCGCTGACCACCTTGACCGCATCACGCGGGCCGTAGAAACCTGCGCTGGTGGCCTGGTACATCAGCGGGTCGGTGTAGAAGCTCTCCGGCACCTCGGCACCACGCGCACGGCGCACGCGCTCGACGTGCGGCAGGTAGGCGCTGCCGTCGACGAATTCATAGGCGCGCGGCATCGGCGCGGCAAGTGCCTGCACATCCAGATCGAACACGCCGTCGGCGTCGCCGGCATTGAGCGATTCGGACAGCGCGTTCAGGCGCGGCGCGATGTGGCTCCAGTCCTCCAGGGCCTGCTGCAGGGTGGCGGCAATGCCGGTGGCGCGCACGCCGTGGCGCAGGTCACGCGAGACGACGATCAGGGTGCCGTCGCGGCCGCCTTCCTTCAAAGAACCAAGCTTCATGGGTGGGTGTCCGGAGTCGTGGGCAAACAAGTTTCAAGTGTAATCAAATCTGCGGCGACGCCAAGCTGCAGCGCGGCATCGGCCCACCCTACCGTAATGGGGGGTTCGGCAGGGTTGCACCCTGCACCTGCTTCAAGCCAAGGCAACGGCCGAAGCAACAGCAACAACGGGCATTCCGTGGGATGGCGGGACACTGTGGGTTTGCGGGGACGCCGTAAACCCGTCCCTGGGGGCTTGGTCGCGGCATCCATGCCGCTCACACCCCGCAAACCCACAGTGCCCCGCCTTCGACAGTAGGCCGGTGGCCAGTAGATCCACGCCATGCGTGGATGAATCTCCATTGAAATCGAATATTTCGACAATTGAACGAAGAGCATCCACGCACGGCGTGGATCTACCGCAGATCGCGGGAAACTGTCGAAGGCGGGATGGGTCCGGTGGCGGGAGTGTCCGCGGCATGGATGCCGCGGCCAAGCCCCCATGGACGGGTTTACGGCGTCTCCCGCCACCGGACCCACCCCGCCATCCCTCAGAAAACCCGCTTTTGACGTTGACGTTGACGTTGCTTCGGCCTCTGCGGGTGCAGGGCGCAGCCCTGCAGAGAGCCCCCTACCTGAACGGGGATTTTTGCGTAAGGTCTCAGCCATCGGTTAGACTAGGCGGGTCTGCAGCGGCCGTCCGTTTCCCTTCGGGATCGCCGGCGTCCGGGGTCCGCCCCGTCGCCCGCCCCCACTCCGACACCGTTCGTCACGCATTCCAGCCTGCGCTCCGCGCCGGCTGCACCCAACTTCTCGCAGCGCGGTTCACGGGAACGCTCCGAGTCAGCCGATCAGTTTGATCTGCCCCCGTCTGTCCGTTCGGACAGGCGTTTCTTGTACTTGGAGCAACCTCAATGTCTTTTGAATCGCTGGGCCTGGCGCCCTTCCTGCTGCGTGCGCTTGCCGAGCAGGGCTACGAAAACCCGACCCCGATCCAGCAGCAGGCGATCCCGCTGGCGCTGGCCGGTCGCGACCTGCTGGCCGGTGCACAGACCGGTACCGGCAAGACCGCCGCCTTCGGCCTGCCATTGCTGCAGCACCTGGGCACCGCCTCGCAGGAAGTGCGCAGCGGCCCGCGCAAGCCGCGTGCGCTGATCCTGGCCCCGACCCGCGAACTGGCCACCCAGGTGCACGACAGCCTGCGTGGCTACAGCAAGTACCTGCGCATCCCCAGCGCCTGCATCTACGGCGGCGTCGGCATGGGCAACCAGCTGGACATCCTGCGCCGTGGCGTGGACCTGCTGGTGGCCTGCCCGGGCCGCCTGATCGACCACCTGGAGCGTCGCAGCATCGACCTGTCCGGCATTGAACTGCTGGTGCTGGACGAAGCCGACCGCATGCTCGACATGGGCTTCCTGCCGTCGATCAAGCGCATCCTGGCCAAGCTGCCGAAGCAGAACCGCCAGACCCTGCTGTTCTCGGCCACCTTCGAGGACAACATCCGCCAGCTGGCGCTGGAGTTCATGCGCAACCCGGAACAGATCCAGGTGACGCCGAAGAACACCGTGGCCGAAACCATCACCCATCGCGTGCACCCGGTCGATGCCGGCCGCAAGCGTGACCTGCTGCTGCACCTGCTGGCGCAGGACAGCCGCGAGCAGACGCTGGTATTCGCCCGCACCAAGCACGGCAGCGACAAGCTGGCGACGTTCCTGGAAAAGTCGGGCATCAAGACCGCGGCGATCCATGGCAACAAGAGCCAGGGCCAGCGCCTGCGTGCGCTGGGCGACTTCAAGGCCGGCCGCGTGACCGTGCTGGTGGCCACCGATATCGCCGCGCGTGGCATCGACATCAACGAGCTGCCGAAGGTGATCAACTTCGACCTGCCGATGGTGGCCGAGGACTACGTGCACCGCATCGGTCGTACCGGCCGCAATGGCGCGACAGGCCAGGCGATTTCGCTGGTGGCGCAGGATGAAGTGAAGCTGCTGCGCGCGATCGTGCGCCTGCTGGGCCGCGACATGGACATCCGTGATGTGCCGGGCTTCGAGTTGCAGGTGCCGATCCGCTGGGGCAACAGTGCACCGGGCAAGGCCGAGCACGATACCGGCGAGCGCGCACCGCGCAAGAGCCATGCACGCCGTCCGCACGGTGATGCACCGCGCCATGCGCATGCGGGCCCGAAAAAGGCCGGTGGCGGCCGTCGCGAGGGCGGTGGCAACGGCCAGCAGCGTGCAGGCGCCGGTGCCGGCCAGGGCCAGCGTCGTGGTGGCGGCGGCAATGGTGGCGGCCGTGGCCGCGGCCAGGGTGGCAACGGCGGCGGTCGCGCCGGCTGATCCCAGCTGACATGGTTGGTGCTTCCCGCTGCGCGGGGGGCTTATCGAGGGACGGCGCTGACGCGCCGTCCTTTTTTTTGTTGCGGGCTACCGGGTGATAAAGCACGCGGTGGCAGTACCGAGGGCGAATGGGCATGGGGGCAGCGCAGAACACGCTGTAAATACGTCCATGTAAGCTCGATGGCGCCATCCATGGCGCCAACGGTTCTGCGCTGCCCCCATGCCCATCCGCTTCAAGCATTGCCTGCGCCTTCTTCTCCCGCCGGGTAGCCGGGAGAAGAAAGATCAAATTCAAATTCAAAGTCAGAAGCCGAAGCCGCAATTCCTGGCTTTGCCTTTGCTTTTGCTTTTGCCCTTGCTCCCGCCTTGGGGTCTGATGCGTCCGCGCCCGCAGGAAACTGTCATGGGAGGCAGGGGGCCTCAGCCAGGACCGTTGGCGCCAAGGATGGCGCCATCGAGCCCCCATGGATGGGTTCACGGCGTGTCCTGGCTGAGGCCCCCTGCCTCCCAAGCACAACAACAACTCGGCGCCAAACGCCTCAACCCCGCGCTTTACTCGGATTCACCAGATTCCCGAAGAAGATCGCGTTGATCAGCAGCCGATCCGTCCCGTGCCAGTACTTGCGGTGCGCCGGATCATCGGCAAACAGCACCACGTTGCCTTGCCCCTGCGCCGACACCAGCAGCCACGCACTACCCGCCACCCGCGTGCGGTTACGCTCGGACAGGTAGCCGTTCACCCGCGGCGGCGTGTCGATGCGCACCACCGTCGAGAACGGATTCGCGCTCGGCTGCAGCGTCACCGTGTTCTCCTTGTTGATCGCCAGCTGCCGGCGCGGCACGCCGAACGCCAACGGATGGCTGGTATCGACATCGGCACTGAGGATGTTGCCACTGACCCGCTCGATCGCAGCGATGTCGCGCTGGTCGCCGAACGCACGGCGGCTCTCATCAGCAGCCTCTTCTTCCTTGCCAAGCTTTTCGCCGTCGGCAAGCTTCTGTTCGATCGCCCACTTCGATGCACTGCCGTAGGTCACCAGCGAGCCACCGGCCTGTACCCAGCGCTTCAAGGCAGTCACCGCCGATGCGTCAACGGCGGCATAGCTGCCGCCAGACAGCACGATCGTGGTGTAACGGTCCAGCGACACCTTGCCCAACTGCTGCGGATCCAGCTTGCTGGCCGGCAGGCGCAACTGCTGGTCAAGCAGGAACCAGGCCGAGCCGATCTCGGTGGCCGCCACGCCCTCGCCCATCACCAGTGCCACCGCAGGCTTGCGCAGCGCCTTGACGCCATCGCTGCCGAGGTCGATGCCCTCGCGGCTGCGGCCGCTGGACAACGCATGCACCTGCACGCCGGCATCGCGTGCGGCAGCACTCACTGCATCCAGCAACGCCGTGCCCTGCAGTGGTTGTCCAGCCACCGGAATGACGATGCTGCCGGCGGCGAAGCCGGCCTCGCCCTGTGCGGTGGAAGCGGTGAACGGCTGGAACGTTGCGCGTGTGCTCAGGCCCTTGGCCTGCAGCACGGCCAGTGCACGCCCGGCGTTGTAGTCGCGCCAGTCGATGACATAGGCGAAGCCGGCCTGGTCACCCAGCACTGCGCCCTGCTCCGCTGGCAGCGCGGCCACGCGGGCGCCACCATTGATGCGGCTGCGGCTGCCCGCGAAGGCCACACCATACGCCGGCGCGATCGCGTAACTGGTGCTGCCGTAGAACACATCCCCCTTGATCGGCGGTGTCTCTGCGAAGATCGAATGCACCAGGCGGAACTGCGCCTGCTGCACTGGCACCACATAGGCACTGCCCACCTCGAAGCGTCGCCCATCGATGGTCACCGCACGATCCAGCGCGCGCACCTCAATGCGATGCAGCAGCAACAGTTCCAGCAGGCGGCGGGTCAACGCCGGATCATGCGCATCTCCAAACACGAAGCTTTTCACCGGCTGCTGCGCGGCCTGCTTCAGCGCGCTCTGGAAGAACTGCTTCTGCAGGTCGAACAGCCCAGTGCGCTCGGCCACCGCGCCACGCACGGTGCCCAGCCCGGTGGCGACCTGGTTGCGGATGGTGAACGGGAAGGTCAGCAGGCCATTCACCGATTCCTGCACGCGGCCACGCGAACTGGCCTGCTCGACGGTCACACCGACCGCGCCGTGGAAGTCCGGATAGGTGGAGCCGTACACCGGCGAGAAGTTGTCGAAGTTCTCGCCCGTGTAGTACAGCGAACCCAGCGCATCCAGCGCCTGTGCGTGGTACTTGGCCAGGGTCTTGTTGAATTCATACGATGCCGCCGGAATCAACGGGCTGTGCATGCTCTTCGGCGAAGGCTCGAAGTAGTACGTGCTGTCCTTGCCCATTTCGTGGAAGTCGATCTGCACGTTTGGATGCCACTGATGGAACACCTCCACCTTCGGCCGCGAGTCCTGCTGGGTCAGCGCAAGCCAGTCGCGGTTGAGATCGGAGAAGTAGTGGTTGGTGCGGCCCTGCGGGAATGGCTCGACGTGTTCCTTGTCGGCGGGGTCGGCCGAGGCTGGATCGGACGCCCAGGCGTTGTGCCAGTTGGCGGCGCGGTCGCGGCCGTCAGGATTCTGCGCCGGATCGAACAGCACCACCGCCTGCTGCAGCCATTGCTGGGTTTCCGCGCTGCGGTTGGCCACCAGGTAGTAAGCGGTCAGCATCGCCGCTTCGGCGCTGGAGGTTTCGTTGCCGTGCACGCTGTAGCCCAGCCACACCACCACCGGGCTGTCGCCGGCTGCGCTGCGCGGCTGAGCCGGATCGACCAGGGTCGCGTGCTGCTGGCGGAGCTGTTCCAGCCGCGCGTGGTTGCCCGCCGTGGTGACGGTGGCGATCAGCAGCGGGCGGCCCTCATAACTGCGACCGATCTCGCGCACGCTGACTTTATCGGAACGCTTCGCGAGTTCCTGGAAGTACGCCACCAACTGGTCGTGCCGGGTGTAACGACTGCCGATCGGATAGCCAAGGAACTGTTCCGGCGTGGGAATGGACGTATCGAACGCGGCCGCGTCGGTGGCCTGCGGGAAGAAGTACGCGCTCTGTGCCTGCACCGGCAGCGGCGAGGACAGTGCGGTGGCGGCGGCAAGCAGCAACGGAAGAACGGCACGGCGATGCAAGGACACGGTGACTCCCCTGGAACACAACGGCAGACAGTCACGCGGCCGGTCCCTTCAGGTGACCGGCCGCGGCGGATGGATCAGAAGCGGTAATCGAAGCCCAACGTGAAGTAGCGGCCACGCAGGTCGTACTGGCTGAAGTCGTACGGCGCGCGGATGCCCGGGAACGAGGCGTCGTATGGCGGCGTCCTGTCGGCCAGGTTCTGCACTTTTGCGTACACGGTCAGCTTGTCCACACCGGTGTAGGCCAGGTAGAGGTCGTACTGGCTGTAGCTGCCGACGCGCGTCTGCACGGCCTTGGCCGCGGTGCTCGCTTCCTGGCGGTAGCTGCTGGTGTAGTACCAGGTCACGGCTGCGTTGAAATCGCCATGCTTCCAGTCCAGCGTGGTGGTGGCCTTGTCCTTGGGCAGGGTCGCGCCCAGGTTGCTGCCGGCGTAGTCCACCAGCGGCCCACCGACCACGGTCGGGCGACGGTAGTCGCGCACGTGGGTGTAGGCCGAGGATACGGTGAAGTCGCCGAGCGCAGCGGTCGGAATGCGCTGGCGCAGTTCAACGTCGATGCCCGAGGTCTTCAGCTCGCTCAGGTTCTGGTAGCGGTTGTAGACCGCCTGCAGCTTGCCGCGCTCATCGCGCTGCACGGCACCGGCCACGTTGTCGTTGACCAGAGTCTGGGTGTTGTTGGTGCCGACCAGGTTGTCCAGCTGGATACGGTAGTAGTCCACGCTCAGGTTGGTGTTGGCCCACGGCGACAGCACCACGCCGAAGTTCACGCTTTTGGTGCGTTCGGGCTTCAGTTCGTTGTTGCCGACGGTGAAGAAGGTCGGGTTCTGGCGCGAGCCCGGCACGTCCGGATCACGCGGATCGACCACGCTGCCGTAGGCGATGCTGGTGCTGTTGGAGTTCTCCGACAGCGACGGTGCACGGAAGCCCTTCGAGGCCGACGCACGCACCAGCAGGAAGTCCAGCGGCTGCCAGCGCAGGCCGATCTTCGGCGAGAAGGCATCGCCGAAATCATCGTAATGGTCGGCACGCGCGGCGGCGGACAGCTCCAGCGTCGAAGCCAGTGGCACGTTCACTTCGGCATAGGCCGCACTGACCTGGCGCTTGCCGTGCACTTCGGCGATGGCCGGGCGCACCTGCAGGCCGGCGTCGATCTGCCACGGGTTGTTGGAATCGAGCTTCTCGCGGCGCCACTCGGCACCGGCGGCGAAGCCGATCTCGCCGGCCCAGGTGTGGCCCAGGCTGCCGGAAATCTTCGCATCGATGCCCTGCAGCTTGGATTCGGCCGGACGCAGCGTGGCGATGTTGATCGAGTCGCGCACCGACTGCGGCGTCGCCGCCGGGTTGAGCAGATTGTAGCTGCCCGAGGCCAGTGCATCGGCCAGCGCCCAGCGGTTGGCGAAGCCACCAGAGACGCTCTCGCGCTCGCTGCTGCGTGCACCGAACGCAGCCACTTCCCAGTCCCACGACGCGGTGGTGCCACGCAGGCCGAACACGCCGCGGTAGGCGGTGGAGCGGTTGGTCTTGATCGTGCCGCCGAGGTCGAAGAAGGTGTACTCGATCGGGATCGCACGGCCGTACAGGTTGTAAGGATTGTTGGCCGGCAGCAGCGACGACACCGGCTCCGCCAGGCCGGTGTTCGCGTTCAGTGCGAAGCGGCCACTCTCCAGGGTGAAGAACGGGCTGCTGCCGAACCACGCGGCACTCTTGATCTGGCTGTACAGCACTTCGCCGAAGGCTTCGACGCTGTCGCTCAGGCGGAAGGTGCCGTTGGCATAGGCCTGGTAGCGCTTGGTCGAGGGGATCAGCGTGGTGAACGGTGCCTGGTTGAAGCCGCAGGTATCACCAGCCAGGCCGTCGATCGGCGCGCTGGCGACGCGTGTGGTACCGACCGGGCAGTTGCCGCTGGCATCGAGCATCGGTACCGACACACCGTTGACCAGGTAGCGCGCGCCCTTGGCCGACCAGCCGTTCCAGCGGCCACCGGGCTTGTCGGTGTAGATGCCGCTACTGGTCAGGTTGCGCTCGTCCTGATCGAGGCGCTCGCGGTTGTAGCCCTGCAAACTGAAGAGGATGTTGTAGCCATCGGTGTCGAGGTCGCCGAGGCCACCGACGAACTTCAGGTTCTGCTCGTGCAGGCCGCCCTGGTCGGCGCCGCCGAAGCTGCCGCCGATCTCGGCGCCTTCGAAGTTCTGCCGGGTGATGATGTTGACCACGCCGGCCACGGCGTCGGAGCCGTACACCGCCGAGGCGCCGTCCTTGAGCACTTCGATGCGCTCGACCGCGACCAGCGGCAGCGCGTTGAGATCGACGAAGGTGTCGGACAGGCCTCCGGCCGGGAAACCATAGTTGGCCAGGCGGCGGCCGTTGAGCAGCACCAGCGTGTTCTTCTGCGACAGGCCGCGCAGGCCGATGCCGGCCGAGCCGGACGCCCAACCATTGTTGGTGGTTTCGTTGCTGGCGTTGCCGGTGTTGGCCGAGATCGAACGCAGCACGTCAGCCACGGTGGCCTTGCCGGTCTGTTCCAGCTGCTGGCGGCCGATCACCTGTACCGGGTTGGAGGCCTCGGTATCGGTGCGCTTGATGTTGGAACCGGTGACGCGCACAGCGGCCAGGGTGCTGGCTTCGCCACTGGCATCGGCGGAGTTTTCGGCGGCGGCGGACAAAGGCGCGGCCATAGCGACGGCCAGGGCCGCCACGAGCAGGGTGTGCTTGGGCATGACGATGTGGGGGAGGTGGTAAGGGCGATGAAGTTCCGCAGTAGTCCATGCCTGGCCGGGGTCCGGCCAATAACATCTCTTCATACGGATATAAGAGAAACTATCATCTCTTCATCCGGATGAAAAGACTTTCTTCACGAAAGACCAACATCCACTCAGGCTGCGCGGCTGCCCGCGGCGTACAATCGCGCCATGGAAATCTTCAAAGTCTTCATGCTCGAGGCGGCGCACCGCCTCCCCAACGTGCCGCCGGGGCACAAGTGCGCGCGCCTGCACGGCCACTCGTTCCGGGTGGAACTGAAGGTCGAGGGCAAGCCCGGTGCGCAGACCGGCTGGATCATGGACTTCGGCGACGTGAAGGCGGCCTTCCAGCCGATCTACGACCGCCTGGACCACCACTACCTCAATGACATTCCCGGCCTGGAGAACCCCACCAGCGAGAACCTGGCAGTGTGGATCTGGAATGAACTCAAGCCCAGCCTGCCGGCGCTGAGCGAGATCACCGTGCACGAAACCTGCACCTCGGGCTGCCGCTACCGCGGCCCTACCGTCTGATCAAGCCATTGATCTGAAAGGTTTTTCAAAGGCGCCCTGGGCGCCTTTGTTATTTTTGTTGCAATGCGGCATCAAGGGCGTATGCTGCAATGCATCAAGCCACTTCCTGATGCCCCATGGCCGCCGCCTTCAGCGATCGCTTCAGTGATGCCACCCGCCAGCTCGCAGCCGCGGCAACGCGCGCGAACCGGTTGGCGTTGGAGAACGCGGAAAGCATGTTCGGCGTGCAGCTGAAGGTGATGGAGCGCAACCTGACCGCGACCGGCGGCTGGCTGGGTGAACTGGCCCGCGGCGAAGATGCGGCCGGGACGCTCTCCAAGGGCGCGCAACTGTGGCAGGACAACCTGCAACGACTGGGCCAGGCCCAGCAGGACATGGTCGGTCTCGGCCTGCAGGCCAGCAAGGCCTGGTCCGAACTGGCGCAGGGTTACAACGCATCAACCGCGGACGCGAACAGTCACTGACGCGACGCAACGCTCATTGCATGGGTCCCTCCCCCCATGCAATCCGGACCCGGCAGATCCCTCCCTCTGCCGGGTCTTTTTTTGCCTGGCGTCCGGATTGCAGAGCACTTCTTCGTCTCACTTCTCTGCGAACTGATTGGCCCCGCCGGGGCGGGCAGGGGCCTGGGCAAATGTCCCCCGGCGCCGGCCGTTGGCCGTCACCTCCTCCTTTACTTTGCCCAAACCCCTGCCCGCCCCGACGAGGCTCGGCGTGCGGTAGGTAGAGCGCAGTGCTCGCGGCAGCCTTTCAAGGAGGCGCCGGAGGACATTCGTACGCAAGGGCCTCCGCCCTGCGCTACGCACAACACACCGCGAGGGAACCTCAGCGCCCGCGATTACCGTGCCAATGCTGGTGCCACGCCTGGAACATCAGCACGTTCCACAGGTGCGTGTGCCACTTGCGCTCACCGCGCAGGAACGCCTCCCAGATACCGCGCACCCGCGCCGCATCGAAGCAGCCCTGGTTGCGCAGCAGCTGCGGGTCCAGCAGCGCCTCCGCCCAATCGCGCAGCGGGCCGGCCAACCAGCGCGCCATCGGCGGCCCGAAGCCGCGCTTGGGGCGATACACCAGCGGTTCGGGCAGGTAGCGCGCCAGCAGGTGCTTGAGGATCAGCTTGTGCTCGCCATCGTGGTACTTCAGGTGCTGCGGCAGGCGCCAGGCCAACCGCACCACCTCCATGTCCAGCAGCGGTGCACGCGTTTCCACACCCGCCGCCATGCCGGCACGATCGACCTTGGCGAGAATGCCTTCGGCCAGGTCCATGCGGAAATCCAGCAGCTGGATGCGCGCCTCGGCCGGCAGCGCGGTGTCCTGCTGCTGGAAGATCGTCATCGGCTCGCGTGCGCCCAGCACCACCTGCGCCGGCTGCCGCCAGCGCGTCACGCGCTGCAGGTAGTGGCCTTCCACGTCGTTGGCAGCGACCTCGGCCACCAGCGCACGCCAGCCGCCGAGGCGGCCACGCTCCACGTTCATGCGGTTGCCGCTGCGCCGTGCCAGGTCACGCACCCAGTCCGGCAGGCCACCGCACAGGCGTGCATTGCGCAGCGCGCGGCCGTAGCTGGGGTGACCGAAGAACAGTTCATCGCCACCATCACCGGTCAGTGCAACCGGCTTGCGAGCGCCCAGCAGTTCGCTGGCGAGCAGGGTCGGCAGCTGCGAGGCATCGGCGAACGGCTCGCACCAGACCTGCGGCAGGCGCTGCAGCAGGTCCAGGCCCTGGCGCGCGTCCATGCGGTGCAGGTGATGCTGCACGCCCAGGTGGCGCGCGACCTGCGAGGCCCAGTCGCTCTCATCATGGCCGGGATCGTCGAAACCGACCGTCCAGGCTTCGATCGGCAGGGTCGACTGCGCCTGCATCATTGCGGTTACCAATGAAGAATCGGTGCCACCGGACAGGAACGCGCCGCAGGCCAGCGGCGAGTGCATGCGTGCGGCAATGGCCTTCTGCAGTACCGCTTCCAGCTGGTCGGTGGCCTGCTCCAGGCTGGGTTCCGGCTGCAGTGGTTCCTGCAGTGCGCTCTGCATCGCTTCGCGTGCGCACCAGTAGCGTGAGCCGCCCTGTGCGGCCTGGCTGGAACCGCCAGCCGCATGGTCATTCAGATCGATGCGCAGCATCGCGCCTGCCACCAGCTTGTGGATGCCGCGGTAGATGGTGTGTGGTGCCGGCACATAGTCATGGCGCAGCAGCAGGCTCAGCGCATCCTGGTCGATGCTCGGCGCGAAACCGGCGAAGGCCTGCAGCGCCTTCAGCTCGGAGGCGAACAGGAACTGGCCCTGGTACCAGCCGTAATACAGCGGTCGCTCGCCGACCGGGTCGCGGGCCAGCCACAGCTTGCGCGACTCGCGGTCCCATACGCTGAAACCGAATGCGCCCTCGATGCGGGAGAGCGCCCGCTCCACGCCCCATTCGACGATCGCCTGCAGCAGCAGCCGGGCATCGCTGCAGCTGCGCGGCAGATCGCGCAGCTGCGACTGCAGGTCGGCCCGGTTGTACAACCGGCCATCCAGGCACAGCACGTAACGACCACAGTCCGAACTCAGGGGCTGCAACGGCGTATCGGTGGGCGCCCGGCAATGGCCCAGCGCCAGGCCGGCCTCGGCGTCGGTCCAGTAGCCGATGCGGCCACGGCCGCGCTGCTGCAGGGCGCGCAGCATCGGCGCCAGCTGCTGCAGCAGGTGTTCGTCCTCGGCGGGCGGCAGCCAGGCCCCGACCACGCCGCTCATCGGGCACCTCCGCAGCGGCAGCGGCGGGAAGGGTTCAGCAGGCAGGCGGCGGCGGGCGACATGGGAACGGCACGCGGAGCGGAGGAGACTCCATGCTCGGCCCGCCCCAGGCCCCGCGTCAGTCGCTTTGCTGTCAGCGATGGTCACCGCATGTATCACGAAGGTAACGTTTTGTAACAGCAACAGGCTATGCTGGACGCCAAGTTGTTGCCGGGCCTGAGGCCCGGCCCGTGCGCCAGCAACCCCGGCTGAATGGCGCCCGCCCCCGGGACCCGGGCGGCCCACAGGCTGGGATAGCATCGCCGCGCTCGTGCCGTGGCGGTACGTTTGCGTCCACGGAGGCCTTGAAAATGCTGGATATCGTACTGGTCGAAGACGATGCCCGCCTGGGTACGATGGTCAGCGACTATCTGCAGCGGCATGGCTACCAGGTGGCTCACGAGCGCAGCGGTGAGCGTGCGGTGACCCGGATCCTGGCCGAGAAGCCGGCTCTGGTCCTGCTCGATGTCGGCCTGCCCGACCAGGATGGTTTCGAAGTGTGTCGGCAGATCCGGCCCCACTATGACGGCATCATCTGCGTGCTGACCGCCCGCACCGACAACATCGACCAGGTGCTGGGACTGGAACTGGGCGCCGACGATTACATCGGCAAGCCGATCGAACCACGGGTGCTGCTGGCCCGCCTGCGCGCCCACCTGCGCCGCCACCGCCGGGTCGAGCCGCGCGACGGCAGCCTGCGCTTCGGCGAGCTGAACATCGACCCGTCCACCCGCAACGTGCACCTGCAGGGCGCCCTGCTGGAACTGACCACCGCCGAGTTCGACCTGCTGTTCCTGCTGGCCAGCAACGCGGGGCAGATCCTCGACCGCGACGCGCTGCTGCGCGGCCTGCGCGGGATCGCTTTCGACGGCCTGGACCGCTCGATCGATGCCCGCATCTCGCGCCTGCGCCGCAAGCTGGGCGACAACCCGGAGCAGCCGGAACGGATCAAGACCGTGCGGGGCCGCGGCTACCTGTTCAGCCGATCGGCATGGGGATGAAGCGTACGCCCTCGGCGATGCGCGGCCACGCCTTCCACTTCCTGCGCTACGGCATCGGCTTCCTGGTCGCCCATCTGCTGCTGATCGTGCTCGGCCTGTGGGCCTGGGACGCGCTGCTGGAAGACCGCACCGAAGCCGGGCTCCAGGCCGAAATGCGTGGCACCCATGCCCTGCTGCAGCACCGCTTCGCCGAAACCCCGCGCGAGCAGTGGCCGACGCTGGCGCGCGAACTGGACGCCGACTTCGCCTATGCCCTGCGCATGGTGCCGTTGGCCGAGGCGATGAAGGAGCTGCCGGCCAGCCAGCGCCCCCCCTTCAACAACGGCCGCGTGCAGATCGACCTGGAGCACATGCGCAGCCTTCAGCGGATCGGCGACAGCTACTATGCAGTGATGCTGGGGCCGTTGGACGAAGCGCTGCCCGACGAGGGCTGGCAGGACAGCGAAGTGTCCGGCGTGGCCATCCTGCTGCTGATCCTGATGGTGGCCGTGGCACTGCCGATGTACGTGATGGTCTACCGCCTGTGGCGCGACGTCTCGCAGTTGGCGCAGGCGGCACGGCAGATGCGCGACGGACAGCTGGACACGCGTGCGCCACGCGCCGGCACCGCGCTGGTGCGGCCGCTGGCCAATGCCTTCAACCATATGGCCGAGCAGCTGCAGCAGCTGCTGGAGAGCCAGCGCGTACTGGCGCAGGCGGTGGCGCATGAAGTGCGCACCCCACTGGCACGGATGCGCTTCGGCCTGGCCGACCTGGAGGACACCGCGCTGGACGAGATCCAGCGTGATGCCCTGGGCGGCCTGCGCACCGATGTCGATCGGCTGCAGCACCTCACCGATGCCGGCGTCGAGTACGCCGCACTCGGCCGCTGCCATCAGCTGACCCGGCAGCGCCTGCAGCTGGCGGCACTGGTACGCGGCGTGGTCGCCCAGTTCGCGCCGTTGCCGATGCCCGTGCAGCAGGCGCTGTCGCCGGTCGGACTGGTCAACGTCAATCGGCACATGCTGGAACTGGCATTGCGCAACCTGCTCGGCAATGCCCTGCGCTACGCACGACGCCAGATCCGCATCGCCAGCACCGTCAACGACGGCTGGCTGTGCCTGCAGGTGGAGGACGACGGCCCCGGCATCGCACCCGAACTGCGCGGCCAGGTACTGCAGCCCTACGTGCGGCTGGACCCCGGCAGCCCCGGTTTCGGCCTCGGCCTGGCCCTGGTGCAGGTGGTGGCCGACAAGCACGGCGGCCACGTGGAGGTGACCGATTCGGAGCTGGGCGGTGCCTGCATCCGCCTGCACCTGCCGCTGGAAAGCGGCGGCGTGGTGGAGTGCGAGGCGACCTGCTAGGCCGCCGGTTCCGCGCGCGGCAACGCAAACACGAACAGCGCGCCGCGCTCGCTGTCATGCAGTTCGATGCGACGGCCGTGCAGCTGCACGATGCGCTGCACGATCAGCAGGCCCAACCCGCCGTTCTCGCCACGTCGCGCGCCGAGCGCGGCCGGTGCCTGGAACAGCTGCGTGCGCAGTGCAGGGGCAACACCTGGACCATCATCGGCCACGCTCACCTCCACGCTGTCAGGCGTCGCGCACAGGCGCACCTCGATCCGGCCCCCCTCGGGCGCATGCCGCAGCGCGTTGTCGAGCAGGTTGGTCAGCACCCGCTCGACCAGGCCCAGATCGGCGCGCACCGGCGGCAGGCCTGGCGGGAAATCCGCGTGCAGGCGCTGGTTGCGCGCCTGCGCAGCCAGTTCGAATTTCTGCAGCACGTCCTGCAGCAGTTCCGGCAGCGCGAACACCTCCCACTCCAGCCGCACTTCGCCGTGCTCCAGCCGTGCCAGCTCGAACAGCGCGCGTGCCAGCCGACCGACCTTGGCACTCTGGGCCAGAGCGATACCGAGATAGCGGCGGCGCTCGTCCGGTGACAGCGTGGCATCCTTCAATGCCAGCGTTTCCAGGTAGCCGTGCAGCGACGACAGCGGCGTGCGCAGGTCGTGCGAGATGTTGGCGACCAGCTCGCGCCGCTGCAGGTCCTGCTGGCGCAGCTGCTGCCATTGCTCACCCAGCCGCTGCGCCATCTGCGCGTGCGCGTGTTCCAGGATCACCAGTTCGTCGCGCTCACCGGGGCGCAGCGGCTCGGGCGGCGGCAGCGGCGTCGGCGCATCGATATCGAAGGCCTGGATGCGCCGGGTCAGCCGCCGCAACGGGCGGGTCACCCAATAGAACGCTACCAGCCCGGCCAGCAGGCCCAGGCTGCCGACCAGCATCACCGACCACAGCGTGGTGTTCCACTGGCTGCCGGCGGCAAGGTCGTCGGACAACATCTGACGGTGTTCGCCGACCAGCACCACGTACACATAACCGGCCTGGCGACCCTGCACGATCAGCGGCGCGGCACTGAACACCTTGCGGCCATCCGCGCTGCGCGGGTCATCGCCGAGGATCGGCAACGGTGCACCGGCCAGCAGCCGGCGCAGCGGTGCCACGTCCACCCGGTTGCGCACCAGATGGCCTGTGGGCGCATCGTGGCCGAGGATGCGCCCCTGGTCGTCCAGCAGGTAGACCTCGACGCTGGGATTGACCGCCATCAGCTGGCCGAACAGCGCGCGCACCGCGGCATCGCGCATGCCGCTGGTATCCATCAGCTCGCTGCGCTGGGCGATGTGCTCGGCAAGGCCCAGCGACAGCCGCTGCACCACCTCCTGCTCGTGGCGGGTGTTGGCACGCATCTGCAGCGCAAGCAGCGCCATGCAGCACATCAGCATCAGCGCGGCGATCACTGCTGCCAGCTTCTGCCACAGGTTCGGCTTGATCATGCCGCCGCCCCGGCCGGATCGACCAGCTTGTAGCCGCGCCCCCACACCGTCAGCAGCCGCCGCGGGTTGGCCGGGTCCGGCTCGATCTTGCTGCGCAGCCGATTGATGTGGGTGTTGACCGTGTGCTCGTAACCGTCGTGCTGGTAGCCCCATACCTGGTTGAGCAGCTCCATGCGCGCGAACACCTGGTCCGGATGACGGGCAAAGAACAACAGCAGGTCGAACTCACGCGGGGTCAGCTCCAGCGCGTTGCCATCCACCGAAGCGGTGCGCGCGACCGGGTCCAGCTGCAGCCCGCCCAGCTCGATCGCACCGGCATCGATGCGCGCGCTCTGCGCCATCGCCTCGGCCCGGCGCAGCAGCGCACGTACGCGGGCCACCAGTTCCGGCATCGAGAAGGGCTTTGCCAGGTAGTCATCCGCACCCAGTTCCAGGCCAACGATGCGCTGCGTTTCGCTGCCACGCGCGCTGATGATGATGATCGGCACATAGCGCGCCATCGCGCGTGCACGCTGACAGACCTGCAGGCCGTCCACGCCGGGCAGCATCACGTCCAGCACCAGCGCATCCCATGGCCCTTCCTGCTCAAGCAGGCGCAGGCCGGCGTCGCCGCTGGCGGCATGGGCGACGTCGTAGCCCTCATCGCCCAGGTGCATGCGCAGCAGGTCGGCGATGTGGGCGTCGTCTTCAACGATCAGCACGCGTTTGGTGGACATCGGCAGCTCGGGGCCAGTGGGGAGGCTGCCCGCATTGTGGCGCGGGACGGCCGTCGATACCTCACGAAAAATTGAATCCTGCGTGAGGATTCGTTGACCCGGGCGGGCGCAGCATGGCCCCGTCGCCCCATCCCGGAGTCCGCCATGTCCCTCACCCGCCGCCACCTGCTGGGCTTGGGCGGTGTTGCCACCGCCGCCGGCCTGCTCGGCCTGGGGGCCTGCAGCCGTGCCGCCCCAGCCGCCGCTGAAGCACGTCCGGCACGACAGTTCGAGGTCATGCACAGCGATGCCGACTGGCGCCAGCGCCTGACCCCGGCGCAGTACGCGGTGCTGCGCCAGCAGGCCACCGAGCGCCCGTACAGCAGCCCGCTCAACAAGGAGCACCGGCAGGGCACGTTTGCCTGCGCCGGCTGTGCGCTGCCCCTGTTCTCCTCCTCCACCAAGTTCGAGAGCGGCACCGGCTGGCCCAGCTTCTGGGCGCCGCTGCACAACGCCATCGGCGAAGACCGCGACGTCACCTTCGGCATGCTGCGGGTGGAAGTGCACTGCCGCCGCTGCGGCGGCCATCTCGGCCACGTGTTCAACGACGGCCCGCGCCCGACCGGGCTGCGCTACTGCATGAACGGTGCGGCCATGGTGTTCGTTCCCGGTGCCGGAGAGGGCACCGCTGACGGCTGGCGCGTGCCGGTCGGTTCTTCCACCACTTCCGGAGCCTGACCATGCTGCTGTTGCTGCTTGCCTATCTGGGGGGCGCGCTGACCCTGCTCAGCCCGTGCATCCTGCCGGTACTACCGTTCGTGTTCGCACGTGCCGACCGCCCCTTCCTGCGTAGCACGCTGCCGCTGCTGCTGGGCATGGCAATCACCTTCACCGTGGTCGCCAGCCTGGCCGCGGTGGGCAGCCAATGGGTGGCACAGGCCAACCAGATCGGACGCTGGATCGCCTTGCTGCTGATGGCGCTGTTCGCGCTGGCATTGCTGTGGCCGCGGCTGGCCGACCATCTGCTGGCGCCGTTCCAGCGCGTGGGTGCGCGGCTGAGCGCGCGTGCAGATGCCGCCGATGCCGCAGGTCATGGCGGCGCATGGACCTCGCTGCTGATCGGCATCGCCACTGGCCTGCTGTGGGCACCCTGCGCCGGGCCCATCCTCGGCCTGGTGCTGACCGGTGCCGCGCTGCACGGCGCCAGCGTCGGCACCAGCACGCTGCTGCTGGCCTACGCGCTGGGCGCCATCACCGCGCTGGCGCTGGCGGTATGGGTGGGTGGCCGCGTGTTCCGCGCGCTGCAGGCGCGGCTTGGCCTCGGCGACGTACTGCGCAAGGTGCTGGGCGTGGCCGCGCTGCTGGCGGTGGTGGCGATCGGGCTTGGCTGGGATACCGGCCTGCTGACCCGCCTGTCCACGGTCAGCACCGCGCGCATCGAACAGGGCCTGCTGGATGCCGTTCCTGGTGCGCAGCCGGCAGCATCGCCGATGATGATGATGGCGGGTCCCGATGCGGGTGCCGATGCACCGCTACCGGTCGAAGGCGCCCTGCCCGCGCTGGACGGTGCCACAGGCTGGCTCAACAGTCCGCCGCTGACGGCCCAGCAACTGCGCGGCAAGGTGGTGCTGGTCGATTTCTGGACGTACTCCTGCATCAACTGCCTGCGCGCGATGCCGTTCGTGCACGAATGGGAACGCCGCTACCGCGAACACGGGCTGGTGGTGATCGGCGTGCATACGCCCGAGTTCGCCTTCGAGCGTGACCCGCGCAACGTCATGAAGGCGGTGCAGCAGCTGAAGGTCGAGTACCCGGTGGCGCTCGACAACCAGTACACGATCTGGCGCGCGTTCAACAACCGCTACTGGCCGGCGCAGTACTTCGTTGATGCGCAGGGCAACATCCGCGGCCACCAGTTCGGCGAAGGCAACTACGCACGCTCGGAACAGGTGATCCGCCGCCTGCTGACAGAGGCCGGCCAGACGAATCTGCCGCCGCCAGCCGATCCCGCCGCCGCGGACCTGCAGGGCGTGGCCGTGCAGGCCGACATGGGCAATCTGCGCTCGCCGGAAACCTACCTCGGCCACGCCCGTGCCGAGCAGTTCGCCTCACCCGGTGGGCAACGCGGCGACACCGCGTTCGACTACACATTGCCGGCCACCCTGGCGTTGAACCAGTGGGGCCTGTCCGGACGCTGGACCGTTACCGACGAGGCTGCGCAACTACAGCAGGCCGGTGGCCGCATCGCCTTCCAGTTCCATGCGCGCGACCTGCACCTGGTGCTGGCGCCGGGCCAGGAAGGAAAGCCAGTGCGCTTCCGCGTCCTGCTGGATGGCAAGCCGCTGCCCGCTGCCGATGCCGGCAGTGATGTCGGCGCCGATGGCAGCGGCGTGGTCAACGAGCACCGTTTGTACCAGCTGGTGCGCCAACGCGGCACGGTCGGCCCGCACCGCTTCGAGATCGAATTCCTCGATGCGGGCGTGCAGGCCTATGCCTTCACCTTCGGTTGAACCGGGAGCACACGATGAAACTCTCCTTTGAACAGGGCGTTGCTGCTGGCGTTGCCGGATTAGTGGCCGCGGCACTCATCGCCGGTGTGTTGCTGGTTGACCACGGCGCCATCGCGGCACCGGTCGACGCCAGCGCGCAGGCCAAGGCGCTGCCTGCCCCCAGCGGCGATGCCGCCTTCCGCGATGACGCCACCCACGCCAGCGTGGTGTTTGCCGGTGGCTGCTTCTGGGGTGTGCAGGGTGTGTTCCAGCACGTCAAGGGTGTGAGCAATGCGGTCTCCGGCTACATCGGTGGCAGCGCTGCCAACGCGCGTTACGAACGGGTCAGCAGCGGCCAGACCGGCCACGCCGAGGCGGTGAAGATCGACTACGACCCGCGCCAGGTCAGCTACGGGCAGCTGATGCAGGTGTTCTTCTCGGTGGCGCACGACCCGACCCAGCTCAACCGCCAGGGGCCCGACCACGGCAGCCAGTACCGTTCGGCGATCTTCACTGACGATGCCCGCCAGCAGGCCGCCAGCCGCGCCTACATCGCCCAGCTCGGCCAGGCCGGCAGCTACCGCGCACCGATCGTCACCCAGCTGGTCAGCGGCCAGCGTTTCTATCCGGCCGAGAGCTACCACCAGAACTACATGACCAACTACCCGCAGGCGGCCTACATCCGCTACTACGACGCGCCGAAGCTGGCCGCCCTGGGCAAGCAGTTTCCGGCGCTGTACCGGCGCGATGCGGTGCTGGTGCCGATGCGCTGACGGCATTTCCCCTGGGGCTGATCGGTGCTTGGCGCTGCTCTTCTGTAGAGCCGAGCCCACGCTCGGCTGCTGTTGGCGGAAAAGCAGCCGAGCATGGGCTCGGCTCTACACAAAAAAAGGCGCACGGCCATCCAGCCGTGCGCTTGGAAAGTACCGGCCGTGCCCCGATCAGGCCCGGCCGACAACGACATGCTAGGCTCGTCATCTTCATGGGTACAGCACCAGATGACGGGATATTCGATGGATACAGATGACCAGGCCTCGATGATTCCCCCCCGCTACCAGCGGCTGTCCGATGAACTGGCCGAGGCCATCCACGGCGGCCGGCTTCCAGTAGGCAGCCGCCTGCCCTCGCTGCGGCAGATGGCGTTGCAGCGCCGGCTCAGCCTGAACACGGTGATCGCCGCCTACCGCCAGCTGGAAGACGCCGGCCTGGTGATTCCCCGGCCCAAGGCTGGCTTCGAGGTCGCGCCACGGCTGTCGGTGCCGGAACGGTCGTTGCGCGATGTGCCCTCGGCGCCCACCGCACCGCTGCAGCAGGTGCTGATGGCGCGCGTGCTTGAGGCGCAGCGCCGCCCGGGCGTGATCGATCTGGCCTTCGCCGGCCCGCGCGGTCGCCAGTTCTACCCCGGCGCGCAGCTGGCCAAGCACACCGCGCAGGTACTGCGCCATGGCCAACAGACGGTGGAGACCTACGCGCGCCCGAATGGTTCACCGCGGCTGCTGGCGCAGATCGTGCGCCGTGGTCCGCGCATGGGCCTGCACACCCACGCCGAGCGCCTGCTGCTGACCCACGGTGCAATGGAAGCGCTGCAGCTGGCGTTGCGTGCAGTGACCCAGCCCGGCGACGCGGTCGGCATCGAAGCACCGTCCTACTTCAATCTGTACCCGTTGCTGGCCAACCTCGGCCTGCAGGCCATCGAACTACCCACCCACCCGCAGCACGGCCTGGACGTCGACGCGCTGGATGCGATGCTGGAGCACACGCCGCTGGCCGCGCTGGTGGTGATGCCCACGGTGCACAACCCGCTGGGCTGCACCATGCAGACCGCAGACAAACAGCGCCTGGCCGAGCTGGTCAACGCGCGGCAGCTGCCGTTGATCGAAGATGCGGTGTACGCCGAGCTGCAGTTCTGCGAGCCGCCGGCGCCACTGCTGAAGGCGTTTGATCGCGACGGCTGGGTGATGGTCGTCGGCGGCTTCTCCAAGACGCTGGCGCCGGATTACCGCATCGGCTGGCTGGATGGCGGTCGCTTCGCCGAACGCATCGCGCTGCTGAAGTTCCAGTCCACCGGTGGCGAGCCACAGCTGCTGGGTGATGCGGTGGCGGCCTATCTGGAAGCGGGCAGCTACGAACACCACCTGCATCGCATGCGTCGCCTGTACCGTGAACAGGTTGGACGACTACGCCAACTGGTGGCCGAGCACTTCCCGGCCGGCACCCGCGCCACTGAACCGCAGGGCGGTTTCCTGCTGTGGCTGGAACTGCCGGGCGTGGATACGCGCGAGCTGTTCGAGCGTGCATTGAACGAGGACATCGTGTTCATGCCTGGCCAGGTGTATTCACGTGGCGCGCGGTATCGCCATTGCCTGCGGCTGTCGTGTTGCCAGACGCTGGATGCGCGCTTCATTGGCGCAGTGGAGCGGCTGGGTGCGATCGCGGGGGACCTGGCAGTGCGCCAGCTCCTGTAGAGCCGAGCCTACGCTCGGCTGCCCTGCGCTGACGGTCCCCGCTGAGCCGAGCATGGGCTCGGCTCTACAGTAAGCAGCTCATTCGAGCAGGTGCGTACTCAGGATCTGACCATCCGCCCCCGGCAGGTACGGCAAGCGCGCCCAGGACGGCATCGGCAGGCGCTGCCGCAGCGTGGCGATGTTCTCGTCCTGGCGCTGCATGGCCGGGTCGATGTGGTTGCCGATCCAGCCCAGGCAGTCCACGCCGCTGGCCTGCAGTGATTGCGCGGTCAGCCGCGCATGGTTCACGCAGCCCAGCCGCATGCCCACCACCAGCAGCACCGGCAACTTCAGCGCGCGCACCAGATCGAGCTGATCCAGCGTGGCCGATACCGGCGCCAGCCAACCACCAACACCCTCCACCACCACGACATCGGCCTGCGCACGCAGTCGTTCGAACGCAGCCACGATCGGCGCCAACTCCACCTGCACGCCATCCTCGGCAGCGGCCAGCTCCGGTGCCAACGGCTGCCGCAGCGCATAGGGGTTCAGGTCCGCGTAGTCCGGCACCGGCCAGCTGGCCGCCTGCAGCGCCAGCGCGTCCTCGTTGCGCAGGCCCTGCCCCAAGTCCTCACTGCCGCTGGCCACCGGCTTCATCCCGACCGCGCGCAGGCCGCGCCGGCGCAACGCATGCAGCAGGGCGGTACTGGTGGCGGTCTTGCCGATCCCGGTATCGGTGCCGGTGACGAACAGGGCGGGCGGCAGCGTGGCGGGCAACGGCATCGAAGGGCTCCAACAGGGCAACAGTGTGTGCATTATCGCCGGCCCGGCGCGCTTGCTAGACTGCAACCATGTTCGCCAATGCCTCGCTCACCGGCAGCAAGCCGGAACAATACGCCCAGCTGCTGGAACAGGCCCGTGGCCTGGTCTACGGCGAGTCCGACCGCGTCGCCAACGCGGCCAACCTCTCTGCGCTGGTCTACCACGCCCTGCCCGACCTGAACTGGGTGGGCTTCTACCTGTACGACGGCAAGGAGCTGGTGGTCGGCCCGTTCCAGGGCCTGCCGGCCTGCGTGCGCATCCCGCTGGACAAGGGCGTGTGCGGCGCCGCCGCCAGCCAGCGCGTGACCCAGCGCGTGGAGGACGTCGATGCCTTCCCCGGCCACATCGCCTGCGATTCGGCCTCGCGCTCGGAACTGGTGGTGCCGCTGCTGCGCGGTGATGAACTGATCGGCGTGTTCGATATCGACAGCCCGAAGGTCGGCCGCTTCGACGCCGAGGATCAGGCCGGGCTGGAAGCCATCGCCCGCGTGTTCGTCGAGGCGTTGGGATGAGCGCACCGAAGCTGCGCAACATCGGCCCGAAAAGTGCGGCGTGGCTGCGCCAGGTCGGCCTGCGCAGCCGCGACGACCTGGTCGCGATCGGAGCCGTCGGCGCCTTCGTCAAGGTCAAGCGCGCTGGCTTCAAGCCCAGCCTGAACCTGCTTTACTCGCTGGAAGGCGCGTTGCTGGACTGCCATTGGCAGGAGCTGAGCGAGCCACAGCGCGAGGCACTGGTGCAGGATTACGAAGCGCGCATCGCTGCGCATCCGCTGAAGGCAGCCGGCCCGGCCTCGGGCCCGGTGCATGAGCAGCGCTTCGATGCCGATGATGACGCTGAGGACAGCCTGACCCAAGGCGCGGACGAGGATTGAGCCGCGCCCTTCTGTAGAGCCGGGCCCCCGCTCGGCTGGCCTTTCTGATCGAAGTGCAGCCGAGCATGGCTCGGCTCTACAAGAGCAGATCAGGGCTGCTGCAGCTCCAGCAGCTCGCCCACCAGTCCGACCTCGCCACGCTCCAGCCACACCCGCAGGCGGGTGCCGTGGTCGATTCGCAAGGCCCAGCACAGCGACATCGGCAGGCCGCAGACCTGCGACAGCACCATGCGCAACGGGCCACCATGGCTGACCACCAGCGTCGGCACCGGGTCATCGTCATCAAGCAGGCGATCCAGCGCGCGCGCGATGCGCCGCTCGAAATGTCCCCAGCTCTCGCCGTTCGGCGGCGGGAACGCATGCGGATCGGCGTGGAAGGCCGCCAGTGCGTCCTCCGGCAGATCGAACAGCGACTGCCCGTCCCAATCGCCGAAATCCAGCTCTTCCCATTCCTCATCCGCTTCCACATCCAGCCCGCGCGGCGTGGCCAGCGCCATGGCGGTGTGCAGCGCGCGCAACCGCGGCGAGCTGATCACCCGCTCCCAGGGCTGCGCGGCATATGCCTCGATCAGTTCCTGCGGCAGGCCGGCCAGCTGCGGTGGGTCGCTGCGGCCATCAAGGTATTCATCACGGCCATTGCCGGCATGGCGGACCAGGTCGAGGATCATGCGTGCGTCCCGGACGGGCGACACAGGTACAGCGGAAAACGGGCGGACATCGGCAACGGCACCACGGGATCGAGCAACCATTCTAAAGGCACGGCCGAGGCAGTCGAGCAGGCGTAACGCAACGGGAGTGCCTGCGATGCCGTAGACTGCGCCCACTTCCAGGTGACCTGCGGCCATGGCCGGCAGGTTGAAACGGGAAGCCGGTGACGCGTGATTCCACGCCAGGCCGGCGCTGCCCCCGCAACGGTAAGCACGTCAGTCCCAGGCAACAACGCCACTGTGCCACGGGCATGGGAAGGCGCCTGGACGGTGGCCTCGCGCCACCCGGCGGCAAGCCCGGAGACCGGCCCGGAAGCCTCAGGTCGCGATGCGGTGGGCATGGCGCTGGATGACCGCAGCGTGCGCTGCGGCGTCGGCGCATGCCTGCCTTCGCGGCTCCTCCCCTTCGCCACGCGGGCGTGCGTGGCACCTGGAGTCCCCCATGAAGCTGCAGTCCCGAATGCTGTCCCTGGCCGTGCTGGCCGCCCTGCCCGCGCTGGCCCAGGCCGCCGATGACACCACTGCGCTCGACCAGATCCTGGTCACCGCCACCCGTACCCCGATTGCCCTGCAGGACAGCATCGCGCCGGCACAGGTGATCGATCGCGCGCAGATCGAATCCAGCCAGGCCACCTCGCTGCAGGAACTGCTGCGCGGCCGCGCCGGCATCAACCTCACCAATGCCGGCGGGCTCGGCAAGCAGAGCTCTCTGTTCCTGCGCGGCACCAACTCGGGCCACACCGTGGTGCTGGTCGATGGCGTGCGCATCAACAGCGCCGACCTCGGCCTGGCCATGTACCAGGACCTGCCGCTGGCGCAGATCGAGCGCGTGGAAATCGTGCGTGGCCCGCAGTCGAGCCTGTACGGCGCTGACGCCATTGGTGGCGTGATCCAGATCTTCACCCGCCGCAACCAGGGCGACTTCGCCCCGCATTTCCAGCTTGGCGGCGGCAGCAACGGCCTGCGTGAAGCCAGCGGTGGCATCGGTGGCGGCACCGAACGCGGCTGGTTCGGCGCCGATATCGCCTACCAGCACTCCGATGGCATCGATGCCTGCCGCGGTTCTTCCTCGGTGTTCACTGCCGGCTGCTTTGCCGACGAACACGACCGCGACGGCTACCGCAACCTGTCCAAGAGCCTGCGCGGCGGCTACAGCTTCAACGACCAGTGGAACGTGGAAGGCAGCGCACTGCGCGCCGACGGCAAGAACCATTACGACGGTTACTACAACTATTCGGAAACCCGCCAGCAGGTGCTGGCCGGCAAGGTGCGCTACACCCCGTCCGAGCGCCTGGCATTCACCGCCAACGTCGGCCGCAGCGACAACGAGTCGGACAACCTCGGTGATTCCGGCGCGCGTGGCAACGCGCAGACCCACCGCGACAGCGCCTCGCTGCAGGGCGACTTCGGCGTGGCCGAGGGCCAGCTGCTGAGCGCAGGCGTGGACTGGAGCGAAGACAACCTGGATGGCAGCAGCGCGGGTTACCTCGTCGACAGCCGCCGCAACACCGGCGTATTCGTGCAGTACCAGGGCCGCTTCGGCCGCCACCAGCTGCAGGCCAGCGCGCGCAACGACGACAACCAGCAGTTCGGCAACCACGCCACCGGCAGCGTTGGCTGGGCGATGGGACTGGGCCATGGCCTGCGCGTCAATGCCAGCTACGGCACCGCGTTCAAGGCACCGACCTTCAGCGATCTGTACGACCCGTGGAGCGGCGTGTCGACGTTGAAACCGGAGAAGTCCAAGAGTGCCAACCTGGGTGTTTCGCAGCAGGGCCAGGGCTGGCATTGGGGCCTGGACGTGTATGAAACCCGCATCGATGATCTGATCACCTACGATGCGCTCACGATGAAGATGCAGCAGGTGGAGAAGGCGCGCATTCGCGGTGCCGAGCTGACTGGTGGCCTGCTGTTGGCCGGCTTCGACATCAACGCCCAGCTGAGCTACACCGACCCGCGCAACCGCACCGGCGGCAGCACCCAGTTCGACAACTGGCTGCCGCGCCGCGCGCAGCAGACCGCGCGCCTGGACATCGACCGCCGCTTCGGCAACCTCCGCGCCGGCCTGACCGTGCAAGGTGCCGGCAAGCGCTATGACAACGCCAGCAACTCGGTGAAGGTCGGCGGCTACGGCACCCTGGATCTGCGTGCCGAGTACGCGCTGACGCCGTCGTGGTCGCTGCTGGCGCGTGCCGCCAACGTGTTCGACCGCAGGTATGAGACGGTGGCGTGGTTCAACCAGCCGGGCCGTGAGTACCAGTTGAGCGTGCGTTACCAGCCGAAGTGAAAGAAGGCGCCGGGCATTGCCCTGCGCTTCTCTGTAGAGCCGAGCCCATGCTCGGCTCAGGCAGCAAAGCAGCCGAGCATGGGCTCGGCTCTACACCGGGACGCCGGCGGCCAATCCCGGCAGTTCACGCAGGTCATCGATCACCGCCACCGCATGCGCGGTGGCCAGGTCCAGGCCGCGCGGATAGCCGTAGCGCACCAGTGCGATCGGCATGCCGGCGTCTTCGGCGGCGCGGTAATCGGTCAACGAATCGCCCACCATCAGGCAGGACTCCACCGGCAGCCCGAAGTGCGCGGCGATGTGCCGCAGCGGTTCGCCGCTGGGCTTGCGCTCTGGCAGCGAATCGCCACCCAGTATCAGCGCGAACGCATCACCGATGCCCAGGTGCTGCAGCAGCGGCGGCACCAGTGCTTCGGGCTTGTTGGTGCAGATCGCCAGCGGCACGTTGTGTGCACGCAGTTGCGCCAGCGCTTCGCCCACACCATCGAACAGGCGCGGGCTGCGCAGCAGGCACTCACGGTAGTGCACCATGAACACCGGCATCACCTCAGCCAGGTCCACCTCACGACCGGCGGCGTGCACGGCCTGTTCGACCAGGCGGCGCACACCGTCGCCGATCCAGCCGAGCACGGTGGCTTCCGGCACGCGTGCCATGCCGATGGCTTCCAGCGTGCGGTTCAGCGCTTCGGCGATGTCAGCTGCGCTGTCGACCAGCGTGCCATCGAGATCGAATACGACCAGCGGATAGGGATACGACAAGGGACGACGCCTGTACAACGTGGGGCCGTCCATTGTACGCCGTGCTTTTTCCCCGGGATCCGCCTCAGCCGATCCTGCGTGCGCGGGTGGCCAGAAAGGTGGGCAGGTAACGGTCGATCAGGAAGCGCGGCGTCGGCTGCCAGTCTTCCATGAACCGATCAATCACGAAGCCTGCATCCAGCTGCCCGCCGATCAGTTCGGTCAGGCTGTGGCCAAAGGTCAGGGCATCGCCGCGGGCGAGTTTCGCCTCACGCTCTGCGGCGGGCAGGTCTTCCAGGTCCGAATAGGGAATGGCGTACTGCGGCCGGATCAAACCCTGTGTATCCAGCTGCGGATCGCGTGCACCGACGAACAGCACCGGGTTGTAGAAGCTGGCCATCAACATGCCATCGCGCGCCAGCACGCGGCGGCATTCGGTCCACACCGGGCGCACGTCGGGTACGTACAGGTTGGAGATCGGGTGGAACACCACGTCGAAGCTGTCGTTGGCGAAGGCGTGCAGATCGCGCATGTCGCCCTGCACCGTGCGCAGCTGCAGCCCATCACGCGCCGCGACCCTACGGTCCTGCTCGAGCTGGCCATCGGACAGGTCGAACACGGTCACCTCCGCACCGGCCGCCGCCAGCACCGGTGCCTGCTGGCCACCGCCCGAGGCCAGGCACAGGATGCGGCGGCCGCGCACATCGCCCAGCCAGTCCAGCGGCAGCGCGCGTGGGGTCAGGTGCACCTGCCAGCGCCCTTCGCGCGCGGCGGCGACGATGGAACTCTCCACCGGGCGCGACCATTCGCGCACTTCGCTGGCCTGGCGGTCCCAGGCAGCACGGTTGTGGTCGATCAAGGCCTGTCCATGGTTCATGTGTTCTCCTTGCCCGGTGGGCGCCAATCCAGATCCTGGAAGGCCGGGCTGGCGAAACACTCGGCCAGGTAGTCCAGGAATCGCCGCATGATAGCGGGCTGCTGGCGCCGCGACGCGTACACGGCATGAATGCCGAGTTCGTCCAGACTGAACTCGGGCAACAACTCGATCAGCTCGCCACTGCGCAGCAGCGGCGCCACCTGGTAGGTCGGCAGCATGGCGATGCCGGCACCGGCACGCACTGCTTCCAGCAACAGCGAGGCCTCGTTGGCGCTGATGTTGCCGCCCACCGCCACCGACAGTGAACGGCCATCGCGGTGCAGCTGCCACAGGCTCTTGCCCACGTAGTGATGGGTGAGGCAGTTGTGCGCGGCCAGGTGTTCCGGTGCGGTGGGCGTACCGCGTGCCTGCAGGTAGGACGGCGTCGCGCACAGCACCGAGCGACAGGTGGCCATTCGTCGCGCAATCAGGCTGGGGTCAATCTGGCGGGCGATGCGCACGGCCAGGTCCACGCGCTCTTCCACCAGGTTCACCATGCGGTCGACCAGCAGCAGTTCGATGCGCGCCGCCGGGTGGCGTGCGACGAAACCTGCCACCGCCCGCGCCAGGTGGGCCTGCCCGAACGACACGCTGGCGGTCACCCGCAGCGTGCCGTGCGGCTCGGGATCGTCGCTGGCCAGTTCGCCCTGCAGCGCCTCGCCGATGGCCAGCATCTGCCGGAAGCGCGCCAGCGCCGCCTCGCCGGGGCCGGTCAGGCTGACCCGACGCGTGGTCCGGTGCAGCAGGCGCGCGCCCAGCCAGCCCTCGACCTCGGCCAGGTAGCGGGTGACCATCGCCCGCGACATGTCCAGCACCTCGGCGGCGGCGGTGAGGCTGCCGCGCTCGGCCACCTCGACGAACACGGTCATGGCGGTCAATCGGTCCATATGCTCGATCCATGCAACAAACAAGCGCGTTATACGCTGTTTTTCGAGCGACTGCAGCGGCCTAGAGTGGCCCCATTCCCCCCCACACCGCCCCACGGAGTCCTGCCATGAAGATCGCCCTCGTTGGTTCCACCGGCAACATCGGCCGCCAGATCGCCCGCCACGCGCTGGCCAACGGCCACGAACTCACCGTCATCGTGCGCAGCGCGCAGGACCTTCCGGTCGAACTGGCCGGTGCCCATCCGGTGATCGCCTCGCTGGATGACCAGGACGCGCTGGTCGCCGCCATCGCCGGCCACGACGTGCTGGCCAGTGCCTATGGCCCGCGTCCGGGCGATGACATCGGCCGCGTCGGCGAAGTGGCCGCGCAGCTGGCCGCCGCCGCCCGCAAGGCCGGTGTACCGCGCCTGGTGGTGGTGGGTGGCGCCGGCAGCCTGGAAGTCGCGCCGGGCGTGCAATTGGTCGATACCCCCAACTTCCCGGAGGCCTACAAGCCGTACGCGCTGGCCCATCGTGAAGCCTTCAATCGCCTGCAGGCGGTGGACGACCTGGACTGGACCTTCTTCTCGCCGGCCGCCGAAATCGGCCCGGGCGAAGAGCGCGGCCAGTACCGCGTGCAGCCCAAGAGCTTCCTTGCCGACGCCAGCGGCCACAGCCGCATCAGCTACGCCGACTACGGCGCTGCGTTCGTCGCCGAGCTGGAAGCGCACCAGTACCCGAAACAGATCATCACCGCGGCGTACTGATCACGGCGCCCGCCGGGCATGACCCGGCGCTACCTACCTGTAGAGCCGAAGGCAACGGCAGGAGCCGTTGCCAACGTCGCTTGCGACGGCCCGTAGGGGGCCGCGCAAGGACGCTCGGCATAGCCCACGCTCGACTCCGCATCCGACACAAGGAATTGCCCATGCGCACCGCTGCCCTGCTGCTTCCCCTCGCCTTGGCCGCAAGTTTCACCAGTACTCCGCTGATGGCCGCACCGGCCACCCCGGCACCGGCCACGGCAACGAAATCCCAGCTGTACCTGCAGACCTTCCATCCCGGCCCGCAGGCGCTGTTCTCGGTGTCTTCAGTACTGATCGAAGGCCGCCACGACGCGATCCTGGTCGATGCGCAGTTCGGCGCCAGCGACGCGCGCAAGCTGGTCGAGCTGATCCGCGCCAGCGGCAAGCAGCTGACGACGATCTATATCAGCCACGGCGATCCGGACTACTACTTCGGCCTGGCCACGCTGCAGGACGCCTTCCCGCAAGCGCGCATCATCGCCACCGCGCAGACCGTTGCCCACATCCAGCAGACCCAGGCCGGCAAGCTGGCTTACTGGGGGCCCAAAATGGGTGCCGACGTGCCGGCACGCATCGTGGTGCCGCAGGTGCTGGATGGCGATGCCCTGCAGCTGGAAGGCCAGCGCCTGCCGCTGATCGGCCTGGATGGCCCGACCCCGGACCGCACGGTGCTGTCGGTGCCGTCGCTGCGCGCGATCGTCGGCGGCATTCCGGTGGTGGCCGGTGAACACGTGTGGATGGCCGACACGCAGACGCCGAAATCGCACGCCGACTGGCTGCAGACCCTGCAGCGGCTGCAGGCGCTGAAGCCGAAGGTGGTGGTGCCGGGGCATTACGCGCCGGGTGCCGCGCTGGATGCGAGTGCGCTGGCGTTCACGGCGGACTACATCCGCGCGTTCGATGCCGAGGCGGCCAAGACCAAGGACAGTGCTGCGCTGGTGAAGGCGATGCAGGCGCGCTACCCGAAGCTGGCGGGCGTGGAGTCGCTGGAGTTGAGTGCGAAGGTGGCCAAGGGCGAGATGCAGTGGCCATGAGGTAGGGGGTCTTTTGCAGGGCTGCGCCCTGCACCTGCTCAATGCAACGGCAACAGCCGAAGCAACAGCAACAGTTGGCTATCCGTGGGATGGCGAGGTGGGTCCGGTTGCGGGGGACGCCGTAAACCCATCCCTGGGGGCTTGGCCGCGGCATCCATGCCGCGGACACCCCCGCAACCGGACCCACCCCGCCTTCGACGGTTCTCTGCGATCTGTCTGGATGGCATGTCTCCGCAACCTGTCTGGATGGAATGACCTGCTCCTGGTGGGTGTCGACCCTGGTCGACACGTAGATCCACGCCATGCGTGGATTAACGATCAGGGGGGATCGGTCTGGGTGTGCTCGAACAGTTCCCCCTGCACCACCGGCTCCTTTTCGCGGAAACCACCCAGGCCGACGCCGACCAGGCGGTAACGCGTCTCGGCCGGCAGATCCACCCTCGCGCGCAGCGACAGGGCGATGTCACGCAGCTCTTCCATCGATTCCGGCGGGCGCTCCGGGGTGAAGCTGCGGGTGAGGATGCGGAACTGCGCGGTCTTCAGTTTCAGTACCACGGTGTGGCCGATGCGCTCGGTCTTGCGCGTGGCGTTCCAGGTCTTCCCGGCCAGCTGCACGATCGCCTCGGTCAGGTCTTCCAGCAGCAGGTCTTCGGCGAAGGTGTCCTCCGAGGAAATCGACTGCACCTGCTGGTCCGGCTCCACCGGCCGCTCGTCGATGCCGCGTGCGCGGTTGTACAGGCTGCGCCCGAAGCTGCCGAATGCCTCTTCCAGGTCGATCAGCGCCCACTGCCGCAGGTCACCGCAGGTGACGATGCCGCGCGCGGCCAGCTTGCCTTCCATGACCTTGCCGACGCCGGGCACCCGGTTCACCGGCAGCGGTGCCAGGAACGCATCCACGCGCTGCGGCGGAATCACGAACTGGCCATCAGGCTTGCGCCAGTCCGAGGCGATCTTCGCCAGGAACTTGTTCGGCGCGATCCCGGCTGAAGCAGTCAGGTTCGTTTCCTCGCGGATCTGCGCGCGGATGGTGCGGGCGATGTCGGTGGCCAGTTCGATGCCACTCTTCGGCTCGGTCACGTCCAGATAGGCCTCGTCCAGCGACAACGGCTCGACCAGGTCGGTATGGCGAAGGAAGATCGCGCGTACCTGCTGTGACACCGCCTTGTAACGCGTGAAGTCCGGCGGCACGAAGATCGCATCCGGGCACAGGCGCTCGGCACGCACGGCGGGCATCGCCGAACGCACACCGAACACGCGCGCCTCATACGAGGCCGCGCACACCACCGAACGTGCGCCGCGCCATGCCACAACCACCGGCTTGCCGCGCAGTGACGGATCGTCGCGCTGCTCCACCGACGCGTAGAACGCGTCCATGTCAACGTGGATGATCTTGCGCAGTCGGGTCATGTCAGGTGGAAAGGGCGGGGGCGGGCCGGGCGGGCCACACGCCGAAGTATGGTCGTTGCACATCAACAGGATGCGCGTATTCCCTTGAAAACACTACGGTTGCGTACGGTTGAAATGTTTGATCGGCGCAGTTTCCACGGGCATTCTCGGGCGCTTGTTTCCCTGTTCTTCGCTTCCAGGATTGTGCTTCATGACCCGTCTCCACGCGTTCAACCGCGAACAGCTGCTGGCCAGCGCACGCGGTGAACTGTTCGGCACCGCTGCCGGCCGTCTGCCCAACGACCCGATGCTGATGTTCGACCGCATCACCGAAATCCGCGAGGACGGCGGACCGCATGGCAAAGGCATGGTACGCGCCGAACTGGATATCCGCCCGGACCTGTGGTTCTTCGGCTGCCATTTCATCGGCGACCCGGTGATGCCCGGCTGCCTGGGCCTGGATGCCATGTGGCAGCTGACCGGCTTCTTCCTGACCTGGCTGGGCGCCCCCGGCAAGGGCCGCGCGCTGGGCTGTGGGGAGGTGAAGTTCACCGGCCAGGTGCTGCCGGACGCCAAGCTGGTGCGCTACGAGATCGACATCAGCCGCGTCATCAACCGCAAGCTGGTGATGGCCCAGTCCGATGCCCGCATGTACGTGGATGACCGCGAAATCTACAGCGCGCGCGACCTGCGCGTCGGCCTGTTCACTGAAACCGGGAGCTTCTGATGCGTCGCGTCGTCATCACCGGCATGGGCATCACGTCCTGCCTCGGCAATGATCTGGATACTGTTTCGGCCGCGCTGCGCGAAGGGCGCTCCGGCATCACTGCACTGGCCGACCATGCCGAGGCCGGCCTGCGCAGCCAGATCGGCGGCCGCGTCGATCTCGATCTGGACGCGCTGATCGACCGCAAGCAGAAGCGCTTCATGAGCGATGCGGCGGCCTTCGCCTATCTGGCCATGCGCGACGCCATCGCCGATGCCGGGCTCAGCGCCGAGCAGGTCAGCAGCCTGCGCACCGGCCTGATCGCCGGTTCCGGTGGCGGCTCCAGCGAATGGCAGATCGGCGCGGTCGATCTGCTGCGCGAGCGTGGCGTGCGCAAGGTCGGCCCGTACATGGTGCCGCGCACGATGTGCTCGACCGTCTCGGCCTGCCTGGCCACGGCCTACCAGATCAAGGGCGTCAGCTACTCGCTGTCGGCCGCCTGCGCGACGTCGGCACACTGCATCGGCGCCGCCGCGGACATGATCCGCCATGGCGCGCAGGACATCATGTTCGCCGGTGGCGGTGAAGACCTGCACTGGTCGATGAGCGTGATGTTCGACGCGATGGGCGCACTGTCGACCAGCTTCAACGAGACCCCGGCCAGCGCTTCGCGTCCGTACGACAAGGACCGCGACGGCTTCGTCATCGCCGGTGGTGGCGGCATGCTGGTGCTGGAAGACTACGACCACGCCGTAGCCCGCGGCGCGCACATCCATGCCGAGCTGATCGGCTATGGCGTCACCTCCGATGGTGCCGACATGGTGGCTCCGTCCGGTGAAGGCGCGGTGCGCTGCATGAAGATGGCGCTGCAGGGCGTCGATCGTCCGCTGGACTACCTCAACACCCACGGCACCTCGACGCCGCTGGGGGATGTCACCGAGCTCAACGCCATCCGCGAAGTGTTCGGCGACGCGGTACCGCCGCTGTCGTCGACCAAGGCGTTGTCCGGCCACTCGCTGGGTGCAGCGAGCGTGCATGAGGCGATCTACTGCCTGCTGATGATGCGCGACGGCTTCGTCGCCGGTTCGGCCAACATCGGCGAGCTGGACCCGAAGGTGGAGAGCTTCCCGATCCTGCGCGAAAGCCGCGAGCAGAAGCTGGATACGGTGATGTCCAACAGCTTCGGCTTCGGTGGCACCAACGCCGCGCTGGTGTTCGGGCGGGTGTGATGGGAACAGGTGTGCCGACCAACGGTCGGCACCCACCCTCAGAGGCGGTTGGCACCCACCGTTACTTCGGCAACAACGGCACCAGCAATGCGTGCGCGTCCACCAGCGATCCAACGATGCGGTGGCCCAGGGCACGCAACTCTTCATCCGGATGCACCAGGTCCGGCACCTGGATCACCGTCATGCCGGCCGCCAGTGCCGCACGCGTACCCGCCGGCGAATCCTCCAGCGCCAGGCACCGCTCCGGCGCCTGCCCCAGCCGCTGCGCGGCCAGCAGATAGATGTCCGGCGCCGGCTTCGGCCGCGCCACGTCGCCACTGGTGATCACCGCATCGAAGTACGGCAGCAGTCCGGCCGCCGCCAGCTTGCGGTTGGCCCGTGGCTGCCGCGTAGTGGTCGCCACCGCGCGCGGAACCGCATGCGCCTTCAGCAATTCCAGCAGCTCCAGGATGCCCGGCCGCAACGGCAGGCCGGTCTGCGTGCGTGCTTCATACAGCTCGTGGCAGCGCGCGGCCACCGCCTCGATCACGCTGTCCTCGATGCCCTGCGCACGTAGCAGCGCGTGCGTGTCGCGATCACCGAGGCCGACCATGCGCAGGAACACCGTTTCATCCAGGCCCAGTCCGAACTCGTCGGCGGCCTGGCTCCAGCAGGCCAGCGAGACCCGCTCGCTGTCGATCATCAAGCCGTCCATGTCGAAGATGACGGCGTCGGGGAGGAACGGCAGCGCAGCAATGTTGGTCATGGAGCGAACAGCGTATCCAGGTCGGTGGAAGTGAGCTGCCGCCATTGCCCCTCGTCCAGCCCCTGCAGGTCCAGCCCGCCGACGCGGCTGCGATGCAGGGCCTGCACGTGGTTGCCGGTGGCGGCGAACATGCGGCGTACCTGATGGTAGCGGCCTTCGTGCAGCACAAGGCGCGCGCGGCGCACATCCAGCACTTCCAGTTCAGCCGGCAGCAGGGGCGTCTTCTCGGACTCCAGCATCAGCGTGCCGCTGGCGAACAGCGCCGCTTCGTCGCCGCGCAGGTCGTCGCTCAGCTCCACTTCGTAGACCTTGGGCAGCTTCGACTTCGGCGAGATGATCCGATGCAGCAGGCCACCGTCGTCGGTCAGCAGCAGCAGGCCACTGGTCTCGCGGTCGAGGCGGCCGACCGTGGACAGCACCGGATCGCGGTCGCGGAAGCGCGGTGGCAGCAGGTCGTAGATCAGGCGGCCGGTGTCCTTGGTCGAGCAGGTATAGCCGGCCGGCTTGTGCAGCGCGATCGACAAGCCGGCCGGCGGGTCCAGCGGCTCGCCATCGACACGGATGGCCTCGTGTGGCACCTGGTCGTCGGCGTACAGCACCTCGCCGTCGGCGTCGGTGACGCGTCCCTCGCGGAACATCCACTGCACCTGCTTGCGGCTGCCGTAGCCCAGGTTGGCGATGTGCTTGACCAGCTTCACCGGCCCTTCCCCTTCACCGCTTCGACCAGCTTGAAGCCATCGCGCTCGGCAATCACGCGCACGGCACCGAAGCTGTCGTTGAGGGTGTGCTCGTACGGCAGGTGGCGATTTGCCACCACGTACAGGCGCCCGCCCGGGCGCAACGCCTGCGCGGCCACGGCGATGAAGCGCTGGCCGATGTCCGGGCGGTCGGCGCGCGACGGCGTGTGGAACGGCGGATTGCTGATGATGACGTCGTAGCCCGGCTCGATGCCGGCGGTGACGTCCTGCCACAGGAAGCGCAGCGGCAGCGGGCGCGGCGGCGGCGCCAGGTTCAGCTCGGCCAGCGCCAACGCACGTTGCTCGGCCTCGTACAGGTCCAGCGCGGTGATCTTCGGGCAACGCTCCAGCAGTTCGCGTGACAGGTAGCCGTAGCCCGCGCCGAGGTCGGCGGCACGCCCGGCCAGGTCGGCCGGCAGGTGCTCGGCCAGCAGCGCCGACGCGGGATCGATGCGGTCCCAGGCGAACACGCCCGGGCGGCTGAGGAAGCGGCCACCCACGATCGGGCGCACCGCGTCCAGCGCCGACCAGCGCTTGGCCAGGTCGGCGTCGTGCTGGACCTGCAGCGGGGCGGTCCAGTACACGCGGCAATGGTTCTTGGTCAGGCTGCCGCCGAGGCCGGCCAGCTGCTTGAGGTCGCCCTCGCCCGAGCGCGCGCCTTCGTTGTTGGATTGGCAGGCGACGATGCGGCCGCCGTCGGCGACCAGCGCCAGCGCGCGGGCGAACAGCGCGCGGGCTTCTTCGCGCTGGCGCGGCGGCAGCACCAGCACCAGCGGGTAGCGGCCCTTGCCTGCGGCATCGTCCAGCTGGCCGCTGACGGTCCAGCCGGCGGCCTGCTGCAGCGGCTGCGCGAACGGGGCAAAACTCTGCTCGCAGTGCAGCTCGCGGTTGCCGGCCACTTCTCGCAGCGGCCAGCCATCGCGGGCACGCAGGAAGGCCACCGGGCCCTCCGGCCAGCGCAGGGCACCTTGGGAGAACGGCAGGAACAGGGTCTGCAGGGGGGCGTCGTCGCTGGAGGCCATCGGCGCGGGTACTTCAAGCGTGAGGGCCGTCCATTGTACCGGCTTGGCCGGGCCGGCCCCGCCAGGCCGCTTTGCGAAACCCGAACGGGGCCTTGATCCGCCAGCAACATTGGAACGTTCAGGGTAGAGGCTCCCCCGGAAACCCAGGAGAACCTGCATGCGAGCCTTGTTCGTCGGTGGCGTGGTCGACAACAGTGAAATGGACCTGGAAGGCAGCCATCCGCCCGTGCACTACCCCGAGGACACCGGCGGCGGCCACTCACGCTACCGGCTGCACCAGGTCGGCCATGGCGCCGATGGCAGCGTGGCCTATGCAGTGTATGGTGCGCCGGACCTGGCCGACGACGAGGTGGCCCGGGTCGCGGAGGAACGCGCCTATGCGCGGCGGTTCGAGGCGACGCCGACGTTGTTCGAGCATTGATGCACCGGTGTAGCGCCCGAGCCCACGCTCGGGTGACGGCGCAGCCGAGCGTGGGCTCGGCTCTACATCCGATCAAGGCGCCCTGGGTGGCAGACGGTTGACGCTGGCGATCTCGTCCAGCCACACATGGTGCTGCTGCACCGGCGTGTCGTAGTCATCCAGGCGCAACTGGCCGTTGCTGCCTTCATCGCCGGCGTCATTGCGGTACTGCTGCACGGTCGGCTTCACCGCCACCGTGCCGAGCAGGCGCCGGCCGTCGTGCAGGGTCAGTTCCACCTGCGTTTCGCCCTCCAGCTGCGGCAGCAGGGCTTCGAGGCGCGCGATCTGCGCCGGATCGGTATGGATGCGGGGAGCAATACGGGACATCGGCGACCTCCTGATTGCAGGTTCGCCAATCGGCCGTGAATGTTCAGTGCAGCGCGCTGTCCGCGCGCGGCACCTGCACCTTGCGTACGGCAGCCACCAGCTGCGCCACCGAGTACGGCTTGGCGACGTGCTCCTGGAAGCCCGAGGCCAGCGCGCGGCGCCGATCATCGGCACGCGCCAGTGCGGTCACCGCCACCGCGGGCAGTGTTGCGGCATCCACGCCCATGTCCTCGCGCAGCGTGCGTACCAGCCCGTAGCCATCCATGCCCGGCATGCCGATGTCGGTCAGCATCACGTGGTACTGCAGATGGCCGGTGTCGGCCAGCAGTGCCAGTGCCTCGCCGGCCGAACTGGCCGCCGACACGCTGGCGCCCTGCTCTTCCAGCATGCGCCGCAGGTACTCCAGCACCTCCGGCTGGTCTTCCACCGCCAACACGTGCATGCCCCGCAGCGGATACGGCTCGACGATCACCGGCTCCAGGATCGGCCCGCTGATGACTTCGCGCAGCGGCCGGCGCTCGGCATCCGGCAGGTGCTGCGGCAGGCGCACGGTGAACGTGGCGCCGTGGCCATGGCCCTCGCTGGCGGCGGCAACGGTGCCGCCGTGCAGTTCAACCAGCTGCTGCACGATAGCCAGGCCCAGGCCGAGGCCGCCATGGCGGCGCGTGGTGGTGCCATCGGCCTGGCGGAAGCGGCTGAACAGGTGGTTGAGGAACTCCGGTGCGATGCCATCACCGGTATCGCTCACCGTAATCACCCAGTGGTTGCCGTCGGCCTGCAACTGCACGTCGATGCGGCCTTCGGCCGGGGTGAACTTGATCGCGTTCGACAGCAGGTTCCAGAACACCTGCTGCAGGCGAGTGGCATCGCCGAGCACGGGGCTTGGCTGCTCGGGCAGCTGCAGGTGCACGTCCAGCGCCTTGCCCTCGGCCACCAGTTCCTGCGCGCCGATGGCCTCGCCCAGCAGCGTGCGCAGATCCAGCATTTCCACTTCCAGCTGTACCTTGCCCAGCAGCATGCTGCTGAGGTCGAGCATGTCCGAGATCAGCCGCTTCTGCGCGCCGGCGCTGTTGGCGATCACGTTCAAGCCCTTGTACAGCGGGCTGGTGTTGTCCACCCGCTGCAGCAGCAGTTCGCTCCAACCGAGGATGGTGGTCAGCGGCGTGCGCAGCTCGTGCGACAGCGTGGCCAGGAATTCGTCCTTCAACCGCGCCATGTTCTCGGCGGCACTGCGCGCGGCGCGCTCGGACTGCAGCAGCTCCTCGCGTGCCAGTTCGATCTCGCGGCGTTCGGTCACGTCCGGACTGCTGCCGGCCAGGCCGATGAAGCGGCCCATGCGCGAGAAGCGCGGGCGCGCGTTCATCTCCAGCCAGCGCCATTGGCCGTCGGCGCGGCGCGCGCGTACCAGCGCATGCATCGAACGCTGCGCCTTCAATGCTTCCTGCAGCTCGTACTCGAATACGGACGCATCATCCGGGTGCACCAGGCCGCGCCATACATCTTCCGGAACGCGCGTTTCATCGCCACCGAAGAATTCGCTGAAGGCGCTGTTGACGAAGCGGGCGTGGCCGCGCTCGTCGAGTACCCATACCGGCATCGGCAGGCCATCGGCCAGTGCGCTGAAGCGGGCTTCGCTTTCACCCAGCTCCACTTCCATCTGCTTGCGCGCGGTGATGTCGAAGAACAGGATGCCGACCTTGTCTTCTCCCGGTCGCCCCACCCGCACCGCGTCGACCGCGAAGGAGCGGCCCAGCGCTCGTGCCTCCATCTCGAACTGCGCCGGCCGGCCGCTGCGTGCGACCTCGCCGTAGATGCGGAACCAGTCCTGCTCGTGGTGCGGCTCCAGCGCCGTCATGCGCTGACCGCGTGCGTCCTTCAACCCGGTATGGCGCTCGAAGGCGTCGTTGACCTCGATGAAACGGTAGTCCACCGCGCGGTCACCTTCGAACAGCACCTGGATCACGCAGAAACCGGCGTTGATGCGCTCAAGCACGCCATGATGCAGGTCGGGTTCGGGCGCCGGCACCATCATCGGTGGGCGCTCCACTAGGGGCGGCAGTGTGGACAAGGGCGTCTGGACGGGCCGGATTGGAAACACAGCATGTTCCAGAGAGCGTATTCACAGCGTCAAGCGCCGTCAGTCAGGGTTGACGACGATGAATTGGCGGCAACCACTCTTGTGCATGACGCATTCGGCCATTGCCGTTGCCCGGGAGCGGGATCACACTCGATCCGTAATCAATATCGTCCCCCTCAGGGGATGCAGGAGACCGTCATGAACCGCTCACTTGCTGCCGCCCTTCTGCTGGCCAGTGCCCTTGTGGCAGGCGGCGCCCATGCTGCGCCACGCGCGGTGACCGATCCGGAAGCCCCGCGTGCGTTGCAGGCCAATGGCCCGGTCAGCGTGAAATGGGAGGATCCGGCCAAGTTCACCGAGATCCGCCAGAGCACCAACCGCTTCGAGGCCGAACGCGGTGACTGGGTACAGCAGCTGGCCCGCTACCTGCAGACCACCGCCGCCAAACCGCTGCAGCCCGGACAGACACTCGATGTGACCCTGGTCGACATCAAGCGTGCCGGTGACTACGAGCCGTGGCACGGCCCGCGTGCGCGCGACATCCGCGTGATGCGCGATATCTACCCGCCCCGCATCACCCTGCAGTACACGTTGAAGGACGCTGACGGCCGTATTGTGAGCGAAGGCGACGCCCGCCTGAGCGACTCCGGCTACCTGCAGGGCAGTGGGTTGCTGACCAACAGCGATCCGCTGCGCTACGAGAAGCGCCTGATTGATGACTGGGTGAAGCGCCAGCTGGCCAGCCAGGCCACCGCTGCGCGGTAATGCCGGGCGACGCGCCCCACCGGGCTGCGCAGCAATGCCCGGCAACGCGACCCACCGGTAGGTGTCGACCTTGGTCGACACACGTTCCCGGGGCCGAGCGTAGGCTCGGCTCTACACGTACACCTTCGCCACGCGCTTGACCGCGCACGGCAGCTGGTACGCGCTCACGCCGCATCGCGGCGCCAGTTCCGCCAACGTCGGCGCACTGCCCCACAGTTCCACCACGCTGCCCACCGCGGCCTGCGGATGCGCGGTCAGGTCCACCGTCAGCATGTCCATCGACACGCGGCCGATCAGCGTGCCGGGCTGGCCGTCGATCAGCACCGGCGTGCCGTTCGGGGCAAACTGCGGATAACCGTCGGCATAGCCGAGTGCAACCACACCCACGCGGGTGCGCGCCTTGGCCACGAAGCGCGCGCCATAACCCACCGGCTCACCCGCTTCGATCCAGCGTTCGGCGATCACCTTCGACTGCATCGTCATCACCGGGCGCAGGCGCTCGGTCAGCGTGGTGTCGTCCGGCAGCGGATTTGCGCCATACAGCATCAGGCCCGGGCGCACCCAGTCACTGCGCACGTCCGGCCAGCCCAGCAGCGCCGGCGAGTTGCAGACGCTGGTCTCGCCGTGCAGGCCGTCGATGGCGCGCGCGAACGTCGCCGCCTGTTCGTGGGTGCGTTCGCTGTCCAGCTCGTCGGCGCGCGCCAGGTGGGTCATCAGCACGATGCGCTCGACCTGCGGCAGCGCCGACAGGCGCGCGTGCGCCGCGCGGAAGCTGTCCACGTCCAGGCCTAGGCGATGCATGCCGCTGTCCAGCTTCAGCCACACCGTCAACGGGCGGGGGCTGTCGAAGGCGGCCACGGCCTCCAGCTGCCACGGCGAACCGACGGCGAACCAGAAATCATGCTCGGCCACCAACGCCATGTCGCTGGGTTCGAAAATGCCCTCCAGCAGCAGGATCGGCGCACGGATGCCGGCCTGGCGCAGTTCCAGCGCTTCTTCAATGGTGGCCACGCCGAAACCATCGGCCTCGTCTTCCAGCGCCTGGGCACAGCGCACCGCGCCATGGCCATAGGCATCGGCCTTGATGATCGCCAGGGCCTTGCCACCGCCCAGTTCACGGGCGAGCCGGTAGTTGCTGCGCAGAGCGCCCAGATCGATCAGCGCGCGGGCAGGACGCATGTGCGGTTCTCGTGTTGCGGCGCGTGACCGTACTGGCCGTAGCGGAAAATATCCAGGCCTTCGGTGCTGATCTGCGGCTGGCGCGCGCTCATCAGGTCGGCCAGGTAGCGACCCGAACCGCAGGCCATGGTCCAGCCCAGCGTGCCGTGGCCGGTGTTGAGGTACAGGTTGCGGAACGGCGTGGCGCCGATTACCGGCGTGCCATCCGGCGTGGCCGGGCGCAGGCCGGTCCAGAACTGCGCGCGCGACAGGTCGCCGCCCTTCGGGTACAGGTCGCTGACCACCAGTTCCAGGGTCTCGCGGCGGCGCTGCGACAACGACAGGTCGAAGCCGGCCACTTCGGCCATGCCACCGACGCGGATGCGGTCGTCGAAGCGGGTCACCGCCACCTTGTAGCTCTCGTCGAGGATGGTCGACGTGGGCGCCATCGCCGGGTCGGTGATCGGCAGGGTCAGCGAGTAGCCCTTCAGCGGGTACACCGGCAGGCGCATGCCCAGCGGCGCGACCAGCGCCGGCGAGTAGCTGCCCAGTGCAACCACGAAGCGGTCGGCGGTTTCCAGCTTGCCGTCGATGCGCACGCCGGTGATGCGGTCGCCGTCGAACTCCAGGCCGGTGATGTCCTGGTCGAAACGGAACTCGACGCCGGCGTCCACGCACATCTGCGCCAGGCGGCGGGTGAACAGCTGGCAGTCGCCGGTCTGGTCGCGCGGCAGGCGCAGCGCGCCGACCAGGCCATCGACGTGGGCCAGCGCAGGCTCGGCCTGGATGATGCCGGCGCGGTCCAGCACCTCGTACGGCACGCCGTACTGGGCCAGGATCTCGATGTCCTGCGCCGAGGCATCCAGCTGCTGCTGGGTGCGGAACAACTGGGTGGTGCCCAGGTCGCGGCCTTCGAATTCGATGCCGATCTGCGCGCGCAGCTCGTTCAGGCAGTCGCGACTGTACTCGGACATGCGCACCATGCGCGCCTTGTTGATCGCGTAGCGCTCGTGGGTGCAGTTGCGCAGCATCTGCCACAGCCAGCGGTACTGGGCCAGGTCCATGCCCGGCTTGATCGCCAGCGGCGCGTGCTTTTCGAACAGCCAGCCGATCGCCTTCTTCGGCACGCCCGGCGCCGCCCACGGCGAGGTGTACCCGAACGACAGCTGGCCGGCATTGGCGAAGCTGGTTTCCAGCGCCGGGCCGGGCTGACGGTCGATGACCGTGACTTCAAACCCGGCCTGTCGCAGGTACCAGGCACTGGTGGTGCCGATCACGCCGCTGCCGAGAACTAGGACTCGCATGGGACTTCTCCAACCCGATCATTCCCTGCACTGGAGCGTGCCGGGACCATAATTGGGGAAGTATAGACAGCCGATACCAGTAGATTTGCCTGATTTGCAATAGACCGGCAGGATGTTCTCCTGCAATTCATTCCGCAAGGTTGACGGCCATGGCCACCCGTACCCGCGAACTGGACAAGATCGACCGCAAGATCCTGCGCATCCTGCAGGCCGAAGGCCGCATCTCCTTCACCGAACTGGGTGAGCGGGTCGGCCTGTCCACCACCCCATGCACCGAGCGCGTACGCCGGCTGGAGCGCGAGGGGGTGATCACCGGTTACCACGCCCACCTGGACCCTGCGGCGGTGAAGGCCAGCCTGCTGGTGTTCGTGGAGATCAGCCTGGCGTACAAGTCCGGCGACATCTTCGAGGAATTCCGGCGCGCGGCCCTGAAGCTGCCCAACGTGCTGGAGTGCCATCTGGTGTCGGGCGACTTCGATTACCTGCTGAAAGCGCGGATCAGCGAAATGGCCTCCTACCGCAAGCTGCTGGGCAGCACGCTGCTGACGCTGCCGCATGTACGTGAGTCGAAGAGCTACATCGTGATGGAAGAGGTGAAGGAGACGCTGAGCCTGCCGATTCCCGATTGAGCCGGCCGGGGTGGGGTCAGAGCCCGCTGCGCGGGATCCGACCCCGGCCGGGGGATGCGAGGGGTCGGATCCCGCGCAGCGGGCTCTGACCCCGGTCATGGCAACAGTCAACGCTGCTGCGGATGTTTCTGCGAGCGCTGTTCCTGCTGCTTGCCGCCCTTGTGCGGCTGCTGCGGCTCCATCTGTTGCTGCTGTTGCTGCTGTTGCGGGTTGCGGCCCTGCGGTTCCTTGCCGGGATGACGGTTCTGCTGGTTTTTCATGATCGCGATCCAGTGGACGAAGGACATGCGGCGGCGGAATGCCGACGCAGGGCCACGGTGGTCCCGGATCGGTTAATCGCAGGCGAAAAAGCAGTGATCGGCAGGATGTTGTTTTCGGGGGTTCAGCTGCGCCGCCGGGCGTAGCGCGGCCTTACCGGATCTGCTGGCCGTCGCCCTGCGGCACGCTGTCGAGATAACGCCCGGTGCGCGAATCGAACACGCGGTTGGGACCGGCCGGGCGCACGCCGGGAATGATGCGACCGTTGCGGTCGTAGACCTTGTCGGCCGGCTTCGGTACCGGCGTCGGCGCGACCTGGGCCGGCCCGGTGGACTTGATCGGCTGCGCCGGCTGCGGCGAGGGCAATACCTGCGGCTGCGGGCGCGCAGCCTGTGGCGGCGGTGGCACCGGGGCGGGCGCCACGGTGGTGGTGCTGCGGGTGGCGGTGGGATCGGCGGTCGGCACCTGGGCCAGCGCCAACGCAGGCAGCAGGGCCAGCAACAACAAGGGAAGGGGCGATTTCATGGCACGCTCCGGCGTGGATCGTCTTCACCATGCGCCTGCCCCCGTGTGCCCGCCATGAACGGCCATCACACTTGCAAGGTCGCGCCATCACCCCCACGTTTTCCCGCATCCCCAGGCCATCACCCCCCACGGAGCGCCCCCATGACCGCCTTCGACCTGACGCCCCCCACTGCCACCCAGACCGAGGCGCTGGTCGCCGGCCTCAGCAGCGAAGAGCGCCGCGTGCTGCTGCAGCACGGCACCGAGGCACCGTTCTGTGGCGTGTTCCTCGACAACAAGCGTGAGGGCGTCTACTGCTGCCGGCTGTGCGCGCTGCCGCTGTTCCGCTCCAGTACCAAGTTCGATTCCGGCACTGGCTGGCCCAGCTTCTTCGCGCCGTTCGACCCGGCGCATGTGCGCGAGATCCGCGATACCAGCCACGGCATGGTCCGCACCGAGATCACCTGCGCGCGCTGCGGCAGCCACCTGGGCCACGTGTTCCCGGACGGCCCGCCGCCGACCTACGAGCGCCACTGCCTGAACTCCGTCTCACTTTCGTTCACCGGCAATGGCGAGCCCTGGCCCGATCCGCTGCAGCGCGGCGGCGCTGAAGCCGGCGTGGCGGGCTGAAACATCCCGCTGACCGATTTCACAGAATTCCCTCTTCAGAAAACCAGGCGACGGGCCGACAAGGAGATATCCCCTCTCCTTGCGTCGCCCCATGCTCATCATCGTTGGATTCCTGGTCGTCATCATCAGCGTGATCGGGGGCTACCTCGGTGCCCACGGCCGCCTGGGTGCCCTCTGGCAACCCTACGAACTGGTCATCATCGGCGGCGCCGCACTCGGCGCCTTCCTGGTCGGCACCCCCGCCAAGACGGTCAAGCAGACCCTGCAGGCCATGGTGGGCGTGTTCAAGGGCCCCCGCTACAAGCAGCAGGACTACATCGACGTCCTCAGCCTGCTCTATGAGCTGCTGAACAAGGCGCGCCGCGAAGGCTTCATGGCACTGGAAGACCATGTCGAGCGTCCAGCCGAGAGCGCGCTGTTCGGGAACTATCCCAAGGTGCAGGCCGACCATCACCTGATCGACTTCATCACCGACTGCCTGCGCCTGATGATCGGCAGCAACATCGAGCCGCACGAGCTGGAACCGCTGCTGGAACTGGAGCTGGAAAAGCACCATGCAGAAGCCATGGCGCCGTCGCAGGTGCTGACCAAGGTCGCCGACGGATTGCCCGGTTTCGGCATCGTGGCGGCGGTGCTGGGCATCGTCATCACCATGGGCTCGATCGGCGGCGACATCGTCGAAGTGGGCGGCCACGTCGCCGGTGCGCTGGTCGGCACCTTCCTCGGCATCCTGCTGGGCTATGGCTTCGTCGGCCCGATGGCGGCGGCCATGGAAGCCCGCGCCGAACAGGACAGCCGCATCTACGAATCGGTGAAGACCGCCCTGCTGGCCTGCCTGCGCGGCTACAACCCGAAGATCGCGCTGGAGTTTGCCCGCAAGACGCTGCCGTCGAACGTGCGCCCGGCCTTCTCCGATTTCGAGCAGCACCTGAAGACGGTCAAGTAAGCCATGGCCGAGACCAAGCCCACTGTCATCGTCCGCCGGGTCAAGAAGGCCGGCCACGCCGCCCATCACGGCGGCTCGTGGAAGGTGGCCTACGCTGACTTCGTGACCGCGATGATGGCGTTCTTCCTGGTGCTGTGGCTGATGGCCACCACCAACAAGAACGACCGTGCGGCCATTTCCGAGTACTTCCGCAACCCCAGCCCGCTGAGTGGCCAGAACGCCACGCCTGCACCCGGCATGGCCGGACCGGGCGGCGCCAGTACTTCGATGATCAAGCTGGGCGGTGCCACCGACATCTCGCGCGGCAGCAGCAACGATCCCTTCCAGAACCAGAAGGAGGCCGTGCCGCAGCCGGTGGACCAGCAGCAGCGCGACAAGCAGCAGCTGGAACAGCTGATGAAGGAGCTGCAGGAAGCGATCAGCAAGAGCCAGGCGCTGGAACCGTTCAAGGACCAGCTGCTGCTGGACCTGACCCCGGAGGGCCTGCGCATCCAGATCGTGGACAAGCAGAACCGGCCCATGTTCGACCTTGGCAGTGCCACGCTGAAGCCGTACACGCAGCAGATCCTGCACGAGCTGGCCGAGTACCTGAACCATGTGCCGAACCGGATCAGCCTGACCGGCCACACCGACATCACCGCCTATTCGGCCACACGCGGCTATGGCAACTGGGAACTGAGCGCCGATCGTGCCAACGCCGCACGGCGCGCACTGGTGGACGGCGGCCTGGATGACAGCAAGATCACCCGCGTGGTCGGCCTGTCCTCGTCCGTACTGTTCGACAAGGCCGACCCGCAGAACCCGATCAACCGCCGCATCAGCATCGTAGTGATGACCAAGGCCGCCGAGGAGGCCGCCCTGGCCGGTGCCGGCCCGCAGGTGGGGCTGTCGGCGCCGACCGTCGACCCGGATGTGCAGGCCGCGCAGGGTGAGGCGCACTGAACCGGGGTCAGATCCCTTTCCAGTGGAAAGGGATCTGACCCCACCTGCGCGCGGCCGCTACAATGGCGGTCTTTCCGTTTCCAGGTGATTCCACCCCATGTCCCAGAACTCCAAGGCCAAGCGCGACAAGCGCAAGAAGCAGCAGGCCAAGCGCCCGTTCCTGCGCCTGAACGCCCAGCAGCAGGTGCAGAACCATGCCGTGCTGACCAACGAAGACGGCCAGGTGGTCGCCGCCATCGGCCTGCAGGGCCGTGAGTGGCTGCTGGCCATCGGCGGCCAGACCATGGGCAACGCCGAGAACCCGGTGCCGATGCTGGCCATGCTCAAGCACCTGTCCAACGTGCAGGAGAAGGAAGGCCGCAAGGTCAACCTGGAATATTCCGAACTGCTGCAGAAGCTGCTGGACACCCTGGCCGAAGAGTCCGGCCAGACCGCTGACGAGTACCTGGACAAGCTGGTTGCCGAGTTCGAAGGCGTCGACGCTGCTGAAGGCGAGGAAGGCGAAGCCGCCGAGGCCGCCGAAGGTGACGTGGTTGAAGCTGCTGCCGATGCCAAGGCCACCCCGGCCGCTGACAGCGACAGCAAGCCGCAGGCCTGAACCGGCCGCGGCCGTGACGGTCTACGTCGATGACGCGGTGCATCCCTGGCGCGGACAGCGCTGGGCGCACCTGATGGCCGACACCCTGCCCGAGCTGCACGCCATGGCGGCGCAGCTCGGCATTCCCCTGCGGGCCTTCCAGAACAAGGCCAGCGGTGCCCACTACGATGTCACCGCCGAGCTGCGCGCGCAGGCAATCGCGCTCGGTGCGCGGGCCATTTCCCGGCACGCCGACCGTGACCTTGTCAAAGCCGTGATTGCAAACGCCAGGGCGCAGTACCGGCCGTAGGCAGGCTGCCGTTTGCCTCCTGTAGAGCCGAGCCCACGCTCGGCTGCTCTACGCGGACTGCAGCCGAGCATGGGCTCGGCTCTACAAGAGAACGGACTGCAGCCGGGCGCGGGCTCGGCTCTACATGCGCAGCGCTGCCGTCCTGCTCAGAACGGGTCGCTGCCCAGCCGGATTTCCACGTTCAGCAGCGAGCACAGCGCCAGCATCGCGTCGTCGTCGCGGGTCAATGCCATCACCCCGGTGAAGCCGTCGCTGCCGGCATCCACGCTCCACAGCGTGTAGTTGTGCTCGCGCAGGCGGTCGAAGGCGGTGGACATCAGCTGCACGCCGTCCAGGCCTTCGGCGAAGTCCTCGTCGTCCAGGTCGCCGCCCCAGTCCAGCTGCAGGTTGAAGCGCGCCGACAGCTCGTTCACCGCCGACTGCAGCGATTCCAGGTCATCACGTTCCACCTCGAAACCGGACTGCCAGGCAATGGCCGTGAACAGGGCCGGCAGCCAGTCGCTGTCCGCTTCCAGCGGCTGCCCGTCCTCGGCCAGATGCTCGCGCCAGCGGTTGAACTGCTGCAGGGCCAGTTCCTCGTCGCCCGGGTTGATCAGTACCAGCAGGTTCCAGACCCGCGCCTCGAAGCCATCTTCGTCGAAGTCGTGGATGTCTTCCTCGAAGTCGAAATAGTCGCTGTTGTCAGGCATGGCGGAACTTCCTCTGGGGCAGGCCGGCATTCTACGGTTTATCCTGTGCCGCTGAAGCCGGCCTTGGTGGCCGTCACTGTGAATGAAGCGATGAGCGATACCCCTCCCGACCACCTGGCGATCAACCCGGCCAGCCCCTTCCATGATGCGCAGGCGCTGGAGCGTGGCGTCGGCGTGCGTTTCAACGACGTCGAGCGCGACAACGTCGAGGAATACTCGATCAGCGAAGGCTGGATCCGCGTGCAGGCCGGCAAGGCCCGCGACCGCCGCGGCAACCCGATGACCATCAAGGTCAAGGGCAAGGTCGAGGCGTATTTCCTGGACCAGAAGCCGGAGTAAGCAGCACCGGCATGTAGAGCCGAGCCCATGCTCGGCTGCTTTTCGTTCCGGGTTCATGACGCCTGAAGCAACAGCAGCCGAGCATAGGCTCGGCTCTACATTCCAAGGCCGGATCCGCATCGGCGCCAGCACGGCCCGGCCCGGGCATCACTCGCGCTTGCGCGATTCCAGCAGGTCCAGGTTGCGGATCAGGCGCCGCGAGATCTCATCGGAGATCACCCCGCGCCGGGTCAGCCGGAACAGTTCCTCGCGCTCGGCATTGAGGCCGGCGCTGCGCAGCTGGCGGTAGCCCATCTCCATGCGCCGCACCTTCTCCGGGTCCACGTCGGGCCCATCACTGTCGCGCTCCAGGTGGCGCTGGTACAGCAGGCTCACCCGCGACGCAGCGTCGTTGTACAGCTGCACGTTCTCGGTATTCTGGTTCATCACCAGCTGCTGGCGCATGCGCTCGACCCCGGCCAGCGCGGCCTTCGACGACAGCCGGCGCGCCAGGTCCTCTTCCTTGCGCTCGCCCGAATCGGCCGGCAGCTGCAGGCCCTTCAGCAGCTGCGGCAGCGCGATGCTGGCGCCCAGCAGCGAGAACAGGATCACCGACGCGGCCAGGAAGATCACCAGGTCACGCGCCGGGAACGCGCTGCCATCGGGCAGGAACAGCGGCAGGGTCAACACACCGGCCAGGGTGATCGCACCGCGCACGCCGGCCACCGAGGTCGCCACCACGATGCGCCAGTTCGGCGCCTCGCCGCGCTCCAGGCCGCGGCGCCGCGCACGCAGCAGGTTCCAGCGCAGCGACAGCCACACCCACAGCAGGCGCAGCGTGATCAGTGCCAGGTTGATCACCACCACGTACACCAGCAGCCACCACGCGCTCTGGTGGCCGCTTTCGTTCATGGTGGTGGTGGCACGTTCGACGATGCCCGGCAGCTGCTCGCCCAGCAGCACGAACATGATGCCGTTGAAGCTGAACTGCAGCATGTTCCAGACCCCGGCGCGCTGCACGCGCATGCTGCCGGAGACGCGGCCGGTCAGCTCCACGTAGCTCATCGCGATGCCGGCGGCGACCGCGGCGAGAATGCCCGAGGCATGGATTTCTTCGGCCAACAGGTAGGCCGCGAACGGGATGAGCAGGTTGACCAGCATCGCCGCGCCGGGCTCTTCACCGAAACGGCGCCACAGCCAGCGCTGGAACGTGGACACACCCAAAGTGACCGCCACGCCCACCGCCAGGCCGGCCACCGCCACCCACACGAAGGTCAGCGACGCCGTGGCCAGCGAGAAGGTGCCGGTCATCACCGCCGCCACTGCGAAGCGGAAGCAGACCAGGCCGGACGCATCGTTGAGCAGCGACTCGCCTTCCAGGATGTGCATCAGCCGCTTCGGAATCGGTGCCTTGGAGGCGATCGCACCGACTGCCACCGGATCGGTGGGCGACACGATCGCCGCCAGTGCGAAGCACACCGCCAGCGGCATCACCGGAATCAGCCAGTGGATCAGGAAGCCGGCGCCGATCACGGTGAATACCACCAGGCCGAAGGCCAGCTCGAGGATCGCGCCCTTGTCGCGGAACAGGCCCTGCTTGGGAATGCGCCAGCCATCCAGGAACAGCAGCGGCGGCAGGAACAGCAGGAAGAACACTTCCGGCTCCAGCGCGTGGCCGCGGTTGAACACCCCGGCGATGACCGCGCCCAGGCCGATCTGCACCAGCGGCAGCGGCAACGAGAACGGCAGGACGCGAACCAGGTAGCCGCTGGCGACAACGGCTACCAGCATCGCCAGGACGACTTCAATGGTATGCATGCTTCTTCCAGGAAGCGGCGCGGGGGGCGGCTCGGGAGCCAGCGCCGGAAACCCGGAAAAAACTACCACATGCGGCTGCAGGCGCGACGACGGGGATGGCCCGGCGTCAGCCCCGGCTCATGCCGCTCCATCGAAGCGGTACAGGTCCATGGCCAGGAAACCGGCGTCGATTCCGGCATCGATGCGACGTGCACCGAAGCCGCCCTCGCCCGCCGCGCCCATCGCGAAGAACAGCGGCAGCAGGTGCTCGTCGGTCGGGTGCGCACGCTCGGCAAACGGCGCCTGGCGGCGATAGTCGAGCAGCGCCTGGCGGTCGTCGGCGGCCAGCCGCTGCTCCACCCACTCGATGAAGGGGCGCACGTAAGGCGCTTCCTTGCCGTCCTGGTAGTCGCCCCAGTCGTGCAGGTTGTGGGTGATGCTGCCCGAGCCGACCAACAGCACGCCCTGCTCGCGCAGCGGCGCCAATGCACGGCCCAGCGCGAACTGATGCTCGGGGCCAAGCAGCGGCTGGATCGACAGCGGCACCACCGGGACATCGGCCTGCGGGCGCAGCAAGCGCAGCGGCACCCACGCGCCGTGGTCGAGGCCACGCTGCGGGTCGATGGCCACCGGCAGGCCGGCGGCGGCGATGCGGCCGGCCACTTCTTCGGCCAGTGCCGGATCACCCGGCGCCGGGTACTGCAGTTCGAACAGCGCGCGCGGGAAGCCACCGAAGTCGTGGATGGTCGGCGGCTGCGGATGCGCGCCGACCAGCGGCTGCCGGCCCAGCCAGTGCGCCGAGGCCATCACGATGGCGCGCGGGGTTGGCAGATCCTGCGCCAGCTCGGCAAGGCGCACACCGACCTGGCCCGGATGCAGGGCGGTCATCGGCGAACCATGCGAGATGTACAACGAAGGCAGGCGGGACATGGAATTCTCCAGTTGCAGGATCAGGCGGCGATCAGCGCGAACGCAGGGTCCACTTGCCATCGCCGATCAGGAACAGCACCACCAGCGCCAGCGCCCAGAAGGCCGGGTATTCCCAGCCACCGCCGACGTTGGCGAAGCTGAAGCCATTGGCGCCGTGCACGGTGACGATGGTGCCCAGCAACAGGGGCACGCCGACCAGGCCGACCCAGCGCGCGTAGATGCCCAGCAGCAGCGCGGCGGTGATCGCCAGCTCGACCGCAATGGTTACGTAGCCGAACACGCCGGGCAGGCCGATCGACTCGAAGAACGCGGCGGTTCCGGCCGGGGTGAACACCAGCAGCTTGGTCAGCGCGTGGACCAGGAACAGCACGCCCAGGGCCAGGCGCAGCAGGGTGGCGCCATACGGGGCCAGCGAAGAAACAGGAGCGATCGTGGTGTGCATGGGGAGGCACCTCGGAAGGAATGGACACAGGTTATTGCGCCTTCACAGACCGATAAATACGATCGTTTGACCGTATTTATTTCAAAAGGCGCAACAATGGACACCCTTGAGGCGATGCGCGTATTCGTGGCGGTGGTCGAGCGCAACGGCTTCAGCGCCGCCGCCCAGGCCCTGGACATGTCCACCGCCGGGGTCACCCGCCAGGTCGCCGCGCTGGAAAAACGCCTGTCCACCCGCCTGCTCCACCGCACCACGCGCCGGGTCAGCCCAACCAGTGCCGGCGCCGCCTACTACGCCCAGTGCGTGCGCCTGCTGGCCGAGTTCGACGCGCTGGAGGCCAGCATCGGCGCGCAGGCGCTTGAGCCCTCCGGCACCCTGCGCATCAACGCACCGGTCAGCTGGGGCATCGCCCGGATGGGGCCACTGCTGGCCAGCTACCGCCAGCGCTTTCCGCAGGTGGAACTGGATCTGGCGCTGTCTGATCGGCTGGTGGACATGGTGGAGGAAGGCTACGACGTCGCCATCCGCATCACCCGCGAACCGAGCCCGGCGCTGATCGCGCGCCGCCTGGGCGAATCGCGGGTGAGCCTGTGCGCCGCACCGTCGTACCTGGCCGCGCATGGCACGCCACAGACACCGCAGGAGCTGCAGGCGCACGCCTGCCTGAGCTACAGCTACTGGGCCGCCGGTGACCACTGGCCGCTGCAGGGGCCTGGTGGCGAAGTGAAGGTGGCGGTGAGCAGCCTGCTGCACGCCAACAACGGTGATGTGCTGCGCGAAGCGGCGATCGCCGGCATGGGGGTGATCCTGCAGCCGGACTTCCTGCTGCAGGATGCACTGGCCGAGGGCCGCCTGGTGCGCATCCTGCCGGACTGGGAGGCGGCGCCGATCGGCATCTTCGCCGTCTACACCAGCCGCAGCCACCTGGCACCGAAGGTGCGCAGTTTCATCGATCACCTGGTGGAAGCCGGGGTGTAAGGGGGCGTCCGCCAGGTATGGCCCGGCGCTACCGGCGCATGGATCCGCCGATGTTTCCGGCGGATATGGCCCGGTAGAGTCGACTGTCAGTCGACTCCCGCGCGTAGCGCGCGTCTTTCTGCCAAACGCCAAGAGCAGTCGACTAACAAGAGCAGTCGACTAACAAGAGCAGTCGACTAACAAGAGCAGTCGACTAACAGTCGACTCTACACTACACGTCGCCGGCTCCTTGTCCGGCGCGCGACCTAGGCCGCCACCTCGTCCAGCGCATCGATGATCTGTTCCAGCGGCGCCGGTCGCCCCAGCAGGTAGCCCTGCACCTGGTCGCAGCCATGCGCGGCCAGCCAGTCCAGTTGCCCCGGTGTCTCCACGCCCTCGGCGATGATGGTCAGGCCCATGCTGTGGCCCAGCGACAGCAGCGCGCGGCAGATCGAGGCATTGCGCGGATTGGTTTCCACGTCCGCCACGAAGCTCCGATCAATCTTCAGGATGTCCAGCGGCAGGTGCTGCAGGTAGGACATGCTGGAGTAGCCGGTGCCGAAGTCATCCAGCGACACGCTGATGCCCTGCTCGTGCAGGCGCTGCATGGTCTGCATCGCCTGCGCCGGCTTGCGCATCAGGCTGCTCTCGGTCAGCTCCACATGCAGCGCACCCCGCGCCAACCCGAACTCCTGCTGGGCGCGGGTGAACTCGGCCACCAGGTCGCTGTTGAAGAACTGCACGGCCGAGACGTTGACCGCAATCGGCAGCTCGCCCCAACCGGCCTCGACCAACCGCCGCTGTGCCTTCGCTGCCGCGCGGATCACCCAGCGCCCCAGTGCCAGGATCAACCCGGTCTCCTCGCACAGCTGGATGAACTCATTGGGCGGGATGAAGCTGCCATCAGCCTGCGGCCAGCGCAGCAGCGCCTCCAACGCCGCAGGGCTGCCATCGCTGGCATGCCGGATCGGCTGGAAATACAGCTGGAACTCGTTGTCGATGGCCGCATGGATGCGCCCGGCCAGGCGCAGCCGGTCGGCCAGCCGCGTTGTCACCGCTGCGTCGAACCAGACCACGACGTTGCCCTCGGCACGCGCTGCATGCGCGGCCTGCGCCGCCATGCCGATCACCTGCTCGGCGCTGTGGCCGTCACCGGCGACGTGCACTGCCACGCCAATGCGCGGCTCGAACTGGTGCAGTGAATCCTTGCCGCGCATCGGCGCTGACACGATCTGCAGCAGGTCGTCCAGCACGCGCTGGGTATCGTGTTCGGCACCGATAGCGAACACGAAGTCCTCGGCCGGCTGGAACGCCAGCGTGCCGCAGCGCGCGCCCAACCCACCGAGCCGGGTCGCCATCGATTGCAGCACGGCATCGCCGATCTCGCGGCCCAGCGTATCGGCCACCAGCTGCAGGCCGCGCAGCTGCACGAAGGCGATGGTGTAGCCCTCGTCCTGCTCATCCAGCTGGTCGGTCAATGCACGTACGTTGAGCAGGCCGGTGGCCGGGTTGTGCCGTGCCTGGTAGGCCAGGTCGCGTTCGTAGGCCAACCGTTCGCTGACATCCTCGGCCAGCACCAGGCACGCGGGCTGTCCGTCGAAATCGAGTTTGGACAAGTGTGCGCGCACTTCGAACACGCTGCCGTCCTTGCGCCGGTGCAGGCGCACCGCCGCATCCTGCAGTTCACCAACGCGGGCCTTGGCGATCGCTCCTTTCACCTCGTCCCAGCCCTCGCGCGGGCGGATGTCGAGGATGCTCATCGCCAGGAATTCCTCGCGGCTGTAGCCGTACTGGCGCACCGCGGCATCGTTGACCTCGATGAAGCGCAGCGTGTCCGGGTCGAACACCCAGAATGGCGCCGGGTTGCGATCGAACAGCAGGCGGAAACGGCGTTCCACTTCGCTCATCTGCTCGCGCGCCTGGTAGCGCTCGCTCAGGTCGGTCAGCGCGCCGATCATGCGGCGCTCGCTGTCGGCCACCTCCACCCGTTGCCCGCGCGCACCCACCCAGCGCACTTCACCACCGGGCAGCACCAGGCGAAACACCTGGTCGAGCACTGCACCACCGGCGAAGGCCTGGTCAAAGGCCTGCTGCAGGCGCGCGGCATCATCACGATGCACGCGGGCGAAGAAGTCGGCTACCGGCAGCGCATCGGTCTGCACGCCGAAGATCTCGCGCGCCAGCGGTGACCAGCGCAGCAGCGCGGCATCCTCGTCCACGTACCAGGTACAGACACGGCCGACCTGATGGGCCAGGCGCAGCTCGGCATGGCCCGCCTTCAGTTCCTCGGCCATCGATTGCTGGCGGCGGGTCGTACGGCGCACCGCATACAGCAGCACCAGCAGCACCGCGATGTAGGCCAGCACAATCACCACCGACGCCTGCAGGTAGGGCCACCATGGCGCCAGCACGTCTTCATCGGCCAAGCCGATCTGCACCGCCAGCGGACTGCGGTCGAGCGTGCTGATGGTGGTGATGCGCGGCACACCGTCGACCACGCCGGGCAGGCTGCCGAGCTCGACCACCGCCTGCTTGCCGAGCAGGTCACGCCGCGGCAGGTCGTAGCGGCGACCGACGGTGCCATGCGGATCGGGCACGCGCGCCAGCATGTAACCCTCGGCATCGCTGATCGAGACCAGCCCGTTGGGCCCCACATCCAGGCCGCCGGCGATGCGCTGCAGTTCACCACAGCGCAGCCGCGCCAACAGCCAGCGTTCACCGGCCATCGGCAGTGCCAGCGGCACCACCCAGCCGCCATCGCTGGCCCGCTGCGGCGGCCCGATGTACATCGCGCTGCCCTGCCCGCGGCGCAGCGGGTCAGTCCACAGCGGCAGCTGCAGGTCGCCGCGGCCGGCGGTCAGCGCGCGCCCGTGGCTGTCCAGCACCACGATGCTTTGCAGTTCAGCGTGGCGGCGCAGCACGCCACCGATGGCAGCATCCAGCAGTGCCGGCGCCTGTGACGGCACGGTGCGGAACAGTTCAGCGGCATCGGCGGCGATGCCGGACATCGCCCGCTCCAGGTTGCGCAGCTCCAGCGCCAGCAGGCGCTCGCTGCCCACCGCCAGCGCCCGGCTCTGCCGCTGCGCGGCCTCCAGGCGACGGTGATGGTCGTTGGCCAGCATGGTGGCCAATCCGGCCACCAGCAACAGGCCCAGCAGCACGCCGCCCCAGGTGATGGCACGCAACGGACGGGCCAACGCCCGCTTCAGCGCGGGCATCGGTCGAGCTTCCTTGTGCAGTCGGCTGGCTTCATGCGCGAACGAATCCTCCACATCCCCGACCTCAACGGCCGGCGAACGCCATTCTTGACGCCTGACCCCGTCCTGCATGGCCACCTCCCCGTGTCCGCGCAGGGCTCCAGGGCCCAGCATGCACCACCCCGGTGACGGCGTGAAGATCGCTTCGGCGCGTTCAGCCAGATCCTGCACAGGACCGGCCAGCCACAGGGAGGGCCAGCCGGGCCGCAGCGGATTAGACTTGGGGTTTTCCGCTGCAAGAGAAGTCCATGTCCAAGCTGCGCCGTCCCACCCTGGCACTGGCCATCGTTGCCAGCCTGTCCCTGGCTGCCTGCGACCGTCCGGCCGATCCGGCCGGTGGCACCGCCAAGCCCGCCGAGGCTGCCCCCGCTGCGGCCAAGCCGATGCTGGGCAGCTTCGGCTTCGATGCCAGCGGCATGGACCGCAGCATCGCGGCCGGCGATGACTTCTTCGGCTTCGCCAACGGCACCTGGGTGAAGAACACCGAGATTCCGGCCGACCGTTCGCGCTTCGGCAGCTTCAACGTCATTGCCGAGAAGACCCTTGCCGACACCCGCGCCATCCTCGAAGGCGCCGCCGGCAATGCACAGGCCAGCGGTGACGACAAGCTGATCGGCGACTACTACGCCGCCTACATGGATGAAGCCGGCATCGAGCAACATGGCATCGCCCCGGTGCAGCCGCAGCTGAAGGCCATCGATGCGATCGCCGACAAGGCCGGCCTGGCCCGCACCCTCGGCGGCGACATGCGCGCCGACGTCGACCTGCTCAACGCCACCAACTTCTACACCGACCGCCTGTTCGGCCTGTGGGTGTCGGTGGACATGCTGCAGCCGGACCGCAACGCGCCCTACGTGGTGCAGGGTGGCCTTGGCATGCCCGACCGCGACTTCTACCTCGGTGACGGCCGCATGGCCGAGCTGCGCAAGCAGTACCAGGCCTACATCGCGCAGATGCTGCAGCTGGCCGGCGTGGCCGACCCGGCCGGCAAGGCGCAGCGCATCCTCGCGCTGGAAACGAAGATCGCGCAGGCGCACGTCACCCAGGAAGAAACCAACGACGTGACCAAGGGTGCCAACCCGTGGACCCAGGCCGATTTCAACGCCAAGGCACCGGGCATGGACTGGAACGCCTTCCTTGATGCGGCCGCGCTGGGCGACCAGCAGGACTTCATCGTGTGGCAGCCCAAGGCCGTGGCCGGCCTGTCCAAGCTGGTCGCCACAGAGCCGCTGGACGTCTGGAAGGACTACCTGGCCTTCCACGCACTGGACCGTGCCGCCGCCTACCTGCCGAAGAAGTTCGCCGATGCCCGCTTCGCCTTCCACGGCACCGCGCTGAGCGGCACGCCGCAGCAGAGCGACCGCTGGAAGCGCGCGGTGGACGATGCCAACCATGCCGTCGGCGAAGCCATCGGCAAGCGCTACGTCGAGAAGCACTTCGACGCGAAGACCAAGGAGCGCGCGGACGAGATGGCGAAGAACATCATCGCCGCCTTCGCCAAGCGCATCGATGCACTGTCGTGGATGTCGCCGCAGACCAAGGCGCATGCCAAGGCCAAGGTGGCCGGCCTGACCGTGGGCATGGGCTACCCGGAGAAGTGGCGCGATTACACCGGCCTGGAGATCCGCCGCGATGACGCACTGGGCAATGCGCAGCGCGCCGAGCTGTTCGAGTACCAGCGCAACATCGCCAAGCTGGGCAAGCCGGTCGACCACAGCGAGTGGGCGATGCTGCCGCAGACCATCAATGCGATGAACGTGCCGCTGGAAAACCGCCTGGTGTTCCCGGCGGCGATCCTGCAGCCGCCGTTCTTCGACGGTGCCGCCGACGACGCGGTGAATTACGGTGCGATCGGCGCGGTGATCGGCCATGAGATCAGCCACGGCTTCGACAACGCCGGTGCGCTGTTCGATGAAACCGGCAAGCTGCACAACTGGTGGACCGCCGAGGACCTGAAGCAGTTCAACGCTGCTGGCGATGCGCTGGCCGCGCAGTTCAGCAGCTACGCGCCGTTCCCGGGCGTGCATGTGAACGGCAAGCTGACCTTGGGCGAGAACATCGCCGACGTGGCCGGCCTGGGCACCGCCTACGACGCCTACCAGCTGTCGCTGCAGGGCAAGCCGGGGCAGACCCTGGAAGGCTTCACCCCGGACCAGCGCTTCTTCCTCGGCTTCGCCCAGGCCTGGCGCAGCAAGAGCCGCGAGCAGGCGCTGCGCAATTCGCTGCTGACCGATGTGCATGCACCAGGCCAGTTCCGCGCACTGACCGTGCGCAATATCGACGCCTGGTACCCGGCGTTCGAAGTGAAGGAAGGCCAGAAGCTGTACCTGGCCCCGAACAAGCGGGTCAAGGTGTGGTGATGTAACGGGAACGGGCGCCGCAAGGCGCCCGTTTCATTTTCTGGTGGGTGCCGACCTTGGTTGGCATCTATCCACGCCATCCACCCATGGGGTGGATCTACGTCCTTGCGGTGGCCTCCGCAGCACAGCCAGGTACGCGCGCGCGATGCATTGCGCGCTGCGCGAGTATCGCGATCAACAGCACGCAGGCGCCGGCGATCAACGCAACGAGAAAGCCCGGGCGCACGCCCGCGGCATCGACCACCTGGCCCGACACCGCCGCACCCAGCGCGACACCGATGTTCAGGCCGGCCAACAGCCAGGTCATGCCCTCAGTGAGGCGTGCTGCCGGCACGCATTGCTCGACCAGAGACATCGCCACGATCATCGTCGGCGCGAAGAACGCGCCGGCCAGCAGCACGGCCACGGCCAGTGCAGGCAGGTTGCCCGCCCACAGCAACGGCAACGTGGTCAGTGCGGTGGCCGCTGCGCCGGCCAGCAACAGGCGCGGCAACGGTGCCTGCAGCTTCAGTGCACCGAACAGCAGGCCCGCTGTGCAGCTGCCCAGCGCATAGGCCGACAGCACCGCGCTGGCGGCAAGCGGCTGGCCCCGCTCTTCGGCGAACGCCACGCTGGTGATGTCGACGGTGCCGACAATCAAGCCCATCGCCAGCATCAGCAACGCCAGCAGGCGGATCTCCGGCTGCCGTAGCAACGAACGCGAGGGTGCGGCACCTTCGCGGTGCTGCAGCGGCGGCTCGGTGCCACGCTGCATTACCAGTGCGGCCACTCCAATCACCAGCAGCAACGCTGCCGCCAGCACGCCCGCCTGCGGCCACACCGCAACCGACAATCCCACCGACAGCGGTGGCCCGGCGATGAAGGTCACCTCGTCGAACACGGTCTCCAGCGAATACGCGGTCTGTAGCTGCGCGCGGCCGCGATGGATCGCGGTCCAGCGCGCGCGCACCATCGCCGACACGCTGGGCATGCAGCCGGCCAGCATCGCCGCAATGAACAGCGTCCAGTCGGGCGCGGCCAGCAGCGTGCACGCGAGCAGCAGCAGCAGACCGGCCGCGCTGGCTGCGGCCGCCCACGGCAGCACCCTGCCCTGGCCGTGGCGGTCGACCCAGCGCGACACCTGCGGTGACAGCAGCGCGTAGGTCAGCACGAAGGTGGCCGACACCGCACCAGCCAATGCGTAGCTGCCGCGCAGCTGCGACAGCAGGGTGATGATGCCGATGCCGGTCATCGGCAGCGGCAGGCGTGCCAGCAGCCCGGCCAGGGCGAGGCCGGCGGTGCCGGGGGCCGCGAACAGGTCGCGATAGGGGGTGGCCATCAGGATCTCCAGGGCAGCGGCTTGCCTGGCGCACCCGGCGCCACGACAATACATACAGAGCGTATGAATAAGAGGTTACATTCATACGCGCCGTATGTAAATAATCATGCACTTCGTATGTAAGGAGCTCCGGATGGTCCGCCGCACCCGCGCCGAGATGGAAGAAACCCGCGCCAGCCTGCTGGCCACCGCCCGCCGGGTGTTCAGCGAGCATGGCTATGCCGCCACCTCGATGGACGACCTGACCGCCCAGGCCGGGCTGACCCGTGGCGCGCTGTACCACCACTTCGGCGACAAGAAGGGCCTGCTGGCGGCTGTGGTCGCCCAGCTGGATGCCGAGACCGACCAGCGCCTGCAGGCGATCAGCGACGGCGCCGACGATGCCTGGGAGGGCTTCGTGCAGCGTTGCCGCGCCTATCTCGAGATGGCACTGGAACCGGAGATCCAGCGCATCGTGCTGCGCGATGCACGCGCGGTGCTCGGTGGCGCCTCACCGGAATCGCAGCGCCACTGCGTGCACTCGATGCAGCGGTTGATCGAACAGTTGATCGCGCAGGGCGTGGTGGCGCCGGTGGATGCACAGGTACTGGCGTCGTTGATCTACGGCGGCCTGGCCGAGGCTGCGTTCTGGATCGCCGAAGGAGAGGAGGGTGATGCGCGCCTGCGGCAGGCGACGGCGGCGCTGGACGTGTTGTTGCGTGGGTTGAAGGTGGACGGGTAAGGCTTCATCCACGCATGGCGTGGATCTACCGCGGAATCCGCTCTGGTAGATGCCAACCTTGGTTGGCGCTTCTGCGGCACCGCGCGAAATGCGTGCCAACCAAGGTTGGCACCTACCAGAACCATGGTGCGAGCGTGTCAACCAAGGTTGGCATTTACCAGGCAACGGTGGGCCACTCGCGCAGGACGTCCACCGGCACGCCCATGCGCGTGCAGGCACGGCTGGCGAGGCCATCGGGCAGCGCGCGGCGGAACAGTGGCGCCATGCCCTGCATCAACTTCGCTGAAGCTGCCGCCTGAGCACGCTGGCGACCATTGCGTTTCAGCATGCCCTCGGCCCAGTCCGGCAGCAGCGCCGCACCTGCACCCAGGAACACTTCGCGCGACAACCCTGGCACCGGAACCGGCAGGCGCACGCCGGACAACACCCCCAGCACTTCGCGCGAGCGCTCGTCCACACGCAACTCCGGTTGCCGTGCACAGAAGTACGCCGCCACCTCGGCTTCACTGCGCGGCACATCCACCGCGCCCAGCGCCTCGGCCACCCGGCGGTACTCGTCGTAGTAGCGATCGGCGATGTGCGCCGGCACCTCGCGCCCGTAGCGGCGGAAGCCCTGCAGGAAACCAAACGCCTCGGTCACATGCACCCAGGTCAGCAGCTGCGGATCATCGGCGGCATAGGGCTCGCCCTGCGCGGTCTGGCCGCGGATCTGCGCATGGATGCGACGCACCTTGGCCACCAGCGCTTCCACCTCACCGCTGGGCGCGTAGCTGGTGCCTGCAACGAACGCTGTGGTGCGCCGCAGGCGACCCACCAGGTCCTGGCGGAAATTGGAGTAGTCGTAGACCCCGGCCAGCGCGCGCGGGTGCAAGGTCTGCAACATCAGCGCACACAAGCCGCCGGCCAGCATCGAGGGGAATTCGGCATGCAACCGCCAGGTAACGCTGTCCGGGCCGAACCAGCCCGGGTCGCCCAGCGGATGGTCGTAATCGATGCCGCTCTGGCCGCGCGGGAAAGCCTCCAGCACCCAGCGCCGGATCGGCGCGGTGACGGGGCGGGAAAGTCGCTGCAGCAGAGCCGGCATCACAGGTCCAGGAAAGGCGGGAGTAGGGCCGCGCGTTGCGCGGTCGGCCCCGATTCTGGGCGATCACGACGCCGGCGGCGAGTCTCCGCGCTCAGCCACGGTTTCATGTGCGGCCGCAGCACATTTCACCCTGCGACATCCTGTCGCAGGCTGCGGCCGCGATGCTGCAGCGCAGCAACATTCACCCATTCAGACAGAACCCTTACGCCGCTAGGCATTGCGCCCATTGCACGGCTCGCTGGAAGTGCTAGAACTGAACCCGCCACACCGTCCAATGCTGATCGACGCACGTTCCACAAGGAGCCAGCCATGATTGCTTTGTTCAAGGGTTTGGGACTACTGCTTCGCGACAACGAGCTCTACAGCAGCCCGTTCGAAAAACAGGTCGCGCACTGGCGCAGCCTCAGCGAGCAGCAGATCCGCGATGAAGTGGCTGTGCTGGCCCAGGCCAAGTGCCAGTGGCTGATCGCCTCGATCGTCGGCTGGCAGGCGGCCTCGCTGCTGATCCTCGGCCTGATCACCAACTACCTGTGGCGCGATGACTACCACATCACCTTCACCCGGGTGGTCGTGGTATTCGGTTCATGGATCTCGATCCTGTTCGTGATCTGGTTCATGGCCAACATGTTCGACCGCACTGCCGGTTTCGAACGCTGGATGAAGGCGTTCAACAGCCGCGCCCGCATCAGCTCCAAGGCCGACAGTGTCGAGCACGTGGCCGAGGCACTGGACCTGGCCGAGCATTACCCGGAAGTGCTCGACTACAAGCAGGCGGTCACCGCCAAGCGCGAACTGCGCCACGAGGACATCCGCATCATGACCGAGATCGGGCGCATGAAGCAGCACTCCGAGCTGGTCGGCCGCCTCAACCACGTGGGCGAGAACGAGCACCACCACGACCTGACACTGCAGCCTGCCTACTGACCCTTGGGGAAAGCGGGGGGACCCACAATGCCACCGTGCGCGATCACGGTGGCATTGTTCTTTCAGCAGCCTGCGTGGATCACATCCCGCGGAACAGGCTCATGAACGGTTGGCTGACCACCAGTGTTTCCGTGCGGCCTCGCAGCCGCAGCACGCCACGCCCGGTATCGTCGCGGCTGACCGCCGCCACCGCCTTCATGTTGACGATGGTCGAACGATGGATCTGGCGGAAGTGCTGCGGGTCGAGCACTTCCAGCAGCTCGCGCAACGGTGTGCGCAACAGGCTCTCACCTGCGGCCGTCACCACGGTGGTGTACTTGTTGTCGGCGCGGAAGTAGGCCACGTCCTCCAGCATGATCAACTGCGTCTCGCGGCCGTTGCTGGCGGTGATCCAGGCCAGCGGCGGGCGTTCGGCAGCACCCTGGGATGGACCCAGCCGCTGCAGCAGGCGTTCAAGCACGGCGTCATCCTGGCGCGTCGATGGCAGCCGCGACAGGATGCGCTCACGCGTGGCCAGCAGGCGTTCGTCACTGACCGGCTTCAGCAGGTAATCCATCGCGCCCTGCTCGAACGCGTCGATGGCGTACTGGTCGTAGGCGGTGACAAACACCACCTGGGTGCGCGGGCTCAGCTCGAACAGCGAACGCGCAACTTCGATGCCACTGATGCCGGGCATGCGGATATCGAGGAAGGCAATATCCGGCTGCTTCTCGGCCAGCTGCTCCAGCGCACTGGCACCGTCCTCGCACTCGGCCACCAGCTTCAGCTCCGGCCACAACCGGCGCAGCTGTTCCACCAGTGACTGCCGCAGCAGTTCCTCGTCTTCGGCAATGAGGGCTTCAAGCGGCATGGCTGCGCTCCTTGTGTGTCTGCGGCAGGGTCATGGTTGCGGCCACGCCGCTGGGGAAGTTGGCAACGATCGCCACGCCGGCCTGCTCGCCGCAGGTCAGTCGCAGGCGCTCGCGCAGGTTCTTCAGGCCGATGCCGGTGCCACTGGTGCCCTGGCCGAAGCCGAGGCCATCGTCGGCCACGGTCACCGTTACGTGGTCATCGAAGCCACGCGCCAGTATCCAGATCGTGCCGCCGCCGGGCTTGGGTTCCAGGCCGTGCTTGATCGCGTTCTCCACCAGCGTCTGCAGCGCCATCGCCGGCAGGTGCACGCCATGCAGCTCATTCGGCACCTGCACTTCCACCGCCAGCCGCGCGCCCATGCGGATGCGCAGGATCTCCAGGTAGGCGCGCGTACGCTCCAGCTCCACGCCCAGCGTCGACACCGACTCATCCACCTGCGGCAGCGAGCTGCGCAGGTACTGGATCAGGTGGCCAAGCATCTGTTCGGCGCGCGCCGGATCGGTGCGGGTCAGCACCTGCGCGTTGGCCAGCGTGTTGTAGAGGAAATGCGGTTCCACCTGCGCATGCAGCAGGTTCAAGCGCGCGACCGACAGTTCCTTTTCCACCTGGGTCTGTTCGGCAGCGGCCTGCTCATCGCGGCGCTGGTCGGCCACGCGGCGGCTGATCGCGCGGGTGACCGCTTCGGCGTTCTCGAAGTTGCTGCCCTCGTCCAGCGCGAGCAGATCGGCCCACCAGCCAGCGTCCGGTTCGAACAACAGCGTGACAGTGCTGGTGCCCTGCCCCGGCGTGACCGTGGCCAGCACGCTGTTGCGCTTGATCGCCAGCCGCGCCGGCAGGTTCCAGCGCGAGGGCTGGCGGCCATTCCAGAGATCGACCCGGCGCACGTAGGCGCGTACCTGCAGGCTGCCGGCCGAGCTTTCCACATCCTCCACGCGCGGAAGTTCGGCAATCGCCGCTTCCACCACGGCGTAGGCCTGGCCGGCATCCATCGGCAGTTCCACCTGGCGGCGCTGGCGGCCCGAGAGCGTGGTCGAATCCAGCCGGCCGGCCACCAGCCAGACACGCCGCACATGGGTGATCGCGCTGCCCAGCGCAGAAATCATCAGGAACATCGCCAGCAGGCCGAACACCCAGCCCGGGCCATCGTTCATGCCACTGAAGATGCCGCTCCAGACCATGCCGGCGACAACCAGCGCGGCGGCCCAGGCCAGCAGGTGGCGGATCAGGAGAGAGAGGCTGGCGAACACGGCGGCGCCTTGGAGGAAGGGGGGTGAGCCGAGCATAGGGCGGCCCGCCGGGCAAACAAGCGGGCTGCGACGAAGGGCCGGAAAGCGGGGATGGAAGCCTTCCGTGCAACGCCGGGCATGGCCCGGCGCTACCGGGGATGGCGGGGCAGCGCGCCCCGCTTTCCCTTATCTGCGCTGGTCGGCGCTGGCGTCACGCACGGCGCGGAACGATTCGTCCTTGCTCCAGTTCGGCCAGCTGCGCGAGTTGGCCAGCTGGTTGCCCAGCGTGTACAGCACTTCCAGGTCGCGGGCGGCACCGGCGAACACCCAGTCCGGCTGCCATTCGTCGCCCTGCTGGTGGTAACGCTTGGCGGTGTAGTCCTCGGAGGCCTTCTTGCCTGCGGCCACGCCACCGTCCACCCAGTCCTGGCCGGCCGACCACGACAGTGCCGGCACGCCACGCTTGGCGAACGGGAAGTGATCGGAGCGGAAGAACAGGCCCGCTTCCGGCTTCGGGTCCGGGGTGTAGCGGATGTCCCAGCCCTTGGCCACGTCCTTCAGCTGGTCCAGCAGCTCGAAGCGCGCCGCACCGTAGATGCCGAAGTCACGCGACGGGCCGAACGGCGCCATGCCGTCCATGTTGATCACCGCCACGGTCTTTTCCAGCGGATACAGCGGGTGCGTGGCGTAATACTCCGAACCGAGCAGGCCCTTCTCCTCGGCGGTGACCGCGAGGAACAGGACCGAGCGCTCGGGGCGCTTGGCCTTGGCGAAACCACGGGCAAGCTCGATCAGCGAAGCGGTACCGCTGGCATTGTCCAGTGCGCCGTTGAAGATGCGGTCGCCACGCGCATCCGGCTCACCCACGCCGATGTGGTCCCAGTGCGCGCTGTAGATGATGGTCTCGTCCGGATGGCGGGTGCCTTCCAGGCGCGCGGCCACGTTGTGCGAGGTGATCACTTCGGTCTTCACCGCATACTTCGCGTCCAGGCTGGCGCCGGTCAGCGGCACCGGGGTGAAGTCGCGCTGCTGCGCCTTCTTCTTCAGCGCCTCGAAATCCTGCCCGGCCGAGCGGAACAGCTCCACCGCCAGGTCGCGCTGGATCCAGCCTTCCAGCAGCGGGTGGCTTTCCGCCGGGTTGTCGCGCACCACATCGAACATGGTGTTGGTGTTGGAGCCGGCCACGGTGGCCCAGCCATACGACGCAGGTGCGGTCTCGTGCACGATCAGCACGCCCAGCGCCCCCTGGCGGGCGCCTTCCTCGTACTTGTAGGTCCAGCGGCCGTAATAGGTCATGCCCTTGCCGTCGAAATCACCCTGGCCGGTCTCGAAGTCCGGGTCGTTGATCAGCACCACGGCGATCTTGCCCTTCAGGTCCACGCCCTTGAAGTCGTCCCAGTTGCGCTCCGGCGCCTTCACGCCGTAGCCGAGGAACACCAGTGGCGCCTTGCTGATGTCGACGTTGCTGGCGCCGTTCATGGCGGCGCGCACGGCGATCTGCTTGCCCTGCTCCAGCGGGACGGTCTTGCCGCCCTGGTGCAGCGCCAGCTGCGGTGCGCCGACGATGTCGCCCTTGCGCAGCGGCACGGCCTGGGTCCACAGGCGCTTGCCGTCCTTGAGGTCACCGCCCGGCTGCAGGCCGGCATCGGCGAACTGCTTGCTGAGGAAGGCGATGGTCTTTTCTTCGCCGGCGGTGGCCGGGGAGCGGCCTTCGTAGGCGTCGGAGGCCAGTTCCTTGACGTCGGCGGAGATTCGCGCGCCGTCGAATTTCGGGGTGGCCGCCATCAGTGCGCTCGACACTGACAGGGCCAGCAGGCCCAGTGCTACTCGTTTCATTGCTCTCTCCAGCAGGGAAATCCCTCTGGAGTGTAATGGGATTCGGCAGGGCTGCGCCCTGCACCCGCCGATGCCAGGGCAGCAGCCAAAGCCAAAGCAACAGCGGCATCCCGTGGGATGGCGGGGTGGGTCCGATTGCGGGGGACGCCGTAAACCCATCCATGGGGGCTTGGCCGCGGCATCCATGCCGCAGACACCCCCGCAACCGGACCCACCCCGCCTTCGACAGATTTCTGCTGCTGTTGGTGGGTGTCGACCTTGGTCGACACGGACGGAAACACGAAGGGGTCAGATCCTTTTCCCGGCGGGAAAGGGCTCTGACCCCATCTGTATGTTGCTTGAGTCTGTTACCAGTTCGGGTCTTCGGCCGGGGCGGCGGCCGCCTTGGGCTTCGGCTTGGCGGCCGGGCGTGCGGCGGCGGGAGCGGCCGAGGCAGTCGCGCCTGCGGCGGCTGCAGCCGGCTTGCTGCCCAGCTTCTGGCGCAGTTCGATCTGGCCCGGGCGGAAACCGCCGCGCATCGCGTCGACGCCGTCTTCGATGGTGCCGTAGGAGGTCTGTGCGGCCACGCGGTCGATGCGGATGGTGCAGCACGGGTGTTCGCTGCGGCCCAGCGAGCGGCCGGTCTGCGGGTCCTTCAGTTCTTCGCCCAGGCGCACGGCCTGCCAGCGCTGGCCCGCCTGCAGCGTTTCGCCGCCCTGGCTCAGTACCACCTGGTCGCCGTCCACCGAGACCACCGACACCGGGAACAGCGTGGTGACGATGGTGGTGCCGATCTGGCCGGACAGCGACTCCATCATCGCCGCCGCCATGTTGCGACCGTTGACCACGCGCGGCAGGGTGCTCGGACCGGTCGAGGCCAGCTGGTGGTCGAAGCTGTCGGACATCACCACCTGGCCGGTGGTGGCGTTGATCAGGCGCAGGGTGATGCGGCCGCCACCGGAATACGAGGTCACCTGGCGGTCGGACATGCGCAGGTTGCGCACGCTGCGCGGGTACTCGAAGCGTTCGATGGTCGGGATCAGGATCAGGTCGGTCGCCAGCTGCTGGCCCACGCGTGCGGTGTCCTGCAGGCGCACGTTGCCGCTGTTGATGTGGTCGATCTCGGCCTGCAGTTCGTCGCCGAACTCGCGGTCCAGCACGATGAAGCGCTGGGTCTGGGTCAGCGTGTCGGACAGGCGCGCACGGATCGCGTCGGCCACTTCATCGACATCCACGCGGCCATCGCCCACGGCGTAGCTGCCGGCCTTGGTACGCGGCAGGGCGACCACGATCTTGGGCTTGCCCTGCTCGTCCGGTGCGCGGTACTGGGCGATCTGCGCGCGCACGCGCACCTTCCAGTAGCTGCGCATGCTGCGATGGGTCACGTCGGAATCGAACGAACTGGCGCCACGCTTGGCGTCAACACTCACCTTCTCGTCGTAGCTTTCCCTGACGCTGGCCGAGGCCGAACCGCTCTTGGCCGAGGCTTCGCCGGACGCATTGGCCGACGCCGAGCCCTTGAAGCTCCAGCCTTCATCGCTGGCGCGCACGCGGGCGATGGTTTCCTCGTCCAGCTGCCGCACTTCATCCTGCGACAGGATTTCATAGCCCAGCACCGCGCCCTGCGAGCCGGCGATCATCTGCTGGGTGAACGCGTCGGCGCGGATATCGCCGACGTGTTCGCCATCCACATCCACATGCAGGCCTGCACGCAGGCTCTGCATCTGGCTGGCCACGCGTACGCCGTTGACCTGCGCCACGGCCGACTGCAGCGCTGCCAGCACCGCCAGTTCCGGGGTGCTGCCGATGCCGTCGGCTTCACGCGCAACCTGGGTGGTGCCGCCGAAATCCGGCGTGCCACGCAGGGGCGCTGCTTCCACTGGCGCATTGCTGGCCAGCGCACTGGTTGCCTTGTCCTTGGCGGGTGCAGGCGCGGCGGCCGGAGTGTCCTGCTTGCCGCAGGCTGCAAGCAGCGCGGCGGCCAGGCCCAGGCCGATCAAACGGGTTGTCGTACGCATGGAGATTCGCCTCGGATCAGATCGAGTCGAGCATCGAATCGGCGTTGGACGGCACCTTCACCTTGCTCTTCTTTGCAAAGGTCACGGCCGACTTGGTCGAACCGTACAGGCCCTGGATGAAGCCCGGCGATTCCTTGGCCACCCATGCACCGGCGGCCAGCTTGCGGCCGACGGTGGCCATCTGGGTCGCGCCCAGGTTCTTCATGCCGGCGGTGAAGTTGCTGGCTTCGCCACCCAGCTTCTGCGCTTCGGCAGCCGAAGACAACAGCGAGACCAGGCCTTCGGCGTAGTGCTGCTTGGATTCAGCATTCAGTTCCGGCTGTGCGGCCTGGCGCTCGTTGATCGCGGCCTGCGCAGCTTCGCTGACCGACACCGACTTCTTCATCGCATCGACGCTGACCGAACCCGACGACAGCGCCTGGCGCTCGGCTTCCAGCAGCTGCACCTGCTCGGCCAGGCCGAAGGCGCGGGCGAACGAGGTCTGGGCCTGCAGCGAGTGCGACTGCGAGCTGACGAAACGGCGCACCAGCGCTTCCTGCGCGGCTTCGTCCGGAGCGGCGGCGCTGGAGGCGTTGCTGCTGGAGGTACCGGTGGCGGCACCGGCCAGGTCCTTCAGCTTGCCCAGGCCAGCGTGGGCCGGCATCGACAGAGTGGCGGCAGCGATGGCCACGACAAGAGCGGTATTGCGGATCATGGGATTTCCTTTATGAGAAAGACGGCCGCAGCGCGGCACGCGAGATCGGGGATGGCAGCGAGTCAGTGCCGAGCAAGCTCGGCACCCACCAGAGCCGGTAGCGCCGGGCCATGCCCGGCGAGCGCAGCGGTAACGTCAGCGGACTGCCTTGACGTTCAGTTCGTTGATCATCTGCTGGGCGGCCTTCTCGGCGGCCAGCTGCAGGGCGTTGGTGCGGGCGACGGTTTCATTCGGGCCGGTGCCGGAGAACTGCACCGGGCCCACCGACGAGACGGTGCGCGGGAAGCGACCGGTCACGTCCAGCACCTTGCCGGTGACGGTGACGAACACGCGGGTATTGCCGCTGGCCGGATCGCGGTCGCGCATGCCGACGTCGAGGGTACCGACGGCGATGTACGGGATGTTGGCGGCGCGGATGCCGTTGGCGGTATCACGCAGGGTCGCGGCAGACAGGTCGTTGCCGGTGCTGAAATCCTTGCGGATGCGCTCGATGCTCAGCAGGCCGCGCGATTCGCCTTCCACGTACTCGGCTTCAACCACTTCGTAGCCGGCAGCGCTGAAGGCACCGGTCATCGCAGTGTTGACCTCGGCCGCGTTGGCCACCTTCCAGCTGATGTTGTCGCTGCGCTGGGTGGTGCTGCCGCCGCTGGTGACCGACACCGAACCGTTCTGGTTGATGCTGCCGTTGGTGCTGACCGAGTTGCCGCGGAAGCTGTCGCCTTCACGGGTGTTCTCGCTGTAGCTGCTGCTGGCGTCGACGCGGCGGTATTCCTTGTCCTGGAACGACTGCACGGTGTCCTGCGAGCGTGCCATGAACAGGAAGGTCAGCAGCGAGCGCTGCGCGGCGGTGGCACCGGCCACGGCCGAACCCGCGTCCAGCTTGGTCTGCAGCAACGTGGTGTTGATCTCGGCGCGGACGGTGACGGTGTAGGTCTTGGCCTTCTTGTCTTCGGTGTCCGACAGCGGCACGGCGCTGAGCACATAGCGGTCGATCTCGCCGATGAACTCGGCGCGGCGGTCTTCGAACAGGCGCAGCTTGGCCGCACCGGTTTCAGCGATGTACGCCTCCAATGCATTGACCTTGGCCTTGTTCAGGGCCTGGGCGCGGGTATCGGCGCTCAGGCGCAGGCCATAGCTGGCCGAACCGGTACCACGCGAGCTGGCGGTCTGCGCGGCGACCGGCGAGGCCACCACCAGGGCGATGAGGATGAGCAGGATGGTACGCATCAACGACATGACTTGATCAACTCCTGGAGGGCTTGGGTCTGCTGCTGCAACGGGCGGCCGCCCGGCTTCTGTTCGTCCAGCCAAGCACGCGAATCGGCGCGCTTGGCGGCGGCGCCGGCGAAGGCGTCGAAGCCGGCCAGCAGGGTTTCGTAGCTGGCCGACCACTGGTCGACCTGCCACTGCGTGACCGGTACCACCTTGGTGGCCCCCTTGCGCAGCGGCTGTTCGAAATAGACCTTGCCGGAGAACGGCTCGGTCACCTTCGCGGTGAAGAAGGCGCCGAACAGCATCGTCTTCATCGCCGGGGTTTCTTCAATCACGCCGTTCTTCAGCGCATCGACCTGCACGCTGATGACGTAGTCCGGCTCGGGAATCTTCAGCTGGTAGACCTTGCCGTCGGCAAAGCGCGCGGCCATCGCACCACCGATCGCCTGGCCCGAGGCCGGCGGCAGCAGGCCGACGCCGGTATTGGACGACAGCGTCTTGGACAGTTCATGGGCCAGCGTGGCGCGCAGCGGCGTTTCCCACTTCGGGTCAGGCAGCTTGGCGCGGACCGCGTCGGACAGGGTTACGCCACCGACCTGCAGGCGACGCACGGCGGCATCGGGCAGCTTGGCCTGGGCGAGACTGGCGGCCAGAACCTGCGACAGGCTGGTATCGGCGCTGCCGTACAGCAGATCGGCGACGATCGTGTCGATATCGTCGTTGTCAGGACGGTAATCCTGCACGTCGATGCGCTGCAGGGTCAGCGGATAGGACGCAATCACCTGGCGCTCGCGGAAATCGAAGAACAGCGCCTGCAGGGCCACTTCCACCAGCACCTTGTACTGGTTGCCGATCGGCTCGACCGAAACCAGCTCGCGGTCCAGCGCGGCGGCCAGCACAGTCGCGCTGGTGGTGCCGTCGAGCATCGCCACCGGCTGGTCGATCAGTTCCAGGTTCGCCGGCGGCCGGCGCTTGAGCGCCTGCGCCAAGGTCTGGTTCAGCGGGATCAGGCCGCGCTTTTCCAGCACGGCATGCGCATGCGGTGTGGTCGCCTGCACGGCAGCGGCATCAGCGGTATAGGCAAAACCGGCCCAGTAGGCCTGCTGCGATCTGTCTGCCGCCTGGGTGGCGATCGGCCATACGGCCAGGCACAGGACACAGGCAAGCAGGCGCGCAAAAGCGCGCGATGCGCTCTTCGTCCTTGAATACATCCAACCGCTCCTCGGTCAATACGCACGGAAGGTGGACGCTCATGCGTCCACTGGGCGCGAAACATAGCCGCTCACGCGCCTGCCGACAAGTGCTGCGTTCGTCGCAGTCACTCCTGGGCTGGCAGCCCGGCCCGTTGCCGCAGCAGGCCCCGCTCCGCCTGGTTCTGGCTGAGTCTGGCGGCTTCGGCAAAAGCGTGACGTGCATCGAGGTCACGCCCCAGCGCCTGTAGTACCTCCCCGCGCACTACCTGCAAAGGGGCATAGTCGCCCAGGCGTGCATCAACCAGCAGCGGCTGCAGTTGTACCCATGCAGCGAACGCGCCCTCGCTGCGCAGCACCGCCACGACCCGGTTCAATGCGACAACCGGCGAAGGCATCACCTGCAGCAACTGGGTATAGAGCGAAGCGATACGCGGCCAGTCGGTGGCTTCAGCCCGACGCGCAGCCGCATGGCAGGCGGCAATGCGCGCTTGCAGCACGTAGGGATCGTCGTCGCCACCGGCCGCCAGCGCGCGCGCCAGCACCTGCTGCCCGCGCTCGATCTGCAACCAGTCCCAACGGGCTCGGTTCTGCTGGTCCAGCAGCACCGGCGCGCCCTGCGCGTCGGTCCGTGCCGCAGCGCGCGATGCCTGCAGTTCCATCAGCGCCAGCAGGCCCAGAACCGGCGGCACCGGCAGCCGATGTGCCAGGATGCGCGCCAGCCGCAGCGCTTCCTCGCACAACGCCGGTCGCATCCAGTCATCGCCGGCGCTGGCCGCATAGCCTTCATTGAAGACCAGGTAGATCGCCTCCAGCACTGAAGCCAGCCGCTCGGGCATCGCTTCCGCGCGCGGCACTTCATAGGGCACCTGCTTCTGCGCCAGGGTGCGCTTGGCACGCACGATGCGCTGGGCGATGGTCGGCTCGGGCTGCAGGAAGCCGCGCGCGATCTCGGTGGTGGTCAGGCCACCGAGCAGGCGCAGGGTCAGTGCCACGCGCGCATCGGCCGGCAGCACCGGGTGGCAGGCCACGAACATCAGGCGCAGCAGGTCGTCACCCAGGTCATCTTCCAGCGCCTGGCTGTCATCCGGCGCTGGCAGGGGTGCCGGATGCAGTTCCTCGCCCCATTGCGCATGCTGCTGCGCCACGCGCTGGTGCTGGCGCAGCACATCGATGGCACGGTTGCGCGCAGTGGTCATCAGCCAGGCTCCGGGATTGTCCGGGATGCCCTGCTCCGGCCAGCGCTCCAGCGCGGCCAGCCAGGTGTCCTGGGCAAGCTCCTCGGCACGGCCGACATCGCCCCCGAGCAGCCGCGCCAGGCGCGCGATCAACACCGGCGACTCCATCCGCCAGAGGGTCTCCAGACGCTGCGTCAGTGCGGGATCGAGCATGCGCCGATCACAGCACGCACGCCCGGCCCGCACAAGCGCCGCAACTCACGCTTCCACAATCGGCTTGAAGCCGCCCCAGAACATGCGCCTGGTATCGAACGGCATGTCCTTCGGGCCCAGCGACGCCAACCGTGGGTCGGCCATCACCCTGGCATTGATGCGGTCGCGTGCCGCACGCGAGCGGAACACCACGAAGGCGACGATCACTGTTTCACCGGGCCTGGCCTTCACCGCGCGCGGGAACGAGGTGCTCTTGCCCGGTTCCACGTCGTCAGCCACGCACTCCATGTACTGCAGCGCGCCATGGTCCTTCCACACCGCGCCGGCCTTGCGGGCAAGGCGGCGGTAAGCCGCCACCTTGTCCTGCGGGCACGGCAGCACGTAAGCATCCACGTAAGCCATGAGGGTTCTCCCTGCAGCGACCGTCAGCCCGGCTCGCCTTCCATGTGTGCGATTTCCCAGAGATGGCCGTCCAGATCCTGGAAGCCGCGCTGGTACATGAAGCCCAGGTCGCGCGCCGGCTGCGGCTCGCTGGCGCCGGCGGCCAGTGCATTGTCCACCAACTCGTCAACGGCCTTGCGACTGGGTGCCGAGAGCGCATTGATCACTTCCGTGTGGGTGTGCGCATCGGCAATCGGCTTGTTGGTGAACTGCTGGAAAAAAGGTTGGGTCAGCAGCATCACGTAGATGCTCTCGCTGATGACCATGCCGGCCGCATCGTCATTGGTGTAGGTTGGATTGAAGCTGTATCCCAACGCGGTGAAGAACGCCTTCGACTTCTCCAAGTCCTGCACTGGCAGGTTGACGAAGATCATCTGCGGTTGCGGTGTACTCATCGGTGAAGCTCCTTGTGGATGAAGAAAAGAGGGATCAGGGCTGTTTCATGCAGTTGACCATCCACGGCTTGCCGTAGCGATCGATCAACATGCCCCAGCGGTGCGCCCAGAACGTTTCGGCGATCGGCATCTGCACCTGGCCGCCTTCGGCCAGCGCGGCGAACACGCGCTCGGCTTCCTCGATGCTGTCGACATCGACATTGATGGTGGTCGAGCTCCCCTCGCCACCGCCGGGGCCATCGGCGGCCATCAGGATGGCGTTGCCGATCTCCAGCTGGCTGTGCGCGACGTGGTCGAGGGTTTCCGACGGCATCTCGTTGCAGCCCGGCGAACCATCGGAGGGCGGCATGTCGCGGTACTTCATTTCCGACGTGACCTGGCCGCCGAGTGCCTTGGCGTAGAACGCCATCGCATCGTGGGCCTGGCCGCTGAAGCCGAGGAAGGGAATCAGTTTCATGGCACTACTCCGTTGAGGGTTTCAGGGTGGCAGCGCCGGGCCATGCCCGGCGGGGAAATGGATCGGATCAACCTTCCAGCTGTGCACGCAGACGCTGTTCCTGCTGCTGTAAGCCGGGGGTGAAGGCTTCACCGAAGTCTTCGGCGGTGATCAGGGGGCGCAGTTCCAGCGTGCCCCCGCTACCGAACGGCGCGCGGCTGGCCCACTCGACGGCCTCCTCCAGCGAGCGCACGTCCCACAGCCAGAATCCGGCGATCTGCTCGCTGGCGGGGCCGAACGGGCCAGCCTCGACCCTGGGTGCGCCGTTGCCGAAATGAATGCGGCGACCGCGCTGGGTGGCGTGCAGGCCTTCCCCGGCCAGCATGATGCCGGCGGCCACGAGTTGTTCGTTGAAGGCGCCCATTTCGGACAGTTCCTGTTCGCTGGGCATGCGGCCGGCTTCGGAGTCGGCGTTGGCCTTCACGATCACCATTACTTTCATTGCAGTCTCCCGTGGGGACGCGTGGTGCGTGCCCTTCACTGGGTACAACGAACCAGGGGGCTGGAAATCGACACGTCCTCTAAAAATTATTTCTTCCGTGGAAAGCGCGCCTTCGGCGGAGGTCGGCGAACGGCGGAGCCCCTCCGTGGTGGGGTGGGTTGGTCGCTGAAAGCCCGGGTTCATGGGTTTGGCCGGGTGGGGAGGCAGGGCAGGGGACGCTGCAAGTACGTCCATGTAAGCTCGGTCGCCGCATCCATGCGGCTCACGCCCCTGCCCTGCCTCCCCACCCGACCTTGGACAGTTTCCTGCCTCCGGCACGCACCACGGGAAGATCAAGAAAAAAGGCAGAGGCAAAAGCAACAGCAACGGCGGATGGCTGGCGGCCTCGGCTTTGTGAGCGAAGCGACCCGCTTTTGCTCTTGCTTGTGATTTCCCGTGGTGGGTCAGCCGCAGAGATCTGTCCAAGGCCGGGTGGGTAGGCGGGGCGGGGGTGTCCCCGGCATGGGCCCGAGGCATGCCTCGGGCGGGTTGGGCACGATGCCCAACCCCGGTCTTGCCGTGTGCGCAGGACAGCGCACACGAGCAAGCCGCGGCCAAGCCCCCAAGGACGGGTTTACGGCGTCCCCCGACCCGCCTACCCACCCGGCCAATCACCAGAAACCCAGCTTTCAGCGACCAACCCAACCCCACCACGGAGGGGCTCCGCCGTTCGCCGATCCCCGCCGAAGGCGCGCCTCCCGCGCTGCAACATGCCCACGCGCAGACCTGCGCCATCATGGGCACCCCGCCCCCGCCAGGACCGTGCCATGCAGCAGTACCTGCTTCTGATCTATATCGAGCCTGCCCTGCTGCAGGCCCTGCCCACCGAAGAATTCAACGCGCTGATGCGCGACTGCCTGGCGCACGCCGACAAGCTGCAGGCCGAGGGCACGCTGCTGGTAGCGCAGAAACTGCAGCCGGTCGATACCGCACAGACCCTGCGCGTGCGCGATGGCCACAGCCGTGTACTGGATGGCCCGTTCGCCGAAACCCGCGAACTGCTGGCAGGCTTCAACCTGATCGTCGCCCGCGACCGCGACGAAGCCATGCGCATCGCCCGCGACTTCCCATGGGCACGCTTCGGCAGCATCGAAGTGCGGCCGCTGGAAGACATGGACGCCGAGCGCGAACGCTGCGGCGCCCCGGCTGCCGCTATGGCAGCAGCCGTACCCTGATCTCGCGCGGGCCTACGCCTTCGTTGCCGCTGTAGTCGCGCACGCTGGCGCGCACGATGTACTCGCCCGGCGGCAGCGCCGCCGGCTGCCAGCGCCCGGTTTCCATCAGGCCGTCACGCACGGTGTTGGTGGCCAGGTAACGGAAACGGGTCACCGCACTGCCGTGCACGGTGATGCCGCTGTCGGGGGCATAGGCCACCCGCACCGCTTCCTTCTGCGGCGGCATGCGGTTGAACACGATGTTCCAGCGTGGCTGTTCGTAGCCCTGCAGCGCCCGGCCACTGGCATCCAGGATCTGGTAGCCCACCTGGTACATGCCCAGGCGGCGGCGCGACAGGTTGTTGTCGACCTGGTCCCAGGCCTCCACCACGATCTGCACACCGCGTCCCTGGCGCGCCACCATCACCACGCCTTCGCTGCCTGCGGCCATTGGCTGGTCGTTGTCGTCCAGCAGCGCCACATCGGTGATGCGCGGTGCGAAGTGGTCGGCGTAGTTGTGGAAGCCCAGTGCCACGGCATTGGTCTCGAAACCTCCGGTGCCGACGGCCAGGTGCACGTGCGCCTGGTTGTTGATGCTGCCCAGGCGGTCACCGACGTGGATGCGCATACCACGCCGCACGCGCATCCGCTCCAGCCTGCCCTGTTCGTCGTACAGCGCCTGCCAGCGCGCATCGAACGGTTCATTGCGTGGGGTGCGGCCCACCCGCATGTGGATGTACTTGAGGCGGTCCACCGCCAGGCCCTCGGCCTGTTCACCCAGACTCCAGGCCGCCATCGGGCTGCTGATCTTGCCATCGGCGATCGCCAGCACGGTCTGGCCCACATCACCGCGCACGTCGAAGCCCCCGTGCAGGTGATGGCGACTCTCGCCCTTGAAGTTTCCGCGCACTTCGCCGAGCGTGCCGACCACTTCGTGCCAGCCCTGCTGCGGCGCCAGCGGCCAGCGTCCGCCGGTATCGGGCAGCGCGGCATCGGCGGCCGGGCCGACCAGCGCCGGCGCCGGCGCCGGCAGTTCCCCCACCGGTAGCGGGCGCAGGCGGTGCAGGCGATAGGCCGTCGCGTCGGCCACCAGCACGCTGCCGTCGGCGTCCATCGCCAGCCCACTGGGGCGGGCCAGGCGTGGCAGTCGACCGTTGCCGACCAGCGCGATCTGATGGCCCTGCGGCGTCACCTGCACGATGCGGCCATCCATGTCGCCCACGTACAGCACGCCATCGTGGGTGGTGGCCAACGACAGCGGCCCGTTGATCACGCCACCACCACCCACCACGGTGCTGACCGTGCCATCGGCACCGACGCGGCGCACCGCATTGTTGAACAGGTCGGCCACCAGCAGCGCGCCCTGCGCATCGAAGGCCAACGCCACCGGCGTATCGAAGCGCGCAGCGGCGCCGGTGCCATCGGCCATTCCCGGGCGCTCGCCACCGGCCAGGGTGCGCACCGTGCCGTCGGTACCGATCACCCGGATACGGTCGTTGTAGGTATCGGCCACGTAGACCTGGCCCTGCGCGTCCACCGCGATGCCCATCGGTGCATCGAAGCGTGCCTGCGCGGCCACTCCATCGGCATAGCCCTGTTCACCACCGGCCAGCGTGCTGACCTGGCCATCGGTGCCGATGCGGCGGATCGCATGGTTGCCGGTGTCGGCCACGTACAGGTTGCCCTGCGCATCGGCCGCGATGCCCGAAGGTGTATTGAAGCTGGCCTGCAACGCCGGGCCATCAACGCGTCCCTCGCCCTGCCCCGCTACGGTTTCGACGCGGCCATCGGGCAGGCGGCGGCGGATCCGGTTGTTGTCACCGGCATCGGTGAAGTAGATGCTGCCATCGGCACTGCGCAGCAACGCGTACGGATCGGCAAAGCGTGCCTGCGCGGACGCGCCATCGCGGTCGCCCGGGTGGCCATCGCCGGCCAGCGGTTCGATCTGCGCGGTCCACGCCAACGGCGTTGGAACCGGACTCGCCGGTTCAGCCAGCGTATGCAGCGGTGTCTCCCACCAGGTTGCGGCCAATGCCACTACCGTCGCCAACGCTACGCCTGCCGCCATCCATTGCCACCGTGCCATCGTGCTGCGCTGCCTGCTGCTGTCTGAAGAGGCACCGACAATAGACGCTGAACGCACGAATCGCCATGGCCAATCGTGCGGTCAAACGCCAGAGTTCCATCCATCGCGCTTGTTCTCGCCGGCCACAGCAGGTTCAATGCGGTTCCCACGGATGGAGATCCTCCATGCCCCGCACGCTCCCCCTCGCCGCCCTGCTGATCGCCACGCTGGCCAGCACGCCCGTGTCCGCCTCGATCACGGTGGCACCCCAGAAGCCGTCGGTTACCAGCGACGCGGTACACATGGCCTACGCCACGCGCTGGGATGAGGCGATCCAGCAGTCGCGCAGCGGCAACACGCTGGGCGCGCTGATTGCCATGGAACAGCTGATGGAGGATCCGCTGCTGGACGACTTCGACGCCGAGCGACGGGGCCGCGCCTCGCAGGTGGCCGGCTGGACCGCACTGGTGCAGAAGAAGCCGGCCCAGGCCCGCCGTTATCTGCAGCGGGCGATGGAAGCGTTGCCCGACGATACGCAGATCCTGCTCACCGTGATGTCGGTGGAGCTGTCCGAGAACCAGCCTGCGGCGGCCACCCGCTATCTGGTGCAGGCGCTGAAACATGCCGACGGGCCCGTGCCACTCGATCACCAGACGATCGGCTACCTGCAGTATCGCCTGCACGATCAGCCACGACAGCGCATGGACCTGCTGCAGGCGCTGTTCGACAACGGCTGGAAGAGCGGTGGCTTGGAGCCGGCCGGACTGTGGCTGGCGCTGGCCACGCTGCAGGCCGAGAACGGCCGCGGCGATGCGATCCCGGCCACGCTGGCCCGCATCGACAGCCCGGCCGAGATCATCCAGCTGCGCAGCGACAAGCGCTTCGACCGCTATGTCGACCGTGCCGATCCGCGCTTCGACCCGGTACAGGTCGCGCAGAAGCACCTGGACGACCTGCGGGTGTCCGGCCTGCTTGATCGCAAGCTGGACGCGCGCATGGCCCAGTTCAGCGTCACGCTGCTGATGCTGGACCGCAATGAAGAAGTGCTGGCACTGACCGACGGCATGGCCCGTGCGGCCGCCGAAGGTGAATCGCCGTCGGCGGAGGAAGCCGAGTGGGTGGCGTGGCTGCTCAACAGCCGGTTCACCGCGTTGCGCCGGTTGGGCCGCACCGACGATGCCCTGGCGGCGGCGCAACAGGCGGCCCGCATCGGCGCACTCGGCCCGGACGACATCGAGCACCGGCTGAATGTCGGCTTCGTGTTCACTTCGCTGGGACGTATGCAGGATGCAGCGCAGGCCGTGAAGGACCTCCCCGGTCTCGGCGCCTACGGCAAAGCCGCACAAGCCCTGGTGCAGTTCGCTGCCGCCCGCGAACGCGGCGATGCCCAGGCAATGGAAGCCGCACGCTCGGTGATCCTCGCCCAGCGCGACGACGCGCGCCTGTTCCATCGCGAGATGCTGCTGGACGAAGACAACCTGGACGGCGCAGCAGCGGTGCTGATCGAACAGCTGCGCTCCCCCACCGACCGTGGCGAGACGCTGGCCAGCCTGCAGGACATGCGCACCTATCCGTCATTGCCGGGCGACGTGAAGATCGATGCGGCCTGGCGTGCGCTCAAGCAACGCGCCGACGTGCAGGCCGAAGTTGCACGCGTCGGCCGGATCGAGCGCTACGAACTGGTCAGTACCTCGACCTCGCGCTGAGCGGCTTTTGTGTAGAGCCGAGCCCATGCTCGGCTGCGCCAATTGCAGCCGAGCATGGGCTCGGCTCTACACCACGCGTACAGCGCCACTGGCCTAGCGCGCGGGCACCTCGGTGCGGATGCCCATCGCTTCGCGGTAGCGTGCGTACAGCGCCATCACCTTGTCCACATAGGCCAGGGTTTCGGCATACGGCGGCACGCCCTTGTAGCGGGTGACCGCACCGATGCCCGCGTTGTAGGCCGCTGCCGCCAGCGGCCTGTCACCGTTGTAGCGGCGCAGCAGCGCGCGCATGTAGCGCGCGCCCCCCTCGATCGACTGCTGCGGCGAGAACGGATCGCGCACACCGAATTCCTGCGCGGTCTCGGGCATCAGCTGCATCACGCCCTGCGCACCTTTGCTCGAGACCGCCAGCGCATCGAAGTTGCTTTCGGCATGGGCAATCGCGCGCAACCAGGCGTCATCCACGCCGGTAGCCTTGGCGGCGGCCTTGAACTGCTTGGCATGCTGGGCCAGCTGCGGTTTGCCGACCTTGCCAAGGCCCTCGTGGGCAGGCTCTCCCGGCGGCGTGGCCACGGTGAACTTCAGGAACACCCGCGAACCAGGCAGGTTGCGGGTGGAATAGACCAGCACGCCATCCTGCTCGCGCTCGTACAGCACACCACTGAACACACCCATGTTGCCCCACAGGTTCGGGGCCTGGATGGCGTTGTCGTCGATTTCCTTCGGGGTGCAACGTGAGCCGGGTTCCGGGGCAGTGGCCAGGCTCACGGTGTTGCCCTGCACGCAGCGGTAGACGGTGCGTGCGGCGGCCAGCCCGGGCCACAGGCTGGGCAGCAACAACAGCGCGAGCAGGAAGGGGCGACGGGACATGGCGGCCGGATGATCCGGCCACGCCCGCTAATGTTGGGTGAATGGGGATGGGGCGGGTACCGGGACCCGCAACGGAACTGGAACTGGAACCGGCACCGGTAGCTGCACCGGTAGAGTCGACTGTTAGTCGACTATCGCGCGCAGCGCGGGGATTTGCGGTGGCCCATGGGAGAGCAGTCGACTAACAGTCGACTCTACCGATTTCCGACGTTCCGACGTTCCGGTTTCCGACGTTCCGATCTCCAACGTTCGCGATTTCCGGCATTGCCGCCCCCTCCGCATCCCCGGTCATTTCGCCGTTCTGCATCGCACCCAGTACCCCACGCCCAGCAGCACGAACCACACCGGGCTGGCCATCAACGCCTGGCGGGTGTCACCCTGCAGGCTCAGCAGCACCAGTACGCCGGCGAAGAACACCAGGCAGGCCCAGCACATGGCGACGCCGCCGGGCATCTTGAAGATCGAAGCAGCGTGGCGCTCCGGGTAGCGACGGCGATAAGCCATGTAGGCCACCAGGATCAGCGACCAGACGAAGATGAAGAGCACGGTGGCCAGCGTGGTCACCAGGGTGAACGCCGTCACCAGGTTCGGGATCAGGTAGATCAGCAGCGTGCCACCCAGCAGGCACAGGCAGGAGAACAGCAGGCCACGGGCCGGCACGGCGGCGCGTGACAACTTCGACAACCCGCGCGGGGCGTGGCCTTCCTCGGCCAGGCCGTACAGCATGCGGCTGGTGGAGAAGATGCCGCTGTTGGCCGACGACGTGGCCGAGGTCAGTACCACGAAGTTGATCAGGCTGGCCGCGGCCGGAATACCGGCCAGCACGAACAGCTGCACGAACGGGCTTTTGTCCGGCACCACCTGGCGCCACGGGGTGACGGCCATGATCGCGATCAGCGCCAGTACGTAGAAGATGATGATGCGCACCGGAATCGAATTGATCGCCTTGGGCAGGTTGCGCTCGGGGTCGGCGGTTTCGGCGGCGGTGGTGCCGACCAGCTCGATGCCGACGAAGGCGAACACCGCAATCTGGAAGCCGGCGAAGAAGCCAACCAGCCCCATCGGGAACATGCCGCCGTCATTCCACAGGTTGGACAGCGCCGCGGTGTGACCGCTGGGCGAGGTGAAGCCCCACGCCACCAATCCGGCACCGGTGATGATCAGCGCGCAGATCGCCACGATCTTGATCAGCGCAAACCAGAATTCCATTTCACCGAACAGCTTCACCGTCACCAGGTTCAACGACAGCAGCAGCATCACGCACGCCAGCGCCGGCTTCCAGGCTTCAAGCCCGGGGAACCAGAACTGCGCGTAGGCGGCAATCGCGATCACGTCGGCGATGGCGGTGACGATCCAGCAGAACCAGTACGTCCATCCACAGAAGAATCCGGCCCATGGGCCGAGCAGATCGGTGGAGAAATCGATGAAGGACTTGTAGTTCAGGTTGGACAGCAGCAGCTCGCCCATCGCGCGCATCACGAAGAACAGCATCGCGCCGATGATCAGGTAGACGAAGACGATGGACGGGCCCGCCAGGCTGATGGTCTTGCCCGAGCCCATGAACAGCCCGGTGCCGATGGCACCGCCGATGGCGATCAGTTGCAGGTGGCGGTTGGACAGGCTGCGGCGCAGGTGCTCGGGGGGCGTGGCGGGCTCGGTCATGGGCGCGGGAAGGGGCGGGTGAAGCGTTCGACGGTAGTCCTCCGTGCGCCGAAGCGCCAGCGCCGGATGGGCTGATTCCGTCAAACCTGGCCGCTTTCATCACAATGTGACGAATTGCCGGGTCATGCCCATTCCGCCCGGCCCGGCGCCATGCTCAGATAGCCGCACCTGCCCACGGACCGGCCCGACCATGCGCCCTGCCCTGCCTGCACTGCTGGAGCCCCGGCCATGAGCCGCCTGCGCGTCATCATCGGCGGTACCGCGCTGGCCCTGCTGGCCGCCGCGGTACCGATCGCCGTCATGGCCTACGCCACCTGGGACCGTGCCGTCAGCGTGGAACAGGAACGCCTGCGCGACATCGCCGTGCGCACCCTTCGGCGATCGGACCTGTCCTACCACGAGGCACTGCACGCCCTGCAGTCGGCGCAGGCCAGCGTGGCACAACCGTGCACGCCCGAGCATATCCGGCGCATGCAGACGCTGGTAATGACCACGCCGGCGGCCGACCAGATGGGCTATTTCGAAGACGGCAAGCTGCGCTGCACCTCGTGGGGGACTTTCCATTCGGACGTGAACCAGCCCAAACCCGACCACGTCACCAGTGATGGCGCGGGAATCGCGGTGGACGTGCGCCCGGAGGCCAGCGGCCGGCGGCAGATGCTGGCGATCCTGTATGGCAGCTACGACGTGCTGATGGATCCGCGCCGCTTCGTCGACGTCATCGTCGATCCGCACGTGCGCCTGGCCCTGGCCAGCCCGGATGGGCGCCTGTTGGCCAAGCAGAAAGGCATGGACACGGCGTTGCTGGAAGCCATGCTGCGCAATCCTGGCGAGGGCCTGGACCAGAACACGCTGTACGCGACCGCACGCAACGAGGAATGGCTGGCGATCGCAACCACGCCACGTACCGCGCTGGCTGCCACGTTCCGGCAGCAGGCGTGGTTGTTCGTGCCGCTGGGCGTCCTGCTGGCTGCCGCCGGTGCCGGCCTGGTGATCTGGCTGTCGCGGCGCCGCCTGTCGCTGCGCGGTGAACTGGCCACCGCCATCCGCCGCCGCGAACTGTACCTGCACTACCAGCCGATCATCGAGCTGGATACCGGCATCTGCGTCGGCGCTGAGGCATTGATCCGCTGGCAGCGCCCGGATGGCACCCAGGTGCGTCCGGATCTGTTCATTCCGCTGGCCGAAGAGGCCGGCATGATCGCCGACGTCACCGACCTGGTAATCGAGAACGTGGTGCGCGACATGCGCGAGTTGCTGGTTGCCGATCGCAGCGCGCACATCGCGATCAATCTCGCCGCCGAGGACATCAGCAGCGGTCGTGCGTTGAAGATGATCTCCAAGCACATGGCCGGCAGCGGCATCCTGCCGCAACAGATCTGGATGGAGGCCACCGAGCGCGGCTTCCTCGACCTGGACCGCGCCCGCACGATGCTGGCGCAGGCGCGGCGCGCTGGCCACAGCGTGGCCATCGATGATTTCGGCGTGGGCTTCTCCAGCCTGCAGTACCTGGAGCAGCTGCCGCTGGATGCGCTGAAGATCGACAAGTCGTTCATCGATGCGATCGGCACCGAGAGCGCGACCAGCCCGGTGACCCCGCACATCATCGACATGGCCAAGGAACTGGGGCTGTGGGTGGTGGCCGAGGGCGTGGAGACCGAAGCACAGCTGGCCTACCTGCACAGCCGCAAGGTGGAATTCGGACAGGGCTGGCTGTTCTCGCGACCGCTGCCCCGGGATGAGTTCGTGGCGTTCCACCACAAGCGGCAGCAGCGCTACGGCGCGGCGCGGGAGGACATGCAGAATCCGCGCAGCGTGCCGATCGAGCGTGAGGGAGTGGAGTAGGACGGCGAACGGCGGAGCCCCTCGTGGGGGGTCGCGTACTGCTATCCCAGGGTTGGCCGGGACGGTCGGGTTCGCGGGGGACGCCGTAAACCCGTCCATGGGGGCTTGGCCGCGGCATCCATGCCGCGGACACCCCCGCGAACCCGACCGCCCCGGCCTCTGACAGGTTCCTGCAGCGTCCCACCCCGGAATCAACGGAAGAAGGCAAAAGCAAAAGCAAAAGCAAAAGCAAAGGCAAACGCGGGTCGCTACGCTCGGTGGATCCACGCCATGCGTGGATGGCGTGGACCACGGTAGTGCCGGCCGCTGGCCGGCACCACATCATCGATGATCGCCGCCTACGCCCAGGCCTTCGGTCGCGCCAGCAACCATGCAGCGGTCACCGCCAGCAGCAGCAACGGCAACCATCCCAACCGGGTGGGCCCACCGGCCTGCAGCAGCACACCACCCGCCACACCTCCCGCAGCAATGGCCAGGTTCCAGCCGGTCACCAGCATCGACTGCGCCAGATCCGCGGCGGCACCGGCACGGCGGGCGAGTGCGGTCTGGAACAGGGTTGGCACCGCGCCGAAGGCCACGCCCCACAGGATCGTTGCCAGCAGCAGTGCGGTCGCGTTGCCCGGCCACAGCAGCAGCGCCAGCACCGGCAGGATGAAACCGATCACCGCCGCCCACACCAGCATGCGCAGGTGGCGGTCCACGCCCCAGCCGGCAATACCGATGCCGGCAATCGCCGCCAGGCCGAAGGCCAGCAGCAGGCGGTCCAGCCACGGGCCCGCCCCCGCCTCCACTGCCAGCGGTTCGATGTAGGTGTAGAGCACGTTGTGTGCGAGCACGTACAGCACCATCACCAACAGTGCACTGCGCACGCCGGGCATGCGCCAGACCGCGCCCAGCGATGTGCGCTTGCCGGAACCCGCAGCAGGCAAGGCTGGCAGCGCCCAACGCGCATACGCCAGCAGCCCCACGCCCAGCACGCTCATCAATGCGAACGCCCAGCGCCAGCCAATCTGCTGGCCCAGCAGCGTGCCCGCCGGTACGCCCAGCGACAGCGCCAACGGCGATCCGACCATTGCCACCGCAATCGCCCGGCCCTGCAGCGAGGGCACCACCATGCGTGCGGCATAGCCGGCCACCAGCGACCACAGCAGCCCGCCGCTCACGCCCGCCAGGAAACGTGCGGCGAGGATCAGCGCATAGCTGCTGCTCAACGCGGTCAGCGTATTGACCACCACGAAGCCGGCAATCGCCGCCAGCAACAGCGGGCGTCGTGGCAGGCGCTGGGTCAGCGCGGTCATCGGCAATGCGGCCATCACCGAGCCCAGCGCATACACGCTCACCAGCTGCCCCACCGCCGCATCACTCACGCCCAGGCTGTCGCCCATCGGCCGCAATACACCGGCCGGCAACGTCTCGGTCAGCAGGGTGATGAAGCCGCCGCCGGCCAGTGCCAGCAGGCCGGCCCATGGCAGACGCGTGGCTTCACCGGCCGGGCTGGCCGCATCGATGGCATGGCCGCTCATCGTGCAGTCCCCAGGTCGGCATACACCGCATCACGCAGTTCATCGACAAAGGCGCCGTCCATGCCTTCGTACAGCGTGTTGGTCAGCGCTACCACGCTCAGGCCGCGCGCAGGATCGACGAACCAGCTGTGGCCGTAGGCACCGCCCCACCGCCATGTACCTGCGTTCTGCGGCGTACCGCTGGCGGCCGCATCGCGCAGCACCGCAAAGCCAAGACCAAAGCCCCAGCCGTGCGGTTCCGGCGGCCCCTGCTCGCCCACCTGCGGGGCCGCCATCTCCGCCACCAGCCGGGGCGGCAGCAGGCCGGAACGCTGCCCGTCGCGCAATGCCTCCAGTACCCGCATCACCTCATCGGCGGTACCCACCAGGCCCGCGCCGGCCGAAGGGAACCGGCTGGCATCGGTCGCGCGGGCAAGGCTGTACTCGATGCCCACCGTGCCCTCGAACGGAGCGACCACCTCGCCTTCGCGCAGGCGGTGCGGCTGCGGTGTGTCGGTGACATACGGCGTGGCCAGCCGCGCCGCATCCTGGGTGGCGAAGGCGGTGTCACGCAGGCCCAAGGGCGCAGCCAGCAAGCGGGCGAACAAGGCCTGCAGCGTTTCCCCGGTTGCCGCTTCGGCCACTGCGCCGGCCACGTCCACGCCCAGCGAATACATCCACTGGCTGCCCGGTGAGAACAGCAGTGGCGCCTGCCCGATGCAGCGCACGTTCTCGGCCAGGGTCAACGGGTTGGCATCCATGCCGTCGCTGACACCCGCGCGCGCATAGGGGCCATCCGCATCGGCTTCGAGGAAGCGGTAGCCCAGCCCACTGCTGTGGCTGAGCAGCTGGCGCAGGCTGATGGGCGGCGTGCTGCCATCGGCCAGCGCCGGGCGGAAGTCCGGCAGCCAGCGCTGCACCGGTGCATCCAGGTCGAGCACGCCCTCGGCCACCAGGCGCAGGATCACCGTGGTCAACAGCGGCTTGCTCACCGAGGCCAGCCGGAACAGCTGGTAGCGCTGCATCGGTATAGCCGACTCGCGATCCGCCAGGCCCGTGGCGCTGGCATGGCGCAGCACGCCGTGCTCGCGCACCAGCACCACCGCACCGACCAGGCGCTGCGGGTGGACCTGCTGCAGCAGCCGCTGCACCGAAGGCAGTGTCGGCACAGGTTCGAAGGAAGGAGCGGCATTCATCGCGGTGATCCGTGGGGGAGAGGCCGCCACGTTAGGCAGCGTGCGTCCGCGCAAAAAGCCGGTTGCCGCTCCGGGCATCATGGACCGCGCAGTCCGCAATCGGCATGATGGCCGGAACCGCGGGGCCGCAACGGTTCGCGCGCCCGCCCGCATCACAGTGTTGCAAAGCCGGGACCGCCCGCTGCGCTCCTGCCCACCTACCCTGCTGTTTTCACCGCCCGCACGCCCATGTCAGTCCTGGACAACCTCGCCAACCTGCAGACCTTCGTGCATGCCGCCGACACCCGCAGCTTCGTCGAGACCGGGCGCCTGCAGGGCATTTCCGCCTCGGCAGCGGGCAAGTGCGTGGCGCGGCTGGAGCACGCCCTGGGCGTGCGCCTGTTCCATCGCAGCACGCGCAGCATCACCCTCACAGCCGAGGGCCAGCTGTTCCTGGCTCGCTGCCGGCGCATCCTCGACGAGCGCGACGCTGCCCGCACCGAACTGGCGCAGCCACACGCCACGCCCCGCGGCACGCTGCGCATCAGCCTGCCGCTGGTGGGCGACCTCACCCTGCCGTTGATGGCCGAATTCATGGCGGCGTATCCGGATATCCGCCTGGACCTGGACTTCAGCGACCGCCTGGTCGATGTCATCGAGGAAGGTTTCGATGCGGTGCTGCGCGTTGGCGAACCCAGCGACTCGCGGATGAACGCACGCCGGCTGGGGGTATTCCCGCGGCGTGTCGTTGCCTCGCCGGGCTACCTGCAGCGCTGCGGCGTTCCGCGCACGCCGGCAGGCTTGATGCAGCACACGCTGCTGCACTATCGCTTCCCCACCACCGGCAAGCTGGAACCGTGGCCGATCCACTGGCCCGACGATGAAATGCCGCAGGAGCTTCCGGTGCACATGGTGGCCAACACCATCGAGGCGCGGGTAGCGCTCACACTGCGCGATATCGGCCTGGCCTTCGTGCCGGTGCACTCGGTGCGCGATGCGCTGGCCGACGGCCGCCTGGTCACGGTGCTGGACGAGCATGTGCATTCCTGCGGCACCTTCCATCTGCTGTGGCCGTCGGGCCGACACGTACTGCCGAAGCTGCGGGTGTTCATCGACTTCGTCGGCGCCCGCCTGGGTACCGTGCCGTAGATCCACGCCATGCGTGGATGCGTCTCGCGGCGAAAGGAAGCCGAGCATCGGCTCGGCTCTACAGAACCGCCCGACCATCGGTAGCGCCGGGCCATGCCCGGCGGCCGCACGCCTGACCATTCAGCCACTGCCGCTATACTGGACGCTCATTCCTCCCAGAGGCTCGCGACCAATGCGCCATTGATGCCGCCGTCTTCCCAACAGACGGCCTGACTCTTCCCGCCCCTGCGCGCAGGGGAGAACCCGGCATCCATGGAGGTCGCATGACCCCGCATTCCCTCACGCTCGATCGCGTGTCGTATCGACTGGCCGACGGCCGCCCGCTGTTTTCCGATCTGTCGTTTTCCTTCGATCCGGTTGCCACCGGCCTGGTCGGTGCCAATGGTGCCGGCAAGAGCGTGCTGGCACGCCTGCTGGCGGGCCGGCTGTTGCCCGACAGCGGCCAGGTACGCGGCAGCGGCCGCGTATTCCTGTTGCCCACGCCCGGCTATCCACCGTCCGGCACCGTGGGGGAGCTCGCCGGCGTCGGCGAGGAACTGGCTGCACTGGCGCGCATCGAAGCGGGCAGCATGGACGAAGCCGACTTCGCCCGCGTCGGCGACCGCTGGGATCTGCGCGAACGCCTGCAGCAGCAATGGCAGGCATTGCGGCTGCCGGACGATCTCGATCCCGCCCAGCCCGCCGCACGCCTCAGCGGTGGCCAGGCGATGCAGGTGGCGCTGTCCGGTGCCTGGGCCAGCGACGCCGACTGGCTCATCCTGGACGAACCCAGCAACCATCTCGACGTTCGGCATCGACAGCAGCTGTACGAACAGCTGCAGCAATGGCGTGGCGGCCTGCTGGCGATCAGCCACGATCGCGAGCTGCTTGGGCACATGCAGCAGATCGTCGAACTGGACGCGCGCGGACTGCACCGCTATGGCGGGCCGTGGCAGCACTACGCCGACGCGCGTGCCGCCGAACGCGAAGCTGCCGCCGCCCAGCTCGACCACGCGCGCGCCCAGCACCGCCAGCAGCAGCGCAGCGCGCGTGAACAGCACGAACGGCAGCAGCAACGCCAGGCACGCGGCAACCGCGATGCGAAGCAGGCCAACCAGGCGCCGATCCTGCTGGGCCGGCAGAAGCAGCGCGCCGAGGCCAGCCATGGCCGTGCTCAGCAGGTCCAGGCCGAGCGCCTGCAGGCCAGCGCCGACCAGCTGCGCGCAGCGGCATCAGCGGTTCACGCGGCGCCGGAACTGGCACTGTTTGCCGGTGAAGGCGAACGCGGCAGTTCACGCCTGCTGCAGGCAGAGTCGCTGGTGCTGCCGTACGGCTGCGTCGCACCCTTGCAGCTGGAGATCCGCCGCGGGCAGCGCATCGCTGTGATCGGTGACAACGGTGCTGGAAAATCCACCCTGCTGCGTGTGCTGGCAGGGCAGCTGCCTGCACGCAGTGGCACCGTGCAACGGCATGCGCCATTGGCACTGCTGGACCAGCAGCTGTTGGGATTGTCCGGCGGGCACAGCATCCTGGAGACGGTGCAGGCGGCGAACCCAGGTACCGATGTGGGAGAACTGCGCACGCGGCTGGCCCTGCTCGGGCTGGACGCACAGCGCATCCAGCGGGCAGCCAGCAGCCTCAGTGATGGCGAGCGGGTGAAGGGGGCGCTGGCCAGCGTGCTGTATGCCGATCCCGCACCCCAGCTGTTGCTGCTGGACGAACCCGGTAATGCGCTGGATCTGAGCGCGTTGCAGGCATTGGAAGAGCTGCTTGCTGCGTGGCCGGGGGCACTGATGATGGTCAGCCATGACCGGCATCTGCTGCAAGCATTGCGACCGACGCACGTGCTGCAGGTCACCGCCGACGCCTGGCAGTGGCGCGACGCGCTGTAGATCCACCACGCCATGCGTGGATTCGATTCTGTAGAGCCGAGCCCACGCTCGGCTGCAGTAGATCCACGCCATGCGTGGATGGAATGGTCCTCCAGCCGAGCGTCGGCTCGGCTCTACAGGAACCGTTAGCTCAACGCTTCCACACCGGGAACGCCTGTGGCAACTGCTGCCACAGCAGCGGGCCCGCACGCAGTTCCTGGTCATTGAGCAGGCAGGCATCCAGCTCCGCACGCACCGCGCGCTCATCCATGTGCACGCCAATCACCACCAGTTCCTGGCGACGATCGCCCCACAAGGGATGCCACAGCCGCTGCATCGCCGCGTGCGCGGCCGAATCCGGGAATTCCTCCAGGCCCGGCAACGGTGCGCTCCAGCAGTCGGCCTGCTGGCGTGCCCAGCCAAGATCGCTGTAAGGCAGCGGTGTCGGCGGCAACAGCGGTGTGGTGTCCTCCATGCCCGCACGCACGCGATCGCGCGCGGCGTACCAGAATCCCGCCGCCTGCGTGCGCGTCGCTGCGCCCACGGTATTCAGTTCGCCCACCCAGTCCATGCGGTTGGCCAACCAGAACCAGCCCTTGCTGCGGATCACGCCGGGCATCCCCGACTGCAGCGCGCGGGCGAATCGCGCGGGGTGGAACGGACGTCGCGAGCGGTAGACAAAGCTGCCGATCCCGTACTCCTCGGTTTCCGGCGTGTGCTCGCCACGCAGTTCCTTCACCCAGCCCGGCGCACGTTGTGCACGCTCCATGTCGAAGCGACCGGTATCCAGCAGTTCGGCCAGTGGCACATCGCCGAAGCTGGACAGCAGCAGCTTCGCGTCCCGGTTCAGCCCACGCAGTACCGCCAGCGTGTCCTGCAGTACCTCGTCGTCCACCTGGTCCACCTTGCTGACCACGATCACGTCGGCGAACTCGACCTGCTCGCACAGCAGGTCAACCACCCCGCGGTCATCCTCCGGGCCGGCCTGCTGGCCACGCTCGGCCAGGCGTTGTGAGGAACCGAAGTCGGCAAGGAAGGCGCTGCCATCCACCACCGTCACCATCGTGTCCAGGCGCGCAATGTCACTCAGGCTGAAGCCGTGCTCGTCGCGCACCGCGAACGTCGCGGCCACCGGCATCGGCTCTCCGATCCCGGTCGATTCGATCAGCAGGTAGTCATACCGACCTGCATCGGCCAGGCGCCGCACTTCCTGCAGCAGGTCATCGCGCAGCGTGCAGCAGATGCAGCCGTTGCTGAATTCCACCAGCGTCTCTTCGGTGCGGCGCAGCTCGGCGCCACCTTCGCGCACCAGTTGTGCATCGATGTTGACTTCGCTCATGTCGTTGACGATGACCGCCACGCGCAGGCCCTCACGGTTGCGCAGGATCTGGTTGAGCAGGGTGGTCTTGCCGGCCCCGAGGAAGCCGGACAGCACGGTGACCGGAAGGCGGCGGTCGGCGCGGGAAACAGTGTTCATGTCGGAGCGGGTTGGCTGCGGAACGAAAATGTTACTGTATAACAATTCTTGCGCAAGGAACCTCCCCCGATGAAGTCACCTTCTGCCGCCCTGCTCGATGCCGGCGCGGTCGCCCTGTCCAGCCTGTGCCTGCTGCACTGCCTGGCGCTGCCCCTGCTCGCCGCCGTGTTGCCGCTGTTCGGCGCGTGGGCCGAAGCGGAGTGGGTGCACCTGCTGTTCGTGGCCATCGCCCTGCCGCTGACCGGCTACGCGCTATGGCGGGCCGAGCGCCGTCATCCGCTGCCCGTGCTGGCCTGGGCCACCGCCGGTGCCGGTCTGGGGCTGTTGCTGGCCGGCGCGCTGGCCCTTCCCTCGCATGACTGGGAAACGCCGATGACCGTTACCGGCAGCCTGCTGCTGGCCGCAACGCATATCTGGAACGCGCGGCACCGGCACGCAGGGTAGAGTCGACTGTTAGTCGACTATCGCGCGAAGCGCGGGATCTCATGCCGCCTGGGCAAAGAGCAGTCGACTAACAGTCGACTCTACCCCCCACGGCCTATTTGCCGTAGCGGCGCAGCAGCTCCACCAGCACTTCGGCTTCGGCGGCCCGCTGTTGCGGGTCTTCCGCGCCCACCACATGCTCCTGAAGGTGCTCGTGCAGCAGCTCCATCAGCAGGCTGTGTGCGGCACCGCGCACCGCGGCGACCTGCACCAGCACATCCGCGCAGTCACCCGCCTCGCCCTCGGGCCTATCCAGCGCCTGTTCCAACGCCGCCACCTGGCCGCCGATACGGCGAACGCGGGTCAGCAGCTGCTTTCGATGCTTGTGTACATGGGCCATGGCGATATCGTATACCCTATGGGGGTATCCTTCCACCCCTGGTCTGCCCATGCATCTGGACGCCCTCGCCGCCGCCCGCCGCCACGAACACCGCTTCGACGACGGCAACCCGCTGGCCGAACGCAATACCCGCCGCGCCATGTGGCTCACCGTCAGCATGATGCTGGTGGAGATCGTTGGTGGCTGGTGGTTCAACTCCATGGCCGTGCTCGCCGACGGCTGGCACATGAGCTCGCACGCGCTGGCACTGGGCCTGTCGGTGTTCGCATACCGCTGCGCACGCCGCTATGCGCACGATCCGCGCTTCGCCTTCGGCACTTGGAAGATCGAGATCCTGGCCGGCTACACGAGCGCCATCGCCCTGCTCGGCGTCGCCGCACTGATGGCCGTGCAGTCACTGGAGCGGCTGTGGGTGCCGGCACCGATCCATTACGACGAAGCCATTGCCATTGCGGTCGTCGGCCTGGCGGTGAACCTGCTGTGCGCCTGGTGGCTGCACGACAGCCCGGGGCATGCGCATCACCACCATGGGCACGCCCATGGCGATCACCACGGGCATGACCACGCGCACCACGATCACGCGCATGGTCACGACCTGAATCTGCGCTCGGCCTACGTGCACGTTCTGGCCGACGCCGCCACGTCGGTGCTGGCCATCGTTGCCCTGCTCGGCGGCAAGCTGCTGGGCCTGACCTGGCTGGACCCGGTGATGGGCCTGGTCGGCGCGGTACTGGTCACGGTGTGGGCAGTGGGCCTGCTGCGCGACAGCGGCCGCATCCTGCTGGACGCGCAGATGGACGCACCGGTGGTGGCCGAAGTGCGCGAAGTGATCGAACAGGGCCCCTGGCCGGCACGCCTGGCCGACCTGCACGTCTGGCAGGTGGGCCGCGGCAAGTACGCGGTCAGCGCCAGCGTGGTCACCAGCGATGCCAACCTGGATGCCGATACCGTGCGCAACGCGCTGGCGATCCACGAAGAGCTGGTGCACGTGACAGTGGAGATCCACCGCAGCTGATCCTGCGCGACCGCGGTCGAATCTGTAGAGCCGAGCCCATGCTCGGCTTGCCGTTGCCTTTGTAGCGCCGAGCCCATGCTCGGCTTGCCGTTGCCTTTGTAGCGCCGAGCCATGCTCGGCTTGCCGTTGCCTTTGTAGCGCCGAGCCATGCTCGGCTGTCGCAGGCCATCAGCCGAGCACGGGCTCGGCTCTACAGTCAGAGCTTCAACATCATCCGCAGCAGGTACATCAGCAGCGGCAGCGCACTCAGCACCGCACCACCGATGCCGATCCACGGCCAGCGCTCGCCGCGCACGCGCGAAGCCACTGCCAGGCCGCCGCCGACCAGCGCCGCGCCCAGCACACCCACGCCCAATCCCGCAGCCATGCCACTGCCGCCTGCGGCCGCCGCCGCCTGCGCAGCCAACGTGCCCGCGCCCCAGCCCACTGCAATGCCCAGCCAACTGGCCACGCCGCACCACGGTGCCTTGCCCTGCGCCATCCGAAAACCCCTGTGTTCTTGCCGAATTTCTGTACGGGCCGTGCCCGCCTGCTGCCTACACTAGCCGCACCTGCCCTGTAGGGACATCCCATGCGCACGCTCCGCCTGCTGCTGCCCGGTGCCCTCCTCCTGCTCACCGCCTGTGGGGGTGACGCCGGGCTCCCGTTCTCCGCCGATCCCCTGCAGGGCTGCTTCGCCACCAGCGCGCGCAAGCCGGCCGATTTCCGCATCGAGCGGGAAGGTGGCCAGTACTTCGTCTCCTTCAGCCGCGGCGACCAGTGGCAGCGCGAACCCAATGCCCTGCACAAGGCCTCCCGCAGCGAGATCAGCCGCTATTTCCGCGATGACGCCGAACAGATCGACGAGGCGCTGATCCGCATGGCCGGCGGCTTCGGCATCTTCCACTTCAACAAGGGCGCGACGTTGAAGGGCAAGGCCAGTGATAGTGACTACATGGCGCTGATGCTGATCGGTGCTGGGCCGGTGTATGCAGTGAAGTGCCCGTAAGACGCAATGATTCTAATGGCGGCGCAGGGCACTATAGGTACATCCTGTCTCCATTGAGGAGCGATGCCAATGCTGCTGTTTCTGCTGCTTGCGGTAAGCGCGCCAAAGACCCAAGGGGCCTATGACGAAGTCCGGCAGCTGCCCGATGGGCAGACCCTGATCATGCGCACCCTGGACTGGGATCTCGGTGATGGTCGCCATGAGCGCGTTACCGTGCATTGGCTGCTGCAGGAAGACGGCAGCCTGCGCTACGACTTTGATCGGCAGCCACCGGAAACCCAGGACGTCCATCGTCGGTCGTGCGCGCTGCAGGGCATGCAGCCATCACGTGGCGTCGGCATGATCTCAGGACAAGGAGCCACGCACGGCTTCAGCTGCACGAGCCAGCTGTAGAGCCGAGCCCACGCTCGGCTCCTGCCGTCTTCATCCACGCATGGCGTGGATCTAGAGCCGCAGCCACCCCGGGCCCCGGCAGCAGCTGCGGTACCATGCCCTCCCCCGAACCGTCCCGGTACCTGCCGTGCCCCACTACACCGGCCCCCTGCTGACCCGCGACAGCGCCGACACCCTGCGCCGTGCCCATGACAAGGGCGCTGCCGACTGGCAGGGCTCGCTCGACCTCGGCCGCAGCGAGGACAGCGTGGCGCTGGATGGCGACGGCTTCCACTTCCGTGGCCAGGCCTACCCGTGGCCGGGCAAGCTGAAGGACCGCACGCTGTACTACTGGGACGGCGAGGAGTTCGCGCCGATCTCGCGCTACAGCGGTTCGCTGATCAAGCTGGTGCCCACCGAATGGGGCGCACCGACCTTCGAGATCGACGGCATCAAGATGCTGCCGACCTCCAAGCTGTCACCGTTCGAGGATGCACGCCGCAAGGTCGAGCTGGTCGCCCCGGCCGGCAAGGTCATCCTCGATACCTGCGGCGGCCTGGGCTACTTCGCCGCCTGCGCGCTGGAGGCCGGTGTCGGCCAGATCCGCTCGTTCGAGAAGAACGCCGACGTGATGTGGCTGCGCACGCTCAATCCGTGGTCACCTGATCCGGACTCGGCGGCCGCAGGGGGCCGCCTGCAGTTCAGCCACGGCGATGTCTCGCAGCAGATCGAACAAGTGGCCAGCAACAGTGTCGACGCGATCCTGCACGACCCGCCGCGCTTCGGCATTGCCGGCGAGTTGTACTCGCAGGTGTTCTACGACCACCTCGCCCGCGTCATCCGCAAGGGCGGCCGGCTGTTCCATTACACCGGCGCGCCGAACAAGCTGACCAGCGGTCGCGACGTGCCGCGCGAAGTGGCCAAACGCCTGGAAAAGGCTGGCTTCAAGGCCGAGCTGGCGCTTGACGGCGTGCTGGCCGTCAAGCGCTGAGCCTCACTCCGAATCCACCTTGGCCAGCTTCATCACCCACGTCGGCACTTCCGGTTCTCCGGCGTAGAACTCCTTCGGTTTCTTCTCCGCCATCGCCCAGCGGTGCAGCCAGCTCGGGCCGTAACGGCCACTGTAGCCTTCGGCACCGCGTGCATAGGCCGGATCACGCATCGCCTCATCCAGTGAGATGAAGCGATAGCCGCGGCGCTTGGTTGCCGCCACCAGTTCGGCGAAGGTGGCCGCGTTGAGTTCGTTGGCATGCATCAGCCACACCTGCGGCAGCGCATAGCCCAGCAGCGCCTGCGACTGCTTCTCGTAGTAGTCCAGCTTGTTCAGCATGTAGGGCACATAGCCTTTGCGCAGCTGCGCCAACGTCGCCTCGCGTGCCGGGGAATCGGGCTGCTCGTTCATCACGTTGGCATAGGCGAACGCCCACACCCACTCGCCGTTGTCGACGGTGACCGGTGCTACGCGATAGCCGTGGTTCTTGAAGAACACGTCCATCTCCGCACGCTCTTCCGGTGTGCGGCCAGCCCGAAGATAAGGATGGCGCATCCACTGCGGTGCCTGTCCGCGCTCGGCCAGCAACGGCCGCAGCACCGTCTCGCCACGCAGGAAGTCCTGCTGGAACGCAGGCACGCCCTTGGCATTCAGGTCCATGTGCGAGTAGGTGTGGTTGCCCAGCGCATAACCGGCGTCCAGCCAGTCGCGCAGCATCTGCACCCGCGCCGGGTGCACCTGGCCGTCGATCTCAAGCTTGTTCTCGTTGACGAAGCCGACCACCGGCACGTCCGCCTGGTGAAGCTGCGCCATCAGCGCTTCGTGCCGCGCCTGAAGATCCGGCGGAACGATCTGGTCCACCCGCGCCCAAGGCAGGTCGTCGATGGTCACCGCGATCCGGCGATCCACTTCAGCGGCGTGTACCGCCAACGAACACAGCAGCAACGGCACAGCACGCAGCAACCAACGCATCAGCACATCCTTGCAGGAGCGGAGCGCAGACTGTAGCGCGATTGGCGGAGCACAGCCCAGCGCACCGTCAGCCACGCGCGTACTACGGAATGGAGGGTTCCGCTTTCCGCTCGCGCACGATCGCCCGCCACAGCGTGAATCCCGCCGCCATCGCCATCAACAGCAGTGCGGCCAGTACCAGGGCCAGATCATCAGGATTGCGCAGCAACGGTGCATGCGCGCGGGTAAGAATCTCGAACACCACCTGCTGCGCCTGGGCCAGCGGCAACCGCCCCTGCTCACCCAGCTCCACCAGGCACGCTGCCGGCGAAAGCGTGGCTACGCTGGTCCACGCCATGTCATACAGATGCAGGACGCGAGTGGCCAGCGCCAGGATCACGGCATGCAGTGCCATCAACCCCCAGTTGGCCCATCGCAACCGTTCCGACAAGCGACCCAGCCGATAGATGCTGATCGACATCGCACCCAGCAGCGCCAGCACCACACCGGCCATCGGAACCCACTGCAACGGTTGCCACGGCGCCAACGCGGTGGAACGTGCCATCAGCTGCTCGGCCACCTGCATGCGTGCGGCAGCGTCCGGGCCACCACAGGCTTCATCCACCGGCTCCAGCAGCAACCCCACGCGGGTGTGGAAGAAGCCGGCGGCAAGCGCCACCGCCAGCAATGCCACCACCTGCAGTACCAGCAGGATCGGGCCCGGGCCGCAGATACGGCAGAAGCGGGTTGCAGCAGAGGCCATCGGTTCATCCATGACAACAAAGGACCATCCTAACCAAGCGCCCTGTGCTTGTCGGCTGGCGGATACGACAACCGTCGCGTGGTCCCGGTAGGATGTGGATGAGCATGGATGGCCGTATGTAGAGGTGTTGTGGATGGTCACGCTGTATCTATGGGTGCGGACGCTGCTCCCGCTGCTGGCGTTCGTGATCGCGTGGATGCTGCTGTCGCGTCTGATCAAGACCCGCGTGGCGCGCCTTCCACGCGTTCCCTTGAACCTGCCCGAGCACAGCAGCAGCCCGCGCAGGAAGGACCGGCGCATCCATGCGCGCAAGCTGCGGCGCAGACCGGGCCTGCGCACCGCAACGCGCCCGGCCACCGCGCCGCGCAGCTGGAGCCTCGCGGCGGTGTTCGTCTCGTTCTCCGCATTGATCGCCACCGTGCTGGTCATGCCGGATGGCGCGCGCTTCCAGGTGATGGTCGAGAGCCTCACGGGCTACCCGGCCACGATTGCAGAAGTACATGTTCCCGCTGCCGGGCAGCCTCTCGTGCTGCAGGCGTGGCAGCCAGCACTGGCGCAACTGTCGCGGCCGGTAAGGATGCGCTACCCGATCGGTCGCACCGGCGGCGAGCATGAAGCGCACGCCACGCTACCGGTACAGGTCAGGCATCAGGGGGATCGGCTGCAGGTAGCTACGGCCGTGCCGGTGGATGCCGATGTGCTGCATGCAGAGCTTGCGCGCCTGGCGGGGCTGCCGGTTGAGGCCATCACCGTCCGCCAGAAAAAGATCGCGCCCTTGCTGGAACCCGGCTGGACGCCGCTGGCCAACCTGTAGAGCCGAGCCCACGCTCGGCTGCTGTCCCGTGAAAAAGCACGCGCTACGCGCGCTAGCCGAGCATGGCTCGGCTCTACAGATCAGGACCCGCGCGGCAGCTTCGCGGCCCACATGTTGTCCACCAGATTCGGATAACGTCGCCCATTCTCTTCCGCACGCTGCCGCGCCGCCTCTTTCTGCGCAGCTGACAGCGGCTGCGACGTCTGGCCCTTCGGGTTGGGCTTCTTCCACGGGGGTGTCTTGGTCTGGCGCATGGCCGCAGCTTACCGCTTCAGGAAGTTCAGCAGCGCCAGATTGAAGTGGTCGGCATGGCTGGTGTTGCAGCCATGAGGCGCGCCTTCAAGGATCACCACCTCGCTGCGCGCAATCGCCCGGTGCGTTCGCTGCCCGGAACCTTCGAACGGCACGATGGCGTCGCTGTCGCCGTGCAGAATCAAGGTGGGCACCGTGATCTTCTTCAGGTCATCGCGGAAGTCCGTGGTGGCAAACGCCTTCATGCAGCCGAGCGCCGCCGTCTGGTCGGATTGATGGCACAGCGCGATGGCTGCCTGACGCGTCTCTTCGGTCACCATCAGCTGGCCATTGGCGCTGAAGAAATCGCGGGTGAAGCCATCGAAGAACGCCTCGCGATCCTTCTCCAATCCACTGCGCATTTCGTCAGCCTTGTCCTGGGTCAGCGGGCCGTCCGGGTTGTCGTCGCTGCGTAGCAGGAACGGCGGCACCGCCGCAGCGAACACCACGCTGTGCAGGCGCTCCTGCCCATGGTTGGCCACGTAGCGGGCCACTTCGCCGCCGCCCATCGAGAAGCCGACCAGAGTGACATCGCGCAGATCACGTTCCTCGATCACCCCGGCCAGATCCGCCGCCAGCGTGTCGTAGTCATAGCCCTCGGCCGGCTTGTCGGAACGGCCGAAGCCACGCCGGTCGTAGCTGATCACCCGGTGCTGCGCGTCGCGCAGGATCGACACCTGCGTCTTCCAGGCATCGGCGGACAGCGGCCAACCGTGAATCAGAATGACCGGGCGGCCGTCGCCACCCGTGTCTTCAACGTGCAGGCGGATGCGGGAGGCAGGCATGGGAGCTCCTGTGGAAGGGGAGGATCTCAGGCTAGAGACCGGGCCCTATCGCGGTCGTGATGGAATCGCCGGCGGCCATGACACCCTCTGCACAGCCCACGCCACCCGGCCGATCCACCGATGCGGGCATTCACTCCCTGGAAATCCCGTTTCGTCGCAGGGCGGCTGCGGCCCCCAGAGCGGCGTGCGAGCCTGCGCGAATCCCGCCCTGGAGCTTCGCCATGCTGCTGCTCACCCTGCCCCTGCTTGCCGCCGGCCTGGCCGCCACGCCGAACGCCAACGAAACGCTGCGCGAGCAGATCCGCCAGGCCGACACGCAGCTGTTCGCCGCCGCGTTCGACGACTGCGACGCCGACAAGGCGGCGGCCATGACCACTGAAGACATGGAGTTCTTCCATGACAAGGCGGGCAAGTCCGCCAGCAAGCGCGACGACTTCCGCCGCAGCGTGGCCGCCCTGTGCGAGAGCACGCGCGCCAACCACACCCACCTGCGCCGCGAACTGATGGAGACCTCGCTGCAGGTGTTTCCGCTGCACGACGATCGCGCCCTGGAAATCGGCGACCACCGCTTCCACGAGCGCGATGCAAAGGGTGTCGAGCACTGGACCGGCCAGGCGCGCTTCATCCAGGTCTGGCGCCGCGTGGACGGGCGCTGGCTGGCCGAGCGGGTGATCAGCTACGACCATCGGCCGGCGGACTGACCGCCGCGAAGCGGTGGTTCACGGGCCGGTTCTATACTGCCCGGGTCCATCACGACCTACCGCTGCAGATCGCCCCATGGCAGAGATCACCCCCAACCACCCCGAGTACGGCCTCAACCAGCAGATCCGCCAGGGCGTGGCCGCACTGGACGCCCAGCATGGCCGTCCGTTCGACCAGACCAGCGAACGCCTGACTGCCAGCCTGACCGTGCTGGCCCGCGAGCAGGGCCTGCAGCAGGTCGACCACGTGCTGGTCAGCCATGCCACGGCCAACCAGCCGGCGGGACACAACATCTTCGTGGTACAGGGCGACCCGGCCAATCCGGCGCACCTGCGGGCGATGATGCCGACCGCAGTGGCCGCACAGACGCCGGTCGAGCAATCGATGCAGACGCTGGGCATTGCCCCGCAGCAGCCCGCCATGGGGCAGCTGCCCGAACAGCAGGCCCGTGAGCAGGAACAACAGCAGAACCCGGCACACCGCCTGGGCTGAGCCGCCTCCAGCGTTACCAGCGGCCCACCGCGAGAACGTCGGCTCGCCGTACGCTTGCCGCCCTAGGCCATGCGCGGCCCGGACTGCTCCTGCACCTGGCGCTGCTGCAGCTCATCCTGCGTACGCGCCTGCCCAGACTGCGACAGCTGCTCAGCGCGCTCGAAGGAGATTTCTGCCGGTGTCTGCGCGGCCACCGCCGTTGGCATGCTGGCCCGCAACTGTGCCGGGTCGTTGCGCTCCCCCTGGACGATGAAGATGCTCTGCGCCACATCGGCCTGCGCGGTGCGATCGCTCAACAGCACATGGTCGACCTGGGTCAGGCCATTGGCCTTGGCCAGCGCGTACAGGCTGGCACTGATGTTCTCGCTGGTGGCATCGAAGGCACGGCCCCGCTCGGCATCGAGCCGGGCCACGCCCTGGTGGATCTGCGAGAGCAGCGGGTCGTTGCTGTGCCGGGCCAGAAGATCACCGCTTCGTTCGCCCATGCCCTCGGCATCACTCAGCATGTGTTGCTTGAGACTGCGCTCCGGCAGGGGATTGGTTTTCCTCTGGTTGAGCTCGCTGTCCGGAAACGGCGGGTCAATGCTGTCCACACCGTGGATGTTGCGCAGCGGTCGGAATGCATCCTTGCCTGCCCCCTTGATGTCAAGAGGAATGCGAACATCCGGAAGAAGCTGGCCGGCGGGACCACCCAACGCGTTCACGTCGATGCTGCCTTTCCGCTGGATGCCCGCGTGATTCAGCGCTTCCCAGGTGAAGTCCACGCAGTTGTGGCGAACATCCTGATAGTGCTTGCTGAAACCGAATTTCTCCGGGTCCGAGCCGAACTGCTGGAGCTTCCTGTACTGCTCTTCGCTGATCTCGAGGGTACGGGTGTAGCGCGGGTCTCTATAGACCGTTGCGTCATCCTCCATGATGGCGCCAGGACCATTCATGCTTCCGTGCTCCTTGGGAGCAAATCCATAGCTCTTCGCAGGCACGCCGGGTGCATGCAGGACGTAGAACATATGTCCTGGGGCAGACGTCTGCGGAACACCCTCAGCGTCGACGGCCGGCTTGTGCGTCCTGGGGTCGATCAGCGGTGTGCCAGGTGCAGCAATAACGATCTCTACGGTATAGCGCGGCTTGTCCATAAGGTGATTCTTTCGTTCCTTCCAGTGGTAATTGATTACTTGCCTGGCGGCCGGGCTGCGTGTACCCGCAACTGAGCCGAGTAATGCTGCAGTTCCGGCGAGGCCTGCGCAGTGCGAACCTGTACGCGATAGCGGGTATCAAGCTCCAGTGGCAGAGCAACCAGGCTCAGCGTGTATTGGCCGTCACTGCCCATGTGCGGCGACGTATACCGCCATTCGCTGGATGCATGCCATTCCGGAAGCTGTTCACCTGCATTGAGCACCCCGGCCTGATAGCTGTCGTAGGTGGGAACATCCTTCCAGGCATCAGTGCCCCATTGCTGCAGGGTCACCTCGAACGGGACCCTTGATGTGCCCACGTCAGGCTCGTCCGGCCTTCGTGTCCCTTGGCGCTGCAACTCCAGCTCCAGCGCATACGTGCGACCCGGCTTGAAGTTGCGGGCATTCGTCTCGAACTCGAACCGCACCGCCTGGCCAGGCTCGGCAACGATGATTGGCTTGACCAGATCCAGTGGCTCCGGCGCATCCGGTACGCGGCTGCTGCAGGCGCCGAGTGCGCCCGCCAGCGTGAAGACCAGGCCGGCGCGCAGCCAACGGTGGATACCCAGCATGATTCAGATCCTTTGGCTCCCTGCCATGAGGTTCAACCCTAGCCTCCGGCTGCTGGCGCCGCAACCGGCCAATGAAGAAGGCAGGGTCTTCACCCTGCCTTCTTCACGCGGCTCGCCGCCGGGCGTGCCCCGGCGTCACCCCATTACAGCTGAATCCGCGCCACGCTCTCGTCAGCGCCCTTGTCATCCTTCTCGCCGTTCTTGATGCTCACGAACAACACGTTGTTCTTCGCATCCAGCGCCAAGCTGTTCGGGTGGGTCGGCACCTTGTAGGTCGCCACCTTCTGGTAGCTGTCACTGTTGTACGCGGTCACCGTACCGGCTTCGCGGTTGGTCACGTACAGGCGCTTGCGCGGTGCATCCAGCAGGATGCCCAGCGGGCCGGCATCGGTCGGGATGCTGGCCAGTTCCTTGCCGGTGCTGCGATCGAGCACCAGCACGCGCTGGCCCGGATGCTTGCTGACCAGGCCGCTGCTCTTGGCCTGGTAGCCACGCAGGAATTCCGAGCCCTGGTCGGTCACAAACAGGCGCTTGCCGGCCGGGTCCAGCGCGATGTTCATCGGCTGCTCGGCGGCGATCCTGTGCTGCGCCACCACCTTGTTCGAATCGGTACCCACCACCACCAGATCGGCCAGCAGGTTGCTGGTGTAGACGCGCTTGTTGGCCGCATCCAGCGCCAGACCCGGCGCCTTGGCATTGCCCAGACCGTCGATGGTGTCGATCACCTTCAGCGTGTTCGTATCGATCACGAACAGCACGCTGCTCACGTCCGGCTGGCTGCTGTGGCCGGTCACGTACAGGCGGTTGGCCGCGCTGTCGACCACCAGCTCGCGCAGGTCGTGGGTGTAGGCGGCCTTGCCGTCCTTGCCGGTCTTCTTCTCCATCAACTGGATGGTGCCGACGGCCTTGTTCTGCGCGGTGTCGACCACGGTCACCGACAGGTCCACGGTGTTGCCCACGTACAGGCGGTTGTGGGCGTCATCCAGCACCACGCCGAACGCCTTGCGCTCCAGCGGGATACGGGTTTCCACGGCCAGCGTAGTCGGATTCAGGCGCAGCACCTGGGCCGGGCCGGCGTCATCACCGAAGCCACCGGATGAGGCCACGAACACGGCGTTCTGCTTCGGGCTGTAGGCCAGCTCGTACAGGCCCTTGGCCACGGCCTGGCGCTGTACGGCGGCGGTGGCACTGGCAGCGGGAGCGTTGTCGGCGAAGGCCGACGGCACGCCGAGGCTGAGCGAAACGGCAACGGCCAGCGCGGCCGAGCGGAATAGAGGATTACGGAACATGCGAGCGTCCTTGAATGGGCACGGGAAGGTGTCCTGGCTCGCTGGGCCGTACTGCGACGGCCCGCCCCGCATCTGTCTGCGCGGGGTGGGCTGGCTGGGGTTGCGGGGGAATGGTAGCAGGTGGGAAGCGTGGCGTGCGCCGGCGCGCGTATGGCAGGCGCGCGGGTTACTGCTCCTTCAACCGCAGCGAATCGGCCACATCGGTCTTGGCCGCCACCTCGGTGGCGATGCTGGCGCGGCGGTGCCCCGGGTCGTTGCGGTCCCCCTGCACGATGAAGATGCTCTCCGCCGCATGGCTGCTTTGGGTCGGCCTGCTGAGCAGCACGTGGTCCACGCGCGAGAGATTGTTCTGCTTGGCCAGCACCAGCAGGCTGGCGCTGATGCGCTGGCTGGCCGCATCGAACGGGCGGCCGTGCGCGGCATCCAGTTCGGCCACTTTCTGGATCAGCTGCGAGAACAGGCGATGGTCCGGATGTGAGGGGTCCAGCAGCGTGCCGGCCACTTCAATCGGCGTCGGTGGCGGTTCATCGATCGCGCGGTCGCCCTGGCGATGATGTTCGGCCTCGCGCTCGGGCATCGCGTGGTGGGTTTCGGCATTCAGATCGCTGCCCGGGAACGGCGCGGCAATGCACTGGATTTCCGGCAGGTTGAACAGCACCGCGAACTCGCCCAGGTTGCTGCCGCCATCCAGCGGCGCCGGCAGCGGATGCAGGCCGGCGTAGTGCAGCGCCGCCCAGACGAAATCGCTGCAGCGGTTGATGGTGGCCGGGCGATCCACGTCGAATTCGAACTCGGCCGGTTCCTCGGCGAAATCACGCAGGCAGCCATAATGCTCCTCGGTGATTTCCAGGGTGCGGCTGTAGTACGGGTCCAGATGCTCGTCGGCATCGTCGTGGCGCATCTGCGCGTACTGCACGCCGGAGCGGGTTTCGCCCGGCACGTGGCGCGGCGGGGCGAAGCCGTAGCTGTGGGCCTCGTCGCCCGCGGCCACCTGAAGGTACATATGGCCGCGCGGCGAGATGCCACCACTTTTCAGCGGGGTGCCGGGCGCGGCCAGGTACAGCGTTGCGGTGTAGCGTGTTGCCTGCTCCATGCCTGTTCAGCCTTGATGGGTGCTGCGGTCCTGGCCGGATGATGGCATAGGTGGGATGGGGGGCAGGTGGAGGACAAAGTTGGGGCCACGACTGGCATGCTGAATGTGTGAACCAGCCAGCAATCCAAGAAGCTGACTGCTTCGCTACTTGGGCCTGCGCAGGTAGGCAATCAGCAGTTCGGGGTGATACGGATCAAGCTGCGTCAGAGGCGAATGCAGTTGCACTTCAACCCGGTATCGGCCCGGCGAGGGATTGCGTGCCCATGCGAAGGCCAGCTGTGCGTAGGTATCACCGGGTCGTTCCAGCCCAGCATTCTGCAGCGCCAGTACGTCAGCATCGTCCAGCCACGCGCTGGTTATTCGACCATCGGCGGGGATGGGGATCGTCCGGGCAGGTTCCCCGATGATCGACTCCAGCCGGAGCAACGGCACGTCCTTCCATCCACCCGATTCCAGGCGCGCCATGGAGACGTTGGCCTGGAGCCCGGATGCCTGAACATCGACCAGTGCCTCCAGTGCCGGGACGTCGTCCGTACGATTGACCCGAATGCCGATCATGAGCGTTGGAGAGGAATTCCTGCTGGGAACATCCACATCGAATTCCACTGCCAATGGTTCATCCATTGACGAGGTGGGCATGGCGCGCACAAGCGGCACCAGATCCGGACGATGGGCCTCTGCTATCGAGCCTGCGTCGCGAGCCGCATCGGGCCGGCACGCGGTAGCCAGAAGAACGAGCAGTCCCGCGAGCATGCATATTCGGCGCTTTCCTTGTGGCTTCATCTTCGGTCCTTTTCGCAGGTCGCCCAGTGCAGCTCACACGTTGATCATCCCCCGCTGGCCGCACGAATCTGGATGTCGTGCTGCACCCGCTGATCTTCCAGCTGCTGATCCATTTGATTCGCAAGCGCACGCTGATTCGCTTCACGGCTGACCGCATCGAACTGTTGCAGTGACTCTTCAACTGCTGTCTGCGCCGCCAGCTCGGTCGGCATCGCAGCACGCTGATGCGCCGGATTGCTGGGCTCGCCCTGCACCACGAACAGCGTGTGCCCGGCCTGGTGTTCGCGCGTGGCGTTGCTCAGCAGTACATGGTCCACCCGTTCCAGGTCGTTGTCCTTGGCCAGTACCAGAAGGCTGGCCGTCATGCGTTCGCTGACTTCATCGAAGCTGCGACCGTGCTTGGCATCCAGCGCTTCCACGCCCTCGCGGATCTGCTGATACAGCGCGTGATCGGGGTGGCCGGGCTGCGAAGGGTTCTGCAGCGCCAAGTTCGGGGCCGATGCCTCATCCGGTGCGGGCGCGGCTGGCTCAGGGCTCGGCGCTATCGTGGGCTCGGCAGGAACGGTGACAGCCGCAGTGACAGGCTGGAGGTCATCCGATAGAGCCGGTTCGGGCTCTGGCACGTGTTGTGCCGCTTCCTGCTCCAAAGGCCATGGATCGCGCGAAGGCTCAGCAGGCAGCGGCTCCTTGAAGGGCAACGGTTCACTCTCCTGCACTACCATGTCCTGCTTTGGAGTGGGAGCAACCGCAGGTGCGACCATCTGCTCCGGCTCCGATGCCTGCTCTGTGCGCTGCGTGGGCATCATCTGCGTTGCCGCATCCAAGGGCGCGGCGACATGTGGCGTCGCGCGCTCAGGTGCGGCCGGGTGCGCCTGCATCGGCCCAGCGGGCTCCGGCGTCTGTGAGGCGGTACGGTTTTCGGTAGGCGCCTCGTTGTTTGGATGGGGCTGAGGTTCGGGCTCCGCCTCACGCTGGGGCGGATCGCGCTGCTCGGCGTGTCGCTGAGGCGCGGGCTTGTCCTGGGGGGCGGGCGTAGGCGGTGGCGTGACCCCTATCGCGGGCGGCGCTGCCGCAACCGCTACAGGCGCGACGGGCTGCGCAGTCGCCGGCTCTTCAGGCCGCGCTTCCACGTTTCCATCCTGCTCGGATGGCTTGTCGCCATGTGCCACCTGCGCGGCTGCTCGTGCAGCCTGTCCTGCATCTACCTGCGCAGCACCCAGCCGATTGGCTTCCTGCAGTGCCTGCCGGTACGCCTCCTGCTCACCCGCCGACAGCGCAGCAATGCGCAGCTCGGGCGAGTCGGGCAACGGCGCCTGCTCATTGGCACGCGCGCGCACCTCATTCCATGCGGCCTGCAGCTCCTGCGTGCTGGTGGTCGCGACGGCGCGCGCCACGCCATCCTGACCCACCTGGTAATGGGTGATGGGCCGGGACGCGCCCGCGTTGCCCTCGGCGACAGGCCCCAGTTCCTGCAGCGTGGGACCCGTAATGCCGTGCTGCTCGCGCGTGCGCGCCGTGGCCAGGGCAATGGCCTGCTCCCATGCCGGGGTCAGCGCAACGCCCGCAGCGTAGTAGCTGTGGCGAAGCTCGTTCTGGTTCACTTCCGCCGCAGACGGCAACGGTCGCGCGTCCAATGCGGCAATGGTCTGGTTGAACTGATCGAGCGATGGCTGCTGGATGGTGCGGGTCAGCTCCAACTCCAGCGCCATGTTGCCCTGCGCGATTTGGCCAGCGTGGTGCCATTGTCCTGCTTCATCGCGCTGGTAAAGCTGGTTGTCCGAGCCCCGGATGGCGTCCGGCTTGGTACGGGCCTGCTCCACCGCTTCCGGTACCAGCGGCACGAAGTCGCTGGCGCGGGTAGCAGCACGGGTCTCCAGGTAGCTGGCGGCAATCGCGGCCTTGCCGTTGGCGATGTTGTTCTCGATGCGCTGCACCGCCTCACGATTCAACTCGTTGGCGCGTTCGGGGCTGGCGGTCTGCGTCTCATACACACCCCGGTCGTTGGCACCGGACACGCCAATCTTGACCTGCCGCGTCCACTGCTCGGTCTGCGCATCGCGGTGCCAGTTGGGATTGTCGAGACGCCCCTCGCCGTCCCGCGCCGGGATGCTGAAAGGATCCTGCGGCGGCGGCGCCTTGCCCAGCGCCAGCTCTACCGCTTTTACGTGGGCGTATGCGCCCAGCTCGCGGGCCTTCTCGTAACTGGCACCCACACTGCGCTCAGCCGGATTGCCCAGGCCGTCGCCTGTGCTGTCCATAACCGCCTGGCGCTGCCAGTTGCGGCCATCGAACTGCCATGTGACATCGGCCTTGTCGGTCTGCCGGTAGACGGCGCGGTTGTCGAGCAGATCGGCGCCCTTGTCGAACGCCTTGCTCATCAGCAGCGCATCGCCCGCGACGATGGCCGCAGGGACGAAGCTGGACGTGCCGATCACCGACGCGGTAGCCATGCCACCGACCCAGCCACCGCCGTTGCGCGCCAGAGCGTGGGTGAGCTCGGACTGGGCGGCGGTGCCGTTGCCTTCTTCCAGCAGCTGTGAGGTGCGGCGGGCGGTGATGACGGCATCGGCGCCGGAGGCTAGCAGGCCACCGGAGCGGATCAGTTGGCTGGTGGAGGCTTCGCCGAGGAGGAGATCCAATGTCGCACCGCCTTGCTGCGATCGCGGGCTGCGAATACGATGCCCGGCTTCCTCGCCGAGCACGCGCTCGACCGTCTGGATACCCGGCTCTGTCAGAACAACTCGGCCACCGTGGTGGGCATTGGAAATGGCAAGCGACAGGCCGCTTCGCTGCAACTCAATGTTTCCACCGCGAGTCAGTGGCTTGGCGTCATACTCGATTCTATTGAGCGTAGTCACGATACCACTTTCGGAATGAGTGACAGCCACCCAGCCAAGGTCGACCCCGGTGAAACCTTTCAAGGCTTGGATCTGAGCGATATGCGTTTGGTGGTACTCAGGAACTCCGTCAAAAAAATCCCGGATTCGTTTGTTCGTGATCGCAGGCGTGCTTCCCAGCGGAGTATTCGTGTTGAGATCGCCGTTGATCAACCCGACCTTGACGGTGTCTCGCAATGCTTCTACACGTGCCATCACTCTATCGAGGGCGTCAGAGTCATTCAGCAGCGCGGCCTTACCGTCTCGCGTTCTCTGAATCTCGTTCAATCGCCGAATCATTCCGTTCTGGTATTCACCCAACGGTCCGCCACTGTGCGGCGTAATGCCCATCGCATCTGCATAGGCAGGGTTTGCGGGGAGGAACAGCCGGTTCTCTTGGGCGTGAATGTTGAATCGCCCGGCCTCCTGCAGCTTTGCGAGCAACGGGCTGTGCCTCAGCGTCTGCTGCTCAATCGCGTGATGGTCCTGCAAATGAGTGGAATGTCCAGCCACAAATCCTCCTTGACTCCAGCATCGCCTGGTCTCAGCAGTTCACCGCGTCATAGAACCACAGACCGTTGGACGTACCGCTGGCGATCAGTCCCGCGGCTTCGACCGCCTCCTTGAAAGTGCGGTCGCAGAAGACACCTTCGTAGTAAGGGAGCCGGAATACGTGAGCACCGCCGATGACCTCCCGCTTGAACGCCAAGCGGACGTCGCCAGTCAGATCGTAGTATTTCCCCTCTTCATAGTCGTCACTCACGATGATCTTCAGCTGGGATGCTGCCTCATCCAAGGCATCAATGGTTCTGATGACATCGCAAAGGAAATAAGGGCCACCCATTGCTCCATCAGCGAGTCGATAGTCAGTCTCCCTGAACGCAAAAGCTCCTGGGTCCACGGCCGCCATCACCTCGCGGAGACGCCCGGAAACGAGCCAATAGCCGCTCATCCCAGCTTCAAGATCCTCCGGTGGCCACCCTTCGCTTGGGTAATACACTAAGCGCGGGGTCTCGCGCAGAGGCGGGAAGCCCCCCTGATCGGGACGCAAGAGGAAATTTGGAGGGGTCTTCAGAGAAGACTCGTTCTCAAAAACGACGCCATGCCCTTTGCCGCGCCGTCGGGCATCTGGGCGCAACTCGAAGAACTCGCCCTTCTTTGGCAGATTCGAAGTCATTGTTTGCCTCACCTCAGAATCGATCTAAATAAGCGTGCCAAGAGCTTATCAGAGGGTGCCAACCTTCCATGCCCTCCTCGAGTCATGCCCGCGCGCTCACAGCCTGAAGCCCCCTCCACCGACATAGCGCACTACTGCTTCTCTCCAATTCCTCTGGCCGCTCTGAAGTACCGATGCGACCTGCCTCTTACCGCTCTGCCTTCAACTCAAGCACTGAATAGGCATGACTGCTTTTTAAACCGTTCTGCACCGGCAAGCAATCGGACAAAAATGAAATCGATCTTAAGTTCGACTACCGATCCCGTTCCATGAGACGCGCCGCAGCCGTCTTCAATTTTTACATGCGGATTATGCTTAGAATGACGCGCGCCATATCAGACATTGGCTGCGTCCTTGAACCTCAGGCCACGCATTTCACACTCGCTTCCAATTCCCGCAGCGCGTATGGCATCCCGGAACATGCGATCGCAGTAGACAAGATCGCCGGAGTACGGGCTCCTGAAGACATGACTGTCCCCAATTACGTCCCTCTTGAATGCCAAGCTTGCTCCGCCACGAAGGTCGTAGAACTTCCCGCCCGGATAGCCCTCATCGACGATGACCCGGAACTTCGATGCTTCCTCATCGACGGCATCCAGTTCGCGAGCAACCTCGCACAGGTAGTACGTTGGGCCCTCTGTGCCGTCCGGAAGCACGTAATCACACTCCACGAACTCAAAGGCAACGGGATCTATTTCGGTGAAGGCCATCTTGAGGCGCTCTGATACCAACCAGTAGCCACTCATTCCTCCTTCGAGGTCCTGCGGTGGATCCCCCAGCCTTGGATCGAGCACCAGACGCGGTCTCTGCGCCAGATGAGGAAAACCGCCTTCTTCGGGGCGAATGATCAGCCTGGGAGGCATCAGCAGTGCGTCCTCATTCTCGATCTCAACACCATGCCCTCTTCCCCTTCGGGTCGTGTCAGGCATCAGCAGATAGAACTCGCCAGGAGCAGGCTGATTACGTTCCAACGTGGGCATGTGCTTGTTCCCTTCCGAATTTAAGGCATGTACCGCACTCCGCATACTTGCAGTATCGGTCACGAACTTGGTGCCGATGGGACAGACTCAGCAATTGACCACATCTTCAAACCAGAGCCCATTGGATCTCTTGGCTGTGAAGATGCCGGCAGCTTCCACCGCATCCTTGAACGTTCGGTCGCAGAACACCCCGCCATGGAACGGCAATCTGAACACGTGAGCCGAACCCAGCACTTCGCGTTTGAACGCCAACCGGACATCACCAGTTAGGCGGTAGTATTTCCCTGCCTCGTACTCATCGCTGATCACGATGTTGAGCTGGGAGGCTTCTTCATCCAAGGCGTCCAGCGTGCGGACCACGTCGCAAAGGAAGTAGGCTGGTCCCTTTGAACCGTCTTCCAAGCGATAGTCGGTATCAGCGAAAACGAACGCGTCAGGGTCTATCTCTTCCATGACCTGGCGCAATCGCTCGGAGATCAGCCAATAGCCGCTCAACCCGCCTTCCAGGTCCTGTGGAGGGACACCCTGCCGCTCCCGATAGACCAGGCGCGGGGTTTCACGCAGTAGAGGGAAGCCACGGGCTTCGGGCAAAAGGATCAGCCGGGGAGTCACAAGCAACGCGTCCTCGTTATCAAAGACCACCCCGTGACCCTTCCCTCTACGGGTAGCATCCGGTCGCAGTTTGAAGAACTCGCCCTTGCGCGGCTGATGGGTGGAGTCCGATCGCATGCTTTTCATCCCACGTTGTTGATGTGAATAGAAGGCGCTCATAAGCACTTGAAGCGAATCTGAAAGGCGCCCAAAAGTCCGGCCTTCAGAACTCTGACTTAGATGCTGGCCGCGTCAGTGAACCAGAGGCCTCGCGATGCACGCGGCCCACCGATTCCAGCGTTCCACACAGCGTCGCGGAGCTCTCTGTCGCAGAAGACGAGGTTTCCCGAGAAAGGCGTCCGGAATATTCTGGCTTGACCGATGACCTGCTTGCGGAACGCCAGACTGGCTCCGCCCCTTAGGTCGTAGAACTTTCCACCTCGATAGCCTGCGTCAGTGATGATCCGAAGTTTCGAGGCTTCTTCGTCCACCGCATCGAGCTCACGGGTTACATCGCACAGGAAGTACCGCGGCCCCTTGGATCCATCGGCAAGGCGGTAGTCACACTCTACAAACTCAAAGCCAGCCGGGTCCACAGAGACTAGAGCGTCGCGTAATCTCTCGGTGACCATCCAGTAGCCGCTCAGCCCCCCCTCCAGATCCTCTGGGAGGCTCCCATTCTTTGCTGAGTAGACCAGCAGCGGCTTCTCCGCCATGGGCGGAAATCCCCCTTCTTCTGGCCGCAGGATCAGGCGAGGCGGGATGCGCAGCCGCTTCGCGTTCTCGAACACAACGCCGTGCCCCTTTCCCCCGCGCGTGGTATCAGGCATCAGGAGGAAGAATTCGCCAGGCACAGCATGGGGCGGCTTTGACGGTTCCATGCTTTTTCCTATCTTCCAGATGTTTGCACTCCAACGTAGAGACATAGCCGGGCTTCGGGAAGGCATCGGCTGTCAGTTATGTGAAGACCAGCCACTCATGAATTCTCTGCCGGCTTGGGCCACACCCTAAATGTCCGCGGCATCCGTCAACCACACGCCGTCCGCATCGCTGTCAGTGTCTATACCGGCTGCAGCCATTGCATCCCTAAACACGCGGTCACAGAACACGGAGCCGGAGAATGGAGTCCTGAAGACGTGGACCTGCCCCAGCCTCTCCCGGTCGAACGTCACACTCGCGCCGCCGCCCAAGTCGTAGAACTTCCCGTTTATGAATTCCTCGGTGGTGTCGATGAAGAGCTTGGACGCACCTTCGTCCAACGCGTCAATGACCTGGACCACGGTGCACAGGAAGTGGCGATCGCCTGGGCTGCCGTCTTCCAGGCGATAGTCGGCTTCCGCAAAGGCGAAGGCGTGGGGATCGACAGAGACCATCACGTCATGCAGCCGCTCAGAGACCAGCCAGTAGCCGCTGAACCCCGACTCCAGATCCCGAGGCGGCGGTCCTTCGCTCAATCTAAGTACCAGGCGCGGCGGCTCGCGAAGCGAGGCGACGCCGCCATCCTCCGGCAGCAAGATCATGCGAGGAGGAGACAGCAGGCGATCCAGATTCTCGAAGACGACCCCGCAGGCAGGGCCGCTTATCGCCCCTGGCTCAAGGAGAAAGAACTCCCCTTTTCGAGGATGGCGGGTTGAAACCGAATCCATGCGCTGCCTCCATCTTATTGTCGCCCCGACGCCGGAGCGAAGTTCTCCACCTATTCCCGATCATGTGAAGGCGATCGGTGAATGTTCACTCGGACAAGCCGCAGCCCTTTTCTACCCTGACTTGCGTGGGCCGGCAATCGGACCAGAATGAAATCAAATGATTGTCGAGCTTCTATCTCATTGTGTGAGATCTACCGCGGCCAAACTCAGCTCCCCCTCTGGAGGACGACTGTGACCAAGATCGACCCCACATGGCTGGAAGCCTTCGACAACGAGCTCCTCCACCTGTTCGCCATCGACCACCGCGACGCCGGTATGGACGAGTACCTGCTGGGCTGCTACGCAGACCTCCCACCGCGCGAGGCTGCCCTGGCGTTCGGCAGCGACTACGACCTGGAGCGCGACGATGCACTGTGGCCACGGCCGGGCGTACCTGTGTGAGCGGTGCAGCAGTCCGGCACGCCGGCATTCAAGGCAAGCGATGCCAGGGGATGACCGCTATGCTGGCAGCGCACCGGAATGGAAGCCACGTATGCCCCGTTTGAACACCGCCCTGGCACTGAACCTCGTTCTGATGCTGCTGGGCGCTACACCTGCCATGGCCATGGCGGTAGACCCGCAGGTTTCCACTGAAGTGTTCGTGGAGCGCGGCGACAACCCCACCTTCGAGCTGCGGCAGGCGCCTGCCGTTGTGTATTCAACGGACCCTGCCACGCCGCCCGATACCTTGCTGCAGGTTCCCATGGCGGTGTTGTTGGTTGCTCAGCTGGATGAGCTGGGTCACGTTTCCAACGTGATGGTGGTGCGGTCCAGCGGACTGCGGGAGCTTGATCGTGCGGCCTTTACCGCAGTGGACCAGTGGCGCTTTGATCCGGTCGTGGTTGAGGGCGTCGCGCGGCAAGCGCGGGTTCGGGTGCGTTTGAGCTTCGTGCCTCCGGCCGAGGCGCCGCCCGGCTGAACCGCTGGTTCAATCTGTCGCGATTGGCCCTGCGCCATGGCCCTGACTGGGGGCATTCCTGCGCTTGGGGCCAATAGCGCCAAGCTCTTCAAGAGCGTTGCAGCGCAATCGCTTGCTGGCTTAACACCGTGTGCGACAATGCCGAAAGCGTCAGGACTGGCAATCATCAGTCCTGTGATTTCTTGGCATTTGGTTGCTGCACGGGTATCTCTTGGCGTGCCACCGGAAAAGGGTGGCGCGGGGTTCGAAAGCCCGTTCAGTAGCCTTGTGCTTTGCGCTTGCCAGCCGGCGTCACCTTACGTGGCGCCGGCTGGCAATCCGTTCGCGTTCCATGGCGGGCGGTGCGTGGGGGTCTTCGGACCCACCGGCTTGGTTACTGTCCGGCTTTCGAACCACGCACCGTCCGCCACCTTCATTGGTGGCGCTGCTATCTGTCCTGTACGGAGCATTGCCATGAACACATCGGACTTCCGTTCCCTGCACGCGCAGTACGATCCGGACAACGCCGAAGCCGAGCGCGAACCGTCCGTCGATCCCAACGCCTTCGTAGCCACGCTGCACCGCATCGGCACCGGTGCGGCTGCGGATGGCCAGCCTTGGCCGGAGCGGCATCAACTGCCTGGGCGGTGTCTTCAGCTGGCGGATGCGGATTGCGCGTTGGCCGGGTTGCGCGTCGTGGCGGAGCTGATGCTGGCTGCGGAGCGCACGCGGCAGAACGGCGCGCCCGAGGAGTACCTGGGGGATCGGGTGATGGAGGGGCTGAAGATGGCGTGTGTGGCGTTGACTGCGCAGGTTGCTGAGCGGTTGCAGGTGCGGGAGTAGAGCGCGCTTCGCTACGTACATCGAGTGCAATGCGCGGATCGTACGCATGGTCCCAAGCATTCGCCGCTGCCTGAGCCCTTTAGCCCCCAACACTGGCCTCACTATGCCGAGCCGGACTTTGCTTGCCCTGACAACGGCAGCGCTATTGGGATTGATCATTGGAGGGACGTACGCGCCAGCCACCACAATGAGTCTTGAGAACTACCCAAGACTCACCGACTCGGAGTTTGCCCTGTTTCGGGCCGATGCCGAGAACTACGCCGAAGCGTTGGCTTGCCAAGGCGTCACCATCGGAAAGCATGATTCCAGTAGACGCTTCTTCGATATGAGCGTACATGACGATGCCATTCTGTTCGTGGACAACTCTGGGCCAAGTCTTCTGATAGTCACCATGTCTACGATCGCAAGCGATGCAATGGAGCTACAGCGCTGGAAAGATGGATGGGGCTCACCAGATAGACGCAGGAGGGACTTGAGCGCACCTGAGAACAGCTGCCCTAGATCTGCGTCCCAGTAGCCCCCATCTGCACCCTGTCGAGGCAGCCAAACGCGTCAACCAATGACACAAGGAACCTGGTTCTGGCTAGAATCCTGGGCAGTTAGCTTTCGGGACAGGGATCTAGGATGGAACTCCCATTCGAGGTGGGCGCGCTCTACAACCGTCAAAAGCAGATCCACGGTGTATTTGGCGGCCAACAGCAAGGCGGCATTTCGACGCCCAAGGAGCATCCGCTAGTCATCGCGTTCACTGGCGAGGCCGGCGTGTCTCACGGCTACCACGACTTTTGGGACGACGAGGAAGTCTTTCATTACTTCGGCGAGGGTCAAGTCGGAGACATGAAATACGTGGCGGGCAACCGAGCGATTGGCGAGCACGTCAAGGATGGCAAGACGCTCGTAGTGTTTCAGATGATGGGCAAGGGGCGGCCCTACCGGTACCTTGGTAGGTTCCTGTGCCAATCCTCCTACGTTCGGCCTGGCACGCCAGATCGAGAAGGGCAGCCTAGATCTGCGATCGTGTTCCGCTTGAAATCACTGGAAGCCTCGCTGGGCCTTGCGGCAAGTGAGAAGGACCAGGCTGAGATCGATGCAGCTGTCGATGACGTCGACGCGACCAGCGCAAGACGCGAAATCGAAGTGCGGACGAAGCAACGCCTGTTCCGCGAGCGCCTTATCGGCGTAGAGAAGGGCTGTCGACTAACCGGCATTGAGGACCTGAGATTCCTTCGCGCGAGCCATATCAAGCCGTGGGCGGACAGCAGTCACGCCGAGCGCGTTGACGGCGAGAACGGTCTTCTCCTCGCTCCGCATGCGGACCTGCTCTTTGATCGGGGATGGATTAGCTTCTCGTCGAGTGGTCGCTTGCTAGTTTCGAACAGCCTACCGTTTGACGTCCAAGATCGGCTCGGTCTCAAGTTGGATGCATCGCTTCGACACGGAGTTTTCTCGCCGAAGCAACTCGGCTTCTTGGAATTCCACCGAGATGTTGTTTTTGATAGGGCCACCCCCAATAGCAGGGCTATCAGCCGGTAGAGATTTCACCCACTTTTGGCGCCAGAGAATTTGCTTGAGGCCTGTGTTCTCGGGCGAATTCCGCAGGGGCTTTCCTTGCCAATGCACTGTGGAGGCGCTCCTCGATATAGAAGCGCCCCCACGCTTCGATTTTCTTCCTTGCATCGGCCAGCGACAAGAACCAATGGCCGTTCAGGCACTCCTGCCGCAGTTTGCCGTTGGAGGTCCCCATCATCGCATTGTCCGTCGGCGTACGACGCCGGGAGAAATCCAGCTCCAAGCCGTTCTCATAAGTCCAGCGGTCCATCACCTTGCCGGCAAATTCACTGCCGTTGTCCACCTTGATCGCGTCCGGCCTGCCCCGTCCAGCGACCAGCCGCGCCACCGCTTCGGCCACATCGTCTGCACGCAACGAATGATCCACAACGATCTTCAGGAACTCGTGCGTGAAGTGATCCAGCACCGGTAGCAACCGGAAGCGACGTCCATCGAACAGCGCGTCACTGACAAGGTCCATGCCCCACAAGGTGTTGGGCGCTGGGGCCACCTTGATCGCTTGTGCCATTCCGACATGCCTGGTACCGAGCCTGCCGACTGCACCCCTCGCCGCTTGCCTGGTGGCGTAGACGGCTGAGACCAGCACCCGTACTACGGCGAGGTCCGCTGCCGATAGTCGGCCATCAATGGAGCCAAACTGCGAAGCACGGCCTTCATGTGCGCTGCTGCCAGCGTGCTGTCCCCAATCAGCTGACGCATTAGCAAGGTGACCTCTAGAGCCGGATCACCAACAACCTCCGGTTCTTCCGCACTCAAAAGCGCATAACGGCATAGTTTTTCCATGTCCGGCGTAAGGCGCTTTCGTGCGCCCTGCAGTGCGCGACTGATCTGCGGCTGCGGGACACCGGTGAACGCTGAAACCTCCACTTGACTGTGTCCAAGCGCAATCATGCGAGCCCCCAGGGCCGCTGGAAGAGAGCGCATTAAGGGATGAAAGCCCTGTGGTTTTTTAGGCATATACGCATACTTTATGGTATAAGATGCATAAAAGGAACGCTAACTCCCACGAAACGGGAACGCGCCCTACACGCCCCGCCAGTCCGATCAGGTGTAAACCCAGCTTGTCCGGAGTTGCAGATGCAACGCTCGGCGACCAAAGAGGCTCCTCATGCAGCGCGCCTGCGTAATGCTCGAATCCATGACGGTGAACGTTGAACTGCCCTCCGCAGAGTCGGAAGTAGTTGCCGGGGTGCCGTGGGGCGCCGTCGAAGCGTTCCCCACTCCGGCGTACTGGGCATACCAGGTCATGGCCAGGCGCATCGAGGCGCGCTCGATCAAGTACAAGCTGGGTAAGACGCTTCGCGAGGAAGTGGGCGCATGCCTTCTGGGCGGTCACGGGATCCCTGCGAGCATTGGATTGCTGGCTTACAACCACCTCAAGTCGAAGGGCGCCTTTGAGGCTGTTGCGCCGGACGAGCAGGATCTGCTTCAGTGGCTCTCCGAGCCGATGGAGCACGAAGGCCGCTTGGTGCGGTATCGCTTTGCCGGCCAGAAAGCACGCTATCTGGCAGCAGCAATGCGCAAGCTCTCCCAAGAGCCCTCTCCGGATCAGTCAGGTCGCGCGCTACGCGACTGGCTGACCTCTGTTCCAGGGATCGGATACAAGACCGCCTCCTGGATTGCGCGCAACTGGCTGGATGCAGACGATGTCGCGATCCTCGATATCCATATCCTGCGCGCCGGCGTTCTTGCCGGGTTCCTGGATCCAGAGCTGTCAGTGGAGCGGAACTACCTCCAGCTCGAGGACCAGTTCCTGAAGTTCAGCGTTGGCTTGGGCGTGAGGGCGTCCGAACTCGATGCCGTCATTTGGCGGGACATGATGGCCTCCCCCCTGACCGTCGGCGCCACACTCAGCGCGCTGCCGGAAAGCAAGTTCAAGGCCAAGCACGCGCCCTCACGGCCGCGCTCCCAGCGCCGCCAGCCCCACTCCAACCAGATGGCACTGCTCGGATAGCCGCCCCACCCACGGGTCACCAGTGATCCCAAGAAGGCAGTAGTTCAACTCCAAGGCCTCCGCGGCAATGGCCAGAGCCCCTTGCATGACACCCGCATCGCGCCATACCAGACTGCAGGGATTCTCATACTTGGCGGCGGTCATTGCCGGCTCCGCCACGAACAAGAGCAGCGAGCCTGGCTCGGTCCGAATCACCTGACCTGCCTCTTCGCACAGCCCGTGCAGGACGGTGGACGCATGGCCCAAGACATCCAGGGCATGGGTCATGGAGTTGTAGCGTGCCCATTGGCCACCCTCAAGCGGAAGCTGCACCAGCAGGTGCACCGGATGGATAGCGCCTGCAGAAGGGACTGGCCGCTGCTGCAGGGAGAACCCCATTGGCGACTCGGCAGTGCGCTGGCAACACACGGTGTGCCATAGCAGCGTGCTCAGCGCGTGCATATCAATGGGCGCAAAGTCTCTACGACTTCGGCGCTGCAGGAGTGCCTCTGGCCATTGACTCACTACGTTCGAGGCGGCCGGCAGCGCAATCGAGCGCACTACCGGCCACTGCCAAGGCGCATAGGCCTCAGGGCCCTGACGAGGGACCGGATTACCCAGCGTCGCCCACATATCCTTCGAGCTCGTGCCATACCTGGAAGTACTTGTTGCAGCCGCGGCAGTTACCGCAGGCGACAGACGCTTTGTGGCAGCTGTGAGCCCAAGACAGCAAATCACGAGGTATCCCCGAGGTGCGCACCAGATCGCTGGTTTGCAGTTGGATCGCCGGGGCCTCAACCACCATGCCGCCCTCCTGACTTTGCATCAGCTTGCTGATCAGGTCGACGAAACGCGGCGTGCCATCCTGATGGCTACCATCTGAAGCAACGGTACCGACCCAAAGTCTCTGCGCGCCCAGGGAGATCGCCTTCATACCAGCCAGAGTGAGCAGCAGCTGGTTTCGGTAGGGCCACCAGTCACTGGCAGGCGCGTGGACGTCCGGGGTGGACCCTGCCATGTCCCCAGAACCAAGCTCACGACCGTCAAACCGAATGATGTAATGCGGGACCTGCAGTCGCTCGCTCACGGCTCTGGCCGCCACCACTTCCGCAGCCGCGGCGAGTTGCCCATAGTCCACGGTGAACGCCATATCCGGACGCTTCCACCAGGCCAGAGCGATCGAGTCCATCCCGCCAGACAGTAGGAGGGCACTCTTCATACGCAAACACCATTCCAAGCGGTCTGATAGATGGCACTGACGAAGTCGTCGCGCAGGAAGCAGTCGGTACCCTCCATCATCTTCAAGTCCTCAGGCGACACGTTCTCGGCATACATCACCACCGGGATCCCCCGAGATCGCGCGTAGCCCACCTCGAAGACCGTGCCTGAGTCCAGCCCATCAGCGATGGCGAGCATGACCTGGCTCCGGTGGATGCCCTCAATGTCCTTCCCCACCACCATCTCTGCTGGGCCAGGGCCCACGTCGTGGTAGGGGGAAAACACGTCCAGGCCCATGTCGAGGAGGCAGTTGCGAGCCTGCTCGACAACCCAAAGCTGCCCAAGGGTGAAGAAGGGCCCGGCCAAGTAGACGGTAGGCGCCCGCCCCTGCAGGTAGGTGTCCGAGAGCCTCAGCGGCGCCGGAGCGAAGGCATCTAGCTCTCCAACATCAGGATACCTGCGATGCTGAGCATAGAAGGCAGCCGAGCGCGATGCTCGGTCTGCAGCCTCAAAGGGCGAGCGGCGCTCTTCCATCCAAGCGTATGCAAAGTTGGCCGCAAACTGATCCCCGCTACCGATCTTCCATACCCGAGAGGTGGCATAGGCCGGAACACATTCAGTGCCGCCCTCGTGGTGCACCAAGGCCCCCTTCGGCCCCATCTTCAACACCACCACTTCTGCGCCGTGCTGCGAAGCCAGCTCGGCAGCCATCTGCTCGGACGTCAAATCGAATCGCTGGAGCAAGCTCCTTGCCTCAGTCAGATTCAGCACAAGCGCCAGGTGCTGGGCCTTTGAGCCGTTAGCGCCAAAAGCTTCAGTCCCCGTAACGTTCTGTGGATCGAATACGGCGTACTCGGCGTCGACTATGGCCGTGCTCTCCAGCATGCCAAAGCGAAGCACGTGATCGGCCTTCACGCTGAGCGGCGATTGCCGCTCTGGCTGCTGGATCCACGGTACCGACAATCCGTGGCTGTAGTGAAAAGAGGCAGACCGTGGCAACGGCGCAATCGATAGGCCAAAGCCCTCATCTGCTGCACGACACTCCAGGATCGGCTGGAGGCCAGCATCAAGATAGCCGTGCAATGTCACCTGTCCACCCAGACGCGACACCGCTGACGCCGCACGTCCGGCCGATCCATACACTTCGTCCCACTGCGGGCGCAAACACACCTCGCGGTAGATACCACCGACGATAGTCAACATCCATTTATCCCCTGTCGTTGCCTAGCGTCTCAAGGCGAGATACGTATGGTTACCTGACCGCCGGCCTTGCTCAGTACCGTGGCCTGGTACTGGGTTCCCTGCCGCATACACTCGAGCAAGCGGGACATCTTGGGTGAGGTAATTCCTCCGGCCACCTGATTGCCGTGCTTGATCACCACTACCTGCGCAGCCAATTGCTGCTCGATGGCCACGAACAAGACATCGCCGACGTTGATTCCAGCCACGACTGAAGGCTTGGGGGAACTCAACTGCGTCTCAAAAGAGAGACGGTCACAGGCAATCTCCTGAACCCCACCGCCACCAAAACTACCACCACCAGATCCAGACATTTCCGTCTCCTATCCCTAGTGAACGAGGCTTGAGAGCGCCTCGGAAGAGTTACCGCATAACGGTCCATGCAATGCTTGAGTCAACTACCAACTGCTGTCAGTTACGAAACTGATGTCCCCACAGGCGAAGGCCGTCAAAGCAGCCACTACTACACTCTACAACCCGTGGGTGGCAGCCTCAATCTCGGAAAATCTGGTCCAATTTATCAGATCACGCACCACGATGAGGGAGAGTATGACTGGTCGCGCCACAGGGGTCTCGCCTACCCGACAGGTCCACAACATAATCTTCAACAGTTCGTACGGCGAGATGCCCCGGTGCTGGGAAATATGGGTTGTACCCGAACCCATGATGGTCGTTGACACATTCCTGTCCCCGTAGACGCAATGCAGACTTGCCCAGAAGTTGAGCATGAACTCCAATTCGCCGCGCCACTCAGAACTGGCGCACTTCGGCTAGCGGTAGCGACTGCCGCCTTGGATTGAGACGCGATCCTAGCGCTTCAAGGCCAGCCCCAAACGCAGGTGAGTTTGAGTGCGTTCCTGCACTAGCCGGTATCTGAATACACGAGACCTTGGTATTGCTAGGACTGAAACCATTGGTCTCTCAAGGCAATACGTGTATGGCCGATCTTACAGATAACGAGCCTGTGGGGTCAGTACAGCACTCCATGAGCCCCATACGATGCCGGGCGGCCCTAGACGCCTCTACACTTCGAGTTCGATGAGTCATAGCAGAGTAGCTCAATGTTCAACACGCACGAAGATGAAATCGAAATGGACCTCAATTGGCTCAAGAAGCAGGATTCCTGCCCACTCGCAGTTGAACTGACAGCCAAGATTGAGGCAATCGATCTAGAAAAGCTCGAGCTACCCAGGCGCCGCCTTCTGGTTGGTTTTGTCCATGTCCTCGCTGATGAAGTGAAGGCGATGTTGGATCTGGGCGCGAAAGACTATGACTCAAACGAGGTAGCGCGAATGACCGACGTCATAGGAGGAACTACACTAGCTCGTGCGTGCCAGGCACCGATCACCAAGAGGCAGCCTGGCGAGGACCTCAGGGATAAAATTGCAGAGGAAACCAATAAGGTGACGCTCGCCAGTGAACAGACTGGCGCTGGTCACACTGCACGACTTATGGCCAAGTGGGCAAAGAGCGCCGCTAGCGATATCTCTAAGAATGAGTCCTTCGGCTCGTGGCACCTCCTACTGCTCTGCTACGCCCATTTTCTGATCTGCATGGAGTCAAGGTGCTCGCGCAAGTCATCTTCTCCATCAACTGCCGACCTCAGAGCCCGATTGAATGCCTGTCTGGACCTTATGCGTCAGCTGCACAGAAAGTCCGACGCGATAGAGGCCGATGAAGCTTCAATCGAAGCAGAGCTGGCCTACGAAAACCAGATGCTGGGTGGGTTCATCTTTCAACTTGGGTACGCATCGGGCGCAGCCGGCACTCCAGTCCCTGTCAACATGTTCCAGCAGACGCCCAACGATGGTTGCTTCGGTGACTTGGTAGCAGGAAATGCACGCTGCTTAGCCATTGAGTTCAAAAGAGAAGCCAAGTCGATTCAGACAGAGGCGGAGAAGTGGACCTCTGAGGCGCTTGCAAGCCTAATCAATGAAACCAATCTCGTGAGCCAGTCACTGAAATGCCATTTGCTCTGTTATGGCAACGCAGATGGGCAGACTATGAGCTTCTCTTCGATGTTATACGCCACAGCGATCGGTGCATCCGAAGAAGTCGTTGAGATGTCCGGGGACGAGATAATTGCCTGCATCTTGGGCAAGGCGGTCAATGGCGAATTGCTGAAGAATTCGACGATGGGCCTTCCACCAAGGCAGCTGGAGCGTTACCTCAGAAGTTTGGCTCACATTCGGGACAGTTCGAAGGGCGGTGGGAAGGCTACGTGGCTGGCTCTTGCGATCGACGAGAAGGGATTTCATTTCCGAATTGCTGCAACACTGTCGGCGCTGATCGAACCGACAACCGCACCTGGGGTAAAGGTATCTGCGGGAATGACACGAGGTTGAAGCTCCATCCATTGAAGCAGACACCAACTCAATGGGTACGGAGCGCCTCTACTGCTTGAAGGTGGAACTCTGAGTGGCTGGGCACAGCGAGGACCCACATCTGTACGGCCGCATTGTATGAGCCAGAAATTGTATGCTCCTCCGCCAGCATCTTCCCTAGGACTTTTCACGGCCATGACTCCACGACTGGGCATAGCTGTAGCCATCCCTCACGGGGCACCTGCGCTCAAGCTCGGCAACGTTCTCCTCACCTCTGGATCTACGCATCTGCATGGACTCTATATTGGACCTAATGAAGGCCAGTCTCGGCCCCGGCGTTGCTGCGCTCGGTGTTGCCGTGGCAGCAGCACAGTGGCACACAAACAGAGTTAAGCTACGCTTAGACTCTTACGATCGCAGGCTGGTGGTTTACAAAGCGACCGTGGCGTTACTCAACGCTATGCAGGAGGAAATCTCGACCCGACGCGGCCCATACGCGCGCCTCAAGAACGGCCAGCCGTCCAAGGCGTATCTGCTATTACCCAGAGAAGTCGTTAGCAACTTCGAGAGCGGCTTATTGGAGGCTCCCTTCCTCTTCGATAAGGATGTGGCCATCTTCTTGCACTACATCGACCGCCACCGAACCATGATCCATATGTACGCAAACCACTGCTCAAAGATCGACCCGGAGGCCCATGAAACTCATAGGGCGGATTTCGAACGCCTCAAGGACAGCGAAGAAGGAGTTGATAGGGCGCGCTCAATGGTTCAACAGAGATTTGCTCCTTACTTGAGGCTCAGCAGGAGACTGTAGTCGCTCAAGCTTGCGACTATTTGCCATCAGTGGCAGCAGGCGCTCGCCGGACATTCGTGGCCCCGCCCCGCAACCGCGGGCGATCCGATCTGCTGTAACTGCTCGATGACTAGATGGGCCGAGCGCAACCATCGTAGGCGGAAAATACCAGCCAGATGCCCTCATGCCTGATCCCTCGCTGACCGATGCCATCATGGGCAGGCTCATGCACAGCTCCCACAGGTTGCCCTCTAGCGTCAAGGCCGAACCTCCGCGCAGGAATCAGTTGTGCTGCGGTGCTCCGGGCCTGGCAAACAACTAGGACAGCACAGTCAGTCACAGGTCTCATTTAGGAACCACGCTAATTCACTTAGCTAAACAGGGGGGTCGCAAATTGCGATGAGCACATGACCATTTGCCTCCGGTCGCCGAGGATTCTGAACTATCCTAGACTGGCTGCGCGGCGGCAGCGCCGCTAAGCTCAGGGGACTTATGTGCTGGTTATGGGATAACGCCGATAGATTATCGGGCGTAGGTGCAATCCTCGCCTTCATCGTTGCAGTATTCGCGTTGTGGGCGCAGCGAAAGCACAATAGGCTTTCCGTTCGCCCGCTGGCGGCGGTTACCTGCAGCGATCTTGAAGACAGGATCATCGTGACCCTAGTCAACAACGGCACTGGCCCTCTAGTTGTCGAAAAATTGCGCATCGTTAGGGATCGAGAGATCTTGGGCGACGCCCTGTATCTTGAGCTCCCTGATTGGATGACATTCCGATGGTACGTCGGGAACATCGATGGAAGATCTATCGGAGTCGGAAAGAGTATCAAGCTGCTCGTCTATGACCACCCCTCCGATGAATTTCGGGCTCAGGTCCGAAGAACCCTAGCTGATCTGGTCGTCCAGGTTCATTACAACGACATCTACAATAACGCGCAGCCTGTCTATGAGCGCTCATTGAAGTGGCTCGCCGATAGAAGACCTAAGAAGGGTTGATCTACAAATGACTCGGAGGCCCGGGCTAGTGATTGGCCATGATGCACAGTCTGCGCCCAGCGCCGCAGTTGTGCCTGATGATGCCCTTCAGATCGTTTACATCGTCCGAGGATTTCACCGGTTGCTCTACGTGCCTCCACCCCAGTGGCCGGGATGTCACTTCGAGCAGGGCGAGAATCTCGACGTCACCCTGCGTATTGCCCAGACCGAAGTGGCGCCCGGTACGGATTTAGACACCCTCATCGCACTCATTGATGCTCGCATGCAGCAGCTTGTGTTGGCGTGGGAGCTGAGTTTGGGGCAACGGCTGCAGCTTCGGCGGCTCCATGTTTCCCTACCAAGGTTGCCTGTGATGAAGGGGGGCGCCACATCCCAAGATGGGGTCTCGTTCTCGGATCGCTGTGAGGCCACGATCATTCACGCGGCGGCGCCTGTGCAAATGCCGCAGATTCCCCTCGCCGCAGAGCGCTGGGTGCGCACGCTCGCGGAGGCTGGTGATTTCGGAGGCTACGTAGAGGAGCAGCTGCGGCGGCACTTCCTGATCATCGAGGAGCTTTGGGAAACTTATGCATCACGATTCGACAATGCCGACCAGGCGAAGTGCAAAGAGATCCGATGCGTTCGAAACTTTGTCTCCCATTACGATTGCACTCGCGAGCCAGTACTAGGCTTCATCATCATCAACCTACCTAGCGCGGAGGTGCAGCGAAGCAGTCATCGGGCGGTGCGCTTTGACCGGACCAGTCAAGAGCACCGAACCTTCGTAGCAAGATTTGCAGTCGACTCCGAGCGAATTGCACGAAGGCTCGTTGAGCTGGCAATCGTTGACCTTTGATCTTTGAGCGACTGATCAATGGCTTGAACCAGATTTTGAGGAATCACCAGAGGCTAACCTCGCTTGTGGGCCAGCCCAAAGACCAAAGCTGCCCGTACCATCCTGTCAAAGAGGTTCAAGAATTGCTTTCCGCTCCTGCAGGCGATCACCCGCATGGCTGATGCCCTCCCATGTTTCACGGTATCCGCCCGCTCGCGCGGGTTGAATCCGTCGCAAGCCCGACTCCCCAGCTAATAGCGATACAAATGGTGGCCACCCAGCAGCCCTCCAGATGGGCTCAACACGCTCAAATCTCCGCGGGCCAAGTGCTTACTCGTGCGCCTGATCCAAAGCAGGACCTTAAGCCACGAGACCTGGGTCATGAAGCTCATTGAGCACTTTGAGCACAGCCTCCAGCTTGGAGACATCGCTAGGCACGGGAATAAAGTTCGTCTCAAGGCTCGGGTCATCTCAAAGCAAGATCTGCTGCGTCTCTCCCTAAGCTGAAGGAGCTTGCCCTGTTGGGGAAAGGAGACTACCGGCTCCAGTGGCATGGTGAGATCAGACCGAGCATTCGGTATCCATATCATGGACACAAAGTGCAAGCGCAATTCACCAGCTTGGACGATCCATCCGTCGCACGTGTGGTCACACTCCCCTTGGGCCGCTCCGGCTTTGGGGATAGTGCTTATGGGAGGAAATGATGCCCCAGCCGCCCAGTCTTGCCGACCATGTCGGCGAAGCCAGGTAAGCACGGTGCTACGGCCTTGAATCCCATAGCGCTCCTGGGCCTTTTTGTAGGTCAGCTCCCCGCGTTCGACCTGATCTACCACCGACAACTTGAAGGCCAGCGAGTAATCCCGCTGGCTGCGCCTGATTGTTGATTTCATTGAGCATTCCTTTTCCAGAGGGAAAAGGTGTCAAGCTAATTCAGGGCGGGTCATTTATAGAGAAAAGGGCGGCCAATGGCCGCCCCTTCTCACGTCAAATAATTGACGAAATCAAACCCCAACAGGGTTAGCCTTCTCCGGATCAATCTTGTACTGCTTGATCGCCCGGGCCACATCCTTCGCGGTCATCTTCCCTTCCTTCGCCAGCGCTGCAATCGCGGCATGCGCGATGTAGTACCGGTCAACCTCGAAGAACCGGCGCAGGTTCGCACGCGTATCCGAACGGCCAAACCCATCCGTACCCAGCACCGTATAAGACATCGGCACGAACGCGCGGATCTGGTCCGCATACGCACGCACGTAGTCGGTGGCGGCAATTGCCGGGCCCTGACGGCCTTCCAGCAGCTCGGTCACGTAGGCCTTGCGCTGCTCACCTTCCGGATGCAGGCGGTTGGCACGTTCCACGTCGAAACCATCGCGACGCAGTTCGTTGAAGCTCGGGCAGCTCCAGATATCGGCGGTCACGCCGAAGTCCTTGTCCAGCAGCTCGGCCGCGGCAATGGCTTCGCGCAGGATGGTGCCCGAGCCCAGCAGCTGCACGCGCAGCTCGCCCTTCTTCGGCTTGCCGGCATCGGTCAGCAGGTACATGCCCTTGACGATGCCTTCGGCCGCACCTTCCGGCATTTCCGGGTGGGTGTAGTTCTCGTTCATCAGAGTGACGTAGTAGTACTCGTCAATCTGATCTTCCATCATCGCCTTGGTGCCGTGCTGCAGGATCACCGTCACTTCGAAGCCGAAGGTCGGGTCGTAGCTGCGCACGTTGGGGATGCCACCGGCCACCAGATGGCTGAAGCCATCTTCGTGCTGCAGGCCTTCACCGTTCAGCGTGGTGCGGCCGGCGGTGCCCCCCAGCAGGAAGCCGCGGGTACGCATGTCGGCGGCCTGCCAGGCGATGTCGCCCACGCGCTGGAAGCCGAACATCGAGTAGTAGATGTAGAACGGCAGCATCGGCACGTTGCTGACCGAGTAGCTGGTACCGGCGGCCATCCACGAGCTGATCGCACCCGGCTCGCTGATGCCCTGCTGCAGCACCTGGCCGCTCTGGTCTTCGCGGTAGAACATCAGCTGGTCGGCGTCGACCGGCTTGTACTTCTGGCCAAACGGCGCGTAGATGCCGATCTGGCGGAACAGGCCTTCCATACCAAAGGTACGGGCTTCGTCGGCCACGATCGGCACGATGTGCGGGCCCAGTTCCTTGTCACGCAGGGTGATGTTCAGGCTCTGCACGAAGGCCATGGTGGTGGAGTAGCTGCGCTCGCCGCTGCTCTTCAGCAGGCGCTCGTAGGCTTCCAGCTTCGGCGCCACGAAGGTCTTGTCGGCCTTGCGGCGGCGCTGCGGCAGGTAACCGCCCAGGGCAGCACGGCGTTCCTGCAGGTACTGCACTTCCGGCGAATCCGGGCCCGGGTGGTAGAACGGCACCTGGCCGTCGGCCAGCTGCGCGTCGGTCACCGGAATGTTGAAGCGGTCGCGGAAGTGGCGCACCGCTTCGTCGTCCAGCTTCTTGGTCTGGTGGGTCGGGTTCAGCGCTTCACCGGCGCTGCCCATGCCGTAACCCTTCACGGTCTTGGCCAGGATGACGGTCGGCATGCCCTTGGTGTTCACGGCCTGATGGTAGGCGGCGTACACCTTGTGCGGGTCGTGGCCACCACGGTTCAGGCGCCAGATGTCGTCGTCGCTCAGGCCGGCGACCATCGCGGCGGTTTCCGGGTACTTGCCGAAGAAATGCTCGCGGGTATACGCGCCGCCGAAGGCCTTGCAGTTCTGGTATTCGCCGTCGACGGTTTCCATCATCAGCTTCTTCAGGACGCCATTGGTGTCCTTGGCCAGCAGGGCATCCCAGTAACCGCCCCACAGCAGCTTGATCACGTTCCAGCCGCCGCCACGGAACACGCCCTCCAGTTCCTGGATGATCTTGCCATTGCCGCGCACCGGGCCGTCCAGGCGCTGCAGGTTGCAGTTCACCACGAAGATCAGGTTGTCCAGGCCTTCACGGCCGGCCAGGGCGATGGCACCCAGGGTTTCCGGCTCGTCGCTCTCGCCGTCGCCGATGAAGCACCACACCTTGCGGTCGGACTTCTCGATCAGGCCACGGTTTTCCAGGTAGCGCATGAACTGCGCCTGGTAGATGGCGGCCAGCGGGCCCAGGCCCATCGACACGGTCGGGGTCTGCCAGTATTCCGGCATCAGCCACGGGTGCGGGTACGAGGACAGGCCACCGCCGTCCACTTCCATGCGGAACTTGTCCAGCTGCTCTTCGCTGATGCGGCCTTCCAGGAAGGAACGCGCGTAGATGCCCGGGGCGCTGTGGCCCTGGATGAACAGCAGGTCGCCCGGGTGGTTTTCGCTCGGGGCGCGCCAGAAGTGGTTGAAGCCCACGTCGTACAGTGTGGCGCCGGAGGCGAACGAGGCGATGTGGCCGCCCAGGTCACCCGGCTTGCGGTTGGCGCGCACCACGGTGGCCATCGCGTTCCAGCGGATGATCGAACGGATGCGCCATTCCAGCTCGGCATTGCCCGGGCTCTTGGCCTCGAGCTGCGGCTCGATGGTGTTGACGTACTCGGTGGTGGGAGAGAACGGCAGGTAGGCGCCCGAACGACGGGTCAGTTCCACCATGCCTTCCAGCAGCTGATGCGCGCGCTCGGAGCCCTCGACATCAATAACGGCCTTCAACGACTCGATCCACTCCTGGGTTTCCACAGGATTCGGGTCGTTGTTCAGCACCTCGTTCAACCAGTTCATTAGCGCTCCCATAACCGCACGCACGCGCGCGACTGTTGTATAGATTTCTAGACCGCAAAGTGTAGCGCACCAAGGGCTTTCGTCACTTGGCTACGCAGGCGTATGGATGCAACCGGCCAGTGTCCGCAAGGGGCTTGCCGGGCCCACTGATGGCCCTGCGGCGGGCCTTGGCAGCTGCGCGGGCTGTCGCTTGCGGGCTGCTGCGCCCATGTGCAGGACGCAGTGTTACCGCTGCCGATGACGGTTGTAGGGCAACTCCGGCACCGCCGTAGGTGGGCGCCGGGCGGCGGTTCTGAACCGGCGACAACGTGTCGCATCTGCCTCTGGATCGATGCCGGCCGCGGGCCCAGGGTGGGTCGCGAGTGATGGGCCCGATGGCCCTGCTCCCTTCCACAGCATCGCCGGGGCGCCTCGCAAGGGGCGCCCCTTTTGCTGTGAGTGGGGCTGGCCGTGGCCCAAATTGCACCTGCTTGTGGCCGGATCGGGTGTTGTCGCTTTCGACGTATCGATATATCGTTTTAACACTCGTTTACCGATATATCGAAATGAGCCGAAGCCCCTCTCCCAGAGCCCGTTCCACCGATTCGGCGGTACCCCGTCGCAACGGCCAGCCGCGCGTGCTCAGCCGCGGCGACCTGCGCCTGCTGGTGCTGGCCCTGATCGGCGAGCAGCCGCGCCATGGCTACGAGCTGATGCAGCTGATCAGCAACCAGTTCATGCAGGCCTACACGCCCAGCGCCGGCACCATGTACCCGCTGCTGGCCAGCTTCGAGCAGGCCGGCTGGATCGAGGCCGAGGAAGTGGACGGCAAGCGGATCTTCCGCATCACCGCCGCCGGCGAGTTCGAGCTGAAGGTGCAGCGCACCCAGGTGCGGCTGGCGCAGCGACGCGCCTTCGACCGTGCCCGCGAGATCACCAAGGCCTCGCTGCCGGCGCCGCTGGCCGGCGCCCTGCACGAGTTCAAGCGGGCGCTGGTGCATCACCACGGCCGCTGGGCCGAGGGTGAGGCGGACGAAGTGGCGGCACTGCTGACGCGGGCCTCGGCCCTGCTCAACGGTACGGCCGGTAGCGAGCAACCACCGATTTCAACGACCCAGCCAGACTGACGCCCGCCAGGTCCTCCCCTACGCCGCGCGCTCCCGCGCGACACCTTTACAGGTATCCCCATGACCGAACACAACAACACGCGCCTGCGCCTGGATGTGCGCTTCCGTGAACTGACCGTGCTGCGCACCGAAGAAGTCACCCCGCACATGCGCCGCATCGTGCTGGGCGGCGACGAACTGGCCGGCTTCGATTCGCCCGGCGCCGACGACCACATCAAGCTGTTCTTCCCCAACGCTGCGGGCGAGATGGTGCTGCCGACCATGACCGCCGAGGGCCCGCGCTACCCGGAAGGCAAGGAGCATTCGCCGGCCCGCGACTACACCCCGCGCTGGTGGGACCACGAAACCGGCGAGCTGGCCATCGACTTCGTGCTGCACGACCAGGGTATTGCCGGGCCGTGGGCCGAACGCGCCCAGCCGGGCGACACGCTGGTGATCGGCGGCCCGCGCGGTTCGTTCGTCGTAGCCGACAGCTACGACGCCTATGTGCTGATCGGCGATGAGACTGCGTTGCCAGCGATCGCCCGCTGGCTGGACGTGCTGCCGGACGGTGCCGAGGTGCAGGCCTTCATCGAAGTGCGCGACGAGGCCGAGCGCCAGGACCTGCCGCAGTACGAGAACGTGCGCATCCACTGGCTGGAGCGCAACGGCTTCCCTGCGGCCAGCAGTACGCTGCTGGAAGACATGCTGACCGACTTCGAGGCCCCGGAAGGTGATGTCTTCTACTGGATCGCCACCGAATCACGCCGTGCGCGGATGATGCGCAAGTTCATCGAAGGCCACCTGGGCGTGCCGCGCGACTGGATCCGCTCGACCGGCTACTGGAAGGCCCACCCCGACGAAACCGACGGCGATTGACCGTGCAACCGGTGGGTGCGGACCGTTGGTCCGCACGCCTTTGACCTTGTAGAGCCGAGCCCACGCTCGGCTGCTTTTCGATCCACCCTCGCGCTACGCGCGATGAGCCGAGCATGGGCTCGGCTCTACAGGGGTCATCGGCGGCCATGCATCTTCCCTGGTGGGTGCGGACCGTTGGTCCGCACGCCTTTGACTATGTAGAGCCGAGCCCACGCTCGGCTGCTTTTCGATCCGCCCTCGCGCTACGCGCGATGAGTCGAGCATGGCTCGACTCTACAGGGGTCATCGGCGGCCATGCATCTTCCCTGGTGGGTGCGGACCGTTGGTCCGCACGCCTTTGACCATGTAGAGCCGAGCCCACGCTCGGCTGCTTTTCGATCCGCCCTCGCGCTACGCGCGATGAGCCGAGCATGGGCTCGGCTCTACAGGAGCACTGGGCGCCCCCTGCCGCGTCCACCCGAACCGCTGCGCGGCCCAGATCTCCAGCGCCACCAGCAGCGCGATGATCAACAACGGCAGCAGCAGCCCGAAGTACACGCCGGGCATCATGCCGTTGATCTGCGCCTTCACCAGCCGCAGCACGCCACGGGTGTGCAGCAGCTCATCCACGTGCATGGTCAGCGCCTCGCGCACCACTTTGGGTTCCAGGCCGAGGGTACCGGCCCGTTCCACCAGCGTGTCTTCCACCATGCCGCGTAACAGGCCCTCGCGTACCTTGCCGATCACCCAGTCCGCACCGCGTGCCAAGGGGCCATCGCCAAGACGGTCGAGGCCAGGCAGCGGGTGTTCGCTCAGATAGGCCGAGGCGATCGAGTCGGCCACATCGCCCACCGTGCCCTGGCTGTGCAGTGCCTCGCGCATGCGCGGATCGTCCAGCGAATCGGTAAAGCCTTCGCTCCAATCTTCCACCAGGGTCTGCAGGTGCGGCTGGAAGTGATCCAGCTGCTTGAACAGCGCGCGGTGCGCACCGGCAGTGAACCCCAGCTGCAGGCCGAAGAAGGCGGTGGCCAGCGGCAGCAGCACCACGTAGCTGGCCAGCAGCCAGTGATGCCAGCGCTTGCGCCGCTGCAACCAACCACGACGATGCAGCCAGCGCCAGCCGAGGATGCCCAGCACCAGGCCGAGCAGCGTGCCGAGCAGGCTGCCGCCCAGCAGATCGAGCACGCTCAGGCCCGACCAGAATTCGTTCAACCAGTACTGCGCGTCCTGCATGGGTCTTCCTTCCGTGGGTGCGGCTGCGCCTGAAATGCCAGCCAGGTAGAGTCGACTGTTAGTCGACTAACGCGCGCAGCGCGGGGGTTTCCGGCATCGCGCCAAGAGCAGTCGACTAACAGTCGACTCTACCAAAGCGGAAGCCTCACGGCCCGGAGCACGCCAACCAATGCGACAATCGCGCTCCTTTCCTGCAGCAACGAGGCCCACATGGCCAAACTGACCCTGGCCAGCGTGGACGCGCTGCGTACCCGCTTCGCCGATGACGCCGCCTGCGATGCGGCACTGGCCGCCTTCGCCGACACCGCCGCACTGCGTACGCCGCTGCGCGAGCTGGTGGAAGCGCAGCACCGCTACCTGCAGGCCGAGTTCGAAGTGGCGCAGGTGGCCGATGTACTACGTCGCGACCAGAAGTACGCGCCGGTGGGCCGCCCGTCGGTGCACATCGTGCAGCTGCGCAAGCAGCAGGCCGCGACCAAGCAGGCCGCGTTGATCGCCCGCCAGGTGGTGGCGCAGGCGGCGCAGACCTTCGTGCGCGTGAGCGGGCTGGCGGTGAAGGCCAAGCAGAGCCCGAGCGAAGCGTGCGTGGCATGGTTGGGCGCGCTGCGCTGACAGCGCCGCCCACGATGTGATGGAACCGGCCAGCGTGTGATGCAACCGACCCGCGGTAGAGTCGACTGTTAGTCGACTCGCGCGCGCAGCGCGGGGTTTTGGCATCCCGCGAAGAGCAGTCGACTAACAGTCGACTCTACCAAAGCAGGTTTTCCGCGCAGTGCAGGTTTCCCACGCAGTGCGGAGTTTCCACGCGTCATCGACGCGGATCGCATCCCCCAAAAAGAAGGCCCGCTTTTCAGCGGGCCTTCTGCCTTCTCACGACGAGTGAGTTGGATGCATCAAGCAGCCGGCTTTTCGCCGGTGGCTTCGGTGGTGATGCGGATCTTCACTTCATCGCTGACGTTCGGGGCATACGCGCCGACGCCGAAATCGCTGCGCTTCAGGGTGGTGGTGGCATCGAAGCCGGCGGCCGGAACCTTGGCCATCGGGTGCTCGCCGCCGCCGTTGACGGTGACGTCCAGGGTGACCGGCTTGGTGATGCCCTTGATGGTCAGGTCGCCGGTGACGGTCAGCTTGTTGGTGCCGGCCGCTTCCACCTTGGTGCTCTTGAAGGTGGCATCGGCGAACTTGGCGGCGTCGAAGAAGTCGGCGCTCTTCAGGTGCTCGTCGAACTTGGCGGTGAAGCTGTTCAAGCCGCTCAGCGGCAGCTTCACTTCCACAGTGGACTTGGTCACGTCTTCGGCGTTGTACACCAGGGTGCCTTCAACATTGCCGAAGTGCGCGCTGGGGTTGGAGAAGCCGAAGTGGCTCCACTGGGCCAGCACGTCGGTGTGGGTCGGGTCCAGCTTGTAGGTGCCCGAGGCGATCTTGATCGCTTCGGCCGCCGGGGCGGCAGCAGCGGCATCGGCAGCCGGGGTGGCGGCCTGCTCGGTGGTGGCCGGGGCGGCGGCATCGGCGGCCGGGGCAGCGGTGTCGGCCGGCTTGGAGCAGGCGGCGATGGCCAGGGTCAGGGCCAGCGGCAGCAGCAGTTTACGGGTGGCGCTCATCTCAGGAACTCTCCGGATCGTAGGGTGGGTACACGGTGCAGCAAGAGCCCGCCGCGGGACGGCGGGCCCGAAACCGATACAACGACTTACGCGATGCGCGCCGCTTCGTCGAACGACAGGCGCGGCAGACGCGGGAACAGGCCCGCCGGGTCACCGTAACCCAGGTTGACCAGGAAATTCGACTTGATGGAGGTACCGGCGAAGAACGCTTCGTCCACCTTGGCCGGATCGAAGCCCGACATCGGGCCGGCATCCAGGCCCAGCGCGCGTGCGGCCAGGATCAGGTAGGCGCCCTGCAGGCTGCCGTTGCGGATGGCGGCTTCGTGGCGGCCTTCCTGCGGGCCGTCGAACCAGGCCTTGGCATCGGTGTGCGGGAACAGGTAGGGCAGCTTCTCGTGGAAGTCCAGGTCGAAGCCGATGATGGCGGTGACCGGGGCGGCCATGGTCTTGGCCAGGTTGCCTTCGGACAGGGCCGGGGCCAGCTTTTCCTTGGCTTCCTTCGAGGTGACGAAGACGAAGCGGGCCGGCGTGGTGTTGGCGGCGGTCGGGCCCCACTTCACCAGGTCGTACAGTTCCTTCAACAGGCTCTCAGGAACCGGCTTGTCGAGGAAGGCGTTCTGGGTGCGGGCAGTACGGAACAGCTGGTCGAGGGCAGCAGCGTCGAGCGCGTGGGACATCGGTGGATCTCCAGGGCGGCGAAGGGAAGTCAGTGCCCGCGGGCGGCGCGGGGCGAAACGACGAGCCGCAGTGTAGAGTGTCGCGACTGTTGCAACACCCAGCAGGGCTGAAACGAATTAATGCCAATGGTGAAACGATCGAGCGCGCCCTGGACGGTCACCGACGGCCGCGCGGGCAATGTCCGCCAGGCGGTCGCGCTGGCCTCGGCGCTGCGCCAGGGCACCCATCGGCCGCTGGTGCTGCAGCCGCGCGCTCCCTGGCGCTGGGTCTCACCACGGCGCCTGCCGGGCGATGTGAACGGCTACGGCGAGGCCTTCGCGACACTGGCCGCCGAGGCCCCGGCGCTGGCGATCGGCTGTGGTCGCCAGGCCGCCGGCGCCCTGCGCGTGCTGCGCGCCCGTGGCAGCCAGGTGGTGCAGATCCTCGACCCGCGCATCGGCGCACGCCACTGGAATATGGTGGTGGTGCCCGAACACGACGCCCTGCGCGGCAGCAATGTGTTGACGCTGCTCGGCAGCCTAAACCCGGTGGACGATGACTGGCTTGCGTGGGGCCGCGCCGCGTTCGCCGGCTTCAGTACTCTGCCCGGCCCGCGCACCGCGCTGCTGGTGGGCGGGCCAACCCCGCTGGCGCCGTGGGACGAGGCGGCGATGGTCGCTGTCTTCCGTGCGCTGGCCGACCAGATCCGCAGCGAGGGTGGCAGCCTGCTGGCTACCACCTCGCGCCGCACGCCGCCGGCCTTGGCCGAGATCCTGCGCGCGACGTTCGCAGACCTGCCGCATGTGATCTGGGGCGACGGCGGCGACGGGGTGAACCCTTATGGCGGCCTGCTCGGCTGGGCCAACCGCGTGGTGGTGTCGCCCGATTCGGTGAACCTGCTCTCTGAAGCCTGTGCCACGCGCATGCCGGTGATGGTGGCGCTGGCCGATACCGCGCAGGGCCGCCTGGCGCGCTTCCAGCAGCAGCTGCGCGAACGCGGGCGGCTGCAGGCGCACTGGCTGGACTGGCAGTACGACCGCATCGAGCCATTGCGCGAAACCGCGCGCGTGGCGGCGGAAGTGAAAGCGCGGCTGGGGCTTGCGCGATGACCCGGGCAGGAAGTCGACTGGGTAGAGTCGACTGTTAGTCGACTGCTGTTTGCGATACCGCTGGAAACCCCGCGCTGCGCGCGGTAGTCGACTAACAGTCGACTCTACCCCGCCGCAGCCCAGGCCCACCCCCGTGGCCCAACGCCCGTCGTGGCCCAAGCCCCCCGACATGGTCCAGCCCTCCGTAACCCGGATGCACAGCGGTTTCTGAACATTTCAATCTGCCCATACCGTTAGAGTCCGGTGTCCCCCATCGGACCGAATGCCTTCATGCGTACCCTGCTCCTGCTCCTGCTGCCGCTGGCCCTGCTCGCTGCCTGCTCCACCACGCCCACCGAGCTGGACCCGATTTCCTATCAGTGCCAGCAGCAGCTGGACGCGTACCGCGAACAGCCGGCGCTGCGCGATCCGAAGAATGGCGAGCGCCCGCCGCTGCCGATCGCCCCGATCAGCGACGCCTGCGACAGGGAACTCAAGCGCAAGGGCGTGGACCGCCCGCTGCGCTGAGCGGCGTATGATCGGCGCGCGGGCCTGCCCGCCGTTGAAGGTACCAACATGGATCGTTTCTCCCGCCTGCCCCGCGCCGCCCTGCTGATCGCCAGCCTGCTGGCGACCGCGCCCGCATGGGCCAACAGCACCGAATGCCGCGAACGCTACCCCAGCGTCGCCTCGCAGGCGGCGATGCTGGACGTGGCCTGGACCACCGCCGAACGCCTGGACGCCCTGCCCGATGTGGATGTGGTGGTCGCCGCACGCGGTGGCCAGGACCTGAGCCGCTACGGCCTGCGCCACAGCCACCTGGCCTTCCTGCTGCGCGAAGACGATGGCCGCTGGCGTGCGATGCACCTGCTCAACCGCTGCAAGACCGACAGCTCGCAGCTGTACCACGAAGGCCTCGGCAACTTCGTCGGCGAGAGCGGCGGGCATACCGACCTGCGCATTGGTGTGCCTTCGGCGCCGTTGCGTGCTGCATTGAAGGCGATGCTGGTGTCGCCGTCGATCCAGCCCAAGGCGCTGCACGAGACCAGGTACAACGTGGTCGCCTACCCGTTCGCCACCGACTACCAGAACTCCAACCAGTGGGTGCTGGAAGTGCTGGCTGCAGCGATGGCGCAGGCCGATGGCGCGCCGGCCATCGTCAAGCGCGAGCAGGCACAGCAGTGGCTGCGCCAGCAGAAGTACCAGCCCAGCGTGCTGCATATCGGCCTGGGCAAGCGCGTGGGTGCGCGCCTGTTCGTGGCCAACGCCACCACCACCGACCATCCGGCCGGCGAACGCATCTCCGGCAACTATTCGGTGGTGACGGTGGAATCGGTGTTCGACTTCCTGCACCAGCGCAGCCAGCTGCAGCAGGAACTGGTGATCCCCCATGTGCCGGTGGCCGGTGCTGCTGCCGCCACGCCCTGAATCCCGCGAGGAGAACGACATGCGTCCGCTGCTTGTTTCCCTGATGTCGATGGTGATGGTTGCCGGCCTGCTCGGCGCGAACACTGCCCATGCCGAACGCCGCATCATCATCCTGCAGGACCCGGGTCCGCAGGGGCCGAGCCTGGAAATGTCCGCCCCCCTGGTTGCTTCAGCGCGCGCCGCCGCTGCCAGGGAAGCCCAGGATGCCGGGCTGCCGCCCGGCCATGGCGCATCGGTGAAGCTGCCGCAGATGCAGGTGAGCGCCATCGCCACCACCGTCGACGGCCGCCGCGAGGTGCTGCTGCGTGATGCCAACAACCCGCAGAACACCGCGTCGATGCAGTGGCCGAAGCGCCCCGGCGATCCCGCCGTGCAGTTCACCGTAGGCCAGACCGTGAACTTCGAGCCGACCGGGACCGACCAGGGCTGGCAGGTGAAGGACAACCAGGGCCGCCCGCTGGAATACCTGCCCGAGGCCACCGGCCCGCGCGACATTTTCGATACCCGGCGCTGAGCCGCCGTCTCCACTCTGACCAGGAGGTCTCCATGTTCCGTTGCCTGCGCGTTCCTGCTTCCGTCCTGCTGCTCTCCGCACTGCTGGTGCCCACCGTCCATGCCGGCGCCGCACCGCAGTTGAACAGCAGCGAGGCCAGCGTGCTGATCACTTCGGTGATCGTGGTCTCGGTGCCCCTTGCCGCATCGGCGGGCCTGTCCGAACTGTCCAAGGCGCCGTTCAAGGCCAGCGAACGCCGTGAGAAAGCCCAGCGCACCAAGGCGGTGCCGCTGCCGCCGATGGAGGTGAAGAAGGTGGAGACCACACCGGAGGGCGAGCGCCAGGTGCAGCTGCAGGTGCCGGACAAGGCGGACCAGACCGCGACCCTGCGCTGGCCGGCGCGCATGCATGAAGACCAGACCGCAGCGTTCGTGGTCGGCCAGCAGGTGCATTTCGACCCCACCGAGGCCGGTGCCGGCTGGACCGTGAAGAGCGCGCAGGGCCAGGCACTGGCCTACGTGCCCACCGCCTACGCGGCGGGCGATGTGATGAGCGAAGCGCTGTAAAGCTGAACGAGCGTTTTTGGATTTGGCGCGGGCCGGGCGGATAATGGGTGATTCCCTTTGTCCCCCTGGCTCGCCATGTCCGTGCGTCCTGCCCCTCTGTTTGCCCCGCTGACCCCGCGCGCCCTCGTGCTGGCGGTACTGGCGATGGGCGCGGTGGTGCTGCTGTCCAACGTACTGGTGCAGTACCCGATCAACGATTGGCTGACCTGGGGTGCCTTCAGCTATCCGGTGGCGTTCCTGGTCAGCAACCTGATCAACCGCCGCTTCGGCCCGGGCCCGGCGCGCCGCGTGGCGTGGATCGGCTTCCTGGTGGCGGTGCTGCTGTCGATCTGGGTGGCCACGCCGCGTATCGCCATAGCCTCGTGCTCGGCCTTCATCGTGGCGCAGCTGCTGGATATCACCGTGTTCGACCGCCTGCGCCGTGGCAGCTGGTGGCGCGCACCGATGGTGGCCACCACCTGCAGTGCGGCGGTGGACACCACCATTTTCTGGTCGATCGCGTTTGCCGGTTCGGCGTTGCCGTGGGTGAGCTGGGCGGCGGGTGACCTGGCCGTGAAGCTGGCCATCGGCGTGTGCCTGCTGGCGCCGTTCCGCGCGCTGCTGTGGAAGATGGCACCGCTGCGCGCCACCAGCTGACCCCCACATGCCTTGGTAGGTGCCAACCTTGGTTGGCACGCTGTTGCCGGGGTCATGAACGCTGATGGGTTGTGCCAACCAAGGTTGGCACCTACCAAGAGCGCATTCCCGCACGACCGTGCATCACCCGAACGGCAACGCCGCGGCTCTGCACGCTGCCGTAATCACTGCGCACGCGTCTTCAATCGCAGGCGTGGTCGGTGCCAATCGCGGGCGCCGATCCAGCGTGCAGGCCAGGCCTACGTCCAGCAGCGTGGCATGCGCGCCATGCAGCCCCTGCGCGGTGGCATCGGGCAGGAAGCCGGCAACCGCCAGCGCATCGATCAACGACGGTGTATCGCGCGGTTCCAACAGCGCCGCATGCTGCGCGCTGCGCGCCAGCACGCCGGTCTGCAGCAGGAACTCGAGGTCCACTACGCCGCCGGCACCCTGCTTCAGGTCCAGCCGCGCGGCATCGCTGCGGTCCAGTTCGGTGCGCATGCGGCCGCGCATCTTCAGCACATCGGCATACAGCGTCGCCGGATCGCGCTCACGACCCAGCGTCTGCGCACGCACCTGTTCGAAGTCGGCCAGCAGGCTGGCATCACCGGCCACGCCGCGTGCGCGCACCAACGCCTGGTGTTCCCAGGTCCATGCGCGTTCGCGCTGGTATTCGGTGTAACTGGCCAACGAAGACACCAGCGAACCCTTGCCGCCATCCGGGCGCAGGCGCACGTCGATGTCGTACAAGCGGCCGGCGGCGGTGACCGCGCCAAGCAGTGCCATCACCTTCTGTGCCAGGCGCGCATACCAGCGGCCCGGCTCCAGCGGCCGCGCACCATCGCTGGCATCCACGCCGGCCGGGTTGTCGTGCAGGAACACCAGGTCCAGGTCGGAACCGAAACCCAGCTCCAGCCCACCCAGGCTGCCGTAGCCGATGATCGCGAAGCGCCCACCGGGAATCTCGCCGTGTGCGGCGCGCATGTCCGCTTCGGCCATCGCCAGCACAGTGATCACCACCGCCTGCGCCAGCTCGGCCAGTTGCCGGGTGCTGTCCACCGCGCCCTGGCGCCCGTCCAGCGTGGCCATCGCCATGCGGAAGCTCAGCGCCAGCCGCGTCTCGTTGAGCCAGCGCAGCGCGGATTCGGGATCCTCCACCGCCAGCACCTGCTGGCACTCGGCCAGCATGCCGGCAGCATCCGGCATCGGCCCGGACACGCGCACGTCCAGCAGTTCGTCCAACAGCAATGGATACGCAGCCAGACGCTCGGCCAGCAGCGCACTGCGCGCCAGCACATCCACCAGCCGCGTCAACGCACTCGGTTGCTCATCCAGCAGTGCGAGATAGCTGGTCCGGCGCAGCACCGCCTGCAACAGGCCAAGCACGCGCTTCAGCGCGGCATCGGGCTGCGGCGAACGCGTGGCGGCATGCAGCAGCGCCGGCAGCACGCGATCGAGGCGGGCACGCGCGGCGTCGGACAACGACTTCACACCGGTGCTTTGGGCGAAATCACGCAGCGACTGGTCGGCGCCGTTGGCATCGAGGAAACCGGCTTCGGCCAGCAGCGGTGCGTTGCTGCCGTCGGGCAGGCTGCGCCAGTAGTTGGCCAGTGCGTCGGGTGCGGCCTGGCCTTTGCGCGGCGCCAGCAGCGCGGCGAATTCGGTACTGACCCGCGCCTGCTGCACGGCCAGTGCCGCGCGCAGTACGTCCCAGTCCGGATAGCCGAGGCCGACGGCGATGCGCTCACGGTCCAATGCATCGCTGGGCAGCACGTGGGTCTGTGCGTCGCGCAGCATCTGCAGGCGGTTTTCCAGCCGGCGCAGGAACAGGTAGGCCTCGCGCAGCGCCGCGCCATCCTCCGGCGCGATCTGACCGGCGGCGACCAGCGCATCCAGTGCCACCAGCAGTCGGCGTTCGCGCAGGGCCGGTTCGCGACCACCGCGGATCAGCTGCAGCGCCTGGCACAGGAACTCGATCTCGCGGATGCCACCGGCGCCGCGCTTGATGTCTTCGTGCAGCTCGCGGCGCGCGACTTCGGCGGTGATCGCCGCCTTCATCTCGCGCAGGCCATCAAGTGCGGTGAAATCGAGGTAGCGGCGGTAGACGAACGGGCGCAGCGTCTGCAGCCACGCCTCACCGGCGGCGATGTCGCCGGCTACCGCGCGCGCCTTCAGCCATGCGTAGCGCTCCCAGTCGCGGCCCTCACGCTGGAAGTACTGGTCCATTGCCGCGAACGACAGCGCGACGCGGCCGGCGCTGCCGAACGGGCGCAACCGCAGGTCCACCCGGTGGCTGAAGCCATCGACCGTGGTTTCGTCCAGCAGCTTGGCCAGGCGCTGGCCGAGGCGGGCGAAATACTCTTCGGCGGCCAGCGCGCGCGGGCCATCGGATTCGCCGCCGTGCGGGTAGGCGTAGACCAGGTCGATATCGGAACTGAAGTTGAGCTCGCCGCCACCGAGCTTGCCGAGGCCGAACACCACCAGCTGCTGCGGGGCGCCTTCGCCATCGCGAACCACACCGTGGCGCTGGGCGAACTCCTGCTGCAGCGCGTCCAGCGCCAGCCGCAGGCAGTCCTCGGCCAGGGTGGTGGCGCCGGCCAGGGTCTGCGCCACGTCGTCCAGCCCAGCCAGGTCGCGCCAGATCAGCCGCGTGGACATCGCCGCACGCCAGCGCCGCAGCTGTGCCGGCCAATCACTGGGCTGCAGCGGGTCAAGCACCGGCGCCGGGATCGGCGGGCAACCCGGGGCGGCCAGCTGCGCCAGCAGCGCCGGTTGCCGCACCAGGGTATCCAGGGCGAAGTCGCTGGCCACCGCCAGCCGGGTCAGCAGCGGCAGCAGGTCGGCCGGGGAGGGCTCGGGCAGCGCCTGGGCCAATCGCGACAAGGCGCGGTCGACAACGGGCTGGAGGGCGGCGGACAGTTCAGCGGGGGCGAGGGTCATGCCCCGATTCTCGCGGGGTCGGATCCCTTTGCCAACGGCGAAGGGCCCTGACCCCGAGATGCCGCCGCTTGATGCCGCGGGTGGGGTCAGAGCCTTTTGCCCTTGGCAAAGGAATCCGACCCCGATGGGGTGCCGCGTATTCATACTGGACGGCAGGCAATAAAAAAGCCCGCTTGCAGCGAACTGCCAGCGGGCTCTGCTCCCTCCCCCACGTCGGGATGCAGGGCCATCGTGCGGGCTGCGAAAGCACTTTGCACGCTGCACTGCAAAACAAAACCGGTGGGTATGGGTGAGCCCTCCGGGGAAAAGCCATTCCACGAAGGTAGAACCCCCCGTACGGATGAGGATGGCCGATAATCGGGATTCCCCCAGCAACACGTGTCGTCATGTCTGTTGATCGCATCGCCAACGCGCGTCTCCGTGACCGCGTGGTCTCCGCCGAGGCCGCAGCCGCGCTGATCCAGCCCGGTGAAACCGTGGCCATGAGCGGCTTTACCGGCTCCGGGTATCCCAAGGCCGTTCCCGTCGAACTGGCCCGCCGCATCGAAGCGGTGCATGCCCAGGGCAACCCCTTCCAGATCAAGCTGATGACCGGCGCCTCCACCGCTCCGGAGCTTGATGGCGCGCTGGCCAAGGCCGATGGCATCGCCATGCGCATGCCGTTCCAGAGCGACCCGGATGCGCGCAACCGCATCAACGAGGGCAAACTGGATTACATCGACATCCACCTCAGCCACGTGGCCCAGCACGTGTGGTTCGGTTTCTACGGCGAGATCGATACCGCCGTGATCGAAGTCTCGGCCATCCGCGAGGACGGTTCGCTGGTGCCGTCCACCTCGGTCGGCAACAACAAGACCTGGCTGGACCTGGCGAAGAAGGTGATCGTCGAGGTCAACGAATGGCAGCCGGCCGGCGTCGACGGCATGCACGACATCTACTACGGCACCGCGCTGCCGCCGCACCGCAAGCCGATTCCGCTGGTGAACGCCAACGACCGCATTGGCGACACCGCGCTGCGCTGCGACCCGGACAAGATCGTGGCGGTGGTGCGCACCAACGGCCCGGACCGCAACAGCCCGTTCAGCCCGATCGATGCGACCAGCGAGCAGATCGCTTCGCACCTGATCGAGTTTCTGCAGCACGAAGTGAAGAAGGGCCGCCTGCCGCCGAACCTGCTGCCGCTGCAGTCGGGCGTGGGCAACATTCCGAACGCCGTGCTGGCCGGCCTGGCCAAGAGCGGTTTCCGCGATCTGGCCGCGTTCACCGAGGTGATCCAGGACGGCATGCTCGACCTGCTGCGCGACGGCGTGCTGAGCTATGCCTCGTGCACGGGCTTTGCACTGAGCCCGCAGGCCAACGAGACGTTCAAGGAGAACATCGATTTCTACCGCGAGCGCATCATCATGCGCACGCAGGAAATCTCCAACCACCCGGAACTGGTGCGCCGCCTGGGCTGCATCGGCATGAACGGCATGATCGAGGTGGACATCTACGGCAACGTCAATTCGACGCACGTGATGGGCACGCGGATCATGAACGGCATCGGCGGTTCGGGTGACTTTGCCCGCAACGGTTTCCTGTCGGCGTTCCTGAGCCCGTCCACCGCCAAGAACGGCACCATCTCGGCGATCGTGCCGATGGCCAGCCATGTGGACCACACCGAGCACGACGTGTCGGTGATCGTGACCGAACAGGGCCTGGCCGATCTGCGTGGCCTGACCCCGCGCAAGCGCGCGCAGGTGCTGATCGACAACTGCGCGCACCCGGATTTCCGCCCGCAGCTGCAGGATTACTTCGACCGTGCCAGCCGCGAAAGCTACGGCAAGCACACCCCGCACCTGCTGCCGGAAGCGCTGTCGTGGCACCAGCGCTGGCTGGATACCGGCACGATGAAGGGCTGACGCCCGCGGCTGTAGAGTCGAGCCATGCTCGACTCTCCTTCCCTGTGCAGCCGAGCATGGCTCGGCTCTACAAGGGCCCGCTCCACAGAATCCCTGTAGAGCCGAGCCCACGCTCGGCTCCACGGCAAGTCGTTTACCCGCGCAGCGCCGCCAACGATTCGGCCTGCAGCCGCTCGTAGATCTCGAACTCGTCATTCACAGCCACGCCCAGCGCCTGCTCGAAGGCCTCGCGGTTGGCGTGTGCGGCATAGGCGCGCTGTTCTTCACCGCCCAGGTTCGACTGGAAGATGCCTGCGGCACTGACCGGCAGGAAATCCTCGTAGACGATCGGATCGGCCGTGGCCAGTCCGGCGGCCACCAGCACTTCAGCCGGCAGATCGGCCACGCGCTCGGGCGCGGCGCGGCCGGCGTCGGTCAGCTGGTAGCGGTAATAGCCCAGGCCTTCCTGGCGCAGCGTGTCATGGTCATCCGGGAAGCTGGCGAACACCGCCTGCAGGCGCTGGCCGTAGTCGCCGCCAGTGCTGCCTTCGCCACCGGCATCGCGTGCCTGCGACAGCAGCTGGTCGTACAGCGCGCGGCCCTTCGGGGTGAGCGCAAGGCCGCGCTGTTCGATCTCGCCGAAGCGCGCGGTATGGGTGCCGGCATCGCCGCCTTCGCCGCCCGGGAAATGCACGGCCTCTTCCAGTGCCTTGAAGCTGGTCTGGCGAAGCAGGATCGGGCAGGCGCGGCGCGGTGGGCCTTCGATCACCGCCTTGGCCGCCATGCCGTGTTCGATCATCGCGGCCTGCGCGGCGTCGATGTCCAGCGTGCGCGGGGTCAGGTGGTTGATGTGCGGGCCACGGAAGCTGACCACGTCGGCCACCAGGCGATGCGCGTTGTGCAGCGCGTGGTAGGTCGGCAGGTCAACGGTGGCATCGCCGTGCCAGCGGAAGGTTTCCAGCGCTTCATCGACGAAGCGTTCGGCATCAGCCTGCGACAGGCCGCCGTCACGCTCGGCCTGGTCGATCAGCGCCAGCGCGCCGTCGGTGAAGATACGGCGTCGCGCAAGGATCTTCGCCGATTCGGCACGCAGCGCTTCGTCTTCGATCAGCTCCAGGCGCAGCAGCGAGGTGAACACGCGGAACGGGTTCTGCGCCAGCGCGGTGCCAGTGAGCGGGCGGAACGCGGTGGAGTGCACCGGCACGCCAGCCACCGACAGGTCGTAGTAGCCCACCGGGTACATGCCCATCACCGCGAACAGGCGGCGCAGCGTGGCCAGCTCCTGCACGGTGCCGACGCGGATCGCGCCATGGCGCTCTTCATCCAGGCGTGCACGCTCGTCGTTGCGCTGCAGCTGCGCGGCCAGCGCCGGATCCTGGGCAAGCACCTGCGCGTTGATCCGCTCCACCAGTTCCACCAGCGTGCCGTACAGCGGCACTTCGGTGCGGTACATGCGGGACATGGCCTGCGCGAACAGGCGGCGGATCACATCAGGCGAAACGAAAGAGGCGCTCATCAGTCACTCGATTACGGGAACGGGGAACAGCTCGGACCCGTATTGTCGCCGGAGTGCGTGGCGGCGGCGATATGCAGAGCAACATGGCGCCTGACCCGGGCAGGTCTGGTGGGTGCGAACCTTGGTTCGCACTGATCTGGCGGGGGAAGGAGCAAAAGGCGTGCGAACCAAGGTTCGCACCCACCAGAATCAGCCAGCGGCCGGCGCTACCGCTTCAACTGGCGCTTGAGGGTGGCATCCAGGGTGATCGGCCGGTCCCAGTGCTGGTAGCTGGCCACGATGGCATGGCGCACGGCGCGGTAATGCAGGTTGTCGGGCTTGGCGGGCATCCGCTTCACCACGGCTTCCCAGCCGCCCTCCGGGTCCTGGCTGAAGGCGCGCACGCTGTCGCGGCAGGTCTGGCCGCTGGCCTTGGCCCAGAAGCAGGCGAAATAGATGTCCCCGGCCTGCCATCCATGGGTGGTGAACAGCGCGCTGATGTAGCCGCGCGGCACGTCGGCATAGCGCGACACTTCGTCGAGGAAGGCGTCGGGGTAGCGCTCGGCGTAGTGGTTGATGTCCTGCAGCTGGGCATCGACCCAGCTGTCACCGGTCTCCACCTCGTAGGCTGCCGAACGCTCGGCGGTCTGCTGGGCCAGCACGGTGGCCGGCGCCAGCAGCAGGGACAACAGCAACACGCGCAGTCGGAGGTTCATGGCCCGATTCTGCCGCAGCCGCCGGGCCCTGTCAGGCCGCCGCGGCGGCCTTGGCCTCGATCGCCGCCAGTGCAGCCGGCCAATCGTGGGCGGTGTCGGCGGTCACCATGCGCGGTTCGTCGTCGGCCACACCGTGCTGGGTCTCGTGTGCCCAGGTCACTGCATACGGGGTATGCACGCCCCAGCCACCGAGGGTGACCACCGGCTCGATGTCCGAACGCAGCGAGTTGCCGACCATCACGAAGCGCTGCATCGGCAGATCGAATTCGGCCAGCACGCGGGCATAGGTTTCCGGATCTTTCTCCGAGACGATCTCGATGCGCGGGAACAGCTCGGCCAGGTTGGCGACCTTGATCTTCGCTTCCTGGTGGAACAGGTCGCCCTTGGTGATCAGCACCACCGGGTAGTGCTCGGCGATGGCCGCCACCGCTTCGCGCACACCGTCGATCAGTTCGACCGGGTGGCGCAGGGTGTCGTGGCCGATGTCCAGGATGCGCTGGATGTCCTTCGCGTCAATGCGCTGGCCGGTGATGTCGATGGCCGCTTCGATCATCGACAGCGTCATGCTCTTCACGCCGTAGCCGAAGGTGCCCAGGTGGCGCTGCTGCACTTCCAGCAGGTGGCGCGCGGTATGGGTGTCATGCACGTCGACGTAGCGCGACAGCAGGTCAAGGTAATCCTGCTCGGCCTTGCGGTAGTAGTCCTCGCTCTTCCACAGCGTATCGTCACCGTCAAAACCGACCAGGCCGATGGCGCGCGACGGCGCAGGCGTGGGGGTGTTCATCGCGCAAGGATACAGGGGCCATGGTGACGAAAAAACCCGGGCGGCCGAAGCCGCCCGGGTTCCCATACGCCCCGATGCAGGTCTTACTTGCCCTGTGCACCCTGCGCTGCGCCACCGGCACCGGCCTGCTGGGCGGCCACGTAGGCCTTGTACTCATCGGCGCTCAGCTCGCCGTCCTTGTTGGTATCGGCCTGGTCGAACACCTGGGCCAGGCCCGCGTTCACCTGCGCCTCGGATTTGCTGATGGTGCCGTTGCCATCGGTATCGATGCTGGCCCAGGTCTGGCCACCGCCATTGGCCTGTGCCGATGCCGCTGCGGCCGCATTGGTCGCCTGGTCAGCGGCCTGGCCGGCCTGTGCAGCCGCCTGCTGGGCCTGCGCGGCCTCGTTCTGCGCATGCGCCGCCTGCTGCTTGGCCGACTGCGCCATCGCCGGAATGGCCAGCACGCTGCCGGCGGCGACGATCAGGGCGATCAGGGGCTTGCGGTTGCGAATAGTCATCAGGGGTGTCTCCTACCGATTGGGTGGTGTTGCGCGGCGTCTTGTCTCCGCACGGCACCTACCCTGCCACCGCCTTTCTGAATCGATTTTGCGCTGCGACCGGCATCAACACACGCGATTAACCACTCGCCACCGCACATGCTTTAGTACGGTGGTTAGCGCGAAGTGAGTGGCTCATAAGCTGCGCATTCAGCGCGCCAGGATTTAACCGGCAGCGAACGAAAAACCTGCGTCAATTCGCGGTCTGGGCCGATGACCGCGAACTGAACATCACCCATCCCAGCGCAACACCGGCGAGCGCGCCGGCGATTTCCAGCACCACGCGGCTGCCAAGTTCGTTCGGATCATGGATGGTGGACAGGAAGATGCGCGCGTACAGCGGTGACTCCAGCCGCACGATGCCCATGTAGAACAGCTTCCACGCATCGATGCCGGCGGAGGCCACCACCGAGATGACACAGGCCCAGCCGATGGCATGACCCATCGACCAGTGCAGCAGCCGGCACAACCGCGACCACAGGAAGTACACCAGCAGGCCGACCAGCAGGGCGATGGCGCCGGCTTCCAGGGTGCCGAGCAGGCCGAAGTGCAGGGGAAGGTTCATCGGGTGGGCAACGGTGGGAAGGCGGTCAGTGTAAGGGTATCGGCAGGGTTGCACCCTGCACCCGCAGAGGCTTCAGGCAACGGCCAAAGCCAAAGCGGCTCTGGACTGTTGATGGTTTGGCGGGACGATGTGGGTGGGCAGGACACGCCGTAAACCCATCCCTGGGGGCTCGATGGCGCCATCCATGGCGCCAACGGTCCTGCCCACCCACACCGCCCCACCTCCGACAGATTCCTGATGACGGTTGGTGGTAGATCCACGCCATGCGTGGATGAATCTCAATCGAAATCGAATATTTCGAGAATTGAACGAAGAGCATCCACGCATGGCGTGGATCTACCGTGTCGACCAAGGTCGACACCTACCAACAGCAGCGACCCACCCCGCCATCCCACGGAATGCGTGCTGTTGCTGTTGCTCTGGCTTGTAGCGGGTGCAGGGCGCAGCCCTGCCGATACCCCTACCGTACCGGGACGTCGTACGCGGTGCCCGGATCCGGTTCGGGTTGCAGGGTGTAGTGCCACCACTCCTGGGGGTAATTCACGAAGCCGCGGCGCGCCATTGCCCGTACCAACTGCTGGCGGTTTGCCTGCTGCACCTCGCTCAGTCCGCTCGCCTGCGTGTGCGCACGTGGCCCGAAGAAGTCGAAGTCGGTACCCATGTCCAACGGCGTGCAGCTGCCGCTGCTGCAATCCAGCAACCCAAGATCCACCGTGGCGCCACGGCTGTGGCCAGAACGCTCTGCGATGTAGCCATCGGCCAGCAGGCGCGGCTTGTCCAGGTCCGGGTACTGCAACGCCTTGCGCGAGAGTTCGCCCGGGTCGTTCACCCAGGCCATGAAGGCCTGCACCGAGCGTACTGGCCGGTAGCAGTCGTAGAGGCGCAGGCCAAAACCCTGCGCACGCAGATCCTGTTCCACCCGCGCCAGCGCTTTCGCCACCGGGGCCAGCAGGTAACAGGAAGGAGCCTCGTAGCCCGGAACACGCGCGCCGGTGAAGTTGTTGGCACCGGCGTAGCGGATATCCATGTCGATACGTGGCGCCACCGACCGGATCTCCACCAGCCCGGCGTCGGCCGCGCCGGTGGCGGGTGAAACACGCGGTGGTTCAGCGGCGTTGGCGGTCGCTGCCAGGGCAGTCGCCAGTACGAGTGAAATGCAGGTCCTGGAAGTCATAGCTGAAGTCGATGTCCGGATCGATGGCACGCAGGTCCAGTGTCGGTGCCGGGCCTTCGCCTGGCTGCAGCCACGCCTGCGCGTCTTCGCCCAGCGTATCCCAGCGCAGCAGCCAACGCTCCTGTAGTTGCAGCACGGCACCCTGCAGCCGTGGCGATCTGTCCACGCTGAAGCGCAGGCCGTCCCTGTCCGGGCACAACGATGCGGGCCCCAGCCAGGGATCGCTGTAGCGACCCTGCCAACGCGGCAGGTCATCGCCGCGTGCCGGCTGCGCGGCTGCGGTCGCCGGCCGTTGGTGGCCAGACGCTGCCTGCGCCGCTCGGTCAGCCTTCAGTTCGGCCAGGTACTCCATCGCCGGGCGCGTATCGTCTGGTGCGGTGAAGCGCTTCAGCATCGCCTGCATCAGCGCCGTGCGTGCGTCCTCGCCTTCGCCGTTGATCAGCATCACCACGCCCACCCTGCGGTCGGGCAGCAGCGCCAGCGATGAATACATGCCTGACAGCGTGCCGGTATGCGCCACCTTCCACTGCCCGTCCATGTCCGACACCCGCCAGCCATACCCATAACCGTAGAAATGCGCGTTGTCCCAGCGCCGCTGGCGCTCGCCCAGTGGCATCGGCATGTGCAGGGTCCACAGCGTGCGGCGTTGCGTGCTGTCCAGCCAGTCAGGTACCAGGGCGGGATCGAGCAGCACCTGCATCCAGCGTGTCATGTCGCGCAGCGAACAACGGATGCCACCCGCCGCCATCGAGGGCAGGTCCGGGCTGATCGCAGCATCGGCGTTCACCACCTCGTTGCGTTCACCACGCCAGGCATGCGGCTGTGCCACGTTGCCCACGCGCTTCACCGACCACGCCCCCACCTGGCAGCGCGTCATGCCCAGTGGTTCGAACACCTGCTCGCGCATCAACTGGTCGTACGGCTTGCCACCCGCCGCCGCCGCCACTTCGCCGGCCACCACGTACATCAGGTTGTCGTACGCATAGCGGCTGCGGAAGCTGCTGACCGGCTTCAGGTGCGCCAGCCCGGCGATGATGTCGGCACGGGTGAAGGCGTTCGGCTCCGGCCACAGCATCAGATCACCGGCGCCCAGGCCGAGGCCGCTGTTGTGGATCAACAGGTCGCGCACCTGCATCTGCTGGCCCACCCACGCATCGTGCATGCGGAAGCCCGGCAGATGCCGCTGCACCGGATCATCCCAGTGCAGCCTGCCCTGCTGCACCAACCGCGCCAGCAGCGCAGCGGTCATCGCCTTGCTGTTGGACGCGATCTTGAACAGCGTGTCCTCGTCGATGCGGCCGCCATCGCCGCGCGCGCCCCCTGCATGGCGATGGACCACCCGCCCCTCCTCGACCACCGCCAGCGCCAGCCCGGGCAGATGCTCGGCCTGGACCACGGCCGCGATGTCGGCCTCGATTGCGGCGCTGTCGGCCGACGACGCGGACGGTGCAGCCAGTGCCGCCGCGAGGATCAGCAGGTGGTGCATGCGGGCAGTCCCTCCATTGCCTGCGCCGTCACGGTGGACGGCGCGGATCGTGGCCTCAGAAGTTCCAGGTCACCACCAGCTGGGTATAACGCGGGGCCTGCCAGCGCGTGCCGGTCGCAAATGTCGCCTCACGGTACTGGCCGGGTTGTGCTTCATAGCGCTGGTGCACGTTGATGGTCTTCTGGTTGTTGGTGAGGTTGTACACCGACAAGCGGGCGCTGAGGTCGATGCCCTCCACCGGCAACCGCCAGGTCACATTGGCCCCCATGGTCCAGGTCCACGGCAGGCGGCCAAACGCACCGCGTGGGCTGTATTCGAACTGCCGTTGGTTGTAGGGACCCGCACAGTTGGCCACGCACAGCCAGCCGGTGCCACCGCCACTGCCCTCGCTGGAGGTGCTGCCACCGGCGATGGAGTCGTTCGGCCACATCACGCCGTAGGCGGTGATCGGGCCACCGGACTGCACCTGCAGCGTGGTGCCGAACGACCACTGCTTGTTCAGCGCATACGCGGCACGCAGCTTGAACTGATGACGGAAGTCGTTGAACAGCACGCCATAACGTTCATTGGTGGCCGGGTGGTCCCAGAACTGCACCATGCCGGTATCACCGTAATTGGTATCGGAGTTCACCGGGCCTTCGAAGTTGCCTTCGCTCTTCGACCACAGGTAGGACGCGTTGAACATCCACTTCTCGTCCCAGGCACGGTCGATCTGGAACTCCAGCGCCTTGTAGGTGCGCTTGGGCTTGGAGTAGCCGATCACCTCGCCGCTGCCGCCCTTGCGGTAGCCGCTGTTGGCGGTATCGATGGTGATCCAGCCTTCGTTGGCGCAACCGATGCTCTTGTCGCCCCAGATCGTCAGGCTCTCGCCCGGGTTGGCGATCGGCCACAGCGTGCTGGGGGTCGGGCCGCATGGGGTGTAGTTGATGCGGATGTCATCCAGCGCGCGGGTCATGCGCCGGTAGGTGGCATTGACGCCCCACGACCAGGCCTGGTTGATCATGTTCTGGAAGCCCAGGATGTACTCGTCCTGGTAAACCGCCTTCAGGTCACGGTCCACGCTCTGGCGCAGGTCGGCGCCGCCGGTGTTCATGCGGGTGTCGGTCGGCCCGATCTGCTGGCCGACGATGGGTGCCATGTACGGCGAACCGGTCGGCGAGGTTTTCCGTTCCCAGCCGTTCAGCACGTAATAGCTGTATTCGTCGGTCAGGCCACCGGCGAAGTTCACGTTGATGTTGTTGGTGACCGGCAGGTAGTAGCGGCCGGCGTTGCCGAACAGCTTGGTGCTGCCATCGCCGCGCATGTCCCAGGAGAAGCCGACGCGTGGCGCGATCAGGTCGTCCATCTTGATGAACGCCTTGCCTGCAGCGGTGCGGTTCTCGAAGCGGTCCCAGCGCACGCCAAGGTTCAGCATCAGGTTCGGGGTGATGTTCCAGATGTCTTCCAGATAGAAGGCATTGGCCTCGGTCTCGAAGGTGCCGCCCGAGCGGCGGTTGCGAGCACGCAGCATCTCGGTGACGCCGGCCGGTACGTAGGCGTTGGCGCCATCCCACACTTCATCGCCGGGCCGCGCCACGTAGGCGGTGTAGCTCAGCTCGGTCGGCCCTGGATAACGGGTGGACTGCTTGGTGGTCATCAGTTCGCGGTCGACACCGAAGCGCAGCAGGTGGTCGCCGAGCTGCCATTCGAAGTCCAGGCGCGCGACATCGCGGGTGTCATCGCGCTCGGCCACGGCCGCGCCGGTCGGGTGGCAACCGGCGCGCAGCCCCTGCAGCTTGCCCAGCCGCGGGCCGTAGGTGCTGTCGGTGAACACGGGGCTGCAGGCCTGGTCCAGCGACGAGTTGGTGAAGGCGCGCTGCTTGTTCTGGCCGACCATGGCACGCGCGGTGAAGTTCTGGCCGAAGTGGCCGGTGTAGGTGGCCGACCAGTTGCGGCCGCCGGTCTCGGTGACCGAGTCGCCACCCCACGCACCGAGCTGGTCGGCCTTCCAGTTGTAGCCGTACGACGCATTGGTGACATCGCCCTCGTCGGAGAACGCCAGCAGCGCCAGGCTGTGGTTGTCGTTGATGTTCCAGTCCAGCTTGGTGCCCCAGAAGCCGTTGCCGGAATCGTTCTTGAACCAGGTACTGCCATCGGACGAGGTGTTGTGGCCCTTGTCGCTGCGGTCCTCGTACATCGCGAACAGGAACAGCTTGTCCTTGATGATGGGTCCCGAGCCCCAGACGTTGGTCTTCAGGAAGGAATTGTTGTCGCGGCTGCCGTAGGAATGCGGAGTGCCGTCGCGGTGGAAATGATCGCCGCCACTGGCGCGCCACGCACTCGGCTCGGCGGTGACTTCAACACCGCCCTCGAATTCATTGCTGCCCGAGCGGGTCACGGCGTTGATCACGCCACCGGTGGAGCGGCCGAACTCCACCGAGTAACCGCCGGTCTTGACCTGGAATTCATTGAAGAACGCGAACGGCGCGGTGCTGAAGCCACGACGGGTATACATGTCGGTGACATTAAGGCCGTTGATGAAGACCGCATTCTCGGCCACCGATGAACCGGCGAACGACAGGCCACCGAATGAGGAGTTGCCGCCGACCACGCCCGGCGCCATCAGCGCGACCGCAGACAGGTCCTGCGCCACCGGCAGCCGCGAGATCTCCTGGCGGTTGATGTTGAACGAGGTTTCGGTGGAGTAGACATCCACGCGGTTGATCACGCGCGTGCCAACCACCTGCAGTGCATCCAGGTTGGTGACACCGCCGCCGCTGGCCAGGTTGACCGTGGTTGTACCGCCGACGGCAACGCTTACCGATACCTGATCGCCCAGCTTCTGGCCATCGCGGCTGAGCTGCAGCTGGTAGTCACCCACCGGCAGCTGGCCGAGGCGGTAGCTGCCATCGGCGCCAACGGTGACGGTACGGGTCAGGCCAGTGCTGCTGCTGACCACGGTGACCTGGTCACCGGCGGTTGCACGGCCGGCGACCGCGCCGCTTACGTTCTGTGCCATCGCGATGCCGGGCAGCACTACGCCCAGACACGCCCCGAGGGCGACGCACAATGCCGCCCGCTTGATGCTGTAAGCCTTCATCCCCTGCTCTCTCCTGCAAGAATTGAATGGTGTGGAATGCGATGTGTCGCGCTAGCGTTGCCCGGCTGGCAGTACCCGCCACTGGAAGTCGTAGCTCCATTGGTCGAAGTACAGGTTGCCGCCTGCCCACTCGGCCTCGCCGCGCTGCGAGTCGACCGTTTCCGAGCGGAAGTGCTGCTTGGCCGGCACCAAGGGCTGGCCGAAATCGTCGTTGAAGGCGATGCGGTAACCATCGAGGCCACCCAGGTAGAAGTCGCGCAATGCCGTTACATCGCTGGCCAGCGCGCCGGTGGTCACGTCCATTGGCAGCCAGCCGTACGGCGCCAGGTAGACCTGCCCCCAGTCGTGCAGATTGTTGTAACCACTGCCATCGCCGGAGAACACCATGCCCGACTGCCAGCGCGCGGGAATGCCGTTCATGCGCATCAGCGCGATCAGCAGCAGGGTCTGCTGCCCGCAGTCGGCATGGCCAGTGCGCAAGGCGTAATCGCTGATGTTGCTGAGCGTGGAGTATTCGCGTGCACCGGCCCACGGAATACGGTCGACAGCAGCGAACAGCCTGCGCACCACTTCATGGGGGCGTGTTTCGCCCTGCAGCACCTGGTCGGAGAACAGCTTCAGCGCCGGGGTGAAGCGCACATGCGGCAGCTGTTGGGCCAGGTAGGGCTTCAACGCAGGATCATTCGGCGTGGCCTGCACCTTCGCCGGATCGATCGCGGTGTGCCGCGCGAAGATCGTCGCCGCGTAGCGGATCTCGAACCGGGTCGGCTTGCCGGCTACGGCTTTGGCTTCCAGGTAGGCGGTGCGCTGCAGGGTACTGGCCGGTGCCACCCGCGCCTTGCCCGGGGCGCTGCCCAGCCACTGCACCTGCTCCTGCTGCCCCGGGATCTCGCGCGGATAGGGAATCCATGCGCGCACGGTTTCGCCGGCCGGCACGGCATCGGCCTTCACCGTCAGCGTCTGGGTGAATTCGATGCGCTGTGGCAGCACCCAGGCCTGGCCGCTCTGTTCGGCGGCGGCAACCACGCGCGCGTGGTGTGCGTTGAGCACTTCGTTCGGGCCTGGCGCCGGCATAGGCGCATCTGCGCGGCGACGTGCACGCGCTTCGTCGCTGAGCAGGAACAGGTTCGACGGTGCACGCTTGAAGTACCGGCGCGTGCCATCGATATCGAGGTGTTCGATCAGGCCGAGCTGGTCCCAGCGCGCGAATTCCTCGTCGCTCAGGTCGGGGATCCAGCGGCGCACGGCGGCCTTCGCGGCCTGCTGGTCAAGGCTGAAATCCAGGCGGATACGGCGCATGCGCTCGCGCTGGAAGGCGCCTTCGGCAGTATTGCCTGCCGTTGCCAGCAGCGCTTCGGCATCGCTGAAACGACCGCTGTCGATCAGGTCGATCACCTGCGTCTGGCGCGCCCGCTGCTGGCTGCTGCGCGCATCCGCCGCCTGCGCGGCCGACGCCCACAGCAGCAGCGCGGCACACAGGCCGGCAGCAGCAGGCAGACGCGGTTTGCGAACGGCAGGATCCACAGCGACACTTCCCCAGCGCGGGTGGTAATGGCTGTGTAACACGGGCCGGAACACCGGTCAATAATTTATTCTTGCTTTCGCCAGAGAAAGGAATAAATATTCCAACTGGCATTCGAGGAGGGTATGCAGCGCATGATCCTGGCTTCCCGCGCACCGGACCGGCAGTGGTCGCGCCGGTTGACCCTGGCCCTGTGCCTGCTGGCCGCACCGGCCTTCGCACAGGCTGCACCGCCACCTGACCCCGGCGCGCCGCTGCCCTATGTGGTTGGCCTGCACGAGGCCTACCTGACACCGCAGTACTGGGCCGCACGCCTGGACAATGCCGATGCGCCGATCCTGGACCGCGCGCAGATCGACGCGCAGAACGCGCGGATGCGGGCGCAGGACAGCCACATCCAGGACATCGCTTCGCTGCCCGCACAGCTCGATGCCGCGCAGGTACGCGCCAGCATCAGCGCATTGTCACGCTGGCCCGAGCGTGCACTGTTCAACGAGAAGGGCAAGGCCATCGCCCCGGCGCTACGCAGCGGCATCCAGGCCAACCTCGGCCTCGATGCGATTCCCGCGCAGGTGACACCGGCCTACGGGCTGGTGGTGAAGCGTGCCGCGCTGCGCACCTTCCCCACCCGCGAGCGCGTCTTCAGCACTGCCGGTGACACCGACATCGACCGCTTCCAGGAATCGGCACTGTTCCCCGGTGACAAGGTTGCCGTGGTCCATCGCAGCGCCGATGGCCGCTGGCTGTTCGTGCACAGCGAGCGCTACAGCGCGTGGATCGAAGCCGACGCCATCGCCAGCGGCGACAAGGGCACGGTGCTCGGCTACGGCACGAAGGGCCCGTATCGCATCGTCACCGGCGCCACCGCACAGACCGCCTACACCCCGGAGGAACCGCGCGTCTCGCGCCTGCAGCTGGACATGGGCGTGCGCCTGCCGGTGCTGGCCGACTGGCCCGCCGCCGAACCGGTGAACGGCCAGCAGGCGCATGCCTCGTGGGTTGTGCAGCTGCCGGTGCGCGAAACCGATGGCCGCCTGAAGCTGGTGCCGGCGCTGCTGCCGCGCTCGCAGGACACCGCCGCCGACTACCTGCCACTGACTCCGCGCCTGCTGCTGCAGCAGGCCTTCAAGTTCCTGGGCGAGCGCTACGGTTGGGGCCACGACTACGACACGCGCGACTGCAGCGGCTTCGTTTCCGAGATCTACCGCAGCTTCGGCGTGCTGCTGCCGCGCAATACCAGCGCACAGGCGATCAGCCCTGCGCTGGACCGCCTGCCCTTCACCGACAGGGTCGGCAAGGCCGCGCGCGAACGTGCGGTCACCGATCTGCAGGTGGGCGACCTGGTCTATATCCCTGGGCACGTGATGATGGCTATCGGCCACGTCGACGGCCGCACCTGGGTCATCCACGATACCGCGGGCGGCAGTTGGTTCGGTGCTGACGGCAAGCGCGTACAGGCCCACCTCAATGGTGTTTCGGTCACGCCGCTGGAGCCGATGATGGCCAGCGATACCGTCCGCTACATCGACCGCATCACCAACATCCAGCGCCTGCGCGCCAAGACTCCTGAATGAAGATCACTGCCATCGAACTGGGCATGCTGCGCGTGCCGCTGAAGACGCCGTTCAAGACCGCCCTGCGCACGGTGGAGACCGTGGAAGACGTGGTCGTACTGATCCGCACCGACACCGGCCACACCGGCTACGGCGAAGCCCCCGCCACCGCAGTGATCACCGGTGATACGCACGGCTCGATCATCGAAGCGATCCGCCACTTCATCGCGCCGCGCCTGATCGGCCAGGACGTGGTCAACCTCAATCGTCTGTGCGGGCTGGTGCAGACCGCGATGGAGCGCAACACCAGTGCCAAGGCCGCGGTGGAGATCGCGCTGTACGACCTGTGGGCGCAGCTGCACGGTGCGCCGCTGTACCAGATGCTCGGTGGCGGCGACCCGGTGATCACCACCGACATCACCATCAGCGTGGACTACATCGACAAGATGGTGGCCGATTCACTGTCGGCGATCGACCGCGGCTTCGAGTCGCTGAAGATCAAGGTCGGCAAGGACATCGGCCTGGACATCGAGCGGGTCAAGGCGATCCATGCGGCGGTGGAAGGCCGCGCCCTGCTGCGCCTGGACGCCAACCAGGGCTGGACCGCCAAGCAGGCGGTGCATGCGATGCGCACGCTGGAAGAGGCCGGCGTGGTGCTGGAGCTGCTGGAGCAACCGGTAAAGGCGGCCGACATCAGCGGTCTGAAGTACGTCACCGACCGCGTCAACACGCCGGTGATGGCCGACGAGAGCGTGTTCAGCCCGAGCCAGGTGATGGACCTGATCCAGCAGCGCGCGGCCGACATCATCAACATCAAGCTGATGAAGACCGGCGGCTTGTCCAACGCGATCCGCATCGCCGACATCGCCGGCATCTACGGTGTGCCGTGCATGATCGGCTGCATGATCGAATCCAGCATCAGCGTTGCCGCCGCCGTGCACCTGGCGGTGGCCAAGAGCGATGTGATCACCAAGGTCGACCTGGACGGCCCGTCGCTGGGCCAGTTCGACCCGGTCAGCGGGGGCGTGCATTTCAACGAATCGGAGATCAGCATCAGCGACGTGCCGGGGTTGGGCATCACCGAAGTGCGTGGGCTGGAGATGCTGGGTTGATCTCTGCCTTGCGGCTGGCCTGGCGTACAACTGACTCTTGGTCGGGCGTTACTTTTCTTTCCGCGGAAAGAAAAGTAACCAAAAGAAACGCTCCGCCGGCCGCGAGCCGGTGCTACGCACCGGTTCCCTGCGCTCCTCGGCCCGTCGAGGGACGGCGCGGGAACTCGCTGCGCTCAGACACCCGCCCCTCTTCGCCCTCGCCGGACCTGCGGTGCTCGGCTCGCTTGAAGGCGGACTCAACGTCAAAGGCAACAACTGCATCCCGTGGATCCACTACATGCGTGGATGCTTTTGCGCTTGCTTCTGCTCTACCCCGTATCCCCTTCGCGGCTGGCACGCGCGCGATCTGTCCGGGGTCGGGCGGGTGGGGTTTGCAGGGGTGTCCGCGCCATGGGCCCGAGGCATGCCTCGGGCGGGTTGGGCAGGACGCCCAACCCCGGTCTTGCCGTTTGCGCAGGACAGCGCAAACGCGCAAGCGCGGCCAAGCCTCCATGGACGGATTCACGGCGTCCCCTGCAAACCCCACCCGCCCGACCCACTCCATGACACGCTCTACGCTGCCAACCGCAACGCGCCTACACATGCCCGGACACCCCGCATGCCGCCCCTGCTGAAGATCCGTTCCGAGCGCGGGCAGATGTCGGCCATCGAACGCCGCATTGCCGACTTCATCCTCGACAACGCCCACCTGCTGCGCGACTACTCGTCCCAGCAGCTGGCCAGTGCGCTCGGCATCAGCCAGTCCAGCGTGGTGAAGTTCAGCCAGAAGCTCGGCTTCAAGGGCTACCCGGACCTGAAGTACTCGATCGGCCAGGATGTCGCCCGTGCTGGCGCCGATCCGCAGCAGGCACCCACCGAACCCGACAGCAGCGATGACTACCTGCGCCTGGGCGACGCCCTGCGTCGCAGCAAGGCGCAGGCCGAAGAGGAAACCCGCCAGGCGAACCCGCGCGAAGAGATCGAGCGCATCGTGCAGCTCCTCGACGGCGCGCCCAAACTGTTCGTCCATGGCCTGGGTGACGATGGCCTGTTCGCCCGCGAGTTCGCCATGCGGCTGTCGCTGCTCGGCCTGCTGGTGGTGCCGCACACCGACCCGATCCTGATGCTGGCCAACCTGTCGGCCGCGCGCCCCGGCGATGCGCTGCTGGTGTTCTCCGAATTCGGCAACCTGCCGCAGCTTTCGCAGCTGTCGCGCCAGTTCCAGGACATGGGTGGCAAGGTGATTTCCATTACCCGCCACACCGCCAACCCGCTGCGCGCGCATGCTGACGCAGCACTGGCGGTGTGTGCGCATGATCGCACGCCGCAGGTCGCGCAGCTGCTGTACCGTAGCGCCATGCATGCCCTGCTCGATTTCCTGTTCGTGCTGCTCTGCCACGCCAATCCGGACCGCCAGCAGCAGCTGGCGGTGAATCTGGAGCGGATCGACCACCTGCTGGATTCCTGACCGGAGCACCTGTTGATGAAATCGCTGGTCCGTCTCGCTACCGCTGCGCTGCTGCTTGCCGCAACGGTGTCCGTCCACGCCGCGCCGCTGGAGGGTGCGCGCCAGCTGATCGTGGTCACCAGCGATGGCTGGGACAGCACCCAGGGCCAGCTGCAGGCCTATGTGCGCGATGGCAAGGGCTGGCATGCGCATGGACGGGCGTTCCCGGTGGCGCTTGGCCGCACCGGCAGTGCCTGGGGCCTGGGCCTGCACCCGGCGCAGGCCGACGGCCCGCAGAAGCAGGAAGGCGATGGCCGCAGCCCGGCGGGCGTGTTCGCGCTCGGCAGCGCGTTCGGCTATGCGGTCACCCGCCCCGGCACCGCGATGGCCTACCAGCCGATGCTCGACAGCAGCTACTGCATGGATGTGCCTGCCTCGCCGTTCTACAACCGCATCGTCGACGCGAAGAAGGTCGGCAAGGCAGCCGTGGCAGTTTCCACCGAGCCGATGCGGCTGGATCTGCACAACAAGGGCGACGTCCGTTACCAGGAAGGCTTCGTCATCGCCCACAACCCGGACAACCAGCCCGGCAAGGGCAGCTGCATCTTCGCCCACCTGTGGCGGCAGCCCGGCGAGGCCACCGCCGGCTGCACCGCGATGCCGCAGGCGCGCATGCAGGCGCTGCTGGACTGGCTGCGGCCGCAGGATGCGCCGCGCTTCGTGCTGCTGCCGCGCGCCGAGTACACGCGCCTGCAGGCTCAGTGGCAGCTGCCCGCACTGCGCGGAGACGCCCATTGAGCGCGCAGGACGAACCGCAGCTGCAGCGCGCGGTCAGCCGCTGGCAGATCGTCGGCCTGTCGATCAACGATGTGATCGGCAGCGGCATCTACCTGCTGCCGGCCGCCACCGTCGCCCTGCTCGGCCCGTTCAGCCTGTGGGGCGTGGTCGCCGCCGGCGTCGTCGTCGCGCTGCTGGTGCTGTGCTACGCACAGGCCGCCAGCTACTTCGACGAGCCCGGCGGCAGCTACCTGTATGCCCGCGAGGCGTTCGGGCGCTTCGCCGGGTTCGAGATCGGCTGGATGATCTGGCTGACCCGCATCAGCTCGGCGGCCGCATTGAGCAATGCGCTGGCCGATGCGGTCGCACGCTTCTGGCCGTGGGCTGGCGCCGGCATGGGTCGCATCGCGGTGATCGTGGTATCGCTGGGCTTCCTCACCGGGGTCAACATCATCGGCGTGCGCTCGGCCGCGCGCACCGGCGTGGTGCTGGTGATCGGCAAGATGCTGCCGTTGCTGTTGTTCGTGGCCATCGGCGCGTTCTACATCGACCCGCAGCTGGCGTTCTCCGGCCAGCGCCCGGACCCGCATGACCTGCAGCGCATGGGCGAAGCCGCGCTCCTGCTGCTGTACGCCTACGCTGGTTTCGAGAACATTCCGGCCGCCGCCGGCGAATACCGCAATCCGCGCCGTGACATTCCGTTCGCGCTGATCACCATGATCATCACCGTCACCGTCATCTACGGCGCGGTGCAGGTGGTGGCACAAGGCACGCTGGCCGGCCTGTCCAGCTCGGCCACGCCGCTGGCCGATGCCGCCGCCGGCTTCGGTGGCGAAGCACTGGCGCTGATCCTGACTGTCGGTGCCACCATCTCCATCCTCGGCACCAACAGCAACACGATGATGATGGGCCCGCGCTTCCTGTTTGCGCTGGCCCGCGATGGCTACGGGCCGAAGATCCTGGCGCAGGTGCACCCACGCTTCCACACCCCGGCCGCGTCGATCCTGTGCCAGGGCCTGATCGCGCTCGGCCTGGCCCTGTCGGGTTCGTTCGTGCAGCTGGCGCTGCTGTCGATGACCACGCGCCTGTTCGCCTACATCGGTACGGCGGCTGCGGTGCTGGTGCTGGCCAAACGCTTCGCGGACCGGCCAGGTGCACTGAAACTACCCGGCGGCCCACTGATTCCGGTGCTGGCGCTGCTGCTGTGCCTTGCACTGTTCGCCAGTGCCAGCTGGCAGAACATCGCCGCCGCACTAGTGGCGTTTGCCATCGGCGCGGTGATCTACAAGCTGCCGCGCAAGGATGCCGACGCCGCGTGACCGGTAGCGTCGGGCCATGCCCGGCGGATTGATCTGGCGATCACGCTGCCGGACCGGGCCGTTAACCGCCACGCAGGCACGATCAGGCTTCGTCCACAACGGAGCCTTCCATGACCGAGTACCAGATCCCCGGCCGCGTACCGGACGACAGCACGCCGCGCGACGCGGTCAGCAACTACTGGCGCGAACGCTATACGTCCGAGCCGTACTACGACGACCAGCTGTTCTTCGAGGACTACGAACCGGCCTACCGCATCGGCCATGCGGCCCGCGCACAGGACATGATCCGCGCCTACGAACAGGTCGAAGCCGAGCTGGAATCACGCTGGGCCAATGAACGTGGCCGCAGCCGGCTGGAATGGGCCCAGGTGCGCGGCGCTGTGCGCCGTGGCTGGGAAGATGCACAGCTGGCGGACCCGCGGTTGAAGCGATAACGCCAGGCTTCTGTAGAGCCGAGCCCGTGCTCGGCTCTCGCACCACGTCTGTAGAGTCGAGCCATGCTCGACTGAGCCGAGCATGGCTCGGCTCTACACCGGGTCGATCACTCCTGTTCCGGCAGCGGTGGCACGACCGCGCTGCGCTTGCTCTCACCACCACCTGCAGCGATGAGGTCGCGGGTGTTCTTCTGCACCGCCACAGCGCCGAACAGCGACAGCGCATACGCCATGCCGTAGAAGCCCTTCTCGCTTGATGCCAGGGTGGCATTCCACAGCCCAACAAGCAGCAGCATCAGCGCCGACAGCAGCGCAAACCAGCACAGCGCGTAGTACAGCGCGCTCACCGGAATACCCTCGACGCGGTCACGCACACTCTTCTGCAGCGACACCGCCGCGAACAGGCCGAACAGCAGCAGGGTCAGGTAGTAGCCCTTTTCGTTGAGCGCCATCGTGGCGGCGTTGAACAGGCCGATCAGGTAGGCCGCCGCGCCCAGCAGCAGGGCCACCCACGAGGCGGCGATGAAGGCGGTGGACGGCTTGTGGGGCATGGCAGTGTTCATTGCAGATCCTTGCAGTCAGGCGGGCTTGCTTTGCCCGGGCGTGCCCACCCTAGACGATCCCGCCGCCGTCGCACAGGGGGGCGCAGGACCTTCGGGCCACGACGGTCACGCCTCCAGTGGTATACAAGGGACAGCCCGGCCATCCGCATCCCCGCCCTGGAGATACCCATGACCCGCACACCCCTGCTGCTCGCCCTCGGCCTGGTGCCGATCCTCGCCACCTCTGCCTGCAATGCCGCCGACCCGGCCGCCAACGGCGCCCAAGCCACCGCGCCCGTGGCCTCTACCGCCGCCGACCAGCGCCCGTTCGACGCCACCGAAGTCAGCCGCTTCGACCAGCCGTGGGCGATGACCTTCCTGCCTGACGGCGGCCTGCTGGTCACCGAAAAGCGTGGCAAGCTGCAGCATCTGGACCTGGCCAGCGGCCAGAAGCATGAGATCAGCGGCGTTCCGAAGGTCGCCTACGGTGGCCAAGGTGGCTTTGGCGACATCATCCTGCACCCCGATTTCGCCCGGAATCATGTCGTTTACGTCAGTTACGCCGAGGAAGGCACGCTGGACACCCGCGGTGCGGCCGTGGCCCGTGCCACGCTGGCGCTGGATGACGACGGTGCCGGTCAACTGAAGGACCTGAAGGTGATCTGGCGGCAAAGCCCCAAGGTCAGCGGTGAAGGCCACTACGGCCATCGCCTTGCCTTCGGCCCGGACGGCAAGCTGTGGATCAGCTCCAGCGAGCGGCAGAAGTTCGACCCGGCGCAGGACATGGGCAGCAACCTCGGCAAGATCGTCCGCCTCAACGACGATGGCAGCCTGCCCGCCGACAACCCGTTCGCCTCCCAGGGCGGCGTGGCCGCGCAGATCTGGTCGCTGGGCCACCGCAACATCCTCGGCATGGCCTTCGACGCCAACGGCAAGCTGTGGGCGCATGAAATGGGCCCGGCTGGCGGCGACGAACTGAACCTGATCGTGCGCGGCGCCAACTATGGCTACCCGATCGTCTCCAACGGCGACCACTACGACGGGCGCCCGATTCCCGACCACGACACCCGCCCGGAATTCGCTGCACCCAAGGTGACCTGGACGCCGGTGATCTCGCCGGCCGGCTTCGTGATCTACAGCGGCAGCCTGTTCCCACAGTGGAAGGGCAGCGGCTTCATCGGTGGGCTGTCGTCGACCTCGCTGGTGCGCGTGGCCTTTGATGGCGACAGCGCGCGCGAAGCCGAACGCTTCAACATGGGCGAGCGCATCCGCGAAGTGGAACAGGGCCCGGATGGCGCCCTGTGGCTGCTGGAAGACGGCAGCAAGGCGCGCCTGCTGAAGCTGACGCCGAAGGCCTGATCGGCACATTTTCCCGGGACGGCCCCGCATGCGGGGCCGCTTCCGTTTACTGGATGGTGATGACCTTCACCTCGGTCTTCTTGCAGGCCTGGTCCAGGCACTGCCCGTTCAACCACACCTGTCCATCGCCGATCATCACGCCCTGCTGGTTGACGAAGACCTTGCCGAAGTCCTGTTCGGACACCGCCTTGACCACCGCCGGTGTGATGATCTTCTCGTAGTTGCGCTGGAACTCGCCCGGGCCGGTGATCTTCTTTCCATCCGCGATGTTCAGCGGGAAGCGCACTTCCTCCACCACGGCAGCACGATCACCACCGACCACGGCGGTCCTGAACGCGTTGAACACCTTTTCGTACTGCGCCGCATCACCAAGCAGCGTTTCGATGCGTGCGCGTGCGTCTTCCGCGGGCGCATCCGCTTCGGGTGCGGCCGGTGCAGCGGCGGCGGGCTCAGCGGTGGATGCCGCAGGCGTTGCCGGGGCGCTGGCCTCCATCGGCGGCGGTGCATCCGCGGCGGGCTCGGCCGGTGGTGCCGCCGGCTGCGAACAGGCCGCCAGCAACAGGGCGGGAATCAGATAAGCCATCCAGCGCATGCGCGCACTCCATCGAAACAGGGAGCCCGATGGTAGCGCCGGGGCACGCCCGGCGTGTTCGTGCAATGTGAGCGCAGCAACGCCGGGCATGGCCCGGCGCTGCCATTCCGCGATCAACCCTTCAGCAGCTCGAACTGCACGGCTTCGCCGGCCGCCGACGAGGCGCAGACCCACAGGTCAAACTGACCCGGTTCCGCGCGCAGCACACCGTCGCGGCCGGTGAACGCCAGCTGTTCACGGGTCAGGGTGAACACCACTTCGGCCGACTCGCCCGGCTGCAGTGCCACCTTGCGGAAGTCCTTCAGTTCGCGCACCGGGCGCACGCGGCTGGCCACGCGGTCGTGGATGTACAACTGCACCACTTCCTCGCCGGCCACGCGGCCGGTATTGGTCAGCACGGTGGTGATGGTCAGGGTGTCGTCCCAGCCGAGCTGTGCCGTGCTCAGCTGCGGCACGCCGTAAGCGAAGGTGGTGTAGCCGATGCCATGGCCGAACGGGTACAGCGGTTCGTTCGGGATCTCGCGCCAGCGCGCCTTGAACTCCGACATGGTCGGCAGTTCCGGGCGGCCGGTACGCGGATGGTTGTAGAAATACGGCTGCTGGCCGGACACCTGCGGGAAGCTGACCGGCAGGCGCGCGGACGGGCTGTAATCACCGAACAGCACATCGGCCACGGCATGGCCGGTCTGCGTGCCCAGGTACCAGGTGACCGCCACGGCATGCGCGTTGCGCACCGCGCCCTGCAGCGCCAGCGCGCGGCCATTGCGCAGCAGCACCACCAGCGGTTTGCCGGTCATCGCCACCGCTTCGGCCAGCGCCTGCTGTGCCGGCGGCAGAGTGATCTCCACGCGCGACTGCGCTTCGCCGCTGTAACGCTGCGGTTCGCCCAGTGCCAGCACCACCACGTCGGCACGCAGCGCGGCGGCAACGGCCGCTTCGGTGCCGCCCGGAATCGCGGTTTCCAGATCACAGCCGGGCACGATCTCCAGCAGCGAGGCATCGCCGATGGCGGCGCGCACGCCGGTTTCCAGGTCCACATAGCGCTGCTTGTCACCGAACAGCGTCCAGCAGCCTTCGATGTTCTCGCGGTCCTGCACGAACGGGCCGATCAGTGCGATCTTCTGCCCGGTCTTCTGCAGCGGGAGCACGTTGTCGCGGTTGTTCAGCAGCACGATCGAGCGGCGCGCGGCATCACGCGACAGGTCGTCATGCGCGGCGATGTGCGAGGTATCGGCTTCGCGCGCCGGGTCCAGCGAACGGTACGGGTCGTCGAACAGGCCGATGGTTTCCTTCAGCCACAGGATGCGGCGGACGCCTTCATCCAGCACCGCCATCGGCACCTCGCCGCTCTCGACCAGGCCCGGCAGGTGCTCGGCGTAGAAGCCGCTCTGCATGCTCAGGTCGAGGCCGGCGGTGAACGCCTTGGCGGTGGCATCGCGGTCGTCGGCGGCATAGCCGTGGGCGACCAGTTCCATGTCGGCGGTGTAGTCGGAGATCACCACGCCCGGGAACTTCCACTCACCGCGCAGGATGTCGGTCAGCAGTTCGGCATTGGCGCTGGCCGGCACGCCGTTGATGTCGTTGAACGAAGACATCACGGTGATCGCGCCGGCGTCGAAGGCGGCCTTGAACGGCGGCAGGTGCACGTCGCGCAGGGTCTGCGGCGAGATGTCCACCATGTTGTATTCCATGCCGGCCATCACCGCGCCATAGGCGGCGAAATGCTTGGGCGTGGCCAGCAGCGAATCGGCCGCGCGCAGGTCGCTGCCCTGGAAGCCGCGCACGCGGGCGGCGGCGAACGCACAGCCCAGCACCACGTCCTCACCGGCACCTTCGGCGCCACGGCCCCAGCGCTGGTCGCGGGCGATATCCACGGCCGGTGCGTAGGTCCAGTGCAGGCCGGCGGCGGTGGCCTCGATGGCAGTGGCACGCGCAGTGCGCTCGGCCAGGTCCGGCTCGAAGCTGGCGGCCTCGCCCAGCGGAATCGGGAACACGGTGCGCATGCCGTGGATGACGTCGGCGGCCAGGATCACCGGGATGCCCAGGCGGCTTTCCTCGGTGGCGACCTGCTGGATGCGGCGGCCCAGCTCGGCGCCGACACCATTGAACAGCGAGCCGACCTTGCCCTCGCGCACCTGCTGCAGCACCTGGTCGGCATTGCGCACGTTGGCTTCCGGGTTCACGTCCGGGGCGAACGGGCGGACCATGTCCGCGAAGACACCCAGCTGGCCGACCTTTTCCTCGACGGTCATCTGGGCAATGAGGGATTCGATGCGATCGGAGGCCACCAGCAGTCCTTGATGAAAACGTTTACAAGCCCGGCATTCTAGCGATCCCGAGCCATTTGGCGAGAGGTTTCGTCATTCAGTTTCAGGCTCCAGCCGGATCCGTACGGTCCGGCTGGAGGCATCGCAGCTTACTCCGAGCCGGCCAGCTGGCGCTGCCCGGCCATCAACATGGCGTCGCTGGAGGCCTGGAACACGCGCAGGCCGAAGGCCGGCAGGATCGCCAGCAGGTGGTCGAAGATGTCCGACTGCACCGCCTCGTACTCGCCCCAGGCGGTGCTGCGGGTGAAGCAGTACAGCTCCAGCGGCAGGCCCTCGGTGGTCGGCTGCAGCTGCCGCACCAGCAGGGTCATGTCGGTATGGATGCCCGGGTGGCTGCGCAGGTAGCGCTCGACGTAGGCACGGAAGGTGCCCAGGTTGGTCACCCGGCGGCTGTTGACCTCGGCCACGCCCTGCTCGCGCAGGCGCCCGTTCCACTGCCCCAGCTCCTGTTCCTTCTCGCGCAGGTAGTCGCGCAGCAGCGCGAACTGGCCGAGGAAGGCCAGGTCGCCCTCATCCAGGAAGCCGACGCTGTGCTGGTCCAGGTACAGCGCGCGCTTGATGCGGCGGCCACCGGCTTCCTGCATGCCGCGCCAGTTCTTGAACGACTCGGTCACAAGCTTCTTGGTCGGGATGGTGGTGATGGTCTTGTCGAAGTTCTGCACGGTGACGGTGTGCAGCGCGATGTCGATGACATCGCCATCGGCGTTCTGGCTGGGCATCTCGATCCAGTCGCCGATGCGCACGCGGCCATCGCCGCTGATCTGCACGCTGGCCACCAGCGACAGGATGGTGTCCTGGAAGATCAGCATCAGCACTGCGGTGGCCGCGCCAAGGCCGGTGACAAGATAGCGCAGGTCGACGCCGGCCAGGGTGGCAACGATCGACAGGCCGGCGATCACGAAGATGACGATCTTGGCGACCTGCAGATAGCCCTTGATCGGCTTGTTGCGTGCCTCGGGGCGACGTTCGTACAGGTCGTTGGCCGCATCCAGCGCATGCGAGATGGCCAGCACCACGGTCAGGATCGCCCACGCCTGGCAGGCGCCGATGATGAAGCCCACCAGCCCTGGCGGCAGGTCCGGCACGATGCGGATGCCCGAGGCGATCACCTGGCTGGGCACCACATTGGACAGACGCGAGATCACCCGCATCAGGTGGCTGCCACGGCCGGTGTCAGCGCCCGGCAGGCGGCTGAGCAGGCGTCGCAGCCCGCGCAGCAGGATGCGCTTGGTCACCCAGTTGGCCAGGCCGGCGGCGATCAGCAGCGCCGAGATCATCAACGCCAGGTAGGCGCCGGGATAGGGTTCCAGTGTGTTCTGCAGCTTTTCCAGCCACTGTACCGCCACCACCGCATCCACCATCAGTTGTCTCCTGTCTGTTCCGTTGTTGCCAAGGTTGCCAGCCAGCGGCCGGCACTACCGGGGTTACCGGGTCATTCCCGCGTACGCTCGATGATCACGCCCACCGCGCGCGCGCCGCGCACCGCACCGGGCTTGCTCAGCTTCAGGCGCAGCCACTTCACGTCGAATTCGGTCAGCACGATCTGCGCGCAGCGCTCGGCCAGTGTCTCGACCAGGCCGAACTCCGACTCGCGCACGAACTGCTCCAGGCGCTTGCTCACCGCCTTGTAGTTCAGGGTGTGGGCGATGTCATCGGTAGCCGCAGGGCGACGGTTGTCGAAGCCCATTTCCAGGTCAAACACCAGGTCCTGGCGGATCCGTCGCTCCCAATCGTAGATGCCGATCAGGGCATCGATCGTCAGCCCCTCGATGAAAACCTTGTCCATTGCGGTTACCAGCGCCAATACAGGCGACCATGGTAACGGCACGGCAGTGACCCTGCCCGGAACGGGCGACGGGTGGCCGGCACGGGGCGGGCCCGGAAAAAAACAAAGGGCCCCGCTAGCAGGGCCCTTTGGTACTACCGTTTGTCCCCGGGGGGAGCTGTTGAACAGCCGCGAGTCCCGGTGGCGCAGGCACGCAGAGTAGGTAAGGACCAGATCGTCGGTCAAGGCCAATTCCGACAGGCAAGCTCAGGTATTCGTCCGAGGCGAAACACAGAGAATCGGCCGCACGGACAACGACGTTCCCTTATGGTTGTTGCCCGCCTGACTGGCCAACATCGACACATTCTTCACCACCGCACATCACGATGGCTTCATACGATGCACTGCGGCGCGCGTTGTCAGCGGAGCGTCTGTCCACTTACGAGAGAATCGCATCGACCTGCGGCCCCGACGTCACAGCCGAATCCCTCTACCTCTGGAACATGCGGCTGTGCGGTGCACTGATGATGCCGGTCCATCTATGCGAGGTGGTCACCCGCAACGCCGCGGCAATGGTTCTTGTTCGGCAGCACGGTCCACGTTGGCCCTGGAATGATGCCTTTAGACGCAGGCTGCCAACTTCGTCCAGTACTTCTCCACGCACGGCACTGGAACAACTTGCCAGTCGCGTAAGCGATACACCAGAAATCGTCGCCAACCTGCCCATGGTGTTCTGGCAGCAGCTGTTCACATGTCGCTTCGATTCCACGCTGTGGATACCGGCACTCAGCGGAGTCCTGCGCCATGCGCCTTGCGCCCACCCCAGTGTCATCCGGAAAGCCATCCACGCGGATATTGGCCGCATCCGCCACCTGCGCAACCGCATCGCCCATCACGAGCCCATCCTCGAGCGCGACATCGGCGCCGATCTGGCCGCGATCGGGCGGCTGATCCACGCCCGCTGCCCGCACACCCTGGGCTGGCTGCAGCGCCATGAGCGGGCGACGACCGTGCTGGCGGCGTCGCCGTTGGCAGGGCGTCGGTAATACGTCCGCCGGGCGTGGCCCGGCGCCGCTGGTTCACACCGCTGGCAGGGTCGCCATGTCCCAGCGCGGGGTCACGTCCACCTTCGGCGGGCTGTGCTGGCCGGCCTGCAGGCGCAGGGCGCCGGCGAAGGCGATCATCGCGCCGTTGTCGGTGCACAGTGCCGGCCGCGGGAAGCAGGCGCGGCCACCCAGGCGCTCGGCCATCTGCTGCAGACGGGCGCGCAGGCGCTTGTTCGCGCCCACGCCGCCGGCCACCACGATCACGTTGGTGCCGGCCGCTTCCAGCGCGCGCTCACACTTGATCGACAGGGTCTCGACCACGGCATCTTCAAAGCCACGGGCGATGTCGGCGCGGGTCTGCTCGCTCTGGTCGCTGTCGCGCCAGGCCATCAGGACCTGGGTCTTCAGGCCGGAGAAGCTGAAATCCAGCCCAGGGCGGTCGGTCATCGGCCGCGCGAAGCGGTACGCGCCCGGCGTCCCCTGCTCGGCCAGCCTGGCCAGCTGGGGGCCGCCCGGGTACGGCAGGCCCATCAGCTTGGCGGTCTTGTCGAAGGCCTCGCCGGCCGCATCGTCCAGGGTCTCGCCCAGCAGGCGGTACTGGCCGATGGCATCCACGGCCACCAGCTGGGTATGGCCGCCGGACACCAGCAGCGCCACGAACGGCGCTTCCGGCGGATCGTCTTCCATCAGCGGGGCCAGCAGATGGCCTTCCATATGGTGGACGCCCACCGCCGGCACCTCCAGCGCCCAGGCCAGCGAGCGCGCCACGCCGGCGCCCACCAGCAGGGCGCCGACCAGGCCGGGGCCCGCGGTATAGGCCACGCCGTCGATGTCGCCCACGCCCAGCCCGGCCTCGGCCAGGGTCTGCCGCACCAGCGGCAGCAGCTTGCGGACATGGTCGCGGCTGGCCAGCTCGGGCACCACACCGCCGTACTCGGCGTGCAGGGCGATCTGGCTGTAGACCGCATGGGCGCGCAGGGCCGCGCTGCCGGCCAGGTCGGTGTCATACACCGCCACGCCGGTCTCATCACAGGAAGATTCGATGCCAAGGACTCGCATGCCTGCTATTATGACGCCCCTGCCGCCCCCTCGGGGGATGTGCAGATCTCACTGCTTTCGAACTTCCGGCCCGTATTCAGGGTTGCCCGCTTGCAGTTTGTCTATTCGCCGCTATAATGTGCGGCTCGCCGGGCGTGACCCGGTTCTACTGTGTCCCGGAGATTCCATGCCCAGCGTCAAAGTCCGCGAGAACGAGCCCTTCGAGTTTGCTCTTCGCCGCTTCAAGCGCACTTGCGAAAAGGCCGGTGTGCTGGCCGAAACCCGCAAGCGCGAGTTCTACGAAAAGCCGACCCAGGAGCGCAAGCGCAAGGCCGCCGCTGCTGTGAAGCGTCAGCTGCGCCGCTCGTCGCGCGACGTCACCAAGCGTCAGCGCCTGTACTGATCGGACGCATCTTCATTGCGGCGGGCTTGCCTGTCGCGATGGAGCCGAAGCCGGCACGCGCGAGCGTCGCCGGCTTTTTGCGTTTCCGGGTTCGGGCATCCGCCCCGCCCCACCTACCACCACGAGGTTCCTCATGAGCATGAAGCAGCAGCTCACCGACGACATGAAGGCCGCCATGAAGGCGGGCGAGAAGCACAAGCTGGGCGTGATCCGCCTGATCAACGCCGCCATCAAGCAGCGCGAAGTGGACGAGCGCATCGAGCTGGACGATACCGCCGTGATCGCCGTGCTCGACAAGATGGTCAAGCAGCGCAAGGACTCGGTCAGCCAGTTCGAAGCCGCCAACCGTGAAGACCTGGCCGAGATCGAGCGCGCCGAGATCGTGGTCATCGAAGCCTACCTGCCGGCCAAGATGGGCGAAGCCGAGATCGTGGCCGCCATCCAGGCCGCCATCGCCGAGACCGGTGCTTCCGGCCCGGCTGACATGGGCAAGCTGATGGGTGCGCTGAAGCCCAAGCTCGCCGGCCAGGCGGACATGGGCCTGGTGTCCAAGCTGGTCAAGCAGCTGCTGGCGTAAGCCATTGCCGGGGTCGGATCCCTTTCGCATCGCGGAAGGGCTCTGACCCCATTGATGCACCCGCTTCACCGCTCTTTCGACCGCCGGCTGTTACAACACCCCCATGGTCGAGCAATCCAACGCCCCCACCGACACGCGTCCCCACGGCATCCCCGCACGGCTTCGCCACTATGCTGACCGCCTGCAGGACAGCTTCCCGATGGCGGTCGCCAAGCGCTTCGTCGAAATCGACGTGCTGACCCAGGCCGCCTCGGTCTCCTTCTACGCCCTGCTGTCGATGGCACCGCTGCTGGTGCTGCTGCTGTGGCTGACTGCCTCGCTGTACCCGCCAGCACAACAGACGTTGATCAGCCAGATCGGTTCAGTGGCCGGCAGCAGCGTGGCCAGCGTCGCCGACACCGTGCTGCACAACGCCAACAGCCAGCCCAGCGTGGGTTCGCTGGCCGGGCTGTGGAGCACGCTGCTGCTGTTCGTGGGTGCCACCGCCGTGTTCGCCCAGCTGCAGAACGCGCTGAACCGGATCTTCCACACCAGCGGCCAGCGTCTGGAAGGCATCAAGGCCTGGCTGCGCAAACGCGTGTTCTCCTTCGGCGTGGTGCTGGCACTGGGCTTCCTGCTGATCCTGTCGATGACTGCCACCACTGCGCTGCAAGTGGTGTTCGCACAGCTGCCCTCGGTGCTACCGGCGATCGGCTACCTGACCTCGCTGCTGCTGTACACGCTGGCCTTCGCCTTCCTCTACCACTACCTGCCGGACCGCCGCGTGGCCTGGCGCCAGGCCTTCATCGGCGGTGCCATCACCTCGGTGCTGTTCACCCTGGGCCGCTACGGCATCGGCGTCTACATCGCCACCGTGGCCCCGGGCAGCGCCTACGGCTCGATGGGCGCGCTGGTGATCGCGCTGGTGTGGATCTACTACGCCACCGCCGTGTTCTTCGTCGGTGCGTTGATGACCGCGGTGATCGACGAACGCCTGCATGCGCGGGCGCAGCTGGCCAAGGCCGGGGTCGATGCGGAACAGGCAGGCCCGCAGGTCACCAGCGAGTAAACTAGGGGGAATCCGCCGCCCCCTGCTGCGCGCCCTGGCGGCCGCGCCCTGCCCTGTTGCCCATGGCCCGTATCCCCGACGCTTTCATCGACGACCTGCTCGCCCGCACCGACATTGTCGAGGTGGTGGGCAGCCGCGTGCCGTTGAAGCGCCAGGGCAAGGAGTACGCAGCGCGCTGCCCGTTCCATGACGAACGCTCGGCCTCGTTCACGGTCTCGCCCACCAAGCAGTTCTATCACTGCTTCGGTTGTGGCGCGCACGGCACCGCGATCAGCTTCCTGATGAACTACGACCGCCTCGAGTTCCTCGACGCGGTGGATGAACTGGCCAAGCGCGCCGGCATGGAAGTGCCGCGCAGCGAGAACCCGCGCAGCCCGCAGCAGCAGGACGACAGCCGCGAGCTCTACTCCGCTCTGGACGCCGCTGCCAAGTTCTTCCAGAAGAACCTGGAAGGCAGCGAGAAGGCACGCAGCTACCTCGACGGCCGCGGCGTGGACGAAGAGAACCGCGCACGCTTCCAGATCGGCTATGCGCCCGATGGCTACAGCGGGCTGCGCGATGCGCTGGGCAAGGACGAGCGGCGCATGAAGCTGCTCGACCGCGCCGGCCTGTTCTCCAAGAACGATCGCGGCCACGTCTACGACAAGTTCCGCGACCGGGTGATGTTCCCGATCTTCGACCGCCGTGGCCGCGTGATCGCCTTCGGCGGCCGCGTGTTCGAGAAGGACGACGGCCCCAAGTACCTCAACTCGCCCGAGACCGCGCTGTTCCACAAGGGCCGCGAACTGTACGGCCTGTGGCAGGTGCGCCAGGCCAACCAGAAGATCGAGCGGCTGATCGTGGTCGAGGGCTACATGGACGTGGTCTCGCTGTTCCAGTTCGGCGTCACCCAGGCGGTGGCGACGCTGGGCACGGCGACCACGCCGGACCATGCCGAGCTGTTGTTCCGCAACGCGCCGGACGTGTTCTTCTGCTTCGACGGCGACGCCGCCGGCCGCCGTGCCGGCTGGAAGGCGCTGGAGTCGGTGCTGCCGCGCATGAAGGATGGCCGCCAGGCCTTCTTCCTGTTCCTGCCCGATGGCGAGGACCCGGACACCATCGTGCGCAAGGAAGGCGCCGAGGCCTTCAACGAACGCCTGAAGCAGGCCACGCCGCTGTCGCAGTTCTTCTTCGACGAACTGACCCGCGAGATCAACCTGGGTACGCTGGACGGCAAGGCCCGCCTGGCCGAACGGGCAAAGCCGATGCTGGCGCAGATTCCCGACGGCGCCTTCGGCGATCTGATGAAGCAGCAGCTGGGGCAGCTGACCGGTCTGGGGGGGGGCAACACTGCCGCCACGCGCGCACCACAGCCACAGCGCCAGCCCTCGCGCACGATCCAGCCAGTGGCCAAGCGCAGCCTGGTGCGCGGCGCGATCGCCGTGCTGCTGCAACAACCGTCACTGGCCCTGACCCTGGGCGGCAAGCATCACTTCCAGGGCCTGCGCCTGCCCGGCGTGGAGCTGCTGCTGGAGCTGCTGGGGCTGGTCGAACAGCGCCCGGACATCAGCACCGGCGCCCTGCTGGAACACTTCGACGGCCGCGAGGAACAGGCCTCGCTGCATACACTGGCCGCACAGACGCTGCCCGGCACCGAGGCCAGCTGGACCCAGGAACTGCACGACGCCGTGGCCCAGCTGGAGAAACAGCTGCTGGTGCAACGTCTGGAGGAGTTGTTGGCAAAGCAGCGCCAGCAGGGTCTGGACGATACTGACAAATACGAACTGCGCGAGCTGTTGAAGGCCCGCGCCGGGCTGCGCCTGTAGAGGGGCAGAACGCTTTCACGGAGAGGACCATGCTGCTGCGCCTGACCTGCCTGCTGTTGTTGTCGCTCTGCCTGCCGCTGGCGGCCTTGGCTGCGGATACCCCGCTCAATGAAGTCCGGCCCGGCCTGTATGCCGGCGGCCAGCCCAGTGCCGCACAACTGCGCGAACTGGCCGCACAAGGCGTACGCACCGTGATCGACCTGCGCCAGCCCGACGAGGACCGCGGTTTCGATGAAGCGCACGTGGCCGAATCGCTGGGCCTGCGCTATGTGCGCATTCCGGTGGCCGGTGCCGAGGGGCTGGATGCGCCCAATGTGCGCGCCGTGCACCAGGCCCTGCAGCAGAGCCAGGGGCCGGTGCTGCTGCACTGCGCCTCCGGCAACCGCGCCGGTGCCGTGCTCGGCCTGGTCAGTGCACGCTACGAACATGCCAGCCCGGAACAGGCCCTTCAGCTGGGCCAGCGCGCTGGGCTGAAGTCGCTGGAAGCCGCCACCCGCCAGCGCCTGGCCACACCGGTCACCTCGCCCTGAACCCTCCGCACAAAGGACTCTGCCCACCATGACCCGCTGGTGGTCGCGCCTGCGACCGGACAACTTCACCCTCGCCCTGCTGTGCACCGTCGGCCTGGCTTCCCTGCTGCCGATGAAGGGCGCCGCCGCCATCGTCCTCGACGATGTCACCACGGTCGCCATCGCGGCGTTGTTCTTCCTGCATGGCGCACGCCTGCCGCGCGAGTCGATCATCGGCGGCATGCTGCACTGGCGGCTGCACCTGACCATCCTCGCCTGCACCTTCATCCTGTTCCCGCTGCTGGGGCTGATGTTCAAGCCACTGTCGGGTTGGCTGCTGACCCCGGAGCTGTACCTGGGCGTGCTGTTCCTGTGCACCCTGCCGTCCACCGTGCAGTCGTCCATCGCGTTCACCTCGATGGCGCGCGGCAACGTACCGGCAGCGGTGTGCAGTGCTTCGTTGTCGAGCATCCTCGGTGTGTTCCTGACCCCGCTGCTGCTGACCGCACTGGCGGGTACCTCCGGCGGCGTGCACGACCCGCTGCATGCGATCGGCGGCATCATGCTGCAGCTGCTGGTGCCGTTCGTGGCCGGCCACCTGCTGCGGCCATGGATTGCCGGCTGGGTGGAGCGGCAGCGCGCACTGCTGCGCTACACCGACCAGGCCACCATCCTGCTGGTGGTGTATTCGGCGTTCGGCGAGGCAGTGACCGAAGGCCTGTGGAGCAAGACGCCGCTGCTCTCGTTGCTGGCCGTGGCAGTGGTGGCCGCGGTGCTGCTGGGTATCGCCATGCCGCTGATCACCTTCATCGCCCGCCGCCTGCGCTTCAACAGCGAGGATGAGATCGCCATCGTGTTCTGCGGCTCGAAGAAGAGCCTGGCCACGGGCGTACCGATCGCCAAGGTGCTGTTTGCTGGTGGCAGCCTCGGTGCCATCGTGCTGCCGGTGATGATCTATCACCAGATCCAGCTGATTGTCTGCGGTGTGATCGCGCAGCGCTACGCCAAACGCAAGTCCTGACACGACGTGGAGAACATCCACGCACGGTGTGGATCTACTGTAGAGCCGAGCCCACGCTCGGCTGGCGGTTGAACGGCGCAGTTGGATCCACGCCACGCGTGGATGATCACCAGACCGAATCGCTGTCCAGCAGCCGCGCCACGCTGAATCGCGGCAGCCATACCCTCAGGTCGTAGCTGCGGTCAGCACCGGTATCCACCCTGGGCGATGTCCCGGCATGACCCGGCAGCTGGCGCGCTTCGCAACGTCCAGGGGCGGCACAGCCCCAACCCTCCCCGCCACGCGCCTCGATACGCACGTTGTAGAGCTCCAGATCGTTCAGCAATGCCGTCATCGGGGGGTACGCAATCATCTTCGGCTGCGTACGCATGCCATGTACGTTGCCGGTCAGCACCAGCAGCCGTGCGTTGTTCGGCAATGCCTGTGCGCGCACGCGGACCTCTTGGGCCATCGCCCGGTCGCGTGCCCCACTACCCGCCGTTTCGGCGGGTAGCACGCGATCAAAACCGAATACCTGCACGTCGCGCCCCCGGGTACGCAGCGCGCGCGCCGCTTCGATCAGGTCGAGCATGTCCTTGCTGCGACGGCCGTCATGCATGCGGCTGCGGACGCTCCAGTACGGCGTGCCACGCAATGCAGCGCGCGCCTTGGCCGTGCCGGAAGACACCAGATACGTCGCCAGCGCGGCGTTCTCGTCAGTCGGCAGCTCCAATGCCAACCGCACCGGAGTGCCATCGGCTGCGTAGGCCTCCATCAGTTCCCGAACCAGCAGCGGTGTCTCGCGGGTACCGTGGAATTCGCCCAGTATCAACAGGCGGTGCTCACCGGCGTGTTGGCGGATCTGCGCGGCGGTGTCGTCGGCATGCACATTGAGGGCCATGCCGAGCGCCAGCAGCAGCGCGCTGGTCCAGCGGAAAATCGAATGCATCCCTGCTCGCTCCTTTCCTTGGGGTCAGGAACAGCAATGGCGACGCCGCTGGAAGAGATCAAGTGTAGAGCCGAGCCCACGCTCGGCTGCTCTTCCAACCAGCCCTCAGCCGAGCATGGGCTCGGCTCTACAGGTGGCGCTTTACAACCAGGGCAGGATCCAGTGGTCCACCAGCAGGAAGGCGAACAGCGCCATCAGGTACACGATGGAGTAGTAGAACATCTTCATCGAGAACAGTTCGTCCGGCGGGTTCAGCATGCGCCAGGCGTACCAGAGGAACACGGCGTTGAGCACGATCGCGCCGCCCAGGTAGAACGCGCCGCTCATGCCCACCAGGTACGGCAGCAGGCAGACCAGTGCGAGCACCACCGAATACACCATGATCTGCTTGCGGGTGTGCACCACGCCGTGGGTCACCGGCAGCATCGGAATTTCCGCCTTGGCGTAGTCCTCGCGGCGGAAGATCGCCAGCGCCCAGAAGTGCGGCGGGGTCCAGATGAAGATGATCAGCACCAGCAGCGACGAGTACGCCCAGTCCGACGAGCCCTGCATGCCGGTCACTGCGGCCCAGCCCAGCATCGGCGGCATCGCGCCGGCCAGGCCGCCGATGACGATGTTCTGCGAGGTCGCGCGCTTCAGGTACACGGTGTAGATCACCGCATAGCCGATCAGCGAGGCGAAGGTCAGCACCGCGGTGATCAGGTTCACCCACAGCACCAGGATGGTCATCGACAACACGATCAGCACGCCGGCGAACACCAGCACCTGCCACGGCTTGACCTTGCCCACCACCAGCGGACGCCACGAGGTGCGCGCCATCTGTGCATCGATGTGCGCATCCAGCAATTGGTTGATGGCGGCGGCGGCCGAGGCCGCCAGCCAGATGCCGAGGAAACCGAGCACGCCGGCGCGCACCTGCTCCCAGCTGGGCACGCCCGGAATGGCCAGGACCATGCCGACCAGGGCAGTGAAGACGATCAGGGCGACGACCTTGGGCTTGGTCAGGTCCCAGTACTGGCGGTAATTGGAAAACATGGAATCAGTCCGGGGCACGCAGGCGGGCCAGCAGGCTGACCAGCACGAACAACAGGGCAACGGCCACGCCGTTGTGGGCCACCGCCACTTCCAGCGGCAGCGCCAGCTTCACATTGAGGATGCCGAGGGTGACCTGCAGCACCAGCAGTACGATCAGCGCACTGGCCCAGCCACGCATGCTCGGCAGGCGGAACAGGCGCACGCCCAGCCACAGCAGGTAGACGGCCACCACCACCGCGAACAGGCGATGCGCCATCTGGATGGCGATACGCGAGGCACCATCCAGCACGCCCCCTTCGTAGTCCACGCCGATGCCGCGCCACAGGGTGAAGCCTTCGACGAAGTTGTGCTGCGGCCACCATTGGTTGGCGCAGCGCGGGAAATTGTCCAGCGAGGCGCTGCCACCGCCGCAGGCCAGCGCAGCGTAGTTGGCGCTGACCCAGCCGCCCAGTGCGATCTGGGTGACCAGCACCGCAACGCCGATGCGCAGCAGCCACTTCAGCTTCGGTGCTTCGGCCAGGGTGATCGGCATATGCGTGGCGCGCCAGGCCATCCACACCAGCAGCGCGAACATCAGCATGCCGCCCAGCAGGTGGCCCATCACCACGATGGGCTTGAGTAGCAGGGTCACCGTCCACATGCCCAGCAGGGCCTGGAAGATCACCACCGCCAGGGTCAGCAGGGCAGCACGCGCCAGGTCGATGTTGCTCCAGCGCAGCGCGGCGATCAGCAGGATCGCCTCGCCGATCAGGGCCAATGCACTGGCGGTGCCATGCCAGCCCATCATGTACAGCGGTATGCCGGCGGCCACCAGCACGCAGGCGGTCACCACCGCCGTGCTTCCGAATCGCCGCTTGCGCGTGGCCAGCAGCGCCAGGGTCAGGATCTCGATGCCCAGCGCGCCGGCCAGGAAGCGGTGCACCTGCTCACGCCAGGCCTTGTGCGTTTCCAGCGGGCGGATTTCCGCCGCCGGGTGGCCGATGGTTTCTTCCACGTGCTGCGGCCAGGTGGCCTGCCCATAGCAGGTGGGCCAGTCCGGGCAGCTCAGGCCGGCATCGGACAGGCGCACGAAGGCGCCGAACATGATCGTGCTCGCGGTCATGATCATGGCGAACCACGCCAGGCGGTGGAAATTGCGGTGCAGCGCCGGACGCGCGGAAAGGCTCATCAAACGGGACTCACTTCAGTTTCAGCAACGTGGCCATGTCCTTGCGCAGGCCCCCCAGGTCACTGCCGGGGGCATGGCGCATGATCACGAAGCCGTTCGGATCGATCACGTAGACCGGCAGTCCCGCCGGATCATCAACGCCCGGCAATGCCGCGCGCAGGGCTGGCGACGGAGCCAGCGGCCGCAGCGCGGGCAGCGAGGCGATCGACGCCGGTGGCGTACCCAGCCACAGGATCTCGACATTATCGGCGTTATGGCCGAACAGCTGCCACACCTTGCCCAGTCCCTGCGACAAAGTGACGCACTGTGCGTCGCAGGCACCGGCCGGCGCCACCAGCAGGCGCCAGGTCCGGGCCTCGGGGTTCCACGGATAGGGCTGGCCGTTGGCCAGCGTCGGAGCCTGCTGGCGTAGATCCATCGGCGGCTTCAGCAACTGGCCGGCATTACGGTGCCCGGTGGGCTGCCAGCCAGAGAAGCGCAGCACGGCAGCCAGCGCCATCGCGCCGAAGAACACGGCAAACAGCAGCACCAGGGTCCGGCGGCCTGAGCCGCGCACCTGCGGGGACGTAGCAGTGTTCATGCGGGGCATTTTCTCATGGTTGGGTACGGGATGCCGGTCGGGCCACGGCGCGCCTCCTGCGCCATTCCAGCACCAGCGCCACCACCAGCACGGTCAGGGCCAGCCCGAACCACTGCACGGCGTAGCCCAGGTGGCGCTGCGGTGGCAGCGTGTTCGGCAGCAGGTCCAGGTCGCGCTCGTCACCGAAGGGCAGTGAAGGGTCCAGGCGCAGTACACGATCGGGAAGTGACTGCACCCCCAGCGCGCGGGCCAGGCCTTCGGCCGGCAACCGGCTGGCCAGCCAGCGGCCCGCTTCCCCCGTAGCGGAGAATGCGGGACCGAGTGCCAATCCGGCCGACGGCGGCGGTGCCAGCAGGCCACGCACGGCCACCGGCGAAGGCGGTGCGGGCAGCTCCGGCAGGGCGCGATCCGGCGGCAGCGCGCGCCATCCCAGATCGACCAGCAGCACGCTGCCTTCGTCACTGCGGAACGGGCGGTAGATCTTTACCCCCGCGCGGCCGTGCCGGGTCTGGTTGTCCAGCAGCACCACGCCGGGAAGGAAGCGACCGTGATCGGCCACGCCATGCAACGCGCCGGGTGCGGCGAGCGCCTGTGCCAGCGACAGTACCTGCGCTGTGGCTGGACCTTGTGCATCCAACATTGCCTGTTTGGCATGCATGCGCTGCAGCTGCCACAACCCCAATGCGGTGAAACCGGCCATTGCCAGCACCGCCAGCAGCCATCCGAGCACGCGCGTGTGCTGGCGCATCATGACAAGTCCGCGCAAACGCGGTCAGATAGGCACATCCACCCTGCCCTCGAGCCGCGCATGAGTGATTCGCTGAAGACCCTGCTGGTAATCGCGTTTCTGATCGTCATCGTCTGGAATCTGGGCGCCGGCCTGTATTACCTGCTGGTCGACCGCGGCCAGACCAAGCGCACGGTCAACGCACTGACACGTCGCATCGCGGTGTCGGTGGCGTTGATCCTGCTGGTGATCGTGAGCATCTACATGGGCTGGATCAAACCGCACGACATCGGCGGCTGAGGCCACCGATGCGTGCGCGGTCAAAGCACGTAGACGAACAGGAACAGCATCAGCCACACCACGTCGACGAAGTGCCAGTACCACGCGGCGGCTTCGAAGCCGAAATGGTTGTCGCGGGTGAAGTGTCCCTTGGCCGAACGCAGCCACATCACGATCAGCATGATCGTGCCCAGCAGCACATGCGCGCCGTGGAAGCCGGTCAGCATGAAGAACGTCGAACCGTAGATGCCCGAGCCGAGCGTCAGGTTCAGTTCCTTGTAGGCATGGATGTACTCCTCCGCCTGCAGGGTGAGGAAGCCGAGGCCGAGCACCACGGTCAGGCCCAGCCAGATCAGCAGCTGGCGGCGGTTGCCCGCCTTCAGCGCGTGATGGGCGATGGTCAGGGTCACGCCGGAGGTGAGCAGGATCAGCGTGTTGATCAGCGGCAGGCCCCAGGCCGGGATGGTCTGGAAGGCGCCACCGATCGCCGCCGGGCCGTTGGTCGGCCAACCGGCGGAATAGCCCTGCCAGAGCAGTTCGTTGGTCATCACCCCGCGGCCTTCGCCGCTGAGCCACGACAGGCCCAGGTTGCGGGTGTAGAACAGCGCGCCGAAGAAGGCGCCGAAGAACATCACCTCGGAGAAGATGAACCAGATCATCCCCATCCGGAACGAGCCATCGACCTGATGGTTGTAGTTGCCGGCCTGCGATTCGCGCACCACGTCACTGAACCACCAGAACAGGGTCAGCACCAGCATCGCGATGCCGAGGTAGAACGTCCAGCGTCCCCAGCTGGCATCGTTGAGCCAGCTGGCCACGCCCACCATGGTCACCATCATCGCGATGGAACCCACGAACGGCCATTTGCTCTGGGCCGGGACGAAGTACACGTTGGCGTCGGTCGGTGTCTGGGCCATGTCGGTATCCGGGTCAGGGTGCGGCGTGCGCGCCTTCCGAGGTGGCGGCCGGAGCCAGCCGATCGGACAACGCGTCGTTGCGGTAGAAGGTGTAGGACAAGGTGATCGTCCTGATCTCCGGCGGCAGGTCCGGATCGACGATGAAGCGCACCGGCATGTCGCGCTTCTCGCCGGCCTGCAGCGTCTGCGCGGTGAAACAGAAACATTCGGTCTTGCTGAAGAAACCCGACGCGCGCGCCGGTGCCACCGAAGGCACCGCACTGCCGACCACGGCCTGCTGGCTGTCGTTGCGGGCGAAGTACAGGGCCTCGTTGAGTTCACCGGGCACCACGTCCATGGTCAGCTGTTCGGGATGGAACGACCACGGCAGGCGCGAGTTGACGCCGCCATCGAATTCCACCCGTACGGTGCGCTTGCCGGACGCCGCACCCGCACTGGCTTCGCTGCCGGGGCCGCGCTCCAGGCGCACGCCGAACACCTTCTCGCAGGCGATGCGATACAGCGGCACCAGCGAGAACGTCAGCAGGAACACCGCCACCGCCACGCCGATCAGGCGCGGCAGCCCGGCACTGCGTGAGGTCGCGGTGGCCGGTGCGTCGCTCATCGGCCGATCACCCCACTGAGGATGAAGCCGACGTAGACCAGCACCGCGATGGCGCCCACCCACAGGGCGGTGCGCCTGGCGCGCTGGCGTTGCAGTTCGATGTCGTTTTCCGGGGCGTCGCCCGGGCTGTTGTGGAGCCGGGCCATGCTCGGCTGCTCCACGTCAGCCGAGCATGGCTCGGCTCTACAGGTCTGCAGCGGGCTCTCGTTATGCATGCCCCACCTCAATGCGTGATGTCGTCATGCGCCAGGTCCCCTGGGCGGATGGTCGGCGGCGTGGTGAAGGTGTGTGCCGGTGCCGGCGACGGCAACGTCCACTCCAGGCCACGCGCGCCTTCCCAGCTCCGCGCTTCGGCCTTCTCGCCGTTGCGCAGCGACGACAGCAGGATCGCGGCCATCATGAACGGCGTGACGAACATGCCGAACGCACCGATCGAGCTGATCAGGTTCCAGTCGGCAAACGCCACGCTGTAATCGGGAATGCGGCGCGGCATGCCGGCCAGGCCGAGGAAGTGCTGCGGGAAGAACAGCAGGTTGACGAACACGATCGACCACCAGAAGTGCACCTTGGCCCACTTCTCGCTGTACATGCGCCCGGTCCACTTCGGCCACCAGTAGTACACCGCCGCGATCAGCGCGAACACTGCGCCGGTCACCAGCACGTAGTGGAAGTGGGCCACCACGAAGTAGGTGTCGTGGTACTGGAAGTCGGCGGCGACGATGGCCAGCATCAGGCCGGAGAAGCCACCGATGGTGAACAGGATGACGAAGGCCACCGACCACAGCATCGGCGCTTCGAACGTGAGCGAACCGCGCCACATCGTGCTGACCCAGTTGAACACCTTCACGCCGGTGGGGATCGAGATCAGCATGGTGGCGAACATGAAGTAGATCTCACCACCCAGCGGCATGCCCACGGTGAACATGTGGTGGGCCCAGACGATGAACGACAGGAACGCGATCGCGGCGGTGGCATACACCATCGCCTGGTAGCCGAACAGCGGCTTGCGGCTGAAGGTCGGGATGATCTCGCTGACCACGCCGAACGCGGGCAGGATCATGATGTAGACCTCGGGATGCCCGAAGAACCAGAAGATGTGCTGGTACATCACCGGGTCACCGCCACCGGCGGCGTTGAAGAAGCTGGTGCCGAAGAACTTGTCGGTCAGCAGCATGGTCACCGCGCCGGCCAGCACCGGCATCACCGCGATCAGCAGGAACGCGGTGATCAGCCAGGCCCAGCAGAAGATCGGCATCTTCAGCAGGTCGATGCCCGGCGCGCGCATGTTGAGCACGGTGGCGATGATGTTGATCGCGCCCATGATCGAACTGATGCCGGCCACATGGATGGCGAACACGCTGAAGGCGACGTTGTAGCCACCCTGCAGCGACAGCGGCGGGTACAGGGTCCAGCCACCGGCCGGTGCACCACCGGGCAGGAACAGGGTCAGCAGCAGCAGGCTGAAGGCCACCGGCAGCAGCCAGAACGACCAGTTGTTCATGCGCGGCAGCGCCATGTCCGGCGCGCCGATCTGCAGCGGGATCATCCAGTTGGCCAGGCCGACGAAGGCCGGCATCACACCGCCGAAGATCATCACCAGCGCATGCACGGTGGTCATCTGGTTGAAGAACTCGGGCTTGACGAACTGCAGGCCCGGCTGCGCCAGCTCGGCGCGGATCACCACGCTCATCGCCGCACCGATGATGAACATGATGAAGCTGAAACCCAGGTACAGCGTGCCGATGTCCTTGTGGTTGGTCGAGAAGAACCAACGCTCGAAGAAGCTCTGGTGGTGATGGTGATCGTCGTGCCCAACTGCCGAGTGCGCCATTGCAAAACACCTCTCAGAATCGGTTGTCACCACGGCCGCAGCAGGCGGCCGCGGGCTTTACATCACGCGCCGCTGGCTGCGGTGGCAGGTGCGCTGCCGGCTTCGGCAGCGGCAGGTGCTGCCGGTGCTTCGCTCGCAGGTGCAGCCGGTTCTGCAGGTGCCGCAGGGGAAGCGGGCTCGGCCGGCGGTGCAGGCTTGCGCTGCGCCAGCCACTGCTTGAAGTCTTCCTTGGACACCGCCTCGACCACGATCGGCATGAAGCCGTGGTCCTTGCCGCACAGCTCGGCGCACTGCCCGCGGTACACGCCGGGCTGCTCGATGCTGGTCCAGGCCTCGTTGATGAAACCGGGGATGGCGTCCTGCTTCCAGCCCAGCGCCGGCACCCACCAGGCGTGGATCACGTCGTCGGAGGTGATGACGAAGCGCACCTTGGTATCGACCGGCAGCACCAGACGGTTGTCGACATCCAGCAGGTAGTGCGGATGGCTCTCGCGGGTCGGCACGACGCCGCTCTGCCGCACCCGGTCGGACTCGCGGTCCAGGCGGCTGGTGAAGGTGACGTTCTCGCCGAGGTATTCGTACTTCCACATCCACTGGTAGCCGGTGACCTTCACCGTCATCTCGGCATCGCGGGTGTCGTACATCTTGATCAGGTTGGCCGTGGCCGGCCATGCCATCACGATCAGGATGATCACCGGGATCACCGTCCAGATGATCTCGGCCTTGGTGTTGTGGCTGAAGGTGGCCGCGACCGCGCCCTTGGATTTGCGGAACTTGAAGATGGCGTAGGCCATCGCCCCGAACACGATGACGCCGATCACCGTGCAGATGATCAACGACAGGTTGTTCGATTCCCAGGCCAGGCGCGAGGTCTGGGTCACCCCCTTGCCCATGTTCAGCTGCCACGGCTTGGGATCGGCCGCCTGGGCCCAGGCCAACGCCGGCATCAGTCCCCCGGTCGCCAGCACTGCGGCAACCGCGTTCACGCACTTCGTGCCCCACCTGCTGCTTTGCTTCATTGCCTAGACCCTTAGCGTCGTCGGTTGCCGCCATCGCTGGCGGCGAGCAAGCTTTCAAGTGTCTCTGCGAGCGTCTGACGTTCGGCCGGCGCGAGGAAACTCCCCACCTCCACCTGCCGGCCGCTGGATGCCAGCCGGACCCTCTCATCGTCGGTGAGCAGGCGCACCCAGTGGGGGTGGGCCCGGAACACCGGCGATCCACCGGGTACGGGGATGACCTCCACGTACGCCGGTACTACCCGGATCTCCTCCTGCCGTTCACCACTGCGCCACAAGGCACGCAGCGCCGCCGCCAGCACCAGGCTGTACAGCAGCGCGAACAGGGGGGCGAACGCATTGCCGGCCAACCACCCGAAGGCGGACACCAGCCACATCGCACCCGACAACACGGTGAACAACAGGACGAACTGCCGGGCATCGAGCGCCCGTGGGGGACGCAGCCGCAGCTGCGTACCTGACCCATCCGGAGCTGGAAGCACCTCGATCATGTCGCAACCGCGTTCCTGCCGCGGGAAACGTCTCGATGGTAGCCCCGCCCTCTCGCCGGTAGCAAGGGTGCATTCACACTTTTTCAGATGCTGCAACACAGCATGAGGTCGGCGGCGCGAATGACGAATTCGGCACAAATATTGGCAGGATTTATGAACACGCCGAATCCACCACCGTTAGGGGCTATCAGCCCTTCATGAAGGTGTCTGCGCGGCACTTCCGAAGGCCGCAAAAATGTTTAAAATCGCCAAGTTTTCCATTGGCCGGACCGGCATGAACGCACCTTCCTCCTCCCCTGCCGCCAGCGACGCCCCGCGTCCCGGCGCGCTGCTGTCGCCGGAACTGCCGGCGCCCCCCAACCCGTTCCGCCAGGCCATCACCGATGCCTGGTTGAAGGACGAGGCCAGCCACGTGCGCGAACTGCTGGCGCAGGCCCGCCTGCCCGCCGAGGAACAGTCCCGGGTACAGGCGCTGGCCGCCGACCTGGTCGGCCGCGTGCGCGTGCGTGCCAAGGACCAGGGCGCCATCGAAGCCTTCATGCGCCAGTACGACCTGGGCAGCGAGGAAGGCGTGCTGCTGATGTGCGTGGCCGAGGCGCTGCTGCGCATTCCGGACCAGGATACCGCCGACAAGCTGATCCGCGACAAGCTGGCCGATGCCGACTGGGAAAAGCACCTGGGCGGCAGCGATTCGGTGCTGGTCAACGCCTCCACCTGGGGCCTGATGCTGACCGGCAAGCTGGTGCAGATGAACGACGCCACCCGCGCCGATGCGCCCAGCGCGTTCAAGCGCCTGGTCGGCCGCGTCGGTGAGCCGGTGGTGCGCCTGGCCGTGCGCCAGGCGATGAAGATCATGGGCCACCAGTTCGTCATGGGCCGCACCATCAGCGAAGCGCTGGCGCGCTCGCACAAGGGCGACAACGCCAGCTACCGCTACTCGTTCGACATGCTCGGCGAAGGCGCGCTGACCATGAAGGACGCGCTGCGCTACCTGGAAGACTACCGTCGTGCGATCCACGCGATCGGCGGCGATCACAAGGCACGCGGCGGCCGTCCGGACGGCGACGTCAACAATGCCCCGGGCATCTCGATCAAGCTGTCGGCGCTGTACCCGCGCTACGAGCACGCCAAGCGCGAGCGCGTGCTGAAGGACCTGGTGCCGGGCGTGCTGGAACTGGCACAGCTGGCCAAGAGCTACGGCATCGGCTGCACCGTCGACGCCGAAGAATCCGACCGCCTGGAACTGTCGCTGGACATCATCGAGCAGGTGTTCTCCGACGCCTCGCTGGCCGGCTGGGATGGCTTCGGCGTGGTCGTGCAGGCCTACCAGAAGCGCACCCCGTACACGATCGACCACCTGGCCGACATGGCGCGCCGCGCCGGTCGCCGCCTGCAGGTGCGCCTGGTCAAGGGCGCCTACTGGGATGCCGAGATCAAGCGCGCGCAGATCGAAGGCTATCCGGGCTACCCGGTGTTCACCCGCAAGCAGAACACCGACGTCTCCTACCTGGCCTGCGCCAAGCGCCTGTTCACGCATGCCGATGCGATCTACCCGATGTTCGCCACGCACAACGCGCACACCATTGCCGCGGTGCGCAGCATCGCAAACGGCGGCGTGTACGAGCACCAGAAGCTGCACGGCATGGGTGACGACCTGTACGCCGAAGTGGTGCCGGCCGACCGCCTGGGCCTGCCCTGCCGCGTGTATGCGCCGGTCGGTTCGCATGAAGACCTGCTGCCGTACCTGGTGCGTCGCCTGCTGGAAAACGGCGCCAACTCCAGCTTCGTCAACCGCATCACCGACGAGCGCGTGCCGATCGCCGACCTGATCCGCGATCCGGTCGAGATGGTGTCCTCGTTCGCTTCGATTCCGCATCCCAAGGTCCCGCTGCCGGTTGACCTGCTGCGCAGCCAGAACCACGACAGGAAGAACTCCATGGGCGCCAACCTCGCCAACGACAACGAACTGCGCGCCCTGGCCGAGCAGATCAACGCGGCTGTGAAGCCTTGGCAGGCCGCCCCGCTGGTGCCCGGTGCCAACCCGGCCGGCGCTGCGCTGCCGGTGACCAACCCGGCCGACACCCGCGAAGTGGTCGGCCAGTGGCTGGCCGCCGACGCCGCCACCGTGCAGAAGGCCCTGGCCAATGCCGTGGCCGCGCAGCCGGCCTGGAACCGCACCCCGGCCGCCAGCCGCGCCGCCATCCTCGAGCACGCCGCCGACCAGCTGGAAGCGCGCATGCCGGAGTTCATGGCGCTGTGCGTGAAGGAAGCCGGCAAGAGCCTGCCCGACAGCATCGCCGAAGTGCGCGAAGCGGTGGACTTCCTGCGCTACTACGCCAAGCAGGCGCGCGAGCAGTTCAGCCACGCCGAAAAGCTGCCGAGCCCGACCGGTGAATCCAACGAGCTGCAGCTGCACGGCCGCGGCGTGTTCGTCTGCATCAGCCCGTGGAACTTCCCGCTGGCGATCTTCCTGGGCCAGGTGGCCGCTGCACTCGCCGCCGGCAACAGCGTCATCGCCAAGCCCGCCGAGCAGACCAACCTGATCGGCTACTACGCGGTGAAGCTGCTGCACGACGCCGGCGTGCCGGCCGAGGTGGTGCAGTTCCTGCCCGGCGACGGCGCCACCGTCGGTGCCGCGCTCACCGCCGATCCGCGCGTGGCCGGCGTCGCCTTCACCGGCTCCACCGACACCGCCCGTGCGATCAACCGCGCGATGGCCGCACGCGATGCCGCCATCGGTGTGCTGATTGCCGAGACCGGCGGCCAGAATGCCTTCATCGCCGACTCCTCGGCGCTGCCGGAGCAGCTGGTCAAGGACGCCATCGGTTCGGCCTTCACCTCGGCCGGCCAGCGCTGCTCGGCCGCGCGCGTGCTGTTCGTGCAGGACGACATCGCCGACAAGGTGATGACCATGCTGGCCGGTGCGATGAAGGAGCTGAAGGTCGGCAACCCCGGCCTGCTGTCCACCGACGTCGGCCCGGTGATCGACGCCGATGCACTGAAGATCCTGCAGGACCACGCCGAACGCATGGACCGCGAAGCGCGCCTGATCGCTGCCGCCGAGCTGTCCGCCGAAGCCGCCAATGGCACCTTCTTCGCACCGCGTGCGTATGAACTGAAGGACCTGGGCCAGCTGCACAAGGAAATCTTCGGGCCGGTCCTGCACGTGATCCGCTGGAAGGGTGACCAGCTCGATGCAGTGATCGACCAGATCAACGCCACCGGCTACGGCCTGACCCTGGGCGTGCATTCGCGCATCGACGAGACCGTCGACCGCATCAGCAACGGCGTCCACGTCGGCAACGTCTACGTCAACCGCAACCAGATCGGTGCGGTGGTCGGCGTGCAGCCGTTCGGCGGCCAGGGCCTGTCCGGCACCGGTCCGAAGGCCGGTGGCCCGCACTACCTGCTGCGCTTCGCCACCGAAAAGACGGTGACGGTGAACACCACTGCCGCCGGCGGCAACGCCTCGCTGCTGACCCTGGGCGACTGATCGCCCGGTTGATGCGGTAAACGAAAAACCCCGCGAAAGCGGGGTTTTTTGTGGTTTTTCTTCCTGTAGAGCCGAACCCATGCTCGGCTTTCCTGGCGTAGCCGAGCATGGGCTCGGCTCTACACCCGCATCAGCTTGCGCCAGTGGCGCAGGGCGACCAGCGCGTTTATCCAGAAACCGATGTAAAGGATAGAGGTCAGGTGCAGGCCTCGGCTGTAGTACAGCGGCACCGCCACGGTGTTCACCAGCAGCCACACCCACCACGATTCCAGCTTGCGGCGCATCATCAGGATCTGCGCGATCACGCTCAGTACCAGCACCGCCGAATCGATGTACGGCGCGTAGGCGCTGGTCAGGCGGGTCAGCATCCAGCCGTAGCCGAAGGTGGCCACTACCGCCAGCGGCGCCAGCCAGGCCCAGGCGCGCGGCCGCAATGAAGTAATCGGCAGAGGTGCACCATGGTCACCACGCAGCCACTGCCACCAGCCCAGCACGCTGATGGCGATGAAGAAGAACTGCAGCACCATGTCCGCATACAGGTGCGAACGCTCGAACACCGCGGCGAACAGTGCGCAGCCTACGATGCCCAGCCACCAGGTGTGCACGTTGTTGCGGCCCGCCAGCAGGATCGAGCCGGCGACGGCGATGTTGGCAGCCAGCTCCAACTGGAAGTTCGGGTCGGACAGGTTCATGGCGCCATTGTCGTGGATCCACGACGTGGATGGCTGCTCTGCCCAGAAGATCCTCGCCATGCGTGGATGGCCCGAAACCCACCCAAAAGAAAGCCCCGCTTACGCGGGGCCTTCCGTGTGCTGCTTCAGGCCAGGGCCTGCATCAGAACTTGTACTGCATCGAAGCTGCCAGCACGTCGCCACTGACCTTGTACTTGCCGGTCACGGTGTTGCCGGTGACCGAGGTCGAGGTGATGTTCGGATCCTTGGTGAACAGGTGGGTGTAGCCCACGCTGTATTCCATCTTGTCCGAAGCGGCGTAGGTCAGGCCCAGCGACAGCCACTTACGGGTGGTGTCCGGCACGCGCACGTCGCGGTGGGCGTCGGTGGTCGGGGTCTGGTCATAGGCCAGGCCGCCACGCAGGGTCAGCTTGTCGTTCACGCGGAAATCAGTACCGATCGACGCGAAGGTGGTGTCGCGGTAGTGGAACGGCAGCACGCTGTCCGGCTGGTTGGAATCATAGTCGACGGTGACCTGGTCGAACTTGCTCCACGCCGTGCGCGTGACTTCGGCCATGATCTGCCACTGGTCGTTCACGCGGTGGGTGAAGCCCACGGTGGCGCTGGCCGGCAGGGTGATGGTGGCGCGGCCGTTGCTGTCGATGAAGGTACCCGGGGCGGCCGCGGCCAGGAAGGCGGCAGCGTTCTGCGGGATGGTGAAGTCGGCCTTGCCGTCGGTGATCTTGTGCTCGACCTTCGAGCGGTAGCTGAAGGCGATGTTGGTGCCTTCCACCGGGGTGACCGTCATGCCCAAGGTGTAGCCGACCGACACTTCATCGCCCTTGATGCGCAGGAAGCCATCGGCGGTGCCCGGGGCGAAGCCCTGCTGGGCCAAGGCCGCAGCGGCCTGCCTCGAGGCGGCCAGGGCCTGAGCCGGGGTACCACCGGCGGCCAGCACGGCAGCGGCTGCCTTCTGCTGGGCGCTGGCGTTGATCGCGGTGCCGGTATCGACGGCGCTGGTCAGGTCGACGTTCAGGCGCTCGGCGAACACCGACGCACCGAACGACAGGTACGGGTTGACGTCGTAGGAGAACGCCACGCCCAGGTCGATCGCCTGCAGCTCGGTCTTGACGCCGTTGTAGCGGCCGACCCAGTCACGGTCGTATTCGGTCTTGAAGCCGAACGGCACGGTCAGCGAGGCGCCGAAGTGCATGTTCTCCTTCTCGCCGAACGGCAGGTGGAAGTAGGCGGCCGGAACCGGGGCGATCATGCCGGCGTCGCCGCCGTTGCCACCGGAAATCGGCGCGCCGTTGCCGTACTGGCCCTGGCCGCGGAACTTGGCGCCGAAGCTGATGGCGCTGACGTCGCCCTGGACCAGGGTGCCGTCGAGCAGGCGCATGGAGGCCGGGTTGGTGGCGATGACCGAGGCGTCACCTTCGGTCGAGGTGGAGCCGGCGAACGCGCGGCCCAGGCCCTTGGCGCTGTTTTCCTTCAGCTGGAAGGCGGCAGCATTGGCATCGGCGGCGGCCAGCGCACCGGCAACGCCGACGGCCAGCAGGGTCAGTCGGGCAATGGTGGAAGCGGTTTGCATCGTAGTTCTCTCTCTCCGGTAAGCGGTGATGGTGCTCTGAGTGCGCCTGCGCCCGGCAGGCCCGGAGGCCCGTCGAAGCGCGCCGGATTCCCCTCCCGACATACGACGCCGTATGCGAGTATTACCCAGAGCCGTTAATGAAACAATAACGGCGCAGGCGGTTTTTTCGTCTCAAAAGCTGAACAGGACAATCCCCGTCGCAAGCGCCCGCACGCTAGGCTAGTGCCATGTTCGTCTCCCTCCCGTCGCGCAAGAAGGCGGCCCTGCGCTGGGCCACACCCGTGCTGTTTGCGGCACTGTGGCTGGCGTTCCTGTGGTCGATCTCGCGCCCGGACGATGCCCGCGGCAGCCTCTGGCTGGACTGGGGCGCCCTGTCCACCGGCCTGACCCACCCGCTCGACTGGTGGGCGACGCTGCAGGACGGCAGCGTGCTTCGCCTGTTCACCGCCCTGTTCCTGCACGCGGACTGGTCGCACCTGCTGGGCAATCTGGTGTTCCTGCTGATCTTCGGCCTGCCGGCCGAGCGGGTGCTGGGCCCGTGGCGGCTGCTGCTGCTGTTCCTGGTCGGCGGCGCGGTATCCAATCTGGTGGCGATCTACACCATGGGCAGCCCGGACCAGATCATCATCGGCGCCAGCGGCGCGGTGTCGGCGCTGATCGGCGCCTACCTGGCCCTGTTCCCGGGTGCGCGGCTGGGCGTGGTGATCCCGCTTGGCCTGTTCCTGGAGTTCGTGCGTGCCCCGGCCTACCTGCTGATCGGCGTGTGGGCCGCGCTGCAGGTGGTGTTCGCCCATATCGGCCCGAGCTTCGGCATGGTGGCCTGGTGGGCCCACATCGGCGGCTTCGTGTTTGGCCTGGTGTATGGCGTGTACGTGCGCGCTGCGATCGCGCGCCGGCTGCGCAAGCGGCACGGGTTCTGACCGCCCGGTAGTGCCGGCCGCTGCCCGGCATTTGTTTTCTTCTTCCGCCCTTGGGCCGGCGCCGGGCATGGCCCGGCGCTACCGTCAGGGCTTGGCCGGCGCCGGGGCCGGTGCGGGCTTTGCTTCCGGCTTTGGCTCGGCCTTCGTTTCCGGCTTCGCCGCAGCGGCCTTCGCGGCCTTGGCCGCATCTGCCTTGGCCGCTTCGGCCTTCAACCGTGCAGCTACCGAACCGGGATTCTTCAGTTCGGCCAGCGCATCGTTGATCGGGCCGTCGCCCGGCAGCACCGCGCCGGCGTGGTAGCCCTCGGTGCCTTCGTCGTCGCCGCGCAGGTGGCCCGGGAGGGTCGCTTCGCTGTAATCGCTCAGGCTGGCCGGCAGCGCATCGTCGGCCGGCGTCGGGGCGGGTTTCAACTCAACGTCCGGCACGATGCCGGTGGCCTGGATCGACTTGCCGCTGGGCGTGTAATAGCGCGCCGTGGTCAGCTTCACCGAATCCCCGTTGTCCAGCGGCAGCACGGTCTGCACCGAGCCCTTGCCGAAGGTGCGGCTGCCGACCACGCGTGCGCGCTTGTTGTCGCGCAGCGCGCCGGCCAGCACTTCCGAGGCACTGGCCGAGCCGGCATCGGCCAGTACCACCACCGGTGCGCCCTTCAGCAGGTCGCCCGGGGTCGCGTCGAATCGGGCATCGCTGATGCTGATGCGGCCACGGGTACTGACGATGTTGCCCTTGTCGAGCAGATCGTCGGCCACCTGCACGGCGGCCGTCAGCAGGCCACCCGGGTTGCTGCGCAGGTCCAGCACCAGGCCCTTGAGCTGGCCACCGGACTGCTTCTGCAGCTGCTGCACGTGCTTCTGGAAGTCCGAACCGGTATCGGCCTGGAAGGTGCTGAGGCGGATGTAGCCATAGCCCGGCTCCAGCAGACGGCTGCGCACGCTGGTCACGCGGATGGTCTGGCGGGTGAGGCTGACATCGAACGGCTTCGGCTTGCCGTCGCGCACGATGGTCAGCACCACCTTGCTGCCGGCCGGGCCACGCAGCGGTTCGCTGGCATCGATCGCGCTGATCGGCTTGCCGTCGATGGCAATGATCAGGTCGCCGGCGAGGATGCCGGCCTTGGCCGCCGGCGTGTCGTCGATCGGCGAAATCACCTTCATGCTGGCGTTGTCCGGCTGCTGCTGCAGCTCCACGCCGATGCCCTCGTAGGCGCCGTTGGCCTGTTCGTCGAAGGCCTGCGCGTCTTCCTTGTTGAAGTAGGTGCTGTGCGGATCAAGGTCGAGCAGCAGGCCACGCACGGCCGACTGCATCAGCTTCTTGTCATCGACCGGGTCGACATAGGCGGCACGCACCGCGTTGTACACGGCCACGAAGCGGCGGATGTCCTCCAGCGGCACCTTCGAGGTCACCGCCTCCTCGCTGTTCGCTGCCTGCCCGCTGGTTTCCTGGCTGGGGGCGGGCGCGGTCTGCTGCGCCCAGGACAGCGCCGGCAACAGGGCCAGCAAGAGGGTGGCGGTACGGGCTGCGCGCATGGATCACTCCTGTCGACGTTGGCATCGTGCCCAAGGCACATGCGTCGATTATGCGCGAAGCACAGCTAAATTCCCGTTGAATCCGCCCTGCACGCGGAGGCGCTGGATTCAGCGCCGCTGCAGCCAGCTGTCGGGGTTCACCGGCTGCCCGCCACGGCGCAGCTCGAAGTACAGCGCGGTGACGCCCTGGCCGCCGGAATTGCCGACCTTGGCCACCGCATCGCCACGGCTGACCCGCGCGCCGGCATCCTTCAGCAGGGTGTCGTTGTGTGCGTACAGGCTCATGTAGCCGTTGCCGTGATCGACAATCAGGATCATGCCGTAGCCGGTCATCCAGTCGGAAAACACCACGGTGCCGTCGGCCACGGCAGTGACGGTGCTGCCGGCGGGCGCGCCGATCAGCACACCGCTGCTGGTGCGGCCGTCGGGCAGCTTTCCGCCGTAGCGGGCCAGCAGGTTGCCCGACAACGGCCAGCCCAGGCCACCGACCTTCGGCGCCGGCGCAGAGGCCACGGCAGGCGGGACCTTGGTGGGCGGCGGTGGCGGACGGCCCTGCGCGGCGGCCTGGCGTGCGGCACGCTCGGCAGCAGCCTTTTCAGCGGCTGCTCGACGCGCGGCGGCGCGGCGCTCGGCTTCGGCCCGGGCCGCGGCGGCACGCAGGTTCGCCAGCAGCGTTTCCAGTGCCTTGGCATCCTGGCCCAGCGCCTGTTCCTTCTCGCGCTGGTCCTTGAAGCGTTCGTCCAGCGAGGCCACCGTCTTTGCGCGATCGCGGCGATCGGCTTCCAGGGCGGCTGCCTGCTGCTTCTGGTCCTGCTGCGCCCCCTGCAGCTTCTGCTTGCGCTCGGCGATCTGCGCCTGCACCGCTTCCAGTTCCTTCAGGTCGGCGGTCAGCGTGGTGATGCGCTGTGCGCGCTCGCGCTGCAGGTAGCGGTGGTAGGCCAGGGCACGGTTGGCATCGGCCACCGTGTCCTGCGACAGCAGCAGCTTCAGCGGTGCGTGGTTGCCCAGCTGATACGCCGCGCGCAACAGCCCGGCCAGTTCGCGGTGCTGCTGGGCCAGGTTGGTCTGCAGGGTGTTGCGGCGCTGTTCGGCTTCGGCCAGGGCGCGGCCCTGCTCGCGCAGCGCGGCTTCCGTCTGCGCAAGGGCACGGCCGGTGCGGGCTACCTTCTCGTCGGCCTCGCGCAGTTGTTGCGAGGCCTGGCCGCGCTGGCCCTCGATCTGCCGTCGCTCCTGCGCCACGCCCTTCAGTTCGGTACGCAGTTTCTGCAGCTTGCGCTCGGTCTCGCGGGTGGTCTGCGCACCGCTGGGCAGCGGCAGGGCCAGCGCCAACGCCAGCCCCAGCAGCAGCCAGCGCCCGCCGCGGGCAGCGGCGATGTGATGTCGGCGTGATGGGAAGACGTTGTCGCGCAAGGGCTTTCCAGTGACTTCAGGCAGTTGCAGGGGGTACCGGGGAATGGTGACATCTCCGCACGCGGCCTGCCAGCCGCACATCCATCGAGGTCGCCATGAAAACTCTTTCCATTCCGCTGCTGTTGGGCGTACTACTGGCCACCGGGCCGGTCTGTGCGCAGGAGAACATCAGCAAGGTCAACGGCAGCATCAGCGCCGACGCCGGCCAACGCTACGGCAAGCTGGATACCGTCAACGGCGGCATCCGCGTCGGCGAAGGCGTCGAGACCGGCAGCATCGACACCGTCAACGGCGGGGTCAAGGTTGCCGACCGTGCACGTACCGGCAAGATTGAAACGGTCAACGGCGGCGTACGCCTGGGCCGCGAGGTGATCGCACACGGCAGCGTCAGCACCGTCAACGGCAGCATCTTCACCGATCGCGGCAGCCAGATCGAAGGCGGTGTCGAGACCGTGAACGGTGGCATCGGCCTGGTCGAAAGCCGCGTCGGCAAGGATGTGGAGACCGTCAACGGTGACATCACCGTCGGCATCGGTTCCCAGGTCAACGGCGGTGTGCACGTGCGCAAGCCGAACTTCAGCGTCTCGCTCACCGCCAGCCGCAAGCCGCGTGTGATCGTCGGCCCGAATGCCGTTGTCAGCGGCCCCCTCCAGTTCGAACGCGAGGTGGTGCTGTACGTGCATCGCACTGCCCGTATCGGGCCGGTTACCGGCGCCGAGCCGATCCCGTTCGACACCGAAACCGCTCCGGCGGACTGAGCGCACCGGACCGCCCGGTTCGGTGATACTCGCTGACACCGGCCGTGCGCGACGTGCGGCCGCCCTTTGTTCTCCAGGAATAGACGATGCCCCGCAAACTCCTCCTGTGCCTGGCCGCCGCGGCCGCGCTCAGTGCCTGCAAAGGCGAAACCACGCCGGCCACCGCGCCGGCCGCCGATACCGCTGCCGCTGCCCCGAAGCCGGCCGCTCATCAGTTCTCCCCGGAGATCAACGCCGGCGACTTCGCCGAGATGGTCAAGACGCTGGCGTCGGATGAATTCGAAGGCCGCGCCCCGGGCAGCAAGGGCGAGGAACTGACGGTCAACTACATCCGCGACCAGATGCAGCGCATCGGTCTGCAGCCGGGCAACGGCGACAGCTGGTTCCAGGACGTGCCGATGACCGAAACCACGGCCGACGCATCGACTGTGCTGAAGATCACCCAGGGTGGCAAGACCACCGAGCTGAAGTTCGGCACCGACATGGTGGTCGGCACCCGTACCGGCCAGGCCGAGGTGAAGGTTGATGCCAGCGATCTGGTGTTCGTCGGCTACGGCGTCGATGCGCCGGAACAGAAGTGGAACGACTATGCCGGCCAGGACTGGAAGGGCAAGACGGTCGTGATGTTCGTCAACGATCCGGGCTTCCACGTCAACGACGCGAAGCTGTTCGACGGCAAGCGCATGACCTACTACGGCCGCTGGACGTACAAGTTCGAGGAAGCCGCCCGCAAGGGCGCCGCTGCCGCGCTGATCGTGCACGACACCGCCGGCGCGTCCTACGGCTGGGATGTGGTGAAGAACTCCTGGGCCGGACCGCAGTACGACCTGCCGGCCAAGGATGACCCGGAAGCCCGTATTCCGGTACAGGGCTGGCTGAGTGCCGACGCCGCCAAGGCGCTGTTTGCCGGTGCCGGCCTGGACCTGGCGCAGGCTTACAAGGATGCGAGCAAGCGCGGCTTCAAGCCGGTGCCGCTGAAGGCCACCGCCGCGGTCGACCTGAAGAGCCAGATCGCGCAGAAGCAGTCGCGCAACGTGGTGGGCGTGCTGCCGGGCAGCAAGCGTGCCGACGAGGCCGTGCTGTACATGGCGCACTGGGACCACCTGGGCAAGCACGAGGGTGAAACCGGCGACAACATCTACAACGGTGCGGTCGACAACGCGACCGGCGTGGCGGGCATCCTTGAGGTGGCCGAAGCAATGGCCCACCAGGATCCGAAGCCGGAACGTTCGGTGGTGTTCCTGGCAGTGACCCTGGAAGAGTCCGGCCTGCTGGGTTCGAAGTACTACGTCTCCCACCCGACCTTCCCGCTGGACAAGATCGCCGGTGTGATCAACATTGATGCGATGTCGGTGGCCGGCCGTGCCAAGGACGTGACCGTCACCGGCTTCGGCAGCTCGGAACTGGAAGACATCCTCAAGCCGCTGGCTGCGGCCCAGGGCCGTACCCTGCACGGTGAGACTTCGGTGCAGAGCGGCTTCTACTTCCGTTCGGACCATTTCAACTTCGCCAAGGCCGGCGTGCCGGCACTGTACGCCGATGGTGGCGAGGACCTGCGCGAGGGCGGCGTGGACGCCGGCCGCAAGGCCGCGGCCGACTATGGTGCCAACCGTTACCACGGCCCGAAGGACGAGTTCGATGCGTCCACCTGGAAGCTGGACGGTACGGTCGAAGACCTGCAGTTGATGTACGGCGTCGGCAAGGAGCTGGCCGGTGGTGATCGTTGGCCGAACTGGTATGCAGGCAACCCGTTCAAGGCGGCCCGCGACGCGATGATGAAGGACAAGGCTTCGGCCAAGTAAGGGCGAGCCCTGCTCGACTGAACATCGTTGAGGTTCAAGCGGCGCCCCACGGGGCGCCGCTTTTTTTTGCGTGCTGTCGGCGGCTCATCCACGGCGGGTGTGGATCTACCGGTAGTGCCGGCCGCTGGCCGGCATCGATTGGTAGCGGCCAACCTTGGTTGGCGCCATGCTTCCTCGCGCAGGGTATCCACGCATGGCGTGGATCTACCGGGCGATGTGCCGCCATCGGCTTGCCGGCCAGCGGCCGGCACTACCGGCGTTTCCCGCGCACAAAGAAAAACCCCGCTGCGGCGGCAGCGGGGTTTTGGGTGTAAACCCTGGCGATGACCTACTCTCGCATGGCTTGAGCCACACTACCATCGGCGCAGCTGCGTTTCACTTCCGAGTTCGGGATGGGATCGGGTGGTTCCACAGCGCTAATTTCACCAGGGAGACGGTTGCAGCAGCGCTTGCAGCGCCAGCTTCGCGATCTTGCCCTTGGGGCGGAAGCCACCCGGAAAATGCAGTGCCTTCACTTAATAAGAAAAACCCCGCTGCGTGAGCAGCGGGGTTTTGGGTGTAAACCCTGGCGATGACCTACTCTCGCATGGCTTGAGCCACACTACCATCGGCGCAGCTGCGTTTCACTTCCGAGTTCGGGATGGGATCGGGTGGTTCCACAGCGCTAATTTCACCAGGGAGACGGTTGCAGCAGCGCTTGCAGCGCCAGCTTCGCGATCTTGCCCTTGGGGCGGAAGCCACCCGGAAAATGCAGTGCCTTCACTTAATAAGAAAAACCCCGCTGCGTGAGCAGCGGGGTTTTGGGTGTAAACCCTGGCGATGACCTACTCTCGCATGGCTTGAGCCACACTACCATCGGCGCAGCTGCGTTTCACTTCCGAGTTCGGGATGGGATCGGGTGGTTCCACAGCGCTAATTTCACCAGGGAGGCTTTTGGAGAGTCGCACTCGTCCCTAGGGGACAAGGCGCCAGCCTCGCATAGTTCTTGTGACGTAGCGTGCACTTGGATGCTCTTACGACGTTGTCGTAAAGCCAAGGCAACTTGAGGTTATATGGTCAAGCCGCACGGATCATTAGTATCAGTTAGCTCAATACATTGCTGTACTTACACACCTGACCTATCAACCACGTAGTCTACATGGTTCCTTCAGGGGGCTTGTGCCCCGGGAGATCTCATCTTGAGGCGCGCTTCCCGCTTAGATGCTTTCAGCGGTTATCGCTTCCGAACATAGCTACCCGGCAATGCCACTGGCGTGACAACCGGAACACCAGAGGTTCGTCCACTCCGGTCCTCTCGTACTAGGAGCAGCCCCTCTCAAATCTCCAACGCCCATGGCAGATAGGGACCGAACTGTCTCACGACGTTCTGAACCCAGCTCGCGTACCACTTTAAATGGCGAACAGCCATACCCTTGGGACCGACTACAGCCCCAGGATGTGATGAGCCGACATCGAGGTGCCAAACACCGCCGTCGATATGAACTCTTGGGCGGTATCAGCCTGTTATCCCCGGAGTACCTTTTATCCGTTGAGCGATGGCCCTTCCATACAGAACCACCGGATCACTAAGTCCTAGTTTCCTACCTGCTTGATCCGTCGATCTTGCAGTCAAGCACGCTTATGCCTTTGCACACAGTGCGCGATGTCCGACCGCGCTGAGCGTACCTTCGAGCTCCTCCGTTACTCTTTAGGAGGAGACCGCCCCAGTCAAACTACCCACCATACACGGTCCCCGACCCAGATAATGGGCCCAGGTTAGAACGTCAAGCACGACAGGGTGGTATTTCAAGGATGGCTCCGCTGCAGCTAGCGCCACAGTTTCATAGCCTCCCACCTATCCTACACAGACGAACTCAACGTTCAGTGTAAAGCTATAGTAAAGGTTCACGGGGTCTTTCCGTCTTGCCACGGGAACGCTGCATCTTCACAGCGATTTCAATTTCACTGAGTCTCGGGTGGAGACAGCGCCGCTGTCGTTACGCCATTCGTGCAGGTCGGAACTTACCCGACAAGGAATTTCGCTACCTTAGGACCGTTATAGTTACGGCCGCCGTTTACTGGGGCTTCGATCAAGAGCTTCGCCTTGCGGCTGACCCCATCAATTAACCTTCCAGCACCGGGCAGGCGTCACACCCTATACGTCCACTTTCGTGTTTGCAGAGTGCTGTGTTTTTGATAAACAGTCGCAGCGGCCTGGTTACTGCGACCCTCTTCAGCTATAGCTCGCACGAGCCACCAAAAAGGGTGCACCTTCTCCCGAAGTTACGGTGCCATGTTGCCTAGTTCCTTCACCCGAGTTCTCTCAAGCGCCTGAGAATTCTCATCCTACCCACCTGTGTCGGTTTACGGTACGGTCTGCGTAAGCTGAAGCTTAGGAGCTTTTCCTGGAAGCGTGGTATCAGTGACTTCGCCATAAAGGCTCGTCTCGGTGCTCGGTCTTAAAGGATCCCGGATTTGCCAAAGATCCAAACCTACCGCCTTTCCCCAGGACAACCAACGCCTGGTACACCTAACCTTCTCCGTCCCTCCATCGCACTTACGCGAGGTGCAGGAATATTAACCTGCTTCCCATCGACTACGACTTTCGTCCTCGCCTTAGGGGCCGACTCACCCTGCGCCGATTAACGTTGCGCAAGGAAACCTTGGGCTTTCGGCGTGCGGGTTTTTCACCCGCATTATCGTTACTCATGTCAGCATTCGCACTTCCGATACCTCCAGCAGACTTCTCAATCCACCTTCAACGGCTTACGGAACGCTCCTCTACCGCGCATAACAAAGTTATGCACCCCAAGCTTCGGTTCTGTGCTTAGCCCCGTTAAATCTTCCCCGCAGACCGACTCGACCAGTGAGCTATTACGCTTTCTTTAAAGGGTGGCTGCTTCTAAGCCAACCTCCTGGCTGTCTGTGCCTTTCCACATGGTTTTCCACTTAGCACAAAATTTGGGACCTTAGCTGTGGGTCTGGGTTGTTTCCCTTTTCACGACGGACGTTAGCACCCGCCGTGTGTCTCCCATACAGTCCGTCTCGGTATTCGGAGTTTGCAATGGTTTGGTAAGTCGCGATGACCCCCTAGCCATAACAGTGCTCTACCCCCGAGAGGATACATATGAGGCGCTACCTAAATAGCTTTCGAGGAGAACCAGCTATCTCCGGGTTCGATTAGCTTTTCACTCCTAATCACACCTCATCCCCTACCTTTGCAACGGGAGTGGGTTCGGGCCTCCAGTGCGTGTTACCGCACCTTCACCCTGGGCATGACTAGATCACCCGGTTTCGGGTCTACTGCCCGCGACTATGCGCCCTTATCAGACTCGGTTTCCCTTCGCCTCCCCTATACGGTTAAGCTTGCCACGAACAGTAAGTCGCTGACCCATTATACAAAAGGTACGCAGTCACTCCTTGCGGAGCTCCTACTGCTTGTACGCACACGGTTTCAGGTTCTATTTCACTCCCCTCTCCGGGGTTCTTTTCGCCTTTCCCTCACGGTACTGGTTCACTATCGGTCGGTCAGTAGTATTTAGCCTTGGAGGATGGTCCCCCCATGTTCAGACAGGGTTTCACGTGCCCCGCCCTACTCGTCTTCACTGGAATGGCCCTTTCAGATACAGGGCTATCA